>NZ_PYTW01000012.1:0-217979 GCF_003028435.1 Serratia sp. Nf2 | reverse complement strand
ATTTGCCTGGCGGCAATAGCGCGGTGGTCCCACCTGACCCCATGCCGAACTCAGAAGTGAAACGCCGTAGCGCCGATGGTAGTGTGGGGTCTCCCCATGCGAGAGTAGGACACTGCCAGGCATCAAATAAACGTTATCAGTGTGACGACTGGTAATGCGCAAATCGCAGAGCGCGAATTTGCCGGCATCGAGAGATGCGACGTAAAAGAATCGGTGGAGCGGTAGTTCAGTTGGTTAGAATACCTGCCTGTCACGCAGGGGGTCGCGGGTTCGAGCCCCGTCCGTTCCGCCACTTATTTAATTATGCCTGCTTTATCAGCAGGCATAATGTTAAGCGAGATTTAGGGGCGTAGCTCAGTTGGTAGAGCACCGGTCTCCAAAACCGGGTGTCGCGAGTTCGAGTCTCTCCGCCCCTGCCATATTAAGAACCCTTTGCGAAAGCAAAGGGTTTTTTTTTGCCTATTATTTCTCTTCTTTACCGTTTTGGAACAGATCTCATGGGCGCTATGTGCCGATGTTTACCCGATCCTGGTTGCTTCATGTTCCTCCGAACTCTGCCCTGCCGGCCTCCTGATTCTTATATCGTTTTACATTATCTTCTCTCAGAAGGCGATGAGCGCGTTTTTGCGTGATAGACAGTCATTACCACGATGACGGCGTTTAAGGCCGTCATAACGCTTTAGGCTGCGGTATTTAAAGGTATTTTAAGTAATTGCCGAATCAAAGGCTGTTGATCGCTATTTTGCAACCAGACGGCATACAGCGGGCGGATAATCGGCGGGATCTCGGCGGCGGCCACCAGCTGTGGATACTCTTTTTCCCACTGGCTGGGCAGGAAAGCGCATCCGCCCGTGGTTTCCAACAGCTGACGCGTCAGGTGGGCAGAGGTGGTGGTAAGCACCGGCACGTTATCACCTTCCAACATGCGGTTTTCCTGTTGGTGGAAGTCGGCTCCCCATTCCAGCTTGATGTAGGGCATTGGGGCCTGTTTGTCACGATAAGCGGATGAGAACAGGCGTAATGAGAAATTGCTCAGCTGCTGGCTGGCCAACTCATCCATCTTCGGCGGTTCAGTGGTGATCAGTAAATCGAGCTGCCTTTCATGCAGTTGTTTTACCAAAGAGTGCCTTAATGCCACCCTGGCTTCTAGCTGCAGAGCCTCGCGTTGTTGATAGAGCGCTTGCAACCAGGGGGTCAGATAGGCCTCCCACAGCGAAGCGGTAGCGCCGATCGACAACTCGGTGTGTTGCAGCGAACGCACGACCTCCTTCTTCGCCAACTGCCAGGTGTTCATCAGGCTCTCGGCATAGGGCAGAAGCCGCTCGCCGGCAGGCGTCAGGCGGATATTATTGCGATGACGGGTAAATAAATTGGCGCCCAACTGGTTTTCTAACTGACGGATGCGGAAACTGACCGCGGATTGCGTTAAGTACAAAGATTCTGCGGCTCTGCCAAAGTGACGCGTTCTACTGACCTCCAAAAAGGTTTTCAGTAATTCGGTATCCACACCTATCTCCAAAAAAATTTGTCGTTAAGATTTAAATGTTTTGTTTTACACGCTGTCAAGCCTATCTAATACTCCGCGCCATAAACAGCACGGCCATAAGAGAATTAGGAGCGTGTCAGATGGCGGATAGCTTCACCACGACCAATCGTTTTTTTGATAATAAACATTACCCTCGCGGGTTCTCCCGTCACGGCGATTTCACCATTAAAGAGGCGCAATTGCTAGAGCGCTTCGGCTACGCGTTTAACGAGCTGGACTCGGGCAAACGCCAGCCAGCCACTGAAGAAGAACAGCTGTTCGTCGCAGTGTGCCGCGGTGAGCGCGAAGCGGCTACCGAGCAGGAAAAAGTATGGGCTAAATATCTGGCGCGCACACGTCGCCCGAAGAAATTCCATACTCTGTCCGGCGGTAAACCGCAGGCTGACGCTGTAGAAGATTACAGCGACAGCGAAGACTAAAGACGATGGGGCCTGCGGGCCCCATTTTCATTCCAGACTACGATGCAGTTGTAACAGCAACCGGTCCATACAGCGATAGCCCAGCGCTTCGCTGAGGTGGCATCTGTCGAGCTCAGCATCTCCCGCCAAATCCGCCAGCGTGCGCGCCACTTTCAAGATGCGCTGCCAGGCGCGAACCGATAACCCCAGCGCGTTTAATGTCGCTTCCAAAAACTCGGCGTCTGCCGCCTGCAGAACGCAATCTCGTTCCACTTCGCGGTTGCTCAACAGCGCGTTGACTTTACCGGCGCGTTCGAGCTGCCTGGCGCGTGCCTGTTGCACCCTTTTCCGCACTTGTTCGCTGCTTTCTCCATGCGTTTTCCGCTGACTGAGTGTACCCGGCGGCAACAGCGGGACTTCGATAGACAGATCGAAACGGTCGAGAAAAGGCCCTGACAGCCGGGCCAGATAGCGCAACACCTGCTGCGGTGAGGCGCGATTGTGCAACCCCTGATAATGCCCTGTCGGGCTGGGGTTCATTGCCGCGATTAGTTGTACTCTGGCGGGGAAACAGACCTTGGCGTTGGCGCGTGAAATCACGATCTCACCGGATTCCAACGGCTCACGCAGCGCATCCAGTACCTTACGCTCGAATTCCGGCAGTTCATCCAGAAACAGCACGCCGTTATGCGCCATCGAGATCTCACCCGGTCGCGGCAGTGAACCGCCGCCGACCAATGCCGCCATCGAGGCGCTGTGGTGCGGTGCGCGAAATGGCCTCTGGCGCCATGGTAGGGCAGCGGGAATGTGATGCTGCAAGCTGGCGACCGCCAGGCTTTCCAGCGCCTCATGCTCCGTGAGCGGTGGCAGTAGGCCCGTTAGGCGGCTGGCCAGCATGGTTTTACCGGTGCCGGGCGGCCCAATCAGCAATAGGTTATGCCCGCCGGCGGCGGCGATCTCCAGTGCCCGCTTGGCCTGCTCCTGGCCGATGATGTCGCGCAGATCGGCGCTGTCGCAGGCGGTGTCCGCAGCGGGAGGCGTGGCCGCCACCGGCAGTTCGCCCTGGCCGAGCAGAAAAGCGCAGACTTCCAACAGGTGCTGGGCGGTATGGGAGTGTGACTGCGCGATCAGGCCGACTTCGGCGGCGTTGTCCGTCGAGAGGATCAGTTGCCGCCCGGCATCAGCCGCCGCCAGCGCCGCCGGGATCGCGCCCCTGACCGCGCGCAGTGAGCCGGACAGCGCGAGCTCGCCAAGAAACTCGTAGCGCGCCAACGGTGCGAGGGGTAATTGCTCGGAGGCGGCGAGGATCGCCAGCGCTATCGGCAGATCGTAACGTCCGCCTTCTTTCGGCAGATCGGCGGGGGCCAAATTAACGGTGATGCGCCGGGCGGGAAAGGTGAAACCGTTGTTGATCAGGGCGCTGCGCACCCGATCGCGCGCCTCTTTTACCGTGGTTTCCGGCAGGCCGACCAGCGTCAGGCCGGGCAGGCCATTGCTGATATGCACCTCCACCGTCACGGAAGGGGCCTGAACGCCGATGATGGCGCGGCTATAGATTACCGCCAGTGACATGTCGCTCTCCTTGCTGAGGGCGACATGATGCGCGATTCATCCTGGCATTGCGCGACATTATTGGTGATTTTTCCATGAATTTCGCAGCCTAATCGCAGATTTTCATCTCAGTAAATGAGATTGTGCGAGCCGCCTCGCAACCTGCGGCAATACCCATTAACAATTCGCTGAAGGCTGCAACATATTAGCGGCCCATACGCATTGCAACCATAGGGTTAACGGGTGTATTTAACAATTGATTAAAAGAAAAATCACTTCTTTAACAAACCCCGACCGCCGCCGCATTCTGCCCGGCAGCCGCTAAACCTCCTGACTTCGTACTCTACGGTAGGGATAACACTATGTTTGGTTGGACCCCGCTGCAACGCAACGCGGCAATCGCCAGCTTTTCAAGCTGGACGCTCGACGCTTTCGATTTTTTCGTGTTGGTATTCTTACTTAGCGACATCGCGCAATCCTTTCACGTCGGCCTGGAACAGGTCACGCTGGCGATTCTGCTCACGCTGGCGGTGCGCCCGATCGGCGCGCTGATCTTCGGGCGTGCGGCGGAAAAATATGGCCGTAAGCCGATCCTGATGTTGAATATTGTCTTCTTCTCGGTGTTTGAGCTGCTCTCCGCCGCTGCGCCCTCGCTGACGGTCTTCTTGCTGTTGCGGGTGTTGTACGGCGTTGCGATGGGCGGCATCTGGGGCGTGGCGTCGTCGTTGGCGATGGAAACCATACCGGACCGCTCACGCGGCCTGATGTCGGGCATTTTCCAGGCCGGCTATCCGTTCGGTTATCTGCTGGCGGCGGTGGTGTACGGCCTGCTGTTCGAAACGGTCGGCTGGCGCGGAATGTTCGTTATCGGCGCGGCGCCGATCCTGCTGCTGCCGTTTATTTATTATTGCGTGCAGGAGTCGCCGGTGTGGCTGGCGGCGCGTGAACGCAAAGAAAGCACCGCCTTGCTGCCGGTATTGAAGAGCCACTGGAAGCTGTGCTGCTATCTGGTGCTGTTGATGGCGGCGTTCAATTTCTTCTCCCACGGCACACAGGATCTGTATCCGGTATTTTTGAAAGTTCAGCACGGTTTCGATCCAAAAACCGTCAGTATTATCGCTATTAGCTACAATATCGCGTCAATTATCGGCGGCGTCTTCTTCGGTTCGTTATCGGAAAAGATCGGCCGCAAAAAAGCGATCATCATCGCCGCGTTGCTGGCGCTGCCGGTGATCCCGCTGTGGGCGTTTTCCAGCGGCTCACTGATGCTGGGGATCGGCGCTTTCCTGATGCAGTTCATGGTGCAGGGCGCTTGGGGCGTGATACCGACCTACCTGACCGAATTGGTGCCGGCCAACACGCGCGCGGTGCTGCCGGGGTTTGTGTACCAGCTGGGTAACCTCATCGCCTCGGTCAACGCCACGCTGCAGGCGACCATCGCCGAACATCATGGTCAGAACTATGGCCTGGCGATGGCGATCGTCGCCGGTTCGGTGGCGGTGGCGATCGCCCTGTTGGTGTTCTTCGGCAAGGATACGCGCGGCAAGGCGATCACCGACGCGGTGAAAAATCCGGACATGCGCGCCAACGTGTGAAATCCGGGCGATTAGCGTGAGGTATGACCAGATTGCGCCGAATAATAACGCAAAAAAAGTGTTGTCATACCGCGCGCGACTATGGTACCTCTGTAAGCATTAGTTCTGAATGAGCACAGTGAACAAACCCATTATGAAAGCCTTTGCCCAAGTGATTAGCCTAGTCGTGATTAGCGTGGTGGTGATTATTATCCCACCGTGCGGGGCTGCACTTGGACGAAGAAAGGCTTAGCAAACAAGCCGGAATCGCAAGAGAACCCCCGCACCGTCAGGTCCGGGGGTTTTTTATTGGCAAGAGAAAAGTGGAGCAAGGGGCAGAGAATGAAAAACAGAACAAAATCCTGCGGTTGTCGAAGTAAGGCGGGGAAATAACTATGAATGGCGCTCAGTGGGTAGTTCAAGCGTTGCGTGCGCAGGGTGTGGATACCGTATTCGGCTATCCGGGTGGGGCAATCATGCCGGTGTACGATGCGCTGTACGACGGCGGAGTGGAACACCTGCTGTGCCGCCATGAACAGGGCGCCGCGATGGCCGCCATCGGCTACGCTCGCGCCACCGGCAAAGTCGGCGTTTGCATCGCCACCTCCGGCCCTGGCGCCACCAACCTGATCACTGGCCTGGCTGATGCGCTGCTCGATTCCGTTCCCGTTGTCGCCATCACCGGTCAGGTGGGTTCCGCGCTGATCGGCACCGATGCCTTTCAGGAGATCGATGTTCTCGGCCTGTCTCTGGCCTGCACCAAGCACAGCTTCCTGGTGGAGTCGCTGGACGCCTTGCCGGGCATCATGGCGGAAGCCTTTGCCATCGCTGCGGGCGGCCGTCCCGGCCCGGTGCTGATCGATATCCCGAAAGACATCCAGCTGGCGCAGGGCGACTTGCACCCGCATCTGATGCCGGTCGACGAAGCGCCGATGTTCCCGGCGACGGCGTTGGCAGAAGCGGCCGAGCTGCTGGCGCAGGCGCACAAACCGATGCTGTACGTCGGCGGCGGCGTGGGCATGGCGCAGGCGGTGCCGGCACTGCGTGAATTTATCGCCGTGACCCGTATGCCGAACGTCGCCACCCTGAAGGGACTGGGCGCGCCGGATGCGCAAGATCCGCTGTACCTCGGCATGTTGGGCATGCACGGTACCAAGGCTGCCAACCTGGCGGTACAGGCGTGCGATTTGCTGATTGCCGTCGGCGCGCGTTTCGATGATCGCGTGACCGGCAAACTGAACGCCTTCGCACCGCATGCCAAAGTGATCCACATGGATATCGACCCGGCGGAAATGAGCAAGCTGCGCCAGGCGCATGTCGCCCTGCAGGGCGATTTGAAAACGTTGCTGCCGGCGTTGCAGCGTCCGCTGAACATCGCCGCCTGGCAGCAGCAGGTGACGGCGCTGAAAGCCGAGCACGCCTGTCGCTACGATCACCCCGGCCAGCCTATCTACGCGCCGCTGTTCTTGCGCCAGCTGTCCGCCCGCAAGCCGGCCAACAGCGTGGTGACCACCGACGTGGGGCAGCACCAGATGTGGAGCGCGCAACACATGACGTTCGAACGCCCGGAGAATTTCATCACCTCCAGCGGCCTCGGCACCATGGGGTTCGGCGTGCCGGCGGCGGTAGGGGCCCAGATCGCGCGCCCGCAAGATACGGTGATCTGCGTCTCGGGCGATGGCTCCTTCATGATGAACGTGCAGGAGCTGGGCACCATCAAGCGCAAACAGCTGCCGCTGAAGATCGTGCTGCTGGACAACCAGCGCCTCGGAATGGTGCGTCAATGGCAGCAGCTGTTCTTCGACGGTCGCTACAGCGAAACCAACCTGTCCGATAACCCCGACTTCCTGATGCTGGCCGCCGCCTTCGGCATTCCCGGCCAGCGCATCAGCCGCAAGGATCAGGTGGAGGGCGCGCTCGAGGCGCTGTTCAACACCGAAGGCCCTTATCTGCTGCAGGTCTCTATCGACGAACTCGAAAACGTCTGGCCGCTGGTGCCGCCGGGCGCCGGCAACGAAACCATGTTGGAGGAAATATCATGATGCAGCATCAACTCTCGATCCAGGCGCGTTTTCGCCCCGAAATGTTAGAGCGCGTATTGCGGGTCGTGCGTCATCGCGGCTTTCAGGTTTGTGCTATGAATATGGTTTCCCCGGCCAACGCCGACAGCATCAATATCGAATTGACCGTTGCCAGCCCGCGTCCGGTCGCCCTGTTGTCATCTCAGTTAAGCAAACTACTGGACGTCTCCTGCGTCGAGATCCAGCAGCCAACATCACAACAAATACGCGCCTGAGGCGCCGAGAAGGATAAATAACAATGACAAAGAAAGCCGATTACATTTGGTTCAATGGTGAGATGGTTCCTTGGGCCGAGGCCAAAGTGCACGTGATGTCGCACGCGCTGCATTATGGCACGTCGGTGTTTGAAGGCGTACGCTGCTACGACTCGCACTTGGGGCCGGTGGTATTCCGTCATCGCGAGCATATGCAGCGTCTGCACGATTCGGCGAAAATCTACCGTATGCCGGTTTCGCAAAGCGTCGATGAGCTGATGGAAGCCTGCCGCGCCACGCTGCGCAAGAACAACCTGGTCAGCGCGTATATTCGCCCGCTGGTGTTCGTCGGTGATGTCGGCATGGGCGTCAACCCGCCGGCCGGTTACAAAACGGACGTGATTATCGCGGCGTTTCCTTGGGGCGCTTATCTGGGTGAAGAAGCGCTGGATCAAGGCATCGACGCGATGGTCTCCTCCTGGCACCGCGTCGCACCTAATACGATCCCCACTGCGGCCAAGGCTGGCGGCAACTATCTTTCCTCTCTGCTGGTGGGCAGCGAAGCGCGTCGCCACGGCTATCAGGAAGGCATTGCGCTCGACGTCCACGGTTACATTTCCGAAGGGGCGGGCGAGAACCTGTTTGAAGTGAAAGACGGCGTGATTTACACCCCGCCGTTTACCTCTTCGGCGCTGCCGGGCATCACCCGCGACGCGATCATCAAGCTGGCGAAAGACATGGGCTTCGAAGTGCGTGAGCAGGTGCTGTCGCGCGAATCGCTGTACCTGGCCGACGAAGTGTTCATGTCCGGCACCGCGGCGGAAATCACGCCGGTGCGCAGCGTGGACGGCATTCAGGTCGGCATCGGCAAATGCGGCCCGGTGACCAAACAGATCCAACAGGCGTTCTTCGGCCTGTTCAGTGGCAAGACAGAAGACAAATACGGCTGGCTGGATCCGGTAAATCCGTAACGACAAGACAGACAGATAAGAATATCCAGGCGGTTCGTTCGCCGCCTGTCATAAATACATTTGGAGTGAAAAGAGCATGCCTAAGTACCGTTCCGCCACCACCACCCACGGCCGCAATATGGCGGGTGCCCGCGCATTGTGGCGCGCGACCGGGATGACCGACGCCGATTTCGGTAAGCCGATCATCGCCGTGGTCAACTCCTTTACCCAGTTCGTGCCGGGCCACGTGCATCTGCGCGATCTGGGCAAACTGGTCGCCGAACAGATCGAAGCCTCCGGCGGCGTGGCCAAAGAGTTCAACACCATCGCGGTGGATGACGGCATCGCCATGGGCCACGGCGGCATGCTCTATTCCCTGCCTTCGCGCGAGCTGATCGCCGACTCGGTCGAATACATGGTGAACGCCCACTGCGCCGACGCGATGGTGTGCATCTCCAACTGCGACAAAATCACCCCGGGCATGCTGATGGCGGCGTTGCGCCTGAATATTCCGGTGATCTTCGTCTCCGGCGGCCCGATGGAAGCCGGCAAAACCAAACTCTCCAACCAGATTATCAAACTGGATCTGGTGGACGCGATGATCCAGGGCGCTAACCCGAACGTCAGCGACGCCGACAGCGAGCAGATCGAGCGTTCCGCCTGCCCGACCTGCGGCTCCTGCTCCGGCATGTTCACCGCCAACTCGATGAACTGCCTGACTGAGGCGCTGGGCCTGTCGCAGCCGGGCAACGGCTCGCTGTTGGCCACTCATGCCGATCGCAAAGCGCTGTTCCTCAACGCCGGCAAGCGCATCGTCGAGCTGACCAAACGCTATTACGAGCAGGACGACGAGAGCGCGCTGCCGCGCAACATCGCCAACAAGGCGGCGTTTGAGAACGCCATGACGCTGGACATCGCCATGGGCGGCTCGACCAACACCGTGCTGCACCTGCTGGCTTCGGCGCAGGAAGGCGAGGTGGACTTCACCATGGAAGACATCGATCGCCTGTCGCGCAAAGTGCCGCATCTGTGCAAGGTGGCGCCGAGCACGCAGAAATACCATATGGAAGACGTGCACCGCGCCGGCGGCGTAATCGGCATCCTCGGCGAGCTGGATCGCGCCGGCTTGCTGAACCGCGAGGTGAACAACGTGCTGGGGCTGACCCTGCCGCAGACGCTGGAAGCCTACGACGTGATGCTGACCCGTGACGAAAGCGTCAAGAAAATGTACTCCGCCGGGCCGGCCGGTATCCGCACCACGCAGGCATTTTCGCAGGATTGCCGTTGGGATTCGCTGGACACCGACCGCAAAGAGGGTTGCATCCGTACCCGCGAGCACGCCTACAGTCAGGACGGCGGGTTGGCGGTGCTGTACGGCAACCTGGCGGAAAACGGCTGTATCGTCAAAACCGCCGGCGTAGACAAGGAAATCCTCACTTTCCGCGGCCCTGCCAAAGTCTATGAAAGCCAGGATGATGCGGTAGAAGCGATCCTCGGCGGCAAAGTGGTGGCGGGCGACGTGGTCGTTATCCGTTACGAAGGGCCGAAAGGCGGGCCGGGCATGCAGGAAATGCTTTACCCAACCACATATCTGAAATCGATGGGGCTGGGCAAGGCGTGCGCGTTGATCACCGACGGGCGTTTCTCCGGCGGCACCTCCGGGCTGTCCATCGGCCACGCCTCGCCGGAGGCGGCCAACGGCGGCCTGATCGCCCTGGTGCAGGACGGCGACATGATCGCGATCGACATTCCTCATCGCGGCATCCAACTGGATGTCAGCGAGCAGGAGCTGGCGGCGCGGCATGAGGCGGAACTGGCGCGCGGCGATGCGGCCTGGACGCCGAAAAACCGTGAACGTCAGGTGTCCTTCGCGCTGCGCGCCTACGCCTCGTTGGCCACCAGCGCCGACAAAGGCGCGGTGCGCGACAAGAGCAAACTGGGGGGATAAGCAGCATGGCGGTCTCTCAACCCCTACCCAGCGCCCCCTGCGGCGCGGAATATCTGCGAGCGGTACTGCGCTCGCCGGTCTACGAGGTGGCGCAGGTCACCCCGTTGCAAGCCATGAGCAAAATTTCTTCGCGCCTCGGCAACACCATTTTGGTGAAGCGCGAAGATCGCCAGCCGGTGCACAGCTTCAAGCTGCGCGGGGCCTATGCGATGATCGCCGGGCTGGACGAAGAGCAGAAGGCGCGCGGCGTCGTAACGGCTTCGGCCGGCAACCACGCGCAGGGCGTCGCCTTCTCCGGTAAACGGCTGGGCATCAAAACGCTGATCGTGATGCCGGTGTCCACCGCGGACATCAAGGTGGATGCGGTGCGCGGTTTCGGCGGCGAAGTGCTGCTGCACGGCGCCAATTTCGACGAGGCGAAAGCGAAGGCGATCGAGCTTTCCCAACAGCAAGGAATGACCTTCGTGCCGCCGTTCGATCACCCGACGGTGATCGCCGGCCAGGGCACGTTGGCGATGGAGCTGCTGCAGCAAGACGCGCATCTTGATCGGGTCTTCGTGCCGGTCGGCGGCGGCGGCCTGGCTGCCGGGGTGGCGGTGCTGATCAAGCAACTGATGCCGCAGATCAAAGTGATTGGCGTCGAAGCGGAAGACTCCGCCTGCCTGCGCGCGGCGCTGGATGCCGGCCATCCGGTGGATCTGGCGCGCGTCGGGCTGTTCGCCGAAGGCGTGGCGGTGAAGCGCATCGGCGACGAAACCTTCCGCCTGTGCCGTGAGTATCTGGACGACGTGATCACCGTGGACAGCGACGCTATCTGCGCGGCGGTCAAAGATCTGTTCGAGGACGTGCGTGCGATTGCTGAACCTTCCGGCGCGCTGGCGCTGGCGGGGCTGAAAAAGTACGTCCAGCAGCACAACATTCAGGGTGAGCGTCTGGCGCACGTGCTGTCCGGTGCCAACCTCAACTTCCATGGGCTGCGCTACGTTTCCGAACGTTGCGAACTGGGCGAACAACGCGAAGCGCTGTTGGCGGTAACCATTCCGGAACAGCAGGGCAGCTTCCTCAAGTTCTGCCAGCTGCTGGGCGGCCGCTCGGTGACCGAATTCAACTACCGCTACGCCGATGCCGACAACGCCTGTATTTTTGTCGGTGTGCGCCTGACGCGTGGGCACGCCGAACGGCGGGAAATCATCGACGAGCTCAACGCTGACGGTTATCAGGTGGTGGATCTGTCGGATGACGAGATGGCCAAGCTGCACGTGCGCTACATGGTGGGCGGGCGTCCGTCGAAGCCGCTGCGTGAACGGCTGTACAGCTTTGAGTTTCCGGAGTCGCCGGGCGCGCTGCTGAAGTTCCTGCAGACGCTGGGTACGCACTGGAACATTTCGCTGTTCCACTATCGCAGCCACGGCACCGACTTCGGCCGGGTGCTGGCGGCCTTCGAACTGGCGCAAACCGAGCCGGAATTCGAGCGGCACCTGCAGGCGCTGGGCTACGATTGCCACGACGAAACCGACAACCCGGCGTTCCGCTTCTTTTTGCAGGGGTGAGTCGGATTGATAAGCAACCGTGACGCGTTAGTCAGTTTATGGGTTGCATGGTTGTGATTTTGTCGTGCATTTTTATACTGCCAAGACTTCTGACGTATAGGGATGCACGACAATGAAAACCGCTTTTTCTACGCCGTTCGGTTCCCCCGAAGACGATTTGACCAACGCCGAGTTTGCCCGCCTGTTGGGCAATACCGGCGTACAAGAATTCTATCGCGATATTAATCTGCAAGCTTTGCAGGACTCGCTGGACTGCAGCCTCGCCTTTCATGGGGTGGGCATTATTTTTTCCGACGGGCAGAACTCATTTTTAGTCCGCCCGACGCAGCACACCGGTTACTCGAACGCTTCGCAGGTTACCCACGTGGTCATCAGCAAAACGGTGGCTCATACTTCACGCGTTGCCGCGACCAATACGTTGTCGGAAGCGTTGAGCAAACCCAGCGTCAGCAAAGAGTTGGCCTCGGCCGCGCTGTCGTGCGGAACGCTGCTGGTATCGGTGTTTTTACTGGCGTCGGGCAGCGTCGCCGTGCCGTTTACCGGCGGCACCAGCTCGGCGGTGGCTTATCTGGGCTATGCCGGCATGGCCGCCAGCGCGTTGCAGTGCGGCAATGGGCTGTACCGCGTCAACAAGCTTTATGACGGGAAAGGCGATGAACTGGCTCAGCTCGACTCAGAACAGTGGTATATCGCCACCAGTACCGTGCTCGATGTGATCTCGCTGGCCAGTGCCGGGGCTGCCCTGAAGGAAGCGGCGATGACCTACCGCGCCATGCGCCGCATTTCGGCGCGCAAGGCGACGGAATGGCTGAAAAGCATGCCCCGTAGCGAAAGGAAGCGGCTGACCGAAAACATCATTCGGGCGGAAAATCCGGGAATTTCCAATAACGTCTTGAAAGAGATGGTGAAGAACGGCTTATACCCGAAGCGCTACCCGACGGAAGCGATCCAAAACGGGCTGCGCCAGCAATTGCATTCGGCGCTCAATAACTCATTGACGTTCGTGGGCAGCGGCATCAGCGGCACCCTGTCTGCGCCAGTGAATGTGAAAACCACCGGGCAGTATTTTGTGGGCATTATGCAGAAATTGCCGCAGATGGTGAGGTAATGGCGGACTGGATGATTAAACGCCTGATCGCGCAGGGCCGGGAGATGGAACGCCAAATCGCGGCGCGCGATCGCGCGCTTTTCGCCGGCGTGGATGCGCCGCTCGAGCAGCATTTCCTGACGCCGGGCCAGCGGCTGTCGCCGCCGGGCGTCGGCAATGTCATGTTGCTGATGGTATGCCTGACGCTGGGGCTGGCGGGCGTGATGGGCCTGGCCACGGACGTGGCGGCCGCCTGGAGCGGCAAGACTTCCGCCGCCGTTCTCATGTGCAGCGGCGCGATCGTGGCGGTGTGGATGACGTTGATCCTGTTCCAACTGGTGCAGGGTAAAAACAGCGGGGTGGTATTGTTGCAATATTACCTTGGCATGCTCGGCCTGTTTTGCCTTGGCGCCGTGGCGGCGTGGGCGGCGGGGACGACCGGCATCGCCACTGTCGCCATGCTGCTGGGGGGCGTGGTTGGCGGTGCGCTATTCAGCAACCGGGCGGCGTTCTATCTCTATGTCGCTTATTTTCGCACGCGTCGGCGCGTATTTATCAAACGCCGTTGGCAGAGAGAAGATCTGCGCAACACCCGATAAACCGTCAGAACGGAAAAACTTATGACGCAACCCTTCTCCGGCTTTAGCCAGCAGGGTCTGAATTTCCTGCAGCAGGTGCGGATCGAGAACGATAAGGCGTGGTTCGACGGCAACCGCGACATCTACGATCGCGAGCTGCTGGCGCCGTTTCGCGCGCTGGTGGAGCAGCTGGCTCCCGGCATGCTGGCGATCGATCCGCTGTTCGAGACTCGCCCGGCGATCGGCAAAACGCTGTCGCGCATTCATCGCGATACGCGCTTTTCACATGACAAATCGCGCTACCGCAGCCGCATGTGGCTGACGTTCAAGCGCCCGAGCAAAGACTGGAAAGACGCGCCGGTCTACTTTTTCGAACTGGGGCCGGACATGCTGCGCTATGGGCTCGGCTACTACAGCGCCAACAAGCCGACCATGGATCTGTTCCGCCATACGCTGAGGCAGCGGCCGCAGCCTTTCCTTGAGGTGGCCGCCTGCTGCCGGCCGCCATTCGAGCTGGTGGGCGAAAACTACAAGCGCCCGCTGGTTAAGGAGCAGGCGGCGGAGATCGCCACCTGGTACAACCGCAAATCGTTCGCGGTGATGGTGACTGACAGCGAAGTGGAAAAGCTGTTCAGCGCCGAACTGGCGCCGCTGCTGGCCGGGGCATTTTTGCAGCTTGAGCCGCTCTACCACTGGCTGATGCAGGTAGAGGCGATGAAGCAGGTCGATCCGGCGGACCTTTAAAAGCCCCGCGTTAGCGGGGATGCAGCAAGCGCCAAAAGGCATCGATCAGCGGATCGCTGAGGCGCTTTTTCTGGACGCAGACCCCCAGCTCGAACGGTTCGACCATCGAGATGTTATCCAGCTGCGAGATGCGGTTGCGTACCGGCTCTGGGCTGTTGTCCACCACCACGCTCGGGATCAGTGCGATGCCGCAGCCCAGAGCGACCATCGACACGATGGCTTCGTGGCCGCCGACGGTGGCGTAAATCAGCGGATTGCTGATGCGGTGGCGGCGGAACCACAGCTCGATGCGTTTTCGCGAAGGGCCGTGCTCCGGCAGGATGAACGGGATTTCGGTCCAGTCGGGCTTGTCGGCGAACGCCTGGCTGCGCACCGCGCAGGGCAGCGCCGGCGCGATCAGCACCAGCGGAATTTCGCCGATTTTGGTGAACGCCACGCTGGTGGGCAGCGTTTCCGGCCGGCCGGCTATGCCGAGATCGGCCTCGTTGGATTGCACCTTGTCGACCGCATCGGCGGCGTCGCCGGTGGTCAGCTTAATCTCAACCAGCGGGTGCTGAGCGCGGAAGCGATCGAGGATCGGCGGCAGGTGGCTGTACGCCGCGGTCACCGAGCAGAACAGCCGCAGTTCGCCGCTCAGCGAAGGGCCGTGCTGGCCGAGCGAGTGCTTCAGCTGCTGATACTGCAGCAGCGTTTGCTGGGCGAATTCTTTCAGCTGTTCGCCGGCGTCGGTCAGCTGCACGGTGCGGTTATCGCGCAGGAACAGCGGCTGCCCGAGGATCTCTTCCAGCCGCTGGATCTGGCGGGAGAGCGTCGACGGGCTGACGTGCATCGCCTTGGCGGTGCGCCCGAAGTGATGGCTTTCGGCCAGATGCAGGAACAGCTTTAAATCACGTAAATCCATATCGATGCGCTCGCAGTGAGAGTGTTGCAAAAATTGCAATATCACGTTCTCAATATATCAATTTAAGCAACGCATTTCCTGTTATACATTGAGTTTAACGAATCTCCGCACAGACAGGGCGGGGAATGAAAATAACAATGCAAGACAACATCAAACCGGAGTACCACCATGGCTAACTATTTCAACACATTGAACCTGCGTCAGCAGTTGGCGCAATTGGGTAAATGCCGCTTTATGGCGCGCGACGAATTTGCTGACGAAGCCGGCTACCTGAAAGGTAAAAAAGTGGTGATTGTCGGCTGTGGCGCCCAGGGTCTGAACCAGGGGCTGAACATGCGCGATTCCGGTCTGGACGTTGCCTATGCCCTGCGCAAAGAAGCGATCGACGAGAAGCGCGCTTCCTGGCGCAAGGCGACCGAAAACGGCTTTAAGGTCGGCACCTACGAAGACCTGATCCCGCAGGCGGATCTGGTGGTCAACCTGACCCCGGACAAGCAGCACTCTTCCGTGGTGCGTGCGGTGCAGCCGCTGATGAAAGACGGCGCTGCGCTGGGTTACTCCCACGGCTTCAACATCGTTGAAGTGGGTGAGCAGGTGCGTAAAGACATCACCGTGGTGATGGTCGCGCCGAAATGCCCGGGCACCGAAGTGCGCGAAGAGTACAAACGCGGCTTCGGCGTGCCGACCCTGATTGCGGTTCACCCGGAAAACGATCCGAAAGGCGAAGGCATGGCGATCGCCAAGGCCTGGGCGGCGGCGACCGGCGGCCACCGCGCCGGCGTGCTGGAGTCCTCCTTCGTCGCCGAAGTGAAATCCGACCTGATGGGCGAGCAGACCATTCTGTGCGGCATGCTGCAGGCGGGTTCGCTGCTGTGCTTCGACAAGCTGGTTGCTGAGGGAACCGATCCGGCTTACGCCGAGAAACTGATTCAGTTCGGCTGGGAAACCATCACCGAAGCGCTGAAGCAGGGCGGTATCACCCTGATGATGGATCGCCTGTCCAACCCGGCCAAGCTGCGTGCCTATGCGCTGTCCGAACAGCTGAAAACCATCATGGCGCCGCTGTTCCAGAAGCACATGGACGACATCATCTCCGGCGCTTTCTCGAGCGGCATGATGGCCGACTGGGCGGAAGACGATGTGAAATTGCTGACCTGGCGCGAAGAGACCGGCAAAACCGCGTTCGAGAATGCGCCGCAGTTTGAAGGAAAAATCAGCGAGCAAGAGTACTTCGATCACGGCGTGCTGATGGTGGCGATGGTGAAAGCGGGCGTTGAGCTGGCGTTCGAAACCATGGTCGATGCCGGCATCATCGAAGAGTCGGCTTACTACGAGTCGCTGCACGAGCTGCCGTTGATCGCCAACACCATTGCGCGTAAGCGTTTGTATGAAATGAACGTGGTCATCTCCGATACCGCAGAGTACGGCAACTACCTGTTCGCCAACGCGGCGGTGCCGTTGCTGAAGGACTTCATGACCACCCTGCAGGCGGGCGATTTGGGTAAAGCCGCGGCGGGTACGGCGGTGGACAACGCGCAGCTGCGCGACGTGAACGAAGCGGTGCGCAGCCACCCTATCGAAACCGTCGGCCGCAAACTGCGTGGCTACATGACCGACATGAAACGCATCGCCGTTGCGGGCTGATTTTCCGCAAGGCAAATAACAAAACGCCGGCTGCGATGCCGGCTTTTTTTATGCCTCCGGCATGACCGCGGCGGGAATGATGGCGCCGCGATGTTGGATCACCGTCGCGGCAAGCCGGTGGCCGCGCTGAGCCGCCTGCCGGGCGCTGCCGCCGTTCAGGCGTTCCGCCAGATAACCGGCGCTGAAAGAGTCGCCCGCCGCGGTGGTATCCACCACGCGCTCCGGCGGCAGCGTGATCGCCGGTACCTCAAGCCGCTCTCCCTCCACGCTGAATACCAGGCAGGCATCCGCGCCGCGTTTGATCACGATCTCACCGACGCCGAGCGCCTGCGTGCGTGCCACCACCTGTTCAACCGGCTGTGCGCCCCACAGCAGCTCTTCGTCATCCAGCGTCAGGAAGGCGATGTCGGTGCAGGCTAGCACCTCACGGTAGGCCTGCTGCGTTTCCTCACGGCTGGGCCACAGGCGCGGGCGATAGTTGTTATCGAAGATAACCTGGCCGCCGTTGGCGCGGCAGCGGCGCAGCAGCGCCAGCAACTTCGCGCGGTCGGCAGGCGCGAGGATCGCCAGGCTAATGCCGCTGAGGTACAGGTAATCGAACTGCGCCAGCCGGGCGCACAGTGTCTCGGCCTGGGGGCCCGCCAGCCAATACCGGGCGGCGGCGTCGTTGCGCCAGTAGTAAAAGGTGCGTTCGCCGGCGGCGTCGGTTTCGATCACGTACAGGCCTGGCAGTTTGTTTTCCAACTGCTGAATCAGCCCGGTCTCGATCTTCTCTTGCCGCCAGGCCTGCAGCATCTCGCCGCTGAAGCTGTCGGTGCCGAGTGCGGTGACGTAATGCACCTGCAGCGCCTGTTCCGGCATTTGGCGGGCGAGGTAGACGGCGGTGTTGAGGGTATCGCCGCCAAAGCCGCGCGTCAGCTGCGCGCCCTGCTGCGACAGTTCGATCATGCATTCGCCGATCACGGCGAGATTTCGGATAGACATCGTCAATAAGCCCTGGCTAAAGAAGAAGCAACAACCGCCAGTCTCCATGCAAGGCGGTGGGGCAGTCAATAAATTAAAACAGTGTTTTGATTTTTTATGATCGCGATCGGCCCATGCCAAAACAGGGTGAAGAAGAAACCGTGCGGCAATTCGTGCTTAAAGTTTTACGCGACGCGGCCGATAAGTTGGGTAAAGAAACAGCGGCAGCGCTCTCACTTCCCCGCCACGGCGATAGTACCGATGATAACCAACCTGATCTCGGGTCTGCTGGCGCCCTGTTTTGCCCTCTATGCCTGCGCCAAATCGCGGCGCTACTGGCGGCAATGCCGGCGCTTGTATACCTTCCAGCCGATTTATCGCACCAGCGGCGCGTTGCTGGCGGTGGAGCTGCTGACGGCGGTATATCACCCGAATGAGCCGGACAAACGACAATCCCCCGAACAGTATTTCGCCTCGCTCGGCGTCGCACAGCGTTTGCGGGTGATCCAGGAGCAGCTGGCGCTGTTGCAGCGCTGGCAGGCGTTGTTCATTCGCCACGCGGTGATGGTGTCAGTCAATATCGACGGTATGGCGCTGCAAGCGTTGCAGCGCCATAGCGAGCTGCAACGGCAGATCGCCGAGATGCCCTATCTGCGCTTCGAGCTGGTGGAGCACGCCGAAACGGCGTCAAACCGCCCGTTGCAGCAGATTGTCGGCGGCGAACGGCTGTGGCTGGACGATTTCGGCAGCGGGCTGGCCAACTTCTCCGCCGTCGGCGCCTGGCGCTATCAATACATCAAGGTGGCGCGCGAGTTGTTCACCTTGCTTAAACAGTCTGAAGAGGGCGTACAGTTGCTCGGCACCCTGATCAAGATGATGAACCAGCACAGCGACGGGGTGATCGTTGAAGGCGTGGAAACCGAGCAGGAGTGGCGGCTGGTGCAGCGTTCCGGCGCGTTGGCTGCGCAGGGTTACTATCTTTCCCGCCCTGCGTGCTTTGAAACTCTGCACAGCGTACCGACGTTGTTCGCCGCGCCCGGCGCGCCGGCGTGAACTCCGGCCTATCCTCAGCTAGGCTTAAACGGGGCTGCTCATTCCTTTTCCTTTCATTCGGCAGCCCGGTTTATGTGCTGAGGGAGCCCTATGACAAGAACAGGAAAGGTTTTCAGCTGGCTTGGCGGCATTGTGCTGCTGGCGATCGTTGCGCTGGCGATCTTCATCGCTACCTTCGACTGGAATCGACTCAAACCCACCATCAACGACAAAGTGTCGGCCGAGCTGCGGCGGCCGTTCGCCATCCGCGGCGATCTGGGCGTCGACTGGTCGCGTAACCGGGATGAGGGCGGCTGGCGCGCCTGGGTGCCCTGGCCGCATATTCACGCCGAAGACGTGTGGCTGGGTAACCCGAAAAACATGCCCGGCGACAGTATGGTGACGCTGCAGCGCGTCGACGCCAGCATCGCACCGCTGGCGCTGCTGAGAAAAGAACTGCTGATCCCGCGCATCTGGCTCAAGCAGCCGAATGCGTCGTTGCAACGGCTGGCTAACGGCGACAACAACTGGACGTTTGACCTGGCCGCTGGCCAGGATCCGCAGCAACCGCCTTCCACTTGGTCGTTCACCGTTCATGACATCGTGTTCGACAAGGGGCAGATCGCTTTTAAAGACGCCACCCTGAAGGCGGACTTCCGCGCCGTCATCGACCCGCTCGGCAAACCGCTGCCGTTCAGTGAAGTGACCGGCAAACAGAGCGGCGGCAAGGCCGCCACCCCTGACTACGTCTTCGGTTGGCAGGTCAAGGGCAAATATAACGGCGAACCGCTGAGCGGCAGCGGCAAGATTGGCGGCATGCTGTCGCTGCAGAGCGCCGATTTGCCGTTCCCACTACAGGCCGACGTGCGCTCCGGCAGCACCCGGGTGGCGGTGGCGGGCACCTTGTCCGATCCGCTGAATCTCGGCGGCCTGGACGTGCAGCTGAAATTTTCCGGCGAAAGCCTGGGTAACCTCTATGGCTTGACCGGCGTGCTGCTGCCGAACACGCCGCCGTATGCGACCGATGGCCATCTGATTGCCCGCCTGCATCAGCCGGGCGGCGCCGTGTTCGAATATCAGAAATTCGACGGCAAAATCGGCGACAGCGACATTCACGGCGACTTGAAATACGTTGCTGGTAAACCGCGGCCGACGCTGAGCGGTGCGGTGAGCTCCCGGCAGCTGAGGTTGGCGGATCTGGCGCCGCTGATCGGCGCGGACTCCAACGCCGCCAAAGCCGGGCGCGGCGAGAAGAGCCGCCAGCCGGCGGATAAAGTGCTGCCGGTCGAACAGTTCGATACGCAAAGCTGGCGCAAGATGGATGCGGACGTGAAGTTTGCCGCCGCACGCATTGAACGCGGCAGCGATTTGCCGCTGAGCGATTTGGCCACGCACCTGAAGCTGAACAATGGCGAACTGCGCCTAGATCCGCTGCGCTTCGGCATGGCGGGCGGCAGCCTGAACGCCGTCGTGCGCCTCGACGGCGGCAAAAAGCCGATGCGTGGCCAGGTGGATATGCACGCGCGCAAACTCCAGCTCAAACAGCTGTTGCCGAACGTAGCGGCGATGAAGCGCAGCCTCGGGCAGATGAACGGCGACGCCAGGCTGGCGGGCAGCGGCAATTCGGTGGCCGAGCTGCTGGCGACCAGCAACGGCGACCTGCGCCTGTTGATCAATAACGGGGTGATCAGCCGTAGCCTGATGGAGATCCTTGGCCTGAACGTCGGCAACTATCTGGTGGCGCAACTGTTCGGCGACGACGTGGTGGGCATCAACTGCGCGGCGGCGGACGTCGGCATCCGCAGCGGCGTCGCCGCGCCGCGGCTGTTCGTGTTCGACACCGAGAACGCGGTGATCAACATCACCGGCAACACCAACCTCGCCACCGAACGGCTGGATTTATCCATCGATCCGGAAAGCAAGGGGATGCGCGTGCTGACCCTGCGTTCGCCGCTGTACGTGAAAGGCACCTTCAAGCACCCGGACGCCGGGGTGAAAGCCGGGCCGCTGATCGCGCGCGGCGCGGCGGCGGTAGCGTTGGGGGCGGTGCTGACGCCGGCGGCGGCGCTGCTGGCGCTGGTCTCGCCCAGTGAAGGCGGCGAGGAGAACCAGTGCGGGCAGATCCTGAGGGAGATGAAAGGCAAAAAATAATCAGGCGCGCGGCGGCGGCGTGAGCAGCCGGCAGTCGTGATCCTGGATCTCTTCCGCCGAGGCCAGGGTGAACGGCAGCAGGCTGCGCTCGGTCGCCAGCAGCAGGAAATCACCATCCGGCAGCGCGGTCATCGCCAGGCCGAAGCTGCCCATGCGCCCGTCGGCGCGCGGCAGGCCGGAGGCCAACAGGCGGAAGGCGCCCTGTTGTTCCAGCTCGGCGGGGGTCACCCGCCGTCCCAGATAATCATGCCCCAACAGACCACCGGGCAGCGGTTGCCATTGATCGATGAAATCGGGGCCGATCTGCGCCAGCCGCTGTTTGACCGCCGGCAACAGGCAGGAGATATGAATATGCAGCTGGTTTTGCGTGCGGCCATATTCCGAGTTGATCGCCAGTGAAATATCGCCGTCGTCAATCGGTTTGCCATAGCGTTCCGCCATCACGTGGCGCGCGCGCCAGGCCTGGGCGAAGAAATTCGGCGTGTCGGCGTCCAGCACCGCCGGGCTTTCTATCCCGGTGATTTTGGCGCTGGGCATCAGCAGGTATTGCAGCGGTCCGTTGCGATCTTTAAACACCACGAAGCCGGCCGGCACATCCACCTGCGCGCAGGGCGCCGGGTTGTCATGCGCTTGTTGATTGGGTAGACATTGCTGGCTGACGATGCGCCACAGCGCATCGGGATGGTCAGGTTTCAACCCGTAATAGAGCGCGATGGCGAGAGCCGCCAGCAGCGCAACGCAGATAAATACCCCACGACGCAGAGACATCGGCCGATCCTATTACCGAGATAAACATCCAGCATAGCCCGGTTTTATGACAGGAAACGAACAACGCGTGCGGCCCCCCGCAGTGAGGGGGGCCATAGGGGATCACAGCGACTGGTGGCGGGTTTCTTTCATCAGCAGCAGGGCCAGCAGCGTCAGCCCGGCCATTGCCGCCAGGTACATGCCGACGTAGAACAGCCCGTAATGGGCCGCCAGCCAGGTGGCGATATAAGGCGCCACGGACGCGCCGAGGATCGACGCGACGTTGTAGGAGAACGACGCGCCGGTATAGCGCACTTCGGTAGGGAACAGCTCCGGCAGCAGCGCGCCCATCGGGCCAAAGGTCAGCCCCATGATGCTCAGGCCGCACAGCAGGAAGCCCATCACCAGCGCCTGGTTGCCGGAACCGAGCAGGGTCGGGAACAGGAACGCGAAGCCGATCATCAACAGGGTAATGGCGATCATGGTCTTGCGGCGGCCGAACGCGTCCGCCAGCAGGCCGGCGATCGGCACCATCACGCCGAAACCGATCACCGCCACCATCAGCATCCACAGGAAGCTATTGCGGGAGTAGCCGAGGCCCAGCGGCTGCGGCGCGGTGCCGTAAGTCATCGAATACACCGTCATCAGATAAAACAGCGTGTAGGTCGCCAGCATGATGAAGGTGCCGAGGATGGTGGCTTTCAGATGCTTGCTCAGCAGCGTGCCGAGCGGCACTTTCACCTGTTTGCCGGCCTTGGCCGCTTTGGCGAACACCGGCGTTTCATGCAGCGATACCCGAACATACAGGCCAATCAGCACCAGCGCCGCGGAGAGGATGAACGGCACGCGCCAGCCCCATTCCATAAATTGCTGGTCGCTCAGCAGCCAGGAGAGCAGCAGGAAAGTGCCGTTGGCGAAGAAGAAGCCGATCGGCGCACCCAACTGGGGGAAAGAGCCGTACAGCGCGCGCTTTTTGGCCGGCGCGTTCTCCGTCGCCAGCAGGGCGGCACCGCCCCACTCACCGCCCAGCCCCAGGCCCTGGCCAAAGCGCGCCAGCGCCAGCAGGATAGGGGCGAAGATGCCGATGGTTTCATAGCTCGGCAGCAGGCCGATCAGCACGGTGGAAACCCCCATGGTCAGCAGCGAGGCGACCAGCGTCACCTTGCGCCCCACGCGATCGCCGAAGTGGCCGAACAGCGCTGAACCGATAGGGCGCGCGACAAAGGCGACGGCGAAGGTGGCCAGCGACTGCAGCATCGCGGTGGTCGGGTCGCCCTGCGGGAAGAAAATATGCGGGAACACGATCACGGCCGCGGTGGCATAGATGTAAAAGTCGAAGAACTCGATGGCGGTGCCGACCAGTGAGGCGACGATGACTTTCCCGCGGGAGTTCACCGGTGTGGATGCCTCGTCGGCGTCGAGTGGGGGTGCGATGGTGGCTTGCATAATATTTCTTATTGTTGGAAGGGGTAAAAATCCATCTTAGTGACAGCATGCGGCGTTTTCAACGCGGGCGCTTTGGGCAATGCCGCGCCTAACCGGTTAAAAAGACTAATGTTTTACCAGGATTCTTTTCTGCAGCGTTAAACGTTGAGAAATGGCTTTCGTGCAGAGGGAATGGCTGAAAAAACGGCAAAGAAAAGTGATGTGGCAGTTTGTTATGCTGGTTTGCCGGATGGCTTACCGCACGATTCAGATGAATTGACTGGTTTTTTGGTTATTAACCAGGGGAAAGTGCCGGTGTGTGCGATAACACCGGCATGATTGCATGGCTTCAGCGCGCCGGCGGCTCGCGTTCCGGCAACGCTTTGTCGCCTTTGTAGTCGGCGGTCGCGATCCAGGCGGCGCAAAACAGCGTCAAACGGGCGAAGAAGTAGAAGAACGCCATCAGTCCGATCACCGAACCGAAGGCCGCGCCGGAAGGCGACTTCGCTACCTGCGGCAGCGTCATCGTCATCACGAACTTGATCACCTCAAAGCCGATGGCGGCGAGCAAGGTGCCGCGCAGCAGCGCTTTTTTCTTCGGTTTGTGGCGCGGCAGCATCCAGAAAATCCACAGGAACAGCAGATAGTTGGCGAAAATCGAGATCGACAGCGCGATCAGCGTCAGCGCCGGCCGCAGCCATTCGATGCCGTCCAGCCCCAGCGCATTGACGATCGCCGCCTGCGCCGACCCGGCGACCGAAGTCAGCGACAGCGTAATGATCAGCGCGACCACCAGGCCGGTCAGCGAGATGAAGTCGCGGGTGTACTTGAAGTAGATTTTCTCCTGATCCTGCGGATTGCGCTCCCAGACATCGCGCGACTGCGCGCGGATCGCTTCACGCAGGTTGCCCATCCAGCTGATGCCGGAATAGAGCGCCAGCGCCAGACCGGTCAACCCCACGGTGGTGCGCTGCTGAATGGCGGTGTTGACGGTGTTCTTCAGCGTGCTGGCCAGCGTCGGATCGCTGATGCTGCCGACGATGCGGTTGATCAATCGGGCCAGCAGATCCGGATTGGAGGCCAGCACGAAGCCGGCGGCGGCGAACGACACCATCAGGATCGGGATCAGCGAAAGGAATGAAAAATAGGTGATGGCGGCGCCGAACTGGCTACCCAGCCGATCGTTAAAGCGTTCGGCCGCACGCAGCAGGTGCGCCACGCTCGGCCAGGCTTTGATGCGTTCAATCAGACGTGAAAAACCACCGATGCGGCGGTCGAGGGTCTCATGGCCGGTCTTGATGGCGATAAGCGGCTTCGGCGGCGTGTTTTGTGAGGGCTGGCGCTGTTCCTGGTCTGGTCCTGTAGGCATTACTTCACGATTTCCTTAACGTTAAACGGCATGTTTCAGCATTGATTATAGCCAAAGCCCCGCGGCGTTTTGAGCGCCGGGGCGGCAAACGGTTATTTTCCGAGCTTAGCGCGTTAGCGCCCGGCATGAAATGCCGGGGAGGGACCGATAGGTAAAATTCCTATGAAAACCGCGTGGCGCCTCGGTTTTTTTCACTTCCCTACCTCCAATTTTTATCTGTTTCGTCGGCGAGAAAGCGTTTACTCATGATGTGGCGTCGCGCTTTGCCGACCGCCGCTCCGCTGCAGCCGTAGGGGCTGGAACGGTCTCATCCGTCATCAACAGAAAAACTGGAAGGTCTTATGAAATTGCTTAATCATCCCACCTGCCGTCCGTTTACCGAAGCGGGCAATCTGTCGCAGCTTTCCGCCTACTATGAAGAAGGGCGGCACATTATGTGGATGCTGCTGCGCGCCGCGCCGCGCCCCTGCTTCAACCAGGCGCTGATCGAAGACATCATGACGCTGGCGCAGGCGGCGAAGGAGTCTTCGCTGCGGTTCGATTTTTGGGTCACCGGCTCGCTGGTGCCGAACATGTTCAACGTCGGCGGCGATCTGCAGTTCTTCGCCGAAGCGATCAAAAACCGCAAGCGCGAGGCGATGATGGCCTACGCGCGCGCCTGCATCGACTGCGTGCATGCGGCGGCGCGCGGTTTCGACACCGGCGCGGTCAGCATTGCGATGATCGAGGGCAGCGCGTTGGGCGGCGGTTTTGAAGCGGCGCTGGCGCACCATTTCGTGCTGGCGCAGAACAACGCGCGCATGGGGTTTCCGGAGATCGCGTTCAACCTGTTTCCCGGTATGGGCGGTTACTCGCTGGTGGCGCGCAAGGCGGGCATGCGCTTGGCCGAGGAGCTGATTTGGGGCGGCGAGTCGCACACCGCAGAATGGTTCGAGAGCCGCGGGTTGGTGGACCAGCTGTTCCAGCCCGGCGACGCCTACATGGCGACGCGCACCTTTATCGATACCATCCGGCCGAAGCTCAATGGCATGCGCGCCATGCTGCGGGCGCGTCAGCGCGTGTTGCAGCTGACGCGTTCGGAGCTGATGGACATTACCGAAGATTGGGTGCACTCAGCCTTTACCATCGAGGAAAAAGACCGCGCCTACATCGAGCGGCTGGTGATGTTGCAGGATCGCCATACCCTGAACCTGCGTCGTGCCGGCTAACGTTAACGCGCCCGCCTCATGCGGAGGGTGAGCGCGGGCGATAGGACTGCAGCCAATGCTCCAGCTGTTCCGGGAGCATTGGCCGCGCAAACAGAAAGCCCTGTTTTTCGTCCACGCCGACCTCGTCGAGGAACTGGTTTTCGCTCTCGGTCTCCACCCCTTCGGCGATCACGCGGAAGGCCAACGCCTCCGCCGCCGCGACGATCGCGCGCACCAGCGATTGCGATACCGGGTTGAAATTCACCCCGCGCACGAAGCTTTTATCCAGCTTGATGGCGTCCAGCGGAATGCGCGCCAGCTGCGCCAGCGACGAATAGCCGGTGCCAAAGTCGTCGAGATGCACCTGTGCGCCCAGTTCGCGCAGCCGGGTGATCAGTGAGCGCGCGCGGTTCTCGTCTTCAATCAGGCTGCTTTCGGTCAACTCGAAGTCCAGCAGACAGGGGGCCATACGGTGACGGCGCAGCACCCCGAGCAAGTCGTTGACGATGCTGTCATCGGCCAGCTGCCGGGCAGAGAGGTTGACCGCCACTCGCAGATTCAAGCCCTGTTCTTGCCACTGCGCCGCCTGCCCGGCGGCGGTCTGCAGCACCCATTGGCCGAGCGGGCCGATCAGGCCGGACTCCTCGGCGTAGGAAATGAACTGCAGCGGCGGGATCAGACCGCGCTCCGGCGAATCCCAGCGCACCAACGCTTCCACGCTGTGCACTTCGCCGCTGCGTGCGTCGATTTTAGGCTGGTAATACAGCACCAGCTGATTTTGCTCCAGCCCTTTGCGCAGGTTGGTGTCCAGCCACATGTACTCGGCGACGCGCTTGTTCATCTCCGGCGAGAAGACGGTATAGGTGCGTTTGCCATGCTCCTTGGCGACGTACATGGCGGTATCGGCGCTGCGGATCAGGCTGTCGAGATCGTTGCCGTGCTCCGGGCACAGCGCGATGCCGATTGAACAGCCGGTATACACCTCAATCAGACCGATGCGGAAAGGGGTCTTCAGCCTGTCGATAATGCGCTGCGCCAGCGTTTGCAGGCGCTCGCGATCGGTTTGCGGCGCCAGCACCAAGAATTCGTCGCCGCCGAGGCGGGCGAGCACCTGATCCGGGCTCAGGCAGCCGAGGATCGCCAGCGCGACCTCGACCAGCAGCCGATCGCCGAACATATGGCCGTAGGCGTCGTTGACCTTTTTGAAGTTGTCGAGATCGAGGTACACCAGGCCGAAACTCTCTTCGCCGCGCGTGGCGATGGCGTGATTGATCTTGTCCTGTATGGCGTTACGGTTTGGCAGGCCGGTGATGAGATCGGTGTTGGCCAGCACCCGCAGCCGTTCCTGCGCCCGGCGTTCTTCGGTGATGTCGGTACCGGAGCAGATAAGATATACCTCGTTTTTGCCGCTGCCGCTGTGCACGAATTTGTTGCGGAACAGGAACAGCCGTTCACCCTTGACCGTCTTTACCCAGCGTTCCACCTCATAGGACGAACCGTTGCGAAAGAAGCCGGCGATGTTGCGCCGCGAGGCGGCGGCTTCTTCCGGGCTCATAAATAGCTGGAAAACGTTTTTGCCGATCACCTCGTGTTCGCGCAGCCCGGTGTACTCCTCGCTCAGCCGGTTGAAACGCTGAATGCGGCCGTGCTGATCGACGATCACGATCACCGAGTTGGCTTCGGACACCACCTGCTCGGCGAAGGAGAGACCGTGCACCAGGTCGCGCGCCACGGATTGGGTGTCGCTGAAGGCGGAAGCGGTGCCCGCCCATTCGAGGTTGTTGACGCGGCGCCCGACCAGATGCAGATGCAGCGGTTCACCGGCTAGCGTAATGGTCAGCTCGAGACTGGCGGTCACGCCGGTCAGACGGCGGATTTTCGCCGCTTCCATGGCGCTGAGCGCCACCGCGACGTGGGCTTTGCCCTTAACGGCGGACAGCTCCAGGGCATGGCTGTCAAACGCCAGCCGCCAGTGGGGGCTTTGGGTGCCGAAGTGAGCGCTAAGAAGCTCAGGGCCTTGGTCTGCGGGCATGACAATTCCTCAAAAGAGCACGGGCGGGCGGCCGGCGCAGCTCCGGGCAGTCTGTTGGCCCGAAAGCGATCGCCGTACGCCTCTGTGCATCATATAACAGGTTTTCACAGGCGGGGCGGGTGATAGAAACTATTATATAAGCAATGATTAGTTTTGCGGTGTAAACGTCGCCCGGCGGCCGCTTGTCTTCAAGTGTAGGAGAACATCGGATCGTATGATGCTTGTACTGATTTCCCCTGCTGTCGGAAAACGGTTGATGCAAGGTTGCCTTGCAGGCGAGTAAATTATAGCGGTGAGGGGAAAACGGAAAAATAACTCCACCGGGGGGATTTTTGCCGGGAAATTAAAATTTCCATCAAATAAACGCCATCTTCATAGTTTTCTCATAATTGGTGAATAAATCCGAGACGGGTTTTAAAAAGTTTACACACCCTCTCATTACTTGAAATTTATCAGCCTATTATTATCTCCGACGACGATGAGCCTGTTAACGTACAGCGCTCCTGATGAAGAAAAACTTTTAAGGAAATGATTATGCGTAAATTGACGGCTTTATTTATTGCTTCCACGCTGGCTCTGGGTTCTGCTTCCGCAGCGTTCGCTGCCGACACGACGGCGCCGGCGGCGGATGCGGCACCGATGAAAATGATGCATCACAAGGGTGAAGGCAAAGGCGGCCCGTTCGCCGGGCTGAACCTGACCGAGCAACAGCGCCAGCAGATGCGCGATATCATGAAAGAGTCGCACCAGAAGCGCGGGCCGGGCATGAAAGAGGAACGCCAGGCGCTGCACAATCTGGTCGCTTCCGACAGCTTTGACGAAGCGAAGGCGAAGGCGCAAATTGACGCGATCGGCAAAGCGCAATCCGAACGCATGCTGGAGCGCGCCAAAGCGGAAAATAAAATGTATAACCTGCTGACGCCTGAGCAGAAAAAACAATACAATGAGAATTATCAGAAACGTGAGCAAAAGATGATGGACCACATGAATAAAATGAAGGAGCAGATGTCCTCCGGTCAGTAATATCCGCTCGCGATGAATAAAAAAGGGCCAGACTATTTGTCTGGCCCTTTTTCTATTTGGCGTTATCACTGGCAGGCTATGCAGTGAGTGATAATCATTCTCCGCCGACAATGTACCGGAACTGTTCGGCTACGGCCTGGGCAAAGCATGGGTCGTTAATATGATAAGGCGTTTTTATCACCCGGCGTTTGTCGGTGGCGTGTACCGTTTCTTCCAGCGCTTGCATAAAGGCGGCCAGCGCCGCCGGATCCCAGAACGGTTGTCCGGGCGCATCCAAAGCCGATACGCCGCCCGTTGGGATAACGAAACGCACTTCGCCTACGCAGGCATTGATCTTTTCGCCCATCCAACGCCCCATTAACGCATTCTCCCGCACGCTGGTGCGCACCAGCGTCACTTGCGGGTTGTGAGGGTGACGCAGACGGTTGGTATAGCGAGCCGGTATCGTATGCGGCGCGCCGAAGTTAATCATGTCTATCGCGCCGCAGGAAAGCACGCACGGGATGCCGGTACGTGCGATGGCGCCGAAACGATCTGTAGTGCAGGGCAGCACGCCGCCAAACAGGTAATCGGCCACTTCGGTGGTGGTCAAATCGATGGCGCCGTGCAGCTGGCGGTTATCGATCAGTTTTTCCAACGATCTGCCGCCGCTGCCGGTCGCATGAAACGTCAGACAATCCCATTGCGATCCCAGTTCGGCAACTAACGCCTGAACGCAGGGTGTGGTGACACCAAACGTCGTCAGGCCGATCGCGGGTTTGTGGTCGTCATAGTCGACGGCGGCGAAGTGCACTGCGCCGGCTATCTGGCGCGCCGCATTGCCGAGCACCCGTCGCGAGATGCGGTTCAGGCCGGCGAGATCGGTGACCGAATACAGCATGTTGATATCACTGGCGCCGACATAGGGGGAAACGTCTCCCGCCGCCATGCTTGAGACCATTATTTTCGGCAGGCCGATCGGCAGCAGCTGCATGGCCGGCGTGATGATGGCGGTGCCGCCGGAGCCGCCCAGACCAAGCAGGGCAGCAATATCGCGGCGCGTCAGGATAAAGCGTTCGAAAGCGGTTGCCATGGCCGCGATCGCCTGGCCGCGGCTGGCACAGAAGACCGCGCCGGCGCCTGCCGGATGGTGGCGGGCAACGTCCTCTGGGCTGATATCGGCGGGGGAATCAAACGGCAGGCTGCGGGTGGAGAGATCGACGGTTCGCGTAGGTAAATTCAGGGCAGCGATCAATCGCTGTACGTACTCCAACTCTTGTCCTTTGGTATCTGCTGTGGTAGCAATATAGACAAAATTTGAAGTGTTTCTCATGTATTTTTCCGAGGGAATTATAATTTTTATTTGAAAATTAATATATTATATTTTTTTAGTGCCCTGGTGTTGGCATTTAAATTAAATTGATTAATGTATTTATATAATGAGACGGCAGTATCATTTTTGCAAGGGCTGCTCGATGCAAAATGGGACTTCTGTCTCATTTTTGAGCTTTTCAATGTGGCCGACGCTTTGCCGGCGGCCAGTCGACAGAGGCGCATCCTCTGTTGCGCAAGCGTGTGCAGATGCATGAGGTTTATGTGCCGATAGATGCTTTTTCCACTCCGTTCGATCCTTCATTGACCTCCACCCGGGCAAAAACCTACCGTTTGTTGCTGGCCAGCGCGATGGCGTTGTATGACGAAGGGGCGTTTCCTTCGATCACCGAACTGGCGACGCATGCACAGGTCTCGCGCGCGACGGCTTATCGCTACTTTCCGACCCAGAGTGCGCTGATTAGCGCCGTGGTGGCGGAAAGCCTGGGACCTATTCTGGAATGGCGCCCGCAAGACGATGATGCCCTGAAGCGCATCCAGCAGTTGCTGACCTTCGCCTATCCTCAGATGGAGCGGCACGAGGGTGCATTGCGCGCGGCACTGCAGCTCTCTTTGCAGCAGTGGGCGAACGCTACACCGGGTGAAAAATTCGTGCGCGGCAACCGCAAGCGTTTGTTGACGCTGGCGGTAGAACCGCTGCAGGGCAAACTGCCGCCGGACTCTCTGCAGAGAGTGATTTATGCTTTCTCGCTGATTTACGGCTCGGAAGTGTTCCTGGTGTTGAAAGATATCTGGGGGCTTGAGCTTGAGAGCATTCAGGACGTCACGCAATGGATGGCCAAAGCCATCCTGCGTCAGGCGGAAGAGGACGCGATGAACCGCAAAAAAACATCAGCAGGATAATCCAATTTTTGCCGATGGCTGAGTGAAAATCCAGCATAATTCACTAAGTGAATATTGGCAAAATTTATAATAAAAAGTGATAAAAGACGCCTGTGAAGCACTTTTCAGGCGGCCACACTCATCACTCCATTCTGAATTATATCTTTATTTATTAGTGAATTATAATTTATTTCTCCACTTGTTATTGCCGCTTCGATGCCGGTAAGCGTCATTGCCATTTCTTATCGGCACTGGCCTGATTCACCCCTGAAACTTTCTCTCCTCCCTCCTGACTGCCGGATGACACATTAAGCGCACTTGAGATTGTTGTGCTTTATTTATTTGGTGTTACCAAACTGTTACACAAAAAATCTTATAAAACATTTGCAAACAACAACGGACGGTATCTGGGATGGAGAAGAAACTTAGAGGAGTCAAATCCGCTCGGGCGGCCTTCGGCTGGCCTGAAATCGGAGTTCATCGCGCACAATGGAGCGCGATGCTGATCTGCCTGACGGCGATCGGCGGGGCGCAGGCTGCCACCTATATAGAGAACGGCAAAGCGGGCGATCCGGCCAGCTGGCGCAGCAGTGAATTCAACGCGGAATGGGGGCTGGGGGCGATCCACGCCGACCAGGCCTACGCCGCCGGTTATACCGGCAAAGGCATCAAACTCGGCATTTTCGATCAGCCGGTCTACGCTAAGCACCCCGAATTTGCCGGTGAGAATAAGGTGATCAATCTGGTCACCGAAGGCATTCGTGAATACACCGATCCCTATATTCCGGTAAAAAAAGGCGACGTTTTCCGTTATGACGGTACGCCGAGCGTGGATTCCGATGGCACGCTCGGTTCGCATGGCACTCACGTGGGCGGCATCGCCGCCGGCAGCCGCGACGGCGGCGCTATGCACGGCGTGGCGTTCAATGCGCAGATCATCAGCGCCGAAAACGGCGATCCCGGTCCAGAAGACGGCATCATCCTCGGTAACGACGGCGCGGTTTACCAGGCCGGTTGGAATGCGCTGGTGGCCAGCGGCGCGCGCATCATCAACAACAGCTGGGGCATTGGCATCACTGAGAAGTTCGATAAAGGCGGGTATGACCCGGCTTATCCGCACTTCACGGTGAACGACGCGCAAAAGCAGTTCGATCAGATTAGCGTGATCCTGGGCACCAAGCCCGGCGGCGCCTATCAGGGCGCGATCGATGCGGCGCGTAGCGGCGTGGTCACCATCTTCGCCGCCGGCAACGACGGCAACCTCAACAACCCGGACGCCATGGCCGGCCTGGCGTATTTCGTGCCGGACATCGCGCCGAACTGGCTGTCGGTCGCCAGCCTGCAGGATCCCACCAATACCGGCGATTACAGCATCAGCACCTTCTCTTCCCGCTGCGGCTACACCGCCAGTTTGTGCGTCTCGGCACCGGGCACCCGGGTATACAGCTCGGTAATCGAAGGCACCAGCGTGGAGAATCTGACGACCGGCTACGCCAAATACAGCGGCACCTCGATGGCGGCGCCGCACGTGGCCGGCAGCGTTGCGGTGCTGATGGAGCGTTTCCCGTATTTGAATGGCGCACAGGTGGCGGAAGTGCTGAAAACCACCGCCACCGACATGGGCGCGCCGGGCATCGACGCGCTCTACGGCTGGGGGATGATCAACCTGGGCAAGGCCATCAACGGCCCGGGCATGTTGGTGACCGTCGAGGATATTCCTGCGGAGTTCCGCATCCCGGATCCGACGGGTGTGGCCTACGGCCCGACCCAGTTCGTGGTGGATTTGCCGGGCGTCGGCGCGGTGCTGGACAAGGGCAAACCGACCGAGCGCGTCTGCAGCGATGTACTGTGCGGCCTGGACTTCTGGAACAACGACATCTCCGGCCACGGCGGCCTGACCAAGCAGGGCATCGGCACCCTGGTGCTGACGGGTAACAACACCTATGCCGGCCCGACGCTGGTCAATCAGGGGCGGCTGGCAGTCAACGGCTCGGTCACCTCGGCCGTCAGCGTGCAGAACGGCGGCATCGTCGGCGGCAGCGGCACGGTCGGTTCGCTGACCGCCCGTCAGGGCGGCACCGTGGCGCCGGGCAACTCGATCGGCACCCTGAACGTGGCGGGCAACGTCAGCTTCGAACCGGGGTCGCGCTACGCGGTGGAAGTGGGGGCGAATGGCCAGAGCGATCGGATCCAGAGCAGCGGATCGGCGACGATCGGCGGCGGCGAGGTGGCGGTGACGCTGGAGAACAGCCCCAACCTGCTGACGCAAAGCGAAGTGCGCAGCCTGCTGGGCCAGCAGTACACCATCCTGAGCGCGCAGCAGGGGGTGAGCGGGCAGTTTGATGCGGTGGCGCTGAACTACCTGTTCCTCGGCACCGGGCTGAGCTACCAGCCGACCGGAGTAACGCTGAGCGTCGGGCGCAATGGCACCAGCTTCGCCAGCGTGGCGCAGACGGCGAACGAGCGGGCGGTGGCGGCGGCGGCGGATGCGCTGGCGGCGGGCAACCCGGTGTACGAAAGCCTGCTCAACAGCGGCACGGCGGGCGAGGCGCGGCAGGCGTTCCGTCAGCTGTCGGGGCAAATCCATGCGGATATCGCGTCGGCGCTGGTGAACGACAGCCGCTACCTGCGTGAGGCGCTGAACGGGCGTCTGCGTCAGGCGGAAGGGCTGGCGAGCTCGTCGGCCATCAAGGCGGATGAAGGCGGGGCCTGGGCGCAGCTGCTGGGGGCGTGGGACCACGCGTCGGGCGACGCCAACGCCACGGGTTATCAGGCCTCGACCTACGGGGTGTTGGTGGGGCTGGACTCGGCGGCGGCGGACGACTGGCGGCTGGGGGTGGCGACCGGCTACACCCGCACCTCGCTGCACGGCGGGTACGGGTCGAAGGCGGACAGCGACAACTACCACCTGGCGGCGTACGGCGACAAGCAGTTCGGGGCGCTGGCGCTGCGCGGCGGGGCGGGCTACACCTGGCATCGCATCGACACCAAGCGGTCGGTGAACTACGGGATGCAGTCGGACCGCGACACGGCGAAGTACAGCGCGCGCACCGAGCAGCTGTTCGCGGAAGCGGGCTACAGCGTGCAGGGTGAGTGGCTGAACCTGGAGCCGTTTGTGAACCTGGCGTACGTGAACTTCGAGAACAACGGCATCGCGGAAAGCGGCGGCGCGGCGGCATTGCGCGGCGACAAGCAGCACACGGATGCGACGGTGTCGACGCTGGGCCTGCGTGCGGACACCGCCTGGCAGGTGAGCCCGGGCACGACGGTGGCGCTGCGCAGCGAGCTGGGGTGGCAGCATCAGTACGGCGGTCTGGAGCGAGGCACCGGGCTGCGGTTCAACGGTGGCAACGCGCCGTTCGTGGTGGACAGCGTACCGGTCTCGCGCGACGGGATGGTGCTGAAGGCGGGAGCGGAAGTGGCGGTGAATGAGAACGCCACGCTGTCGCTGGGCTACGGCGGGCTGCTGTCGCAGCACCACCAGGACAACAGCGTCAACGCCGGCTTCACCTGGCGCTTCTAAGCACAAGCACCATCGACTCAATCCTTGTAGGGGAACCGTCTGCGGGCGGTTCCTTTTTCACATCCTGCTAATGAGAACCCGGCGCACCTGGGGCGTCGGCCAATAACAAGCAAAAGGTAAGGAAATGACAACAACAATGGGTTTTGATAACAAAGGAAACGCTCGTCGCTCGCCGTGGCGGCTGAACGCGCTGGTCTGCTGCATGGCGCTGGCGGGGTATGCGCAGGCGGCGCCGCACGAGGTGAACGGTCAAGCCGGCGATCCGGCCAGCTGGCGCAACGCCGAATTCAACGCCAACTGGGGGCTGGGGGCGATCCACGCCGATGAGGCCTATGCCGCCGGCTATACCGGCAAAGGGCAGAAGGTGGGCATTTTCGATACCCCGGTCAACCGCCATCCCGAGTTCGCCGGCGACGGCAAACTGATCAACGTGGTCACCGAAGGCTATCGCGCCTACACCGATCCGCACCGGCCGGGCATTAACGCCGGTGACCGCTTTTACTTCGACGGCACCTTCCACTTCTACAGCGGCTCACAGGGCATGCTGAGCAATCACGGGGTGCACGTTGCGGGCATCAGCGCCGCCAACCGCGACGGCGTCGGGATGCACGGCGTGGCCTTCGATTCGCAGGTGATCAGTGTCGATAACGACAACGACGGCCCGGCCTACGGCGAATTCCTCGGCCTGGACGGCGCCGTCACCAATGCCGGCTGGCAGGCGATGATCAACAGCGGCGTGCGGGTGATCAACAACAGCTGGGGCGTCAGTATTCCCGACTTTCTGTCCGATGGCGGCCGCGATCCTAACGCGCTGCACTTTGAGCTGAAGGATGCGCAGGAACAATTCGATCAGGTCAAACCGCTGCTCGGCAGCCTGGCCGGCGCAGGCTATCAGGGCGCTATCGACGCGGCGCGCAAAAATATTCTGGTGCTGTTCGCCGCCGGGAACGACGGCAACTACAACCAGCCGGATGTGATCAGTGGGCTGGCCTACTTCGTGCCGGACATTGCGCCGAATTGGCTATCGGTCGCCAGCGTGGCGCAGGATGCGGCATCGACCAACAGCGTGCCTTACACCATCAGCAGCTTCTCTTCCCGCTGCGGCTATACCGCCAGCTTCTGCGTCTCGTCGCCGGGCAGCAAAATCTACAGCACCGTGGCCAACGGTTCCGATCCGGCCAACCTGGTGTCGGACTACGGCAATAAAAACGGCACCTCGATGGCGACGCCGCACGTCACCGGCGCGGTGGCGGTGTTGCTGCAGCGCTTCCCGTACATGAGCTCGGCGCAGATTGCCGACGTGCTGAAAACCACCGCCACCGACATGGGCGCGCCGGGCATCGACGCGCTCTACGGCTGGGGGATGATTAACCTGGGCAAGGCCATCAACGGTCCGGGCATGTTCTATACCGTCGACGATATTCCTGCGGAGTTCCGCATCCCGGATCCGACGGGCGTGGCCTACGGCTCGACCCAGTTTGTCGCCAATATTCCGGGCCTGGGTGCCGAGGTGGATGCCGGCACGCTGCACGCCAGGAAGTGTGACGACATCAGCTGCGAGCTGGAAGTTTACTCCAACAACATCTCTGGCCACGGCGGCCTCACCAAAGAAGGGATGGGCACGCTGGTCATGACCGGCGCCAACACCTATGCCGGCCCGACGCTGGTCAATCAGGGGCGGTTGGCAGTCAACGGCTCGGTCACCTCGGCCGTCAGCGTGCAGAACGGCGGCATCGTCGGCGGCAGCGGCACGGTCGGTTCGCTGGCCGCCCGTCAGGGCGGCACCATGGCGCCGGGCAACTCGATCGGCACCCTGAATGTGGCGGGCAACGTCAGCTTCGAACCGGGGTCGCGCTACGCGGTGGAAGTGGGGGCGAATGGCCAGAGCGATCGGATCCAGAGCAGCGGATCGGCGACGATCGGCGGCGGCGAGGTGGCGGTGACGCTGGAGAACAGCCCCAACCTGCTGACGCAAAGCGAAGTGCGCAGCCTGCTGGGCCAGCAGTACACCATCCTGAGCGCGCAGCAGGGGGTGAGCGGGCAGTTTGACGCGGTGGCGCCGAACTACCTGTTCCTCGGCACCGGGCTGAGCTACCAGCCGGCCGGGGTGACGCTGAGCGTCGGGCGCAATGGCACCAGCTTCGCCAGCGTGGCGCAGACGGCGAACGAGCGGGCGGTGGCGGCGGCGGCGGATGCGCTGGCGGCGGGCAACCCGGTGTACGAAAGCCTGCTCAACAGCGGCACGGCGGGCGAGGCGCGGCAGGCGTTCCGTCAGCTGTCCGGGCAAATCCATGCGGATATCGCGTCGGCGCTGGTGAACGACAGCCGCTACCTGCGTGAGGCGCTGAACGGGCGTCTGCGTCAGGCGGAAGGGCTGGCGAGCTCGTCGGCCATCAAGGCGGACGAGGGCGGGGCCTGGGCGCAGCTGCTGGGGGCGTGGGACCACGCGTCGGGCGACGCCAACGCCACGGGTTATTAGGCCTCGACCTACGGGGTGCTGGTGGGGCTGGACTCGGCGGCGGCGGACGACTGGCGGCTGGGGGTGGCGACCGGCTACACCCGCACCTCGCTGCACGGCGGGTACGGGTCGAAGGCGGACAGCGACAACTACCACCTGGCGGCGTACGGCGACAAGCAGTTCGGGGCGCTGGCGCTGCGCGGCGGGGCGGGCTACACCTGGCATCGCATCGACACCAAACGGTCGGTGAACTACGGGATGCAGTCGGACCGCGACACGGCGAAGTACAGCGCGCGCACCGAGCAGCTGTTCGCGGAAGCGGGCTACAGCGTGCAGGGTGAGTGGCTGAACCTGGAGCCGTTCGTGAACCTGGCGTACGTGAACTTCGAGAACAACGGCATCGCGGAAAGTGGCGGCGCGGCGGCATTGCGCGGCGACAAGCAGCACACGGATGCGACGGTGTCGACGCTGGGCCTGCGTGCGGACACCGCCTGGCAGGTGAGCCCGGGCACGACGGTGGCGCTGCGCAGCGAGCTGGGGTGGCAGCATCAGTACGGCGGTCTGGAGCGAGGCACCGGGCTGCGGTTCAACGGCGGCAATGCGCCGTTCGTGGTGGACAGCGTACCGGTCTCGCGCGACGGGATGGTGCTGAAGGCGGGAGCGGAAGTGGCGGTGAATGAGAACGCCATGCTGTCGCTGGGCTACGGCGGGCTGCTGTCGCAGCACCACCAGGACAACAGCGTCAACGCCGGCTTCACCTGGCGCTTCTGACCTTCAGCGGCAATCTCAAGGACAACGGAGCCGGCATGCCGGCTCCGTTTTTATTTGCGGCTGCGGGGTGAGTCCGTATGATGGCGCGGCGCCAGGGCAATAAAAAACCGGGACCCTGACGGATCCCGGCTTAAAAGTGGGTAAAACAGATTAGCGCTAAAGGCTCAAGCCCCGTTTGATTTGCGCAGTCCGAGCGATGTGCTCATCGTCTCAGTAGCGGCAACGGAACAAATTTTCCCTGGTGTTACTATGGTTATTATTAAAAAACGTGCTGGTGTTATTTTTTATAGTGTATTGCTGTATGTCTCTTTTGATACCATGTTTGACGATGCAACATGGTATGTCAAGCAACGTTTTTAACGCATAATTGCATGAGATGCTAGTTTTTGATGTGGCTTTTTCAGCGGAAATAATCAAAACGACTGATAAATCAGTAAAAAAAATCGAAGGAACAAATGGATAACAATCACCAAAAATTCGATTCACAGTCGATTGCCAATCGGGTCAGGGAGCTGTTTTTACATTACGGAATTGGAAAACGTCAGCATGCTCGCGAACTCAGCCGCATCTTGGATCTGAGTTTTTCACATGCGCACCGCAAACTGAAAGGGCAAAGCCCCTGGACGCTGGAACAGATCAACAGCGTCGCGGCCGCGTTGGGAGAAACGCCGGCGGCGATCGCCGATTTGAGCGCCGAACACGAACCCACCGAGCCAAACATGGCGCGCGATGCCATCTTTTTCGTGGCGGGTGTGGCGATACCTTGCGTCGGGCACGTCAGCGACGAGCTTCCTGCCGGGCGGCCGGCGGAATTTGTGGCGCTGCGCGTGGAAGGGCAGTGGCATATCTATCGCGCCGATGAGGCGCCGGCAGGCCCGCGTTACGGCGTCGATCTGATCGAAATCCGGCCCGGCTTCGGTGACGACGAGCGGCTGAGCATCGCGGTATTGGACGATTCGCATCAGGCGGCCGATGAGCTGGCCAAGTATCTCGGCGGCTGCGGCTTCAACGCGGTGGCGTTTTACGACGTCGACAGTTTCTGTCAGGCGTTGCAGCAAAGCCTGTTCGACGGCTACGTGGTGGACTGGCTGATCGGTGAGGAAACGGCGGATCGCTGTATCGCCACCATCCGCGCCTCTGACAACCCGGACGCGCCGGTACTGGTGCTGACCGGCGAGCTGGGGACCGACCGACGTGAGTCGGAGATCGCTCAGGCGATGCGCGAGTACGACGTGCTCGGCCCTTATGAAAAGCCGGTGCGGCTCCATGTGATCGAAGCCGCACTGCAACGCTGTTTTAATCTTTAGCGGGGAACACCTCGGCCAGCGCGCTCGACAGCGCATCCAGCCGGACCGGCTTCATCAGGTAGTTGTCGAACAGGGCGCGCTGGTCCGCCGTCAGCTGCTCAGGCGTATAGGCGCTGATGCCGATGATCGGCACATGGCGGTTGGGGCCGCGACGGTTGCGCAGCTGCCTGGCCAGGGCGGCCCCGTCGATGCCCGGCATCTGCAGATCCAGCAACAGCGCGTCGTAAGGGCGTCTGAGCAGCTTCTGCAGCGCACGTTCCGGCGAGTCGCACAGTTCGTGCTGATAGCCCAGCTTGTCCAATAGCGCCGCAAAGGCGTCACCCACCGACTTGTTGTCATCCACCACCAGCACCTGCTGCGGCTTCTGCTGCAGAGAGGCATTGGCGGCGGCGGGCTCGTCGGCACGTTCGTCTTCACTGATCTGCACCGGAATGCTGACGATAAAGGTGCTGCCTTTCTTGATTTCGCTGTATACCGTGATGGTGCCGTTGAGCAGCGTCACCAGGCCGTGCACGATCGCCAGCCCCATCCCGACGCCGGCATACTGTTTAGTATGCGACTGATCCAACTGGGTAAAGGGTTTGAAGATCTGATCGAGCTGGTCTTTTTCGATACCGATGCCGGTGTCGGTCACTTCGATAATCAACGAATTGCCGCCCGGCTGGCGGCGCAGGCAGCTGTGCAGCGTAATGCTGCCGCTTTCGGTGTATTTGTAGGCGTTGGTCAGCAGGTTGACGATAATCTGCCGGATGCGCAGCGGATCGGAGTGCACCAACAGGTGGCTGCATTCCACTTCGCAGCTCAGTTTGACCTGTTCTTTGCGGGTCAGGGTGGCGATTTCGTTGGCGGTTTCCGCGATCAGCTTCTGCGCGTCGAACGGCACGATGCGCAATTCCATCATGCCGCTGTCGAGGTGCGCGTAGTCGGTCAGATCCTTCATCTGGCTTTCGATTTGCTGCGCGGCGGTCTCCAGCCGCTGGAAAGTGTCCGCATGCTCCGCCGACACCCGGGTGTTCACCAGCACGTCGATGGCCGACATCACGCTCTGCAATGAGGTGCGCAGTTCGTGGCCGATGGCGCCGAGGAAGGCGTTTTTGGTGCGTGTCGCTTTCTCCGCCTCAATGGCCTTGGCCTGCTGGCGAATGGTCAGCCGCTGCTGACGGAACACGATCAGGGTGATGGCGATCAGCGCGATCACCGAGAACATGACGATCACCAACCCATAGAAAATGATGTGCCGTTTCTCGATGTAATCCTCATAGGCGGCGGTGCGCTGCTTCACCTCTGCGTGGTCGGTCAGGTTGGCCATTTCGATGGCGTAAGGTTTGATGGCCCTCATGGCCGCGGACACCTGGCTGAAGTCGATTTTCGGGCTGTCCAGCAGCTTATCGATGCGATCCATCTGCAGGCGCATCTGTTTGACCACTTCCGGGTAACCCGGCTCGGCGTACAGCGGCTGGGTCGATTCGGAGACGGTTTCCAGCACGTAAAAGCGCGAATAGAGGATTTCGAACCGCAGCCGCAGGTTGTCGTTGTCCACCTGCGCGGCATGGCTTTGCTGCTCGACCAGCGTGTCGAACTCCGCCAGCTTGATGGAGAACTTGGCGATCGACCACGAGTAGTTCTCCTGCGTGCCGGCGATGGCATACAGCCCTTTCTTCGACAGAGTGGCGCTGTAGTAATAGAGCGTGACGGTCGAAGCCACTAAAAACAGCGCGGCGAAGATGGCCGGGATCGCCAGCCTGCTGCCGTTCTTAAAGGTCGTCAGCTTCATTTGATCACGATCCTGTCGACTTGCCAGATAAAGCGCGAATTGTACAACGGCGAGTTCAGCTCAGGCCCGGCGGCGTCGCGCGGGTACACCAGGAACAGCGGGCCGAAGTTTCTGAGCTTCAGCATCTCCCCGTCCATCTTGTAGGCCAGGATCATATTGTATTTCTTGACGTCGGACAGCGGCACGTCGATGTAATAATCGTTCAGCGCGTAGAAGGTCAGCGTCTCGCCCTTGGCGCCGACGCGCTCCAGGATATCGGCCACCGAGATCCCTTCGAATTTTCTCTGCGGCGTCCAGGACGTGGAGGTGGTGATGCTGCGCACCGGCATCGCCAACAGCTGCTTATCGGTGAACAGATAGCTTTTTTTGACCGGGTCGGTCACGTTGTCGATCTTGCCCGCCACTTCCAGGGTAAAGCTGAGCGCGCTGCTCTGGGCGATAATCAGGGCCACACAGGCCATCGCAAGGGTTTTGCATAGTTTGAACAGCATCGGTGTTCTCCAGAGGCGCGGGGAGGTTGTATCAGTCCCGCTAATTTATCAGGCAGAATAATGGCAGAAAAAGCAGGCGGGTGCGAAGGGAATAGTAAACCGCACAAAAAGAACAGGCCTGAGCCGGACGACCCGTGCGCGTAACCTTTCCCTTCCGTTTGTCAGCCGTTCCGATGTGCTTTCAACAGCTGCGCCAGCTGCGTCAGGCCTGCCGTTAGTTCGTCCAACGAAGGGGAACCCAGGCACAGGCGAATGCCCGTTGCCCGTTCGTCGCGGTCCACCATCACGGTGTCCGGCGGCGTCACTTTTATGTTGGCCAATGCGGCGGCGGCGGCCACAGACTCGGCGGTTTCGCGCGGCATCGGCAGCCAGACATGATAAGCGTCGGGATGCGATACGCATTCGCCGGCGTCGAATATCGAGGTGGCCAGATGCACTCTGCGCTGAGCCTCATGGCGCAACGCTTGCGGTATCGCCTCGATCGCGCCGCTGGACAGCCACTCCCCCACCACTGCGCAAGACAGTGGCGAAGGCGCGAAGGGAATATCTTGCAAGGCTTCTTCCGCCGCGTTTTGCATACCGGGCGGCAGAGTCAGCATACCGATCCGCAGCCCCGGGCCGAGCGTTTTCGACAGACCATTGACATGGAACACCCGCTCGGGTGCCAATGTCGCGAGCGCAGGCGCTGCTGAATGCCCCAGGGCATACACGCCATCCTCGATGATCCAGACATCCGCCTGCCGGCATATCTCGATGATAGCCTGCCTGCGCTCGGCGCTCATGGTGGCCGTTGTCGGGTTATGCAGCGTCGGGGTCAGATAGACCGCAGTATGGCCGCAGGAAACACGCTCAAGCGCGCTAGACAGCGCTTGCGGCACCATGCCTTGCGCATCGATATCGATACCGATCAAGCAATGGCCTTGGCGCCGGGCCAGCGCGATCGCGCCGGGATAGGTGATTCTCTCCGTCAGTATCGTCCCGCGTGGCCCGCAGGCCAGGTCAAAAGCCAGTGAAATCGCCTGCCGGGCATTGCTGGTCAGCGCCAGATTCGACGGTTCGATCGTGACGCCGACGTTTTCGAGCCAGCGGGTCAACAAACGTCGGTGCTCCAGATGCCCGGTCGGAGGGGCATAGATGTTCAAATGGTTCGCATCCATTTTCCGCGCAATACCGGCCAGCGTGCGCGTCAGCAAACGATCGGTCAGCATCGCCGGCGGCGCATTGGACGAAAGATCGATTTCGCGTTTTTCACGGGCGCGGCGAATCGCCACGAACATCCCGCGGCCTTTCACGCTGCGTACCAACCCGCGTCGTTCGAGGATGGCATAGGCTTTGGTCACCGTGCCCAGACCGATCTCCAATTGCCAGGCGAGCGTACGGTGGGCCGGCAGACGATCGCCACCCTGCAGTTTACCCTCGATAATGTCGTCGCCTAACGCCAGCACCAGCCGCTCGACGGTGGTGACTTCCGCATTGGCCAGGCGAGGTTGCCAGGGCGATTGAAGCCGCATGGTGATGCTCCGAAAAACGAATAGTGTCACGTGACACTATTTAAATAGGTGAAAAGTGTAACACATACTATGTTGGTGAAGAGTCCCTGAGTTTTCAACAACGTCTCGGCCGCAAGGCGGGTCAGCGGAGTTTTTCCATGAATGTCAGTCAGCTTGCGTTGGTTTATGGCGCATACCTTCTCGCTACTGCCAGCCCGGGCCCCAGCAACATGGCGATCATGGGCGTGGCGATGCGTGACGGCCGCTCACCCGCACTGGCGCTGGCGGCCGGGGTGGTGACCGGATCGCTGTGCTGGGCACTGCTGGCGGCGACCGGCCTTTCCGCCGTGCTGGCTACGTATGCGCAGGCGCTGCGGGCCATCAAAATCGTCGGCGGCGTGTATATGCTGTATCTGGCGCTGCGCGCCGGCCAATCCGCATTACGGGCGTCTCCCGTCTCGACAGGGATAGCGGCAGGGGATGGCGGGCGATCTTATCGGAAGTTGTATCGGCAGGGCGTGCTGATGCATCTCGGTAATCCCAAGGCCATCATGTCCTGGATGGCGATCATGTCGCTGGGTTTGCGACAAGGGGCGCCTGAAGGTGTTTTACCGGCGATTATCGGCGGTTGTGCGTTGCTCGGCGTGACGATTTTCGGGGGGTATGCCCTGCTGTTCTCAACGGCGCCGATGATCGCGTTTTATACCCGGGTGAGGCGCTGGATTGAAGGCATGCTTGCGTTGTTGTTTGCTTGCGTGGGCCTGGAGCTGTTGATATCGCGGGGGTAATCACGCACGCCCGGCGTTAACCTGAGGAGAGAAGCGATGGTTTTTGGCATGCAGATGGTGGATGTCTTTGGCGCCGGGCCACTCGCCGGCAATCCGTTGGCGGTGATCGCGGGCGCCGGAGCGTTGTCGACGGAGGACATGCAGCGCTTGACGCGTTGGTTCAACCTGTCGGAGACGGCCTTTTTACTGCCGCCGACGCACCCGCAGGCGGATTACCGGGTGCGAATATTCACGCTGGATCGTGAAATGCCGTTTGCCGGGCATCCGACGTTGGGCAGTTGCCATGCCTGGCTCGCTATGGGAGGGGCGCCCAGCAACGAGACGGAGATCATCCAGGAGTGCGGAGCAGGATTGGTGAGCATTCGTCGCGCGGGCGGGCGGTTATGTTTTGCCGCGCCACCGTTGATTCGTTCCGGGGCGCCGTCAGGAGAGACGTTAGCCGACGCGTTGCGATTTTTGGGGATCGCGTCTGATGAGGTGCTCGATGCCGCCTGGATCGATAATGGCCCGGGGTGGCTGGGGATCCGGCTGGCCAGCGCCGAGCGGGTGCTTTCCCTGACGCCGGCGAGAAGCTGGCCGCGCAGAGTGGACATTGGCGTCGTCGGCCCACATGCTGAGGGTGACGCAGCCTTCGAAGTGCGCGCTTTTTTGAGCGATCATCTTGGCGCTATCGTCGAAGATCCGGTCACCGGCAGTCTCAATGCCTCCCTGGCCCAGTGGTTGTTCGCAAGCGGCGTGGTCAGCGGCGGATATATTGCCGCTCAGGGCCGCTGTCGTGGGCGCAACGGGCACGTGCATATCACCCGCGACGAGGGGGGCCGGATTTGGGTGGGCGGCAATACACGCACTCAGGTCGAAGGGCGGTTGCAAGGGATTGGCACGGCGTAGAACGCGTCGCCGCACTGCGTGCGACTGAACGGAATATCGATTTTCATCCGATAAGGAGTGAGCAGTATGTCTGCAACGGCCATCGATACCTTGAAAATGCTGGTACGTTACAAAGCGTGGGCGAATGCGCTGACCTTTGACACCGTGATGTCCTTGCCGGCCGGTGAAGCCTTGCGGCAGCGGCCGACCCGTTTTGGCAATATGGTGCATACCTTGAATCATGTGTATGTGGTGGACGATATCTTCAGGCACCATCTGCAAGGTCGAAAACATGGCTACCTCGCGCGCAACACCGAGCAAACGCCTGCGCTTGACGACTTGCGGTGTGCGGTGGAGGAAATGGACCGCTGGTATATCGAACAGGTGGACAACTGGTCACCCGAGGCGCTGGCGCAGGTGGTGCAGTTCGAGTTCGTCGGCGGGGGGGAAGGCCGCATGACGCGCCATGAAATCGTGCTGCATGTCGTCAACCACGCGACCTATCATCGCGGTTTTGTCGGCGATATGCTCTATCAGGTGCCCTTCGCCTCGCCGGCGAACGATTTGCCGGTGTTTCTTCGCGATCATTACCGCCGGGCGCCGTGAGGCGAGCGAGATAAATAAAAAAGCCAGACGCTTGCGCGCCTGGCCTGTTACGCGCCGGAACCCGGCGAGGTTGCGCCTCAGCGCATGGTAACGAACTCTTCCGCCGCGGTCGGGTGGATGGCCACGGTGTTGTCGAAGTCCTTCTTGGTGGCGCCCATCTTCACCGCTACCGCGAAGCCCTGCAGGATTTCATCCATGCCGAAGCCGATGCCGTGCAGGCCGACGATCTTCTCTTCCTTACCTGCGCACACCAGCTTCATGCGGCACGGCTGGCGGTGCTGCGTCACAGCGCTGTACATGGCGGTGAAGGAGGATTTGTACACCTTCACGTTGTCCGCGCCGAACTTCTCGATAGCTTCCGGCTCGGTCAGGCCGATAGTGCCGATCGGCGGGTGGCTGAACACCACGGTGGCGATATTGCTGTAATCCAGGTGTTCGTCCGGCTTGTTGTTGAACAGGCGCTCGGACAGGCGGCGGCCGGCGGCCACGGCGACCGGGGTCAGCTCTACCGCGCCGGTGTTGTCGCCCACCGCGTAGATGCCTTTGACGTTGGTGTTCTGGAACTTATCGACGTCAATGTAGCCCTGCTCGTTGGTCTTCACCCCGGTAACGCCGAGGTTCAGGTTGTCGGTCGCCGGTTCGCGGCCGATGGCCCAAATCAGGCAGTCGACGGTGAATGCTTTGCCGTTTTCCAGCTGCAGCGTCAGGCTGCCGTCGGCGTTCTTGACGATCGCTTTCGGCACCGATTCGGTGTGCAGGCTCGGCCCTTCGGTGTTCATCACTTCCACCAGGGTTTCGACGATCATCGGATCGAAGGTGCGCAGCGGCGCGTGCTTGCGCACGAACAGGTGCGTTTCCGCGCCCAGCGCGTTCAGCACGCCGGCGATCTCCACGGCGATATAGCCGGCCCCGACTACGGCGACGCGCTTCGGCATGGCGTCCAGCTCAAAGAAGCCGTCGGAGTCGATGCCGTATTCCGCGCCCGGAATAGCCGGGTGGCTCGGGCGGCCGCCGGTGGCGATCAGGATGTGGTCGGCGGTGATGGTCTCGCCGTTCACTTCCACGGTGTGCGCATCTACGAAGCGCGCGAAGCCTTTGATCACGTCGACCTTGTTCTTGCCCAGCACGTTATCGTAGGAATTGTGGATGCGGTCGATATAGGCGGTGCGGTTGGCGACCAGCTTCTTCCAGTCGAAGGCGTTGACGGTGGTGTCGAAGCCGTAGTCCGGGCCGTACTGATGGATGGCCTCGGCGATCTGCGCCGCGTGCCACATGACTTTTTTCGGTACACAACCCACGTTTACACAGGTGCCGCCCAGCTCTTTGGCTTCAATCAGCGCACACTTTTGGCCGTACATGGCTGCCCGGTTGATCGATGCGATACCGCCGCTGCCGCCGCCAATTGCTAGATAATCGTAATGTTTCGTCATCTGGGATTTCCATGAGTTGTGAATTTGAAGAGGGTAAGAGTTTAACGCCTGACCGGGGTTTGTCGCAAAGATTGCGTCGATGGCTGCGATAGGTGGACGCAGGGCGCGGCGAACCGCGCCCTGCTGGGGATTATTCCGGTACCACCCAGTTCACCAGATGGTGGCCGATGCCCGACGGCACCAACGTCTTGTGCAGCCACGGCAGCACGTTTTTCATCTGCTGTTCCAGCTTCCACGGCGGGTTGATGACGATCATGCCGGAGGCGGTCATGCCGCGCTGATCGCTGTCGGGTTTCACCGCCAGTTCGATCTGCAGAATGCGGCGAATGCCGGTGGCTTCCAGATCGCGCAGCATGCGTTTGATCTGCTGGCGCATCACCACCGGGTACCACAGCGCGTAGGTGCCGGTGGCGAAACGCTTGTAGCCTTCCTGAATGCCTTTGACCACGTCCTGGTAATCGGTCTTCATTTCATACGGCGGGTCCATCAGGATCAGGCCGCGGCGCGACAGGGGCGGCAGCTGGGATTTCAGCTGCTGATAGCCGTCGGCGCGCTGCACTTTGGCGCGCTCGTCTTTCTGGAATTCGCTGCGCAGCAGCGGGTAGTCGCTCGGGTGCAGCTCGGTCAGGTGAATTTTGTCCTGCGGGCGCAGCAGCTGGCGGGCGATCAGCGGCGAACCGGGATAGTAGCGCAGCGTGCCGGAACGGTTGAAGTTGTGCACTACGCTCATGTAGGCCGCCAGCTCTTCCGGCAGATCGTCGCGTTGCCACAGCAAGCCGATGCCTTCCAGGTATTCGCCGGTGCGCTCGGCGTGTTCGCCGCTGAGCTGATAACGGCCCGCCCCCGAGTGGGTATCCAGATACAGGAACGGCTTCTCTTTTTCCTTCAGCGACTCGATGATCAGGCTCTGAACGGTGTGCTTGAGCACGTCGGCGTGGTTGCCGGCGTGGAAACTGTGGCGATAACTTAACATGACGGGTGGCGGTTCCTTGTGCTCCGCAGACGGAGCATTCAATGCAATAAGGCTTATAATCTGCACAGTATAAACTGTCTGGCCGGGAAAAACCGGACTCCGTTGCCGCAGACGTTCACAGAAAGGGACAGGACGATGAGCAAACAGGCGATTTTGGCGAACTACCCCGACGCGGCGCGCTGGGCGTTCGGCGACGGCCCCGAGTTGGCCGACGAACTGTTGCAGTTGGTGCTGAGCGGGGAAAAGACCGCCACCTGCAGCTCCTATGCGAGCTATCGCCGGGAGCAAGCGCCGATGATCGGCGACGATAGCATTATTCTCGACGGCCGCGGCCAACCGGCCTGCGTGATCAAAACCCTGGCGCTGCGCCTGGTGCGCTACGACCAGGTGACCGCCGAGATGGCAGCCAAAGAGGGCGAAGGCGACAAAAGCCTGGCGTTTTGGCGCGAGGGGCATCAGGCGTTCTTTACCCGCGAGGGCACTTTTGCGCCGGACATGTGGCTGGTGTTCGAAGAGTTTGCGCTGGTGGAGATTTTATAGCGGCCCCAGCGCGGCCACCACCTGCTCGCGCAGCCAGCTGTGGGCCGGGTCGAGATGGGAGCGTTCATGCCATACCATCACCATGTCGTAACCCGGCATCTCCAGCGGAGCCGCGCAGGTGCGCAATTCCCCCAACAGTTCCCCCAGCATGCGCGAAGGCAGCATGGCGACCATATCGGACTTCGCCAGCAACGCGGGAATAAACAGGAAGTGCGGCACCGACATTACGACCCGTCGGGTTAACCCCTGTGCTGCCAGCAGCGTATCGATCTGGGTACGAAAACCGCCGCCATCTTGCGAAACCATCACAAACTCAAGCTGGCAGAACTGTTCGAGTGAGGGCGGCCGTTGCAACAGCGGGTGATCCCGGCGGCCGACCAGCAGGTAGTTCTCGTGAAACAGCGGCCGATGGCGCAGCTCCGCCGGCGCTTCTTCCCGGCTCAGAAAACCGAGATCGATCACCCCGTCCGCCAAATCGCGGCTCATGCGTTTGGGCGCCGCTTCGCGGATCGCCAGACGGGATTTCGGCGCCGCCAGCCGCAGACGGGGCAGCATCGGCAGCAAAATTGCGTATTCAGCGGCATCGGCGGCGGCCAGCTGCCAGGTGACTTCCGCCTGCCGCGGATCAAAGGGCTGCTCCGGCGCGACCAGGCGGCCCACATCGGCCAGCGTTTGGCGCAGCGGTGCCAACAGGCCGAGCGCGCGCGCCGTCGGCAGCATGCCGCGCGGGTTCGGCAGCAGCAGCGGGTCACGGTAGATCTCACGCAGCTTGGCAAGCTGAATGCTGACCGAAGGCTGGCTGAGATTGAGGCGCGCCGCCGCCCGCGTCACGCTGCGCTCGCTGAGCAACGCTTCCAATGTGACCAAAAGATTGAGATCGAGCCGCTTTAAATTGTTGATAACTATTCCCCGAATTAAATCTATCAATTTCAACTATAGCGCCGATCTCCCTACCGTGGAACGGACGCCGGAACAGACCGGTGAAACCGCAACGGAGAGGGGGACGATGATGAAATTGAGCGAATACGTGAGCTACGATGCGCTGGGATTGGCCGAATTGGTGCGGCGTGGCGAGGTCAGCGCAGCGGCGCTGCAACAGGCGGCGCGGGCCGCCGTCGAGGCGGTGAACCCGGCGATTAACGCGGTGGTGGAACACTGGGAGCAGCCGCCGGAACAAGACGACGGGCCTTTGTCGGGCGTGCCTTTCCTGATCAAGGACATCGCCATCAGCATGGCAGGCAAGCGCGTTGAGCTGGGCAGCCGGTTGGCGCAGGGCAGCGTCGCCGCCGCCGACAGCCATCTGATGAGCAATATCCGCCGGGCCGGGCTGGTGACCTTTGGCCGCACCAGCATGCCGGAAATGGCGTTCAGCACCACCACCGAGGCCGTGCTTTACGGTGCAACGCGCAACCCCTGGAACCTGGATTTCAGCGCCGGTGGATCCAGCGGTGGCGCCGGTGCGGCGGTTGCCGCCGGTATGGTGCCCATCGCTCACGCCACCGACGCCGCCGGCTCGATTCGCGTACCGGCTTCGTCAAACGGGGTATTTGGTCTCAAGCCTACGCGCGGTCGGGTGCCGCATGGCCCGGTGATGGATGAGGTCTTCAACGGCTTTGGCGTCCAGCTGGGGCTCAGCCGCACGGTGCGTGACAGCGCCGCGTTGCTGGATGCGATGCAGCGTCCTCACGTTGGCGAGCCGTATTACACGGCGCCGCCGGCGCACAGCTGGTTATCGCAGGTGACGCGGCAACCGGGCAGGCTGCGCATCGGCATGATGACCGAGGCGTGGAACGGCGGAAAAACCGAGTCGAACATCGCCGGCGCCACGGCGGAAACGGCGGTGTTATTGGCGGCGTTGGGGCATCAGGTCAGCGAAACGGAAATGGCGATCGGCGTCAGTTGGCAAGAGTTGGTGTTCGCCAATGCGCAAATTTGGTGCGCCAATCTGGTTGGCTGGGTCGATGGTCTGAGCCAAGCGAGCGGACGGGCTATTTCAAGCGAGACGCTGGAGCCGGAAACGCTGGCCTGCTATCGCTACGGCCAGGCGGCCAGGGCGGTGGATATGGTGCGTGCGCTCGAGGTACGCAACCGGGTGACTCGCGCAGTCGGCGCCTATTTCCAGCAATACGACCTGCTGCTGACGCCGACGCTACCCGACCTGCCCTGGCGGCTTGGCCGTTATGGCGCGAATGCGGCGAATATGGACGGGCTGGAATGGACGGCGCATTTGTTCGATCATTCACCGTTCACCCCGGTATTTAACGTCGCCGGCGTACCGGCGATGTCGGTGCCGTTGGCCCAGGATGCGCAGCATAACCTGCCGATAGGCATGCAGTTTGTCGCCGGTTTTGGCCGTGAGGATCGGTTGTTGCAGCTGGCCGGACAGCTGGAACGCGCCGCGCCCTGGCATGGGCGGCGTCCGGCGATTTGGGCGGGGAATGCCGTTTAATAGCGGTAAAAAAGCAAAATATCCGCTATGTTGCCGAGAGGTGTTTGATGGCGGGCCGTCGGCTCGACGCTGCACCCTGGAGGCGATATGAGCTGCATTTTTTGCGATATCGTGGCGGGCAAGGCGCCGTGCCATAAAATCTGGGAAGACGACGACCATCTGGCGTTCCTGTCCATCTTTCCCAACACCGACGGTTTCAGCGTGGTGATCCCCAAGGCACACCACCCGAGCTACGCCTTTGACCTGCCGGACGAGGTGTTGAGCGCGCTGATGCTGGCGACCAAGCGGGTGGCGAAGCAGCTGGATCGCGCATTCGACGACGTCGGCCGCTGCGGCATGGTGTTCGAGGGCTACGGCGTCGACCATGTACACGCCAAACTGATCCCGCTGCACGGCACCGCGTCGCTGGCACAGTGGCGGCCGATCGAATCGACCTCGCCGAAGTTTTTCGAACGTTACGAGGGCTATATCTCCTCCCACGACGCCGCGCGCGCCGACGACGAACAACTGGCGGCGCTGGCCGCCCGCATCCGCCAAAGCGCCGTTTAAGGCACGAACGATCAACGCCGGGCATTGATTTTCCTGTTGTCTGGCTCCATGTTAGAGATTCATACGCATTTTAAGGCTCGCCCCCGCGGCGGGCCCCAACGCTAATCAGGACTGCCCTATGACAAATCCGTTGCTGACCCCGTTTTCCCTGCCGCCGTTCTCGGCGATCCGCCCTGAAGATATCGTGCCTGCGGTGCAATCCGCACTGGCGGACTGTCGCGCCGCGGTAGAGCGCGTGGTCGCGCAGCCGGGGCCGTTCACCTGGGATAATCTGTGTCAGCCGCTGGCGGAGTCGGACGATCGCCTGTCGCGCATCTGGTCGCCGATCGGCCACCTGAACTCGGTGAAAAACAGCCCGGAGCTGCGCGCCGCCTATGAACAGGCGCTGCCGCTGCTGTCCGAGTACGGCACCTGGGTCGGCCAGCACGAAGGGCTGTACCAGGCCTACCGCAGCCTGAAAGAAGGCGCGGCGTTCGAGGCGCTGAGCGTGCCGCAGCGCAAGGCGGTGGACAACGCGCTGCGCGATTTTGAACTGTCGGGCATCGGCCTGTCGGCGGATAAACAGCAGCGCTACGGCGAGATCGTCGCGCGCCTGTCCGAACTGGGTTCCACCTACAGCAACAACGTGCTCGACGCCACCATGGGCTGGAGCAAACTGATTACCGACGAAGCCGAGCTGAGCGGCCTGCCGGAGAGCGCCCTGGCGCAGGCACAGGCGATGGCGCAGGCCAAAGAGCAGGACGGCTGGCTGCTGACGCTGGACATGCCGAGCTACCTGCCGGTGTTGACCTATGCCTACAACCGCGCGCTGCGTGAAGAGATGTACCGCGCCTTCGCCACCCGCGCCTCTGACCAGGGGCCGAACGCCGGCAAATGGGACAACAGCGAAGTGATGGCGGAAACGCTGGCGCTGCGCCACGAGCTGGCTCAGCTGCTGGGCTTCGACACCTACGCCGACAAGTCGCTGGCGACCAAAATGGCGGAGAGCCCGGAGCAGGTGATCGGCTTCCTGAGCGATCTGGCCAAGCGCGCCCGCCCGCAGGCCGAGCAAGAGCTGGCGCAGCTGCGCGCCTTCGCCAAACAGCACTATGGCGTGGACGAGCTCGACGCCTGGGACATCACCTATTACGGCGAAAAACAGAAGCAGCACCTGTTCTCCATCAGCGACGAGCAGCTGCGCCCGTACTTCCCGGAGCAGCGGGTGGTGGAAGGGCTGTTCGAAGTGGTGAAACGCATCTACGGCATCACCGCTAAAGAGCGTAAAGACGTGGAAACCTGGCATCCGGACGTGCGTTTCTTCGATCTGTTCGACGCTAACGGCGAGCTGCGCGGTAGCTTCTACCTCGATCTGTACGCCCGCGAAAACAAACGCGGCGGCGCCTGGATGGACGACTGCGTCGGCAGCCTGCGCAAGGCCGACGGCACGCTGCAAAAACCGGTCGCTTACCTGACCTGCAACTTCAACCGCCCGCTGGGCGACCAGCCGGCGCTGTTCACCCATAACGAAGTGACCACGCTGTTCCACGAGTTCGGCCACGGTCTGCATCACATGCTGACGCAGATCGATACCGCCGGCGTCTCCGGCATCAACGGGGTGCCGTGGGATGCGGTCGAACTGCCGAGCCAGTTTATGGAAAACTGGTGCTGGGAGCCGGAAGCGCTGGCGTTTATCTCGGGCCACTACCAGAGCGGCGAGCCGCTGCCGAAGGCCATGCTCGACAAGCTGCTGGCGGCCAAGAATTACCAGGCGGCGCTGTTCATCCTGCGCCAGCTGGAGTTCGGCCTGTTCGATTTCCGCATGCACTTCGAATACAGCCCGGAAAAAGGCGCGCAGATCCTGCCGACGCTGGCGGAAGTGAAGAAAATGGTGGCGGTGGTGCCTTCGCCGAGCTGGGGCCGCTTCCCGCACGCCTTCAGCCACATCTTCGCCGGCGGCTATGCGGCCGGTTACTACAGCTACCTGTGGGCGGAAGTGCTGTCGGCAGACGCCTACTCGCGCTTCGAAGAAGAGGGGATCTTCAACGCCGAAACCGGCAAATCCTTCCTCGACAACATTCTGTCGCGCGGCGGTTCGGAAGAGCCGATGGCGCTGTTCAAACGCTTCCGTGGCCGCGAGCCGCAGCTGGATGCTATGCTGCGCCATTACGGCATTAAAGGATAACCCGACACGTGAGCGTGTGTTTATTGTGTGAAGCAGGCGCCGATCCCGGCGCCTTGTCTGTTTTGGCGCAGCGCTGGCAACTGACGTCCGACGACGACGCGCCGATGGCGCTGGTACTGACCCCGCAGCGGCTGGAGCTGCGCAAGCGCGACGAGCCGAAGCTCGGCGGGATCTACGTCGATTTCGTCACCGGCGCCATGGCGCACCGGCGCCGCTTCGGCGGCGGCCGCGGCGAGGCGGTGGCCAAAGCGGTCGGCATCAAGGGCAGCTATCTGCCGGACGTGGTGGACGCCACTGCCGGGCTGGGGCGCGACGCCTTCGTGCTGGCGGCGCTGGGTTGCCGGGTGCGGATGCTGGAGCGCAATCCGGTGGTGGCGGCGTTGCTGGACGACGGCCTGCAGCGCGGCTATCAGGATGCGGAAATCGGCCCGTGGCTGCGCGAGCGCCTGACGCTGCTGCACGCCTCCAGCCTGACGGCGCTGGTGGATCTCAGCCCGCGCCCCGAGGTGGTGTATCTCGATCCGATGTTCCCGCACAAGCAGAAAAGCGCGCTGGTGAAGAAAGAGATGCGGGTGTTTCAATCGCTGGTGGGCAGCGACGATGACGCCGACGGCCTGCTGGAGCCGGCGCGCCGTTTGGCGACCAAGCGCGTGGTGGTGAAACGCCCGGACTACGCGCCGCCGCTGGCCGACGTGCCGGCGCACGCCGCCACGCTGACCAAAAGCCACCGTTTCGATATCTACATGCCCCTGTAATGTCTGCCGGGCCCGCCGTGTCGGGCCCTCAGTTTTCCTCCCGCAAGCTTTTCCCCACGCCGCCGCCCGGATGCACCGCCAACAAGGTGTCCTTGTCGTAACCGCTGCGCGCCATCAGGCAGGCGCAGGCGGCGTCGAAGATCGCCAGCACCAGCACAATTGAGGTGGTGGCCAGCATGTTCAGCGGATCTATCTCCTTTTGCACTCCGGTGGCGATCGTCAGCTGCGCCGCCTGCGCGATGGCGGAATGCGGGTTTTCCGTCACCGCGATCAGCGTCACGCCCTTGGCCTGCAGCGTCGGCAGCAGGCGGGTCAGTTCGTCGGAGTTGCCGCCGCGCGAGATCAGGATCAGCAGATCGTCGGCACGCAGAAAACCCAGATCGCCGTGCGCCGCGCCGGTGGCGTCGAGGTAGACCGCCGGCCGTTCCACGCAGGCCAGCATGTGGGCTATCTTGCGCGCCGCAATTCCCGAGGTGCCGACGCCGGTGACGGCGATTTTACCGCGGCAGTCGGCCAGCAACGCCAGCAGCCGTTGCCAGGTGCGTGCGTCGAGGCGCTCGCCCAGCTGCGCCAGCTCCTGGCTGTAGGTTTGCCAACCCTGCACGGCCTGCCGCCATTCCTGCTGCATCACGCCTCCTCCTGCATCAACCGGCGGTATTTCATGTGGTCGTTGTACAGCTCGTGGAATACCCGGTATTTGCGGTCGTAGTAGCTTTTTATCTGGTTGGTCTGCGGCGTGACCGTCTTGCCGATGCGGCTCATGGCGCTCATTGCCTCCGGCAGGGTGTCGAACACGCCCGCCGCCACGGTGCCCATCATGGCGCCACCGAGCAGCATCGCTTCGCTCTCCTCCGGTAACAGCATGGCGCAGCCGGTGGCGTTGGCGTGCTCCTGCACGAAGATTGGGTTCTTGGTGCCGCCGCCGCTGGCCATGATGGTGTCGATGCAGTAGCCGCTGTGGTTCATGGTTTCGATGATGTGGCGGGTGCCGAGCGCGATGGCCTGAATGGTGGCCAGGTAGTGCAGCGCCATGTCCTCCGGCGTGCGCGACAGCTTCAGCCCGGTCAGGATGCCGGTCAGCGTCGGGTTGGCGCGCGGCGAGCGGTTGCCGTGGAAATACGGCAGCATATGGATGTCCTGCGTCAGGAAGGCGATATTCTCCGGCTCGCCGGCCATGCGGCGCAGAATGGCGTTCAGCACCTCATAGATGGTCTGCCCCTGGGTTTTCGCCTGCGCCAGCAGCTCTGGGTAGCACGGGTGCGACTGGATGACGTGGTCTATCAGTGCGCCGGTGGCGGACTGGCCGCCCTCGTTCAGCCAGTATTCCGGCAGGATCGCCGAGTAATACGGCCCCCAGACGCCGCCGATAAAGCGCGCGGTGCGCGACATCGCCATGTGGCCGGTAGAGGTGCCGCCGATCAGCGCGACGCGGCGGTTGAAGTCGGCCACCTCACCGGAGACGCCGGTGGCGCCCAGCGTGCCGAGGGTGCCGGCGTGGGCGTCGATGATCGACACGCTCACCGCCGTACCGGCGATCAGCCCCATCTCGCTGGCGGCGCGCTGGGTCAGGCCGTGGCCCAGCGGCTCGCCCATCATTTTGACATCGCTGCCGATCTTGGCCGCGTCATGTTCCAGCACGTCTTCCAGCCCGATCTGCTGGAAGTAGCTCTTGTCCCAGCGCTGTTCGTGGCCGAGATAGGTCCACTTGCACACCGTCGAACACAGCGAGCGGGTGGCGTCCTGGGTAGCGCGCCAGGTGAGGAAGTCCGGCAGATCGAACAGGTAGCCGGCGTTGGCCCAGGTGGTGGGCATGTGCTGTTTCAGCCACAGCAGTTTCGGCGTCTGCATCTCCGGCGAGATAATGCCGCCGACGAAGTCCAGCACCCGGTGTTTGGTGGCGTTGATGCGCTCGGCCTGGGCGATCGCCCGGTGATCCATCCACACGATGATGTTCTGTTCGGTGCGGCCAGAGGGGCTGACGGTCAGCGGCTTGCCCTCTTTATCCAGCACCACCAGCGAACAGGTGGCGTCGAAGCCCAACCCCTTGACCTGGATCGGGTTGATGTCGGCCTGGTTGACCGCGTCGCGCACCGCATTGCACACCGCCTGCCAGATGTTATCCGACGACTGCTCGACGAAATCCGCCTTCGGCCGGTACAGATCGATGGCCCGGCTGGCCTGGCCGACCATGCGGCCGTTGAGATCGAATACGCCTGCGCGCGCGCTTCCGGTGCCCACATCTACGCCAATAAAATAGCTCGCCATTATTTTCTCCTCAGGCTTTTCGATTCTGTAACGCGATAAACAGGATCAGCACGCCGCCCCACAGGGCCATGGTCAGGTAGCTGCTGACCCCCAGCAGATTGAGGCCGCTTTCCAACATTTGCAGCACGATCAGCGCCAGCACCAGCCCCAGAATACGGCCGAAACCGCCGTCCGGATTAATGCCGCCCAGCACCGAGGCCAGAATGGTCACCAGCAGATAAGATTCGCCGTAGCCGGCCTTGGCCGAGTTGAACTTGGCCATCATCAGCAGCGCGGCGCCCCAGCCGAGCAGCGCCGACAGGATATACACCGCGATCTGCACCCGCGCGGTATTCACGCCGCTGAAGCGGGTAGCCTGCTCGTTGGAGCCGATCAGGTACAGGCTGCGGCCCAGCGTGGTGTGCTCCAGCAGCAGCCACAGCCCGGCCGCCACCAGCAGGAACAGGATCAGCGCCACCGGCACGCCGAGCACGGCGCCGTTGCCGAGAAATTGAATCGCCGCCGGGAAGCCGGAGATCACCGCGCCGTTGGACAGCAGGATATTCAGGCCGGTGATCAGCGTCATGGTGCCGAGCGAGGCGAGGATCGGCGAGACGCCGATCCAGGCCACCAGCGCGCCGTTCAGCGCGCCGATCGCCACCGCCACCAGCAGGCCGGCCAACAGCGCCAGCACCAGGAACAGCGGCTGGTCGGGATGGCTGACGATGATCGCCGCCATCACCAGCGAACAGGCGTTGGCGCCGGCGATGATCGACAGGTTGATGCCGCCGGTCAGCATGGTGATGCCCATGCCGAGCGCCAGCAGGCCGAGGATCGGCAGCTGCGAGGCGATCGACTGGAAGTTGCCGAGGCTGAAGAAGCGCGATCCGAGCAGCCCGGCGAAGAGCAGCGCCACCGCGATGATGATCGCGCCCTGCAGGCGAATGATCCGATCGCTTGGGATCAACCGAGTTAACTGCGTCATGTCAGATCTCCTTGAGCAGCTTGCGTTTTTCGTTCCAGGCGGTGGTGCTGATGCTGATCAAAATGATCGCGCCGCTGAACACCTGGTGCCAATAGGCCGAGACGCTGAGCAGCGTCAGCCCGTTTTGCAGGAAGGCCAGCAGCACCACGCCGAGCAGGGTGCCGGTCAACGAGCCGCGGCCGCCGCTCATGCTGGTACCGCCCAGCACCACCGCCGCCAATACCGTCAGCTCGAAGCCGAGCAGAGAATTGGGGGCTACCGACTGGGTAATCTGCGCCTGCACCACCGCCGCGACGCCGGCCAGAATGCCCATGTAGCCGTAGACGCAAAAATGCAGCCGCAGCAGGTTCAACCCCAGGCGCGATGCCGCGTCGCGGTTGCCGCCCATGGCGTAGATCTGGCGCCCCAGCCGGGTGCGGTTCATCAGCACGCCGGTGACGACGATGGTCGCCAGCAGGCACAGCAGCGGCAGCGTCAGGCCGTAGTCGTAGCCGTCGGCGCCCTGGAACGAGAACCAGTTGATACCGTTCATGAACCAGTCCGGGAAGCCGTACAGCCAGGTGCCGTTGGTGACGTACACCAGCAGGCCGTAGAACAGGTTAAGGGTGGCGATGGTGATGATGATCGCCGGCACTTTCAGCCAGTACACCAGGAAACCGTTCACCAGCCCGAGCAGCAGGCCGACGCCAATCGCCAGGGCGAACGCCAGCGGGAAGCTGCCGCCGTGCTGGATCACCCAGCTGGCCATCACATACTGGGCGATGGCGGTGACCGCCGGGAACGAAATGTCGATGCCGCCGGCGATCAGCACCACGAACAGCCCGCAGGCCAGGATGCCGAGAATGGCGTAGCTGGTGGCGACGTCGGTCAGGTTGCCGAGCGTCAGAAATTCGTCGGTGCCGGCGCTCAGGCCGATCGCCAGCAGCAGCACCAACAGGCCGAGATAAAACTCGTGCCGCCCGGCCAGGCGGGCCAATAATGACTTATCCATTCACCACCTCGGCGATCTGTTGCTCGGTACTCTGGTGCGGCGCAAACTCGGCGATCAGTTCGCCCTTGCGCATCACCATCACCCGATGGCTGTTGTAATAGGCTTCCGGGATCTCGTCGCAGATCATCAGCACCGCCATGCCCAGCTGCGCCAGATCGCGGGCGATCTGGTAGATCCCCTCTTTGTTGGCGATGTCCACGCCGACGGTGGGTGAGTCGAGGATCAGGATCTTCGGCTGGGTCGCCACCCATTTGGCGATGGCGATGCGCTGGGCGTTGCCGCCGGACAGGGTTTTCACCGGCAATGCGCTGTCGGACACCTTGATGTTCAGATCGCGGATCAGCCGGTTGACCAGCTCGGTCGCCTTGGCGTGATCCAACAGCCCGAGCGAGGTATGCAGCCGATCGAAGACGGTGACGATGGTGTTGTCGTAGATTGATTGTTCCATGATCAGCCCCTGCGTCAGGCGATCCTCCGACACATAGCCGATGCCGTGGCGCACCGCTTCGCGGTTGTTGTGCAGTTGCACCGCCCGGCCCTCGATGCGGATCTCGCCGCTGTCGGGTCGCGTCATGCCGAACAGGCTGAGGCACAGTTCGGTACGGCCGGCGCCGAGCAGGCCGACGATCGAGACGATCTCGCCGCCGCGCAGCGCCAGATTGACGTTGCGGTATTTCTCGCCGCGGCTGAGGTTGCGCACCTCGAGCAGCGGTGCCTGTTCGGCCGGCGGCAGCGGCGGCAGCGGGCTGTAGTGGAAGCGTTGGCCGGTCATCAGGAACGCCAGTTCATGGCTGTCCAGTTCGCTGGCCGGCCAGGTGCCTACCAGCTTGCCGTCGCGCATCACGCTGATGCGATCGGCGACTTCCATCACTTCGTCCAATCTGTGGCTGACGAATACCACGCAGATGCCGGCCGCCTTCAACTCGTTGACCACCCGCAGCAGGCCGTCGACCTCCTGGCGGGTCAGCGAGGCGGTCGGTTCGTCCATGATAACCAACCGCGCCTCGGCGGCGATGGCGCGGCAAATCGCCACCAGCTGCCGATCGGCGATCGACAGTTTTTCCACCTTTTTATCGGGATCGATGCGTATGCCGACCCGTGCCATGGCGTCGAGTGCCGTCTGGCGCATCACCCGCTTGCGCACCCAGAAATGGCCGCCGGGCAGGTAACGGTGGATGGCGATGTTCTCCGCCACCGTCAGGTTGGGGAACAGCGACAGGTCCTGGTAGATCACCTGTATGCCGTAATAACCGGACAGCTGCGGCGTCAGGGCGTGGAAGAGTTTGCCTTCCAGCGAAATGTTGGCGCCTTTTTCCGGCTGATAGACGCCGGAGATGATTTTAATGATGGTGCTTTTGCCGCAGCCGTTTTGCCCGGCCAGGCAGTGCACTTCGCCTTTATTCAGCGTCAGGTTGATCTGGTCTAATGCCAGCACGCCTGGGAATCGCTTGCTGATATTCTCCAGGGTGATAAATGCGGGGGAGGCTGTCATAACGTTAACCTGTGCTTGCGTAGCGGCCGAAGCCCTGGGCGCAGCAATGCTGCGCCCCTACGAGGGTTTAACTACTTTCCCGGTGTGGCGAAATTACGCGAAAAATCAGAATCCAAGCGATTGGGCGTTGTCTTTGGTCACTTCCAAAATCTTATTAAACCGAATCACTTTGTGTTCCATGTCGACGTCGGCCTTGCCGAGGCCCTCGATCGACAGGTCTTTGTTCACTTCCTTGCCCTGCAGCAGCTGGTCGGCCACCGTCACCAGCGCATAACCGGCGTCTTTCGGATCCCACAGCAGCGCTTTCTTGATGTCGCCGCGCATCAGGTAAGGGGCGGCCTGCGCCGGCATGGCGATGCCCACTACCGCGATCTTGTCCTTGGCGCGTTTCTTGGCCACCGCCTGGCCGGCGCCGATCGGGCCGAGCGAGCCGAAGCCGATGATGCCCTTCATCTGCGGATAGGTTTTCATCAGATCCAGCGTGGTGGCGTAAGATTTGTCGATGCTTTCCGCCACCGGCAGGCGCGAGGTGACTTCAAACATGTCCGGGTATTTTTCTTTCTGGTATTTGATGGCGGAGTCGGCCCAGGCGTTGTGCAGCGGCACGGTCAGCGAGCCGACGTAGATCGCGTAGCCGCCTTTGCCGCCCATGTCTTTCGCCAGCTCATCGACGTTGGCCTGCGCGTATTTCTCGCTGTCGATGGTCTCGATGTCCCACTGGCCGATCTGCTGGTCCGGGGATTCATGGGTCAGCACCACGATGCCTTTGTCGCGCGCTTTTTTCAGCACCGGCTCCAGCACCTTGGCGTCGTTCGGCACCACGATGATGGCGTTGACGTTCTTGGCGATCAGATCCTCAATCACCTTGACCTGCGCGGCCGGATCCGGCGTAGAAGGGCCGGTTTGGTAGGCGTTGACGTCGAGTTTTTTCGCCGCTTCGTTGACGCCCACTTCCATGCGGTTGAACCACGGAATGCCGGTCACTTTAGCGACCACGGCAATCTCATACTTATCAGCGGCGAACACAGGTGTTGTCGATAACATGCACGCAGAAACCACACATGCATTTAATAATGCGAGGTTAAATTTCATTAGCTGTACCTTTTTTTATCTGTAGGGGTGGCGGTTTTTCCACCGCTGCAGATTACAAAGGAATGGAAGAGGGGGCGTAGCTGAAGTTAATGAAATGTGATCTGCGCACATTTAAGTAAAATAATGGCGTATTTAATGTTAAATAAATGTTTAATTATTTGGTGGTGGTAAATTTACTACCGATTAAGAAGCAATAAATAACCTATTATTAACTTTTATTTAACGTATCGGCATCATTTGGATGGCGTGAAAGCATAAAAAAATGCCGGCGCAGAGGCCGGCATTGAAGCATTTAATCGATGTGTGAACAAGATCACCTTTAAGGCGGATTACAGCACGCCCTGCGCCAGCATGGCGTCCGCGACCTTGACGAAACCGGCGATATTCGCGCCGTGCACGTAGTGGGTTTGCTTGCCTTCGCCGCCGTATTCCACGCAGGCGTGGTGAATATCGGCCATGATATGTTGTAAACGTACATCCACTTTCTCTGCCCGCCAGCCGATGCGCGCGGCGTTTTGCGCCATCTCCAGCCCCGAGGTGGCCACCCCGCCGGCGTTGGCCGCCTTGCCCGGCGCGAACAGTACGCCGGCGTCGAGGAAGGCGTCGGTGGCCTGGATGGTGGTCGGCATGTTGGCGCCTTCCGCGACCGCCTTCACTCCGTTGCGGATCAGCGTCTGCGCCGCCTCGAGATCCAGTTCGTTCTGGGTGGCGCACGGCAGGGCGATATCCACCGGCACGTTCCACGGCTGCTGGCCGGCCAGATAGGTCAGGCCGCGTTCGCGGGCATAGTCCGCCACCCGGCCATAACGCTGGTTTTTGATCTCCGCCAGGTGCGCCAGCTTCTCGGTGGTGAAGCCGTCTTCGTCCACCAGGGTGCCGCCGGAATCCGACACGGTGATCACGCGCGCATCCAGTTCCAGCGCTTTCTCGATGGTGTACTGCGCCACGTTGCCGGAGCCGGATACCGCCACCCGCATGCCCTCAAAGCCCAGGCCGTGGCGCTGCAGCATGGCGTCGGTGAAGTACACCAGACCATAGCCGGTCGCCTCGGGGCGGATCAGGCTGCCGCCGAAGGAGAGGCCCTTACCGGTAAATACGCAGGCGGTATTGTTGGACAGTTTTTTCATCATGCCGGCCATAAAGCCGACTTCGCGGCCGCCGACGCCGATATCGCCGGCCGGCACGTCGGTGTCCGGCCCCAGATGGCGGTACAGCTCGGTCATCAGCGCCTGGCAGAAGCGCATGATCTCGCCCTGGCTTTTACCCTTGGGATCGAAATCGGAACCGCCTTTGCCGCCGCCCATCGGCAGGGTGGTCAACGCGTTCTTGAAGGTCTGCTCAAAACCGAGGAACTTCAGGATCGACAGGTTTACCGACGGGTGGAAGCGCATGCCGCCCTTGTAGGGGCCGATGGCCGAGTTGAACTGTACGCGGAAGGCGCGGTTGACCTGCACCTGGCCGCGATCGTCCACCCAGCTGACGCGGAACTGAATGACGCGCTCGGGCTCCACCAGGCGCTCCAGCAGCGCCTGTTCGCGATAGCGCGGGTTGCGTTCGATAAACGGCCACAGCGAGGTGAATACTTCGCGCACCGCCTGCAAATATTCCGGCTGGTGGGGGTTATGGCGTTGTAACGAGGACAGGAAAGACTCTACCGATACGGCATATTCCATGGATAACTCCTTTTCGCATTAAATTTCCCCCGCTATTTCTTATAGATATGGGTATAGGCGATGCCCGGGGGAGGATGTTGTGTCTTTAGCGACTATATCATCGGAGGGCGGTTGATTATCAAGCGATTAATCGGCATGGCGGCATGAAAAACGCCCGCAGGGCGCGGGCGTTGGGCAATTAAGTTAGCAAGTGCTTACTTTATTCGTCTTCTTCATCGCGCAGCGGCACGATCAGCATATCGATGTGCACGGTATTGATCAGCTGGCGAGCGGAAGACATCAGCTTGCTCCAGAAGTCCTGGTGGTGGCCGCACAGCACCAGGTCCATGTCGTATTTCTTGATGGCATCGACCAATACCTGCGCCAGATCGCCGCTGCCGCTCAGGGTCTCGGTGATCGGGTAGCCGGCGTTCTGCGACAGTTCGGTCAGCGCCTGATGGGTTTCCTCGGAGATGCGTTTTTGCATGTCGCCGAGATTGACGTCGATAAGGCCGGTATAGAGGTCGGAATAGTTGACATCGACGTGGATCAGAGAAACTTTAGCGTTGTACGGCCGCGCCATCGAGACGGCTTTTTCTACCAGGATCTTGCTTTCCGGGGATAGGTCCACCGCGATCAGTATGTGTTTGTAAGCCATAAGAATACTCCTTCCATAAACATGCCGATTAAAAAGGGTTAGCAGGCGTTCCGTTTACCCGCCTGGCGCTTTTGGTTCCATAGTATCATTCGGATAACGCAATGATATGTTGGGGCGATCACACTGCGCCGCATCGAAAATCTCTCCGCCCGATACCTTTCGTTGTACACCCGCGCGGCGTAAAAGCCTATGGGTTATGCGGATGCTGACGGTCTGACCGCTTGAATTATAAGCGTTATTAAACAAAGTATAGCGCTAAATGTGCAATCAGCGCTCCAGATGCGGCTGCAGCAGGCTTTCAAACCACTCATGAAACACCGCCAGGCGGCGCGATCGCTGGCGGCGATGGGGGTAGATCAGGGCGATCGGCATGGAGGCGGCGCGGTAACCGGGCAGGACTTCTACCAGTTCACCGGCGTCGAGCAGGTGTTGCACGTCGTAGCGCGGGATCTGCATCAGCCCCAGCCCGGCGCGGCAGCAGGCGATGTAGCTTTCGGCGTTGTTGACCACCACCCGGCTGGGCAGTTCGAGCCGTTGCGTATGGCCGTCGTCGGTCAGGTATTCCCAAGGGGACTCACGGCCGGTTTTGGGCGAGGCGTAGCCGATGCTCCAGTGCCCCTCGACGAGATCGCCGGGCTGGCGCGGATGGCCGAATTCGCTCAGGTAGGCGGGGCTGGCGCAGTTGATCAGCGCGATATGGCCGAGCGGGCGCATCACCAGGCTGCTGTCGTGCAGATCGCCGACGCGCACCGCGCAGTCGACCCCTTCCTGGACCAGATCGATGGCGCGATCGGCGGAGCCGAGCACCAGCTGCAGATGAGGGTGGCGCCGCAGCAGGCCGGGCAGCGCCGGGGCGATCATCCGGCGGGCGATGCGGCTCGGCACGTCGACGCTGAGCCGGCCGGAGGCCTGGCGCTGGCTGGCCTGAAATGACTGATCGATGTCTTCCACCTCGGCCAGCAGCGGGCGCAGCCGCTCGAGCAGTTGTTCGCCGTCGGCGGTCAGCCGCACCTGCCGCGTGGTGCGGTGCAGCAGGCGCACGCCCAGCTGCGTTTCGAGTTGTTGCACGGCGGCGGATACCGAGGCGCGCGGTATCTCCAGCGCATGGGCCGCCCGGATAAAGCTGCCCATTTCCGCCACCTGTACGAATACGCGGTATTGATTGAATCTGTCCATTGGTGCGCCTGTATTGTCCTTGTTGTCGTTTAATGTCTTCCAGCGGAGTTATCCGGAAAACCCTCCTTGTTCCAGGAAGGCTTGCTCCTGCTCAGTCGTATCGCGCAGCAGCAGCCGATTGCGATGCGGGAAACGACCGAAACGGCGGATGATATCGCGGTGCTCCTCGGCATGCGCACGTTCGGCCGACCCCAGTTGAGAGTTTAGCGCTACGGACAGATCCTGATCGGCGAGATTTTCCGAGTGGGCGAACGGCAGGCAAAAAAACAGGCGCAACGCCGGCTCGACGGCCTGCATGTAGCTCGCCGTAACGGCGATGCGGGCGAAGCGGCGTGCCAGCGGATCGGTGGCGTACATGTGGGCGGTATTGCGAAAAGCATTGCGTGGAAATTGGTCGAGCAGGATTATCAGCGCCAGCGCACTTTCCGGCGCTTTGAGCCAGTCGTCACGTTCACGCCGGGCCGCCGCCAGATGCAGGCCCAAAAAGCGTGTACGAAAATGTTGGTCGAAGCGCAGATCCTGCCGGAACCATTGACCGGCGCCGGCGTCTCGCCAAAACCGAATCATCTCATCGGCCGTTTGATTATCGGCCGCGAGCGCATCGCTGCGCCGGCGGAAAAAGGTCTGCATGCCAGTCATTCCTTCTTCGTTTTGGTCGGCGCATTGCCCAAAATCATCGATGTGCCGGCGTAAATGCCGCCGGACACTTCCATCGCCAAACGTTCGGCGTCCTTGCGCCGTAGTTCGGCCATCAGGTCCGTAGCGGTTTCCGGATCGGTGCCCAATGCCATGACGGCCTCATGCCCGAAAGACATGGCGGACTCGAAGGTGGCGCGAATTTGGTAATCCACGTCTGCCTTGATCAAAGCGATGGCATGTTCGCGATCGTAAGCGCGAGCCAGCACGCGGGCTTGTGGGAAATGGCTTTTGGCGTGTTCGACAATCTGCGTGGCAGCGAGCGGATCGTCAAGGCAAACCAAGATGGCGCGGGCGTGATCGGCACCTGCCGCATGCAGCACATCTATGCGTGCGCCGTCGCCATAGTAAACCTTGAAGCCGAATTCTTGCGCGTCGCGGGCAACCTGGGGTTCGTGGTCGATGATGGCGATATCGGCGCCCATCGCCAAAACGTGCTGGCTGACTATCTGGCCAAAGCGGCCGAATCCGACGATCAGCACGCTGTTGGTCAAGCCTGCGGGCTGTTCAGCGCCGTCCAACGAGGCGCCGGACGAGGCGCGCAGCCGTTGGTGAATCAGCACCACCAGCGGTGTCAACGCCATCGACAGCACCACGACGGCCGTCATGTTGGCGTTGGTTTCCGCTGGCAGCACATGGTTGGCCAGCGCGGCGGCGAACAGCACAAAAGCGAATTCTCCCCCTTGTGCCATGAGCACGGCACGGTCGAGAGCATCGCCGTGCGAGCTTCTCGCCAACCGCGCCACGCAGTAGATGCACAGGCCTTTGATCAACATCATCGCCAGCACGCCGCTGACGATCAGCGGCCAGTTGCGCGCCACCACGGCCAGATCGAGCGACATGCCGACGCCGAGGAAGAACAACCCCAACAGCAAACCGCGAAAGGGCTCAATGTCGGCTTCGAGTTGATGGCGGAACGTCGATTCCGACAGCAGCACGCCGGCCAAAAAGGCGCCCATGGCCATGGAGAGGCCACCCAGTTGCATCAGCAAAGCGGCGCCGAGCACCACCAGCAGCGCGGCTGCGGTCATCACTTCGCGCGCTTTGGCGTTCGCCAGAATGCGAAACAGCGGGTTCAGCAGCCAGATGCCGGCCGCCACCAGCGCGGCCAGCGCACCGGCGGCGATGGCGATGCCGCCCCAGGCGGAACTGGATACCGGCGTTGATGAATCGGCCGGCGAGAGGAACGCCACCAGCGCCAGCAGCGGGACAATCATCAGATCTTCAAACAGCAATACGGCGACGATTTTCTGCCCGCGCGGGCTGGCGATGTCGCCGCGCTCGCCCAACAGCTGCATGACGATGGCGGTAGACGTCAGCACGAACCCCATGCCGCAAACGAACGAGATGGCCAGTGAAAAACCGAAGACCACGCCGATGGCGGTGAGCAGCAGCCCGCAGCTCAACACCTGCAGGCTGCCCAGGCCGAAAATGTCGCGCCGCATGTTCCACAGATGAGAAGGCCGCATCTCCAGGCCGATGACGAAGAGAAACATCACCACCCCAAGCTCGGCGGTGTGCAGGATGGTCTGCGCGTCGTTGAACAAACCGAAGCCGAACGGCCCAATCGCCAAACCGGCGGCCAGATAACCCAGCACCGAACCCAGCCCCAACCGTTTGAACAGCGGCACGGCCACCACCGCGGCGCCCAGTAGCGTCACTACGTTGAGCAGATCGCCGGCGCTTTCAGACATGAACGAGGCGCCAGAATACCAGCGCGGCGATGGCGGCGGGGATCGCGAACACCAGCAGCAGGATCGGCAATTCTGCCCGCACGCTGTAGCCCGCGTGGGCGACGCCCACCCACATATTGACTCCTGCGATCAGCAGCCAGGCCGGCACGAAAATTTTGGCCGCCAGCGCCATACCCGCCGCGCTGGCGCCCCAGAGCCAGCCAAACAGCACGAACACTCCCAGGAGAACCACGCCTCCACCAATAACCATCAGCATGTGCATTGCAATATCCTCTACGCTGCGCTTTCTGGCTGGGGCGGTGCCAGACGCGCCGCCCCCATTCAGCGTTATTTGGTGGTGTAGCCGCCGTTGATCAGGATGGTTTGGCCGGTTATCCACCAGCCGTCGCTGACCAGGTGGCGAACGAACGGCACCACATCCTGGATGTCGGTCAGGCCGGTTTTACTGAACGGTGACAACGCGGCTGCGCTTTGGTGATACGCCACTGCATCGGCGCCTTCGGCCGGATAGAAGAACGGCGTATCCATTGGGCCCGGGCCGATGGCGGTCACGGAGATGCCGCGTTCACCGAACTCTTTGGCGGCGGCGCGGGTGAAGTGTTCCACCGGCGCCTTGGTGCCGGCGTACGCGGCGTAAAACGGCGTAAAGGCGCCGAGCAGCGAAGTGACCAGCGTGCAGATTTTACCGTTGTCGTTGAGATGCTTGCCCGCCTCTTTCAGGAAGAAGAACGCGCTTTTGGCGTTGACCGCCGTCATCTCGTCGTACTCGGCTTCGCTGATGTCGACCATGGGTTTTTTCAGCACTTTGCCGACGGTATTGATGGCGATATCCGGCTTGCCGACGGCGGCGACCGCATCGGCGAACAGCTTCTCGACGGCGTCCGCGGTGGTCAGATCGGCCTGCAGTGCGACGCCTTGCGCCCCGGCGGCCTGGATGGCGGCGACGGTCTTATCCGCCTCGGCTTTGGAGGCGGCGCTGTTGTAGTGGATCACCACCGCTTTGGCGCCTTGTTCCGCTAAATCGCGTGCGATCAGCCCACCGAGATTTTTGGCGCCGCCGGCGATCAGGACGGTTTTTCCTTTGATTGAATGATTGGCCATAACAGTTTCCTTGGGTGCGGGTGAATGTAACGGAAACTTGAGTCTAACCAGCGTTGGGCGAAAGATCAGCGGCGTGGGGCGGGATAGACTATCCAGGAAAAACGACTAATTGCAGACGGACGGTTATCACTTATAACGGCCCGGTGGGTGACTTCCCGGCGCGTGGCGGTAAATTTTATCCACTGATCAGGCCAGTTTGCGTTTCATTAACCTACAATGATGGATATGGGCCTCATCATTTCCCCTCTGAGTGGAACCTCGCTGTGCAAATCTCTCTGTGCGGTGCGGTAACGTCTCCGGAGGCGGTGGGTTATGGGCGTGGCCCGTGCAGGCAAAAAAGGGGATGAGAGCGGTAAGCTCCAGCAGAGTATCGGGTAATGAGGTAGGGCGGTTGGACCCGGCGGATGGCCGAGGATAACAACGCCTTGAGGGGGCAATCATGATCAGTACCGTCGCGCTGTTTTGGGCCTTATGTGTGGTGTGTGTGGTAAACATGGTGCGGTATTACTCTTCTCTGCGCGCGCTGCTGGTGGTATTGCGCGGCTGTGACCCGTTGCTGTACCAATACGTCGACGGCGGCGGTTTCTTCACCGCCCACGGGCAACCCAGCAAGCAGCTGAGGCTGGTGCGCTATATCTTTGCGCAGCGCTATGTCGAGCACCACGATCCGGAGTTTATTCGCCGCTGCGAGCGGGTGCGCGGGCAGTTTATGCTGACTTCGGCCCTGTGCGGCCTGGTGGTCATCAGCCTGATAGCGCTGATGATCTGGTATTAATGCCTTTCTGTTTCCCTTGATGCAGGCAAAAAAAAAGGCGGCCCTGCGGCCGCCTTTCTCATGCTTATCGCTTTTATCGCTTAGATCAGCTTCAACGCAACCCAATACAGCGCACCGGAAAGCAGAATCGAGATTGGCAGGGTCAGTACCCAGGCCAACAGGATGTTCTTCACGGTTTTGCTCTGCACGCCGCCGCCGTCCACGATCATCGTCCCGGCAACCGCCGAAGAGAGGACGTGGGTGGTGGAGACCGGCATGCCGGTATAACTCGCCACGCCGATCGACAGCGCCGCGGTCATCTGGGCCGATACGCCCTGGGCATACGTCATGCCTTTCTTGCCGATCTTCTCGCCGATGGTGGTGGCTACGCGTTTCCAGCCCACCATAGTACCGAGCGACAGTGCCAGCGCGACGGCGACGATGATCCACATCGGCGCGTACTCGACGGTCTGCAGCAGATCCTGACGCAGGTTCTTCAGGAAGCGCTGGTCGGCGGATGAGGTTTCCGGCAGCTTGGCGACTTTATCCGCCGTGTCGGTTACGCACATCAGCAGGCGGCGCAGGTGGCTGCGCTGGTCAACCGTCAGCTGATCGTAGCTCTGCAGGTTGGTCAGCATGCCCTGAGCCAGCTCGATCGCCGGCATGGCGCGCGAACTGTCGCAGTGGAACTCGGCCGGCTTGTTAGGCGCGGCTTCGTCATCCGGGCTTGGCACCAGCGGCGTCAGCGACACCGCATGCGACAGCGCGTCGCCGTGCTGCTGGTAATATTGCTGCAGGTGGGCCACGGCATCACGCGTACGGGTGATGTCATAACCGGTTGCATTCATATTGACCACGAAGCCGGCCGGCGCAACGCCGATCAGCACCAGCATGATAAGGCCGATGCCTTTCTGGCCGTCGTTGGCGCCGTGCGAGAAGCTGACGCCAATCGCCGACAGGATCAGTGCGATACGGGTCCAGAACGGCGGCTTGCGTTTGCCGTCGACCTTTTCACGTTCCGCAGGGGTCATGTGGATACGCTGGCGTTTCTTGGTGCCACTCCAATAGCGGCGCAAGGCGAACACCATCACTCCCGCCACCATCATGCCGACCAGCGGCGAGAACAGCAGAGAAAGGAAAATGCCAATCATTTTCGGGACGTTAAGCGCATCCACCACCGAAGTGTGGGTCATCAGGGCGTTGGTTAAACCGACACCGATGATTGCGCCTATCAGCGTATGGGAACTGGAGGCCGGCAGACCGAAATACCAGGTGCCGAGGTTCCAGATGATTGCCGCCAACAGCATGGAGAAGACCATGGCTAATCCGTGTGCTGAACTGACGTTCAACAACAGATCGGTAGGCAGCAAATGGACGATGGCGTAAGCAACACTCAAACCGCCGAGCATTACGCCAAGAAAGTTGAACAAACCTGCCATCACGACCGCAAGTTGCGAGCGCATGGCGCGGGTATAAATAACTGTAGCGACCGCATTGGCCGTATCATGAAAACCGTTGATGGCTTCATAAAACAACACGAACAACAATGCGAGAATTAACATCAGGCCGGTATGGAAATCCAGGCCAGCGAACAAATGCAGCATAAGCGTTACGCCAGTTTGTGGACATGAACGCCGCGCATTATCAGTGACAACCGGGGCCGGGGAAAAGGAAAATATGACGTTTTTTTGATTTGGACATGACGAAACGATGACGCGCCTATAACAAAAATATGGAATATCAACGCGTTAATCTCCTCTGACCTCTGTAATATTTTCTTACTATGGCGTTGGCGACGCCGGGGCTTTACAATCTGCCGCCGTGAATTTGGCGGTGACCGGCGGCGAAACGGCGTAATATGGCGCTCTTTTGTCGCGATTGTGGTTTTGATAAGTGAGGCTCAGGTGGAACAGTTTGATGTCGTAGTGATTGGGGCGGGCGCCGCCGGCATGTTTTGCGCCGCGCAGGCGGGGCAACTCGGTTGCCGCGTGTTGCTGCTCGACAACGGCAAAAAACCGGGCCGCAAGATCCTGATGTCCGGCGGCGGGCGCTGCAACTTTACCAATATGTACGCCGAGCCGGCGGCCTATCTGTCGAACAACCCGCACTTCTGCAAGTCGGCGTTGGCGCGCTACACCCAGTGGGACTTCATCGATCTGATCAACCGCTACGGCATCGCCTACCATGAAAAAACGCTGGGGCAGCTGTTCTGCGACGACTCGGCGCAGCAGGTGGTGGATCTGCTGGTCAAAGAGTGCGAGCTGGGCCAGGTGACGATGCGCCTGCGCAGCGAAGTGCTGGGCGTGGAGAAAACCGAACATGGCTACTCGCTGGCGCTGAATGGTGAAAAAGTGAGTGCTCGCTCACTTGTGGTGGCCAGCGGCGGATTGTCCATGCCGGGGCTGGGCGCTTCGCCGTTCGGTTACAAACTGGCGGAGCAGTTCGGCCTCAAGGTGCTGCCGACGCGCGCCGGGCTGGTGCCTTTTACCCTGCATAAGCCGCTGCTGGAGCATGTGCAGACGCTGTCCGGCGTCTCGGTGCCGGCGGTGATCACCGCCGAGAACGGTGTCAGCTTCCGTGAAAGCATCCTGTTTACCCATCGCGGCCTGTCCGGCCCGGCGGTGCTGCAGCTGTCCAGCTACTGGCAACCGGGTGAGTATGTGAGCGTTAACTTACTTCCTGAGCTGGATTTGGCGGCCTTCCTGGATGATCAACGCCGAGAGCACCCGAACCAAAGCCTGAAAAACACCCTGGCGCTGCAATTGCCGAAGCGGCTGGTGGAGTGCTTGCAGACCCTGGGACAACTGCCGGAGGCCACGCTGAAGCAGCTGAATGCGCCGCAGCAGGCGGCGCTGGTGGATCTGTTGCAGAACTGGCGCGTGCAGCCGAACGGCACCGAAGGCTACCGCACGGCGGAAGTGACGCTCGGTGGCGTCGACACCAGTGAACTTTCCTCCAAGACGATGGAGGCCCACAAGGCGCCGGGGCTCTACTTCATCGGCGAAGTGGTGGATGTGACCGGGTGGTTGGGCGGTTACAACTTCCAGTGGGCGTGGAGCTCGGCCTGGGCCTGCGCCCAGGCGCTGGCGGCACAGGGGCGTTAAAACCTGCTCAGCCTTGAAACGTGCCGGGTCACATTGACCCGGCCTTGAGCTGATTCATTAATTTCATTTTAGTGTCGCCGTCGAGAAAACTCGCCTCCAGCGCCTGTCGGTTGCTGCGGTTAAAATCGTCATCCTGCCAGCCGAAGGCGTCATGCAACAGCTGGTACTCCTTGTTCAGCGTGGTATCGGCGACGGTGCGCGCATCGGTATTCACGTTCAGCCGCACTCCCATTCTTTTCAGCCGGTCTATCGGGTGACTGTCGATGCTGTCGAACAGATTGCAGACGAGATTGCAGCTGGGGCAGATCTCGAGCAGGACGCCGGTGGCTATCAGGCGCTCGATAAGCGCAGCATCCTCGATGCTCCTGACGCCGTGGCCGATGCGCGACACCTGCAGCCTATCCAGCGTTTCCCGTACGCTGTCGGCGCCCTTCGCCTCGCCGGCGTGGGCGATGACGTTGCCGCCGGCTTCGCGCACCGCCCGAAAGGCCGCTATGTGATTGGCCAGCGGGTAACGCGCTTCGTCGGCGGCCAAATCCAGCGCGACCACGCCGCGGCCCAGATAGTTAATCACGAGCCCGGCGGTTTGCAGGCTGGCGGCCGCATCGAAATGCCGCAGCGTGCACAGGATCAGCCCGGCGGCGACGCCGTAAGTTTGCGCGGCGTCATGCATCGCGGCGAGCACCGTCTCGACCACCGCTTCACCGCTTAATCCCATCCGGGTATGCAGCAGCGGGGCAAAGCGCACTTCCGCATAGATGACGTTATCTGTCGCCAGCTGCGCGAACAAGTCATCGACGGCCAGCGCTATCGCCTGGCGCGTCTGCAAGAGGTCTATTTGCGGCGCGATCTTGCTTAAAAAGTCCCCCAGATCGGCGCATCGCTTCGGCGCGATAAATTGCCGATTAAAGGCCGTTCTGGTTAATTGCGGGTCGATCTTTTTGACATAGTGGTAGCTCAAGCACGTATCTAAATGGACGTGTAATTCCACTTTTTTTAATTTGCTCGGATCGAAATTCATGGCAGCCACCTCTTTCATTCGCGGTGAGATAACAGTGAGAACAGTTTTTCTTTAAACAGGCCGGGTTTAATGCGGGTAATCACGCGCGCATTGGCCGGTTCGCCGGTCAGGTGGGTGGAATCAATGACGTAATGGCCGTAAGACCGTTCACTTTTATATTCTACCCAGGAATACGCCTCCAGACTGGTCTCGACAATGTCCGGGTAGAGCGCCACCGCCATGGTGGTCGGATCGGGCAAATCAAAGCCTTTACGCTCGGTGCGCCCGGCGTTGAACGCCATCAGCGTGCGGTTGCAGCGCACGGCAAAGCGCCCCAGATCGCTGAGATCATTCAATCGTGCTATATCGCGTTGGTCGATAAATGCTTCCCCCATGCCGATTTCCCAGCCGACAAGGGTGAGTGGCAGCCCGGCAGTGAGCACCACATGCGCGGCTTCGGCGTCGACGTAAAAATTAAATTCGGCCAGCGGAGTGATATTGCCGGGCGTCAGCCCGGAACCGCCCATGACATAAACCCTTTTCACTTGTTCGGCCAGCGCGGGCGCTTTCAGCACCGCCATCGCAAGATTGGTCAGCGGCCCGAGGGTGACGATTTCCAGCTCGCCATTGAGCCGTGCGGCGCAGTCGATGATGGCGTCTACGGCATGAATGGGTGCGGCGGTCAGCTGTGGATCGGGCAAGGCCATGTCGCCCATGCCGTCTTCACCGTGAATGTGGTGCGAGTGATAACGCGTTCGGAACAGCGGTTTCGCCATGCCGGCATAAACCGGGGGCGTATAGGTTCCCGCTTTTTCCACGCAGATAAGCGCATTTTTGACGCATTGTTCAAGCGGGCAGTTGCCTGCGACCGTGGTGATCGCTTCCACCCTCACGTCAGGCTCGCGCAACGCCATCAGCAGGGCGACGGCATCGTCGGAGGCGGTATCGGTATCTATCAAAATATGTCGCATATCAATCTCCCCTGGTTGGTCTTCAGGAGAACATACCCACGCGGCTTAGGGTGAAAAAGGTCAGATGTCCTGTTTCTTTCTGAAGCGCCCCGGCTATTCTGGGCGCAGCCGAAAAGATAGGATGCAAGACGTTAACGGATAAGCCCTGGGAGTGAATCGCCGTGAAAACTGTCGGTGACAGCAAGCTAAAAGAAGCGTTTATCGAAGCTCACGATCTGCGAACGGCGCTTTCGCCCCCGCTGCTGGCCGCCTTGCGCTTGGTCAGGGTCGAGGCCGGTGAATACCTGGTGACGCAAAGCGATCGGTTGACCCACCTGTTTTTTCTCGTGCAGGGAAAATTGCAGGTTGAGAATTACGATGTGAACGGCATGCACATCGTCTTTTCCTTCGAAACGGATTTCTCCGTGATAGGCGATCTGGAGCTGTTCTCCCAGGCGCAGCGGGCGGTGTTCAGCACCGTACAGGCGGTCACGGACGCGCTGATCTTCACGCTGCCTATCGAGGTCATCAAAGAGCGGGCCATGCACGATCCTGTTTTCCTCGCCTTTATGTGCCGCCAGTTGAGCGACAAGCTGCTTAACGCTTCATTGCTGCATGCGAGCGGCGGCTTAACGGCAGAATATAAGCTGCGCAAATTTTTGTTATTTAAAATAAAGCAGGAAGGCGTGCAGATTCAGCTCGAAAACAGGGAGTTGTTGGCGGGCAGATTAGGGATCTCCGTCAGGCAACTGAGCCGCGCGCTGGCGCGGCTCGCGGCGGACGGTATTATTCAGTTTAAAAACAAATCGCTACGGGTGGTGGATAGCCAACGGCTGGCCGACATCAACGGGAGTGCCAGGATCTAGCCGATCGCCGGCCCCTTAAGCTCTATGCGGTTGCCGTCCGGATCGTTGAAGTAAATCGACGGCCCGTCGCCTTCCGCGCCGTAGCGAGATTCAGCGGGATCGACGGCGATCCCTTGCGATCGCAGATAGGTCAACAGCTCGTCTTCGTTGAAAGGATCGATGCGCAGGCAGAGGTGATCGACATTTTGCCGGTGAGGATCGGGCGCGTCGCCGCCTTTTTTTCCAAGCTGGCCGTTAACGTCGACCAGATCAATCATGGCCGCCCCGGCGCGCAGGTGCACCAGCCCCAAATCGGGCCGCCGTTTGGCGATGTCGCAACCCAGCGTCTGGGTATAGAACCGCAGGCTTTTTTCCGCATCGCGCACGCGTAACACCACATGATCGATAGTCTTCAGGCTGAAAGGGGGCATGATTTTCTCCCAGAATCGCTGCGTTACTCATCAGCATAATCGGCAACGCCCGATTTATCCTGTTTTCGCCCCCTATTGCTGCCAGAGCTGCCGCTTATCGCAGAGTTGCCACGATCTCTTCCAACGCCGCGCGCTGCGCCTCGCCGAGCGCGCTTTCCGTCGCTGCATTCTCCGCCAGCAGGGTTTGCAGGCCGATCAGCCAATCATAGATATAAAACGCGGTATTTTTGGTCGGCGTCGGCGCCAGCCGGGTTAGCCGCTGCTGGCCGCTCCAGTCCACCGCCGGCTGCGGCGGCGGGGTAAAGATCGGCTGGCCGGGATTGACGCGGCTCTCGGGGCGCGTTGCCGCATCGCGCCGCTGGAAGCCGAGCCAGGCGACGAAGTCGCCCAGTAGCGCCAGCGCCTGGCTGATTTGCCGATCTTCGCTCTGTTCCGGCAGGCCCCCGGCGCACAGCGCGCGTTCCAGCTCATCATTGAGCTGCAGGCGACAGGCGGCGCCGATCAGCGCATCGACCAGCAGTTCCAGATGCGGCTTTTCGACGCCGAGCAGCTCCAGCAACCGGCGGCTGTCCGGCAGGCTGCGCAGATGGTTGATCCAATCTGCGAATACCCGCGCGGCAAAGGATGACCCGGGGGACTCACCGGGCGCCGGGGTTTCCGGTGCGCCGAACAGATCGATATCGAGCCCGAACGGCGCAGGCGTCGCCGCCGGGGCCGGTACGGCGTGCTGCTGTTGCTGATAAAGTTGGCGCAACGTATCGCGCTGGGGCAACAGCCGCTCCAGCAGTTCGCCGTGGCGGCCGGCCTGCGCCTGCAGCGCGCGCAGCAGCTGTTGGCCGCGTTGCTGCGCCGCGTGTGGATCGGCGGCGGTGAGCCAGTTGCCGAGCAGGCTTTCCGTCAGTTCGCGCTGCAACTCTTCGCGCTGTTCGAGCAGGCGCGCTTGCTTCTGGACCGGGCGCGCCTGGGCGGCCAGGTAGCTCACCATGCGGCGGCAATCCTGTTCATCCAGCGCTAGCAGCGTGGCCCAGCTGTCGCCGGGCTCGCCGACCTGGCGCTGTACGGCGTCGTCGGGACGCGCTTTGCCTTCCCCGCGTTGATCGAACGGTGTGATCGCCCAGATCAGGCCAGGCTTGCGGCGCTGGCGCAGCGTCGGGGTTTCCCCCTGAGTCTGGTTGACCCAGTTGGCGAGCGCCTGGCCGATGCGGGCGGCATCCTGCGGCGTGGCGGCCGCATCGGCCACCAGCAGCAGGTTGGCGTGCAGGCCGTCTGCGCAGCGGGTCAGCAAATGGGCGCGTTTCGCCTGTTGCAGCCGCTGCGTTGGTTCCGCCTGCGGGCAGGCGTGGCTGCCGGGCAGGTCGATCAGCGCCACGTCGGCGGGCAGGCCCGCCTGCGCCGTTTGCGGCAGAACGGTGGTGACTTCGGCGGTCAGCCAGATCAGATCGCTCAGCGCGATCTCCCGTTCACCGCCGTGTTCGGCCATCACGACGATCGTCGCGTTTTCCGCTGCGGCGCTCGCGGTCAGCAGCGGCAAGACGCGGTGCGGGGCATGAACCTGTCGGCTGCCGCCGAGGGCATGCAGCGTGTGTGCCAACTGGCGATAACGCGCCGTCAGCGTTGTTTCCTCTCCCCACAGCGGCGCAAACAGGCGCGCGCGATCGTCAATGCTCAACTGCGGCGCCAGCGCCACGGCCTGCGGCCAGAAATGCCTGTCCAGCGTCTGTTGCCCCTTGTCGCCGTGGCGGCGTTGGCTATCCCACAGCGTCAGCACATCGCTGTCGCTGAGGCCGTCGAGGGCGACGGCTTGGCGGTGGCGTGCCAACGCTTGCAGGTGGCTGGCGATCGCGCGGGCGTCCCAGTCCAGCCGGAAGCCGCCCATCGCGGCGGCATCGAGCGTGATGGCCAGCCACTGCGCTTCATCGAGCAGCGCGAGGGCGAGAGGATACTCGGCGCACGGCGACGGCGCGGCGGCGCAGTAACGCACCGCCAGCGCGGCGTCTGCGTGCAGCCTTTCTGCGCCGGGGGCCAGCGCCGCCAGCAGGTGGGCCTTGGCGGTGGCGTTGTGGCCGTACAGGCCGATAGCGACCTGCTCAGGTTGCGCATTCGCCAATTGCAGCGCGCGGTTATGGCAACGGCGCAGGCGCAGCGTCAGGCGATCCGCCTCCTGTTCCAAACGGGTGGACTGCCGGCGTGCGGCGTCCACCCAGGCGATCGCCTGCAGAATGCCGGTGCTGAGTGCGTGGTTCGGGGCCGATTGGGCGGTAGTGGTGGCTTTCATCGTGGGTAAATGCTCCCGCTGTCTATCCAGTAGTGGGTCGCGCCGGAGGCGCTGGCAGCCAGGGTATTGAGTTTCAGTTGCAGGTGGTGCGCCGGGACGGGGCTGCCGTCGGCCAACAACGCCTGCGCGATCTTGACGCTTTCTGCGCCCTGTTCGGCGCTGGCGGTAATAGCCAGCCGCAGGGTGATCACCGCATCGCCGGCCAGTTTGCGCGCCAGCTGGGCGTCATTGATGGTCAGCGTATAGAGCGGCGAGGCCGGCCAGCGCTCGTTGTCCAGTTGGCGGAAGCCCAGGCGCAGCGGGCCGCGCAGCTGGAAGCTGCCGGCGGGGTCGAGCGCGAAGTCGGCGCGATCCAGATCGATGTCGCGGTAATAGACGTTATCGTCCGCCAGCATGTTATTGCCGTCCAGCATGCCCAGATGGCGAATGGTGGAGTAGGGCTGGAAATCGCCGACGTTGAAGTAAAAGCTCTCCAGCCGCAGGTCGATCGCCAGCAGGCACAGCATGGCGCCCACCGCGGCGGTGGATTTCGGGTTGTCGATGCGGCCGCGTTTGTTGAACGGGTACCAGCTGCGGGTGTGGTAGCCCTCGAGCGGCAGAATGCGGCTGGCGGGCAGCGGTTGCAGATGGCGCAGCAGCGCCTGCACGCCGGGGAAACGCGCCGGGCGGCCGGTCAACAGCAGCACGTCGCAGGTATACAGCGCCACCACCTCGGCCAGCAGGCGCAGGCAGCGGCCGATGCCGATGCGATCGGACAAGAAGGCGGCGTGCAGGTCGGCCAGGCGGATCACCAGCGGGGTGTGCAGAATATTGAAGGCGTCGCTGTCGGCTTCGCGCTGCACTTCGCCGTTGATAAACGCCAGCACCTGCGGCGTCGGCGGCTGCGGCAGCAGATCGCCGAGGCTGGCGGCGATTTCCGCCCGGCTGTCCAGCGGATCGTATTCTTCATAGGCGCCGAGCAGCGCGCGTCCGGCGGGCATGAAAATCTGCAGCGCGGCCTGCTGACGTAGGGTGGAAAGCCCGTCCATGCGCCCTTCGTTGCCGAACAGTTTGTCCATCAGCGCCGCGGCGGCGCTCACGCCGGCGGCTTCGAACGCCTGCTGCACGGCGGGCAGGATAAACTGCTGGATGGCGTCCAGCAGGATGTCGTCGCCGGCGACTTTAAAGCCCTCGCGGAACAGCAGGCGCGGGTTGATTTTGATGTTGTTGCCCACGCCGTCGTCGAGCGAATAGTGCGTGATCGCCAGATCGGTGGTGCCGCCGCCGATGTCGATGGAGGCGATGCGCAGCGTTTTACCCGCCTGCTCGTCCGGCGCCAGCGGCCGGTCTGGCCGGGCCATGGCGGCGAAAAAGGCGTCGGTGCGGCCGGCGAAGTTCACCTGGGTTTCGTTGTACAGATAGACCATCTGGCCGCAGGTGGCCTCGTCCCACTCCATCTGCACCTGCGGCACCGGGAAGTGGGCGTGCGCGCCGTCGAACGGCGCATCCTGCGGGTGCCAGCCGAGGGCCTTCCACACCAGCCCGATCGCCTCCTGCATGCGGCGGCGGAAGATCTCGCGCTCCGGCTTCGGCATGGCCGAAGGCAGCGTCAGAATGATGGCGCGCAAACGGCGCGGCGCGGCGGCGTTCGGCATGCGGCTGCGTTGGGCGATGCCGTTGATCTGCATCAGCGCCTGCGCCAACAGCTCGCTCAGCATCAGCGTCATCACCGCGCTGCGGCTGTAATGGGCGGCGAACACCGGCAGCCGTTGCGCCGTCGGCAGGGTGGACAGCGGCACGCCTTCGTCGTTGATGAGGGTGGTCAACGGTGCGGCGGCGGCCATCGGCTCGTGCCGCTCGTTGAAGCGCCAGCCGGGCGCATAGCGCTCCTCGTCCCACAGGTAGCGGCGCGGGCTGGAAATGCCGGTAGTGCCTTCATGGCCTGTTCGCCGCTGCGCCAATTGCGCGGCTTCGCGGCCGACGCGGGTGATGGAGGGCCACTGGAAGGCGTCGTCGCGCCCGCTCTGGAACGACAGATGCGGCTTGCCGAAGCTGACCTGAGAAAACTCGACCCGGCTCTCGAACAGTTCGTTGTAGACGCGGTGCGGTTCGGACAGCGAGCGCAGCTGCAGCTCGTAGGTTTGCTTCAGGCCGTTGCTCTCTTCCGGGTGGTCTTCGACCAGCACGCCGCAGGTGTGAGAATTGCCGACGTCCAGCACCAGATCGACGTCGATCGCCGGTTGCTGCAGCGTCGCCGCCACCATCTTTATCTGCGGCACCGCGAGCTGGTGGCCGAGCATGTGCAGCAGGTTGAGGTAGTGCGCCTGATACTCGAAGGTTTTCAGCCCGGCGTTGATCTCCACTTCGGCGCGCTGCTCCCGCTCGGCGGCGCGCTGGCTGAACGCCTCGCGCAGCCAGCCGTCTACCCAGGTCAGATCGAGAAATTCGCCCAGCTCGTGGTTGCGGTGCGCCAGCGCGAAGTTCAGTCCGGTGCCGAGATCGCTTTCGCCCGGCGCCAGCGCCTCCTGGCCGGGCGCGGCGGCACGGGTGTCGAAGGCCAGCACCACGCGCAGCAGGTTGCCGTCCTGATCCGGTTCATCCAACTGCACCACCTGCAGGCGCGCCCAGTTGTCCGGGCCCGACAAAAACAGGCCCGCCGGGGTGTGGCGCAAGAAGGGCAGCGGCAGCCAGAGCTTATCCAGCAGGCGCAGCGACTGCTGCAGCGGATAGCTGAACTCCGGCCGCACCACTTCGGCGGCCTGGTCGCTCACGGCCGGCAGCTGGTATTTGCCGCTCTCGGCCTCCCATTGCAGGCGCAGCAGCGGGCCGCTGGCGGTCTTGCGCACGAATTTGCCGGGAAACTCGGCGTCCAGCAGCGGCGTCAGGGCAAAGTCCAGAAACTGAATGCCGCTGTCCTGAATCAGCGTAATGCCGTGTTTGTAGTCCGTAAGGGGTGCCAGCATCATTTACTCTCGCGCTTGAACGTCATGGGATAGGTGGTGTCCGCATCGTAGCGGCCGGTGCACTCCGCCGCGCCGGTTTCGCCCTGGCGGCAAACGATCTCCGGGATCTGGTAGCGGCTGCCGTCGCTGCAGCGCGCCTTGGTGCGGCTGTTGATCACCAGATTGCCGGACTGCATCAGCCCGGCTTCGACCGCCACCCGGCAGCTGACGCCGTCGCCGTAGGCGATGATGGCGTTGCCTTTGCCTGCGTTCAGGCGGTATTGCAGGCTGGGGCGTTTGCCGGTGATCGGATCTTTCAGCGCCACCGTGGCGCGCCATTTGCCGTTAAGGAAACGGGTGGAGCCGGCCTTCACCGCCTCGGGCGGCAGCACCAGCGCATTTTTGTCCGCCGGCTGCGGGATGACCGGCGCCGATGGCGGCGGCATCAGCGTCGCGTGCGCCAGCGGCAAACGCAGCTTAGGCAACGGCGCGGCGGTTTTTTCCGGCGGCGCCGGATGCTGCACCTCAGTCGGCATCGCCGGTTGCGGCGGTGGTGAGCGATGCAGCCAGGCGGCCAGCGCCGCACTGCCTAGCAGCAGTACGGGCAACAGCCACAGCGCGTGGCGCCGGCGTGGGCGAACGGCGGCAGGGGATTCGATAGGCGCTGCCGGGGCAGGCACCGGTTCGGACTCGGCGGCCGGGGCCGGTTTTACCGGTTCGACAATGGCCGGTTTACGCGGAGCGGCGGCGATCGGCGCCGGTTTTTCCACTTCGACTTTCACCTCTGCTTCGATCGGGCGCAGGCAGGCCAACGGATCGTCCGGGCTCTGCGCCTGCGGCTTGATAAAGCCCCAGAAGGTCAGCACCGGCCGGTCGTCCACCAGATAAACGTGGTTGGGATCGGGCATGTGCATCGCTTTGGCCAGCAGCGCGCCGAACAGGCGATGGCTGGGGTGATCGGTCGCCTGGGCCTGTTCCGTCAGGCTGCGGAAGGTCGTCAGGCAGTGTTCCAGGTGGCGCACCGCCTGCGCGCGCTGGGCGTCGCTCGCCGCTAGCCAGGAGGTGACTTTGCCGGGGAAGGGCGCATACCAGTCGATGCGGGTGCCGCTTTCGTTCGGTTGGGGGATCGCCAGACAGTCGGCGGCCTGCTGCTGCCGGCGAAGACGCAGGGTTTCCCGCAGCTGCTGCGCACAGGCGTAAACCGGTTGCCCGTTTTCGCCTAAAGCCAGCACATCATCCAAACTGCCACTGCGTAAGAAGGGTTTCACCACGGCACCGCACCTTGTCCTGTTCTGCAAAAACGCATAAAAGTCCATGATACCCCGCAGGCCGAGCCGCCAAACGGCCAAGGACAGCCCGAAAAACGCCCTTCTTTGGCGTTAGCGGCATGCTTTGCTAACCGGCACAGTGAAAATCTCGCTATCTGGACCTGTCTGTGAACCGCTTTATCTGAAAAATAGAACCTGGCCCCGGCAAGCGACGCCGGGGAACGATGTTCTCTTTCACTATGACATCGCCTCGCGGGTTGCCGATTTCGGTATGCCTCAGGCGTGCGGAGCGTTCACATGACGGACAGTCAGTCTGAAAAAACTCTCGTTGTTCCCCCTGCACATCCCGCTGCCGGGCAGTCGGCCCAGGGCTGGATGAACGGTTTCCTCGGCATGATGATCTTCAGCGGCTCGCTGCCCGCCACGCGAGTGGCGGTGCTGGAGCTCGATCCGCTGTTTCTGACGGCGGTCAGGGCGGCGATCGCCGCCTTGCTGGCCCTGTGTGCGTTGCTGATCACCCGGCAGGCGCGGCCGACGCGGGCCGATTTGCCGCCGCTGCTGTTTGTGGCGCTCGGCGTGGTCATCGGTTTTCCGCTGCTGACGGCGCTGGCGCTGCAGCACACCACGTCGGCGCATTCGTTGGTGTACATCGGTCTGCTGCCGCTGGCGACCGCCGGTTTTGGCGTTTTGCGCGGCGGAGAACGGCCCAAGCCCACTTTTTGGGCTTTTTCAGGCGTCGGCGCCGTGCTGGTGGGCGCTTTCGCGTTGAGCCAGGGGAGCGGCGGTGCCTGGCAAGGGGATGCGCTGATGGTCGGGGCGGTGTTGCTGTGCGGCCTGGGTTATGCCGAAGGGGCGGTGCTGTCGCGCCGGATCGGCGGCTGGCAGGTGATCTCCTGGGCGCTGGTGGTGGCGTTGCCGTTGACGCTGGCGGCCACCTGGCTGGCGGCGCCGGCCGGTTGGCCCGTGATCAGCGGCGCCGCCTGGCTGTCGCTGGTTTACGTCTCGGTGTTCAGCATGTGGATTGGGTTTATTTTCTGGTATCGCGGCCTGGCGCAGGGCGGCATCGCCGCCGTCGGGCAGTTGCAGCTGCTGCAACCGTTCTTCGGCCTGGCGCTGGCGGGCTGGCTGCTGCATGAGACCGTCCAGCCGATGATGATCGCCGTGATGGCCGGCGTGGTGGTTTGCGTGTTTGGCGCCAAACGTTTTTCCCGCTAGGCGCTGCTGCCGGCGCAGGCCAGGATCTCCTGTCCAAGCCGTTCCACCGCCTGTTGCACCTGGCGGTCGGCGTAACCGCCCAATCCCAGCACCAGGCCCGGTTCACCGTGGCCGGGTGCATACATCGGCGACACCGCCCGCAGCGCCAATCCGGCTTCGTTGGCGCACTGGGCGACCCGCACGTCATCGAGATCTTTCCTCAGCCACAGCACCATGTGCATGCCCTGATCGCAGGGCTGCACTACCGCCAGCTCAGCGGGGATGTGCGTGTTGATCGCCTCGATCAGCACCCGGCGTTTCTCGGCGTAGACGCCGCGCATTTTGCGGATATGCCGGTCGAGATACCCTTCGGCGATAAAGGCGGCCAGCACGTGTTGGTCCGCGCTGGGCGGATGGCGATCCATCAGGATCCTGGCGCCGCAAAAGGCGTCGACCAGCGGCGGCGGCACGATGGCGTAACCCAGCCGCAGCGAAGGGAACAGCACCTTGCTGAAGGTGCCGAGATAGAGCGTCCGCTCGGGCGCCAGCCCCTGCAGCGAAGGGAACGGGTGGCCGGCGTAGCGCATCTCGCTGTCGTAATCGTCTTCCACGATCCAGGCCTGCCGCTCTTTGGCCCAGGCCAGCAGGGCGCTTCTTTTCGCCATGCTCATCGGCATGCCCAGCGGATATTGATGCGACGGCGTGACAAAGGCGGCGCGGGCGTCGGCAGCCAGACGCACGCCGGCGGCAACGTCGATGCCGTCGTCGGCGACGGGCACCCTAATCATGCGCCGATCGCGAAACAGACTGTCGAAAATGGCGGTAATGCCGGCGTAGGCGGGATCTTCGACCCAGGCGCTGTCGCCGGCGTCCAGCAGGATCTGGGCGGCCAAATAGAGCCCTTGTTGCGTGCCGGAGGTAATGAGGATTTGCTGCGGCGTGCAGTTTACCGAGCGGGAACGGCGCACGTAGTCGCAGATGGCTTCGCGCAGCGGCAACGCGCCCAGCGGATCGCCGTAACCTGACGGGGCGCCGGGGCCACGCGCCCGGATGCGGTTGCCGAGCCGCCGCCAGACATCGTCGGGCGCGGTATCGCCGATCGGCACCGAGACGGTGAATGGCACCGGCGGCAGCGCCCGCGCCTGGGCGGCGAAGCGCGCCAGATGCTGCGCCTGTGAAGAAAGCGGCACCGCTACCGCCGAGCTCGCCTGCACCTTGGCGTGCGGCGTGCGGCGCGGCGCCTGATAGTGAGCGACCCGGGTGCCGGAGCCGGGCTGCGGTTCGAGAAAGCCTTCCGCCGTCAGCTGAGCAAATGCTTCCAATACCGTACCGCGCGCCAGATTCAGCGCCGCCGACAGCCGACGCGTCGAAGGCAGCAGGTCGCCCGCTTTCAGATCGCCCCGGTGGATGGCCTGGCGCAGGGCCTGCGCCAGCTGGTGGCTAAGCTGGCCCGCCTGACGATCGAGTTCGCCGAGGGCGGGGACGTCAACGACTTTGGCTGTTCTTGGCATGGATTCCGGCTCGCTTTACAGTACGAAAATGAGTATTCAGAGTAAACCACTCTGGTGTCACTCGCGAGCCTGTTGTCGCTCAGCCAAGCCCCCGCTGATTCAGCAGCACCCTATTCAACTCGCTGTTTTTCCGCACGTTCAGCTTGCGCATTGCCGAGCGCTTATGGGCGCTGATGGTTTTCTGGCTGCGCTGCAGCAGGCCGGCGATGCGGCAGGCGGACATGCCGCTGCTCATCAACCCCAACACCTTTTTTTCGCAGTGGCTGAGTGCAGCGATGCGGCAAGCCTGGCATTTCCACACGCCGGCGGCATGCAGCGCCATCCACGGATGCTGGATGAATTTTTCCAGCGCCATCTGGAGCTTGAGGCGGATGGCGTAAGCCGAATCGCGGCGATGGATACTGAACAGCTGCGGCAGGTTTTTCACCTGTTGTTGGGTCGCATCGTCGAGGATCAGCAGGGTCAGCTGCCGCTGGAGCGGGATGCCGTAGGGGCTCTGGTAGCAGCAGGCGCAACCCCAACGTTCTTCCGGCGTGCGGAACACGATTTCGATGTTATCCAGCGTCTGCAGCGCCAACGGCGCGAACTGAGGGTACAGGCGGTGGCATTCGTTCAGGGAGTGCAGATAATCCTGCAGCAGCAGGTGCAACCCCTGCCGGTAGAAGTTATCGCTGTCGAACAGCGTGAAGCGAATATCTGGCATGGAGGGCTCCTTTAAAAGGTCGTCGTACCGGGCCGTGGCGAACGGTAACGACCCATCGCCGGCAAGGGGCGCCGGCGTTTTCCTGATTTCCCTGGGGTAGTGCGAGCTTATTGGTACGCCAGCACAAAATTGGCGACTGAACTGAATGCGCCTTCGGTAAGGGTTTTATCTTTAATCGCGCTCGGCCGGGCCTGGACATAGGCGCTGAACCTCAGGGCATTGGGTCCGTCTTGCAATGTCACCGCATCAGCCGGCGTACCCAGCTCAATCGCTTTGCCCGCACCGTCGAACAGCGCGATGGCGGCGCCGTTGGCGCCATTGTTGATCGCCAGTTTGCCCGGCAGTTCGGCATCTTCAGTGCCGGTAAAGGTGGCGGTGACCGATTTGAAAACGGCGGTTTTACAGTCGGTTAAGCGAATGGAAAATGACACGGGGTTGGTGTGGCCGTAGCGGTACAACGTTTTGATCAACACCGTATCCATCTCGACGGTCTGGTGAAGAGACTGCGGGTCGATATTGCAGGGCCTGCTTACCACGGAGCCGAAAAAGTCTATTTCCTTATTTTCCGCCGCGACTGCGGAGGAAAATAGAAAACCGATACTGCACAGAAGGGTGATTGTCCGATAGTTATTCATCATCACCCCCCTTAAATATAATTAATCAGCAAGATTACGGTCTTACGGAAATTGCCTTCCTGTCCTTCCCCGGTGGCCTGCAATGAGGCGCTGTAGGATTTTTGCACCTGATCGTGACCATTCATGTCGGCGAAGCTGTCGAACTGATTGTATTTAATCCATTTGGGGTTGGAATTATCGTGGATGCGCAAGGTTGAACCATTGTCCATATTCAAGCCGGTAGCGTCGGTCAGCGTGCCGTTTTTCACCATGAAATTGGCGTCCAGCGCGAAGCTGTCGCTGCAGCCGTTTTTACGGATCAAGATGCTGAAATCCTTGCTCGCTACGGTGCCCGCATTGGGTTTCCAGGTGGGGATTTCGCCGAAATCAACGCCTTCCGGGGTTGAAAGTTCCACCGACGCGGCGCACTGGATGACCTTGATTTTATCCAGCCCGGTTAGGGTGAAACGGTAATTTTTCCCTGGGTGGACGTTGATGCCGCCTACGCCATCGAGCTGAAAAACGGCGATCTGGCTGGCGCCTCCCGCGATGATTTCTCCGGTTTTTTGCAAATAAACCTGGTAATTGACGTGACCGAGCTCCCGTTGCTTGGGGGTACGAAACATATCGGTTTGTACCCGGGAATTGATCAGGCCAAGATCCTGGCCGTTATAAATCACCCCCATGGAGATGCCGGCGGCGAATTGCCGGTTGTCCGGATTGGGATAGAAATAAACCCATTCCCCTTTGGGTTTGCTGGAGTGCGCCCAGCACATAACGTCGCGGCTCATCGGTTTAGAGGTCCAAAGCCGGCTGCCGACCGGTAAGGTGGCCGGTATGGTCAACCGGCCGATATCCTCGCTCTCTTCGGTAATGCCGTTCTCGGTATTCAGGTGGCATTCCAGCGCCTGAGCGCCGAATGGCGTCGCCAGGCAACCCAGCAACGCCAGGCGTTTATAAATAGACCAACTGGACATGCACCACTCCTTTGAATTGGTTTGCTTCGATGAACTGACGGGTTGATTCCAACTGAGCGCTGAACCACAACGTATTGCCGCCGGGCTGCAAGACATAGGGGGCGCCGGGTTGGTTGAGGGACAATGCGCGGCCCCGTTGATCTTTCAGCCGCAGGCCAACGCCTTGTACGCCGCCGTGCAGCTTCAGCAACTGCGGATTGTCGGGATCGCTTTCACCGAGGAACACCAGCGTGGCGGCCTGCTCCCCCCGCAGGTAGAGCAGGCCGGCATCGCCATTGCGCATCCCGGCCGGATTGTCTGCCAGCGCCCTGGCGCCCAGCAGGCAATGGTTAAAGGCGAGACGAAAACGTACCGGCGCGCTTTGATCGCCGACATGCCGGAAGGCGGTCGTGCCGATCTCACCGAGATCGACCGACTGATCGCGGCTATCCGGCGCCAGGCTGCAGGGAGAGCTCAGCAGAGCGCCCTGAAAACCGACGGTGCCGCTGGTGCCCTGAACCTCTCCCGGCGGAGAGGCCATTGCGGCGCCGTTGCCGAGCAGCAAGGCGCCGATCAGCAGAGGCCGCAGGCGGCCGGTGAAGTCAGCCATGCCGTATCTCCTTATTTTTTCCCGGTTGCGGCGGTGCAGAGGTTAACGCTGCAGGTGAAGCGCAACTCGGGGTGGCCGCCGAAATCATTGATATAGGTGACGACGAAGGCGTCGAACCCATTGTCGCGCAAACGCACTTTTTCGCTGGATTTGGGGGACAGCATCACCGGCTGAAAATCGCCGATCGCGCCACCGCCTTGTTTCTGCGTCTGACGGGCGATACCGGTCAGCGTGATGTGGAACGGCGTCGGGTTTTCGATGGTGAAACCGTCGGCGGTTTTGTGGAACACCAGCTGCTCTTGCCATATCTCACCCTGCGGGGCGACGATGGCCTTCGGGCGGAAGAACAGTTTGATCTGCGTTTGCAGCGCCAGCTGCATCACGTTGGCTTTGCTGCTTTTGGGCGGAATTTCGCGCAAATTGAAATAAAACACCGATTCGCGATCTTGCGGCAATAGCTCGGCTTCCGGCGTTTTGGTAATGCGCACGACGCTGCGTTCTCCGGCTTCCACCCGTTGCAGCGGCGGCAATACCACCAGCGGCGAAACGATCTTTTGATGTTGCGCATTCTCGATCCAGGCCTGAGCAAGAAATGGCAACTCTTTGTTCTCATTGGTTATGTTAAGGCTGATCGATTTGGCGTCGCTCACATAGATGGCGCGCGTGCGATCCAACGCGATCGCCGCGTCGGCCGTCGAAACCAGCGTCATCAACGCCAGGCTGCCCGCGGTTACTGCTATCGAATGTTTGTTCATGTTATTCGTCTACTCTCAATGTGTTGCGGATTACGGTTTGGCGCACGGCAACAGCAGCCGGTCCAGCGGTTTGGCGGCGCCTGGGATGGCGATGCGGCACTGACGGCGGCCTTCCCAGGCGACGTCCAACCGTTCTTCCGGTTGGACGCCGGTCAGATACACCGATCCGCCGTCGTTCACCACCGCGATCTCCCGTCCGGTCGCATTCAGCACCGTGGCGCCGAACGGCGGTTCGCTGCCGTCCGCCAGCTTGATGGTGGCCAACAGCTTGCTGCCTTTCACCACCTCGAAGTGGCGATAACCGATGGCGCCTTCAGTCAGCGTGCCCTGCACCACCGCGCGTGTGGCTTCAACGTCGTCCGCCAGCTTGTTGACGTCGATGCGCGTATCGGTGTTGTAGTAGCTGGTGATATCCGAGATCACCGCCAACCCGAAGCGGTTGCTGTAAGCGCGGCCGTTGTTGATCGGCACGCCGGCGACACCGTTGGTATCCAGCATCATGCGGCTGCCGCCGTTGCCGGCGTTCTGGTGCGCGGCGACGCCGTGCCGGGTAGCGGTCAGGCCGCCGCGGAAAGTTCCGCCTATCGAGGAGTAACTGCCCTGCTGATAAGACGCGTTGGCGTTGAGCGTGCCGAACGACGCGTTATGGGTGTAGTAACCGCTCGCCGTCGGTTTGCCGGACTGGGTGACGCCGCTGCCGACCTGCCAGGTATTGTTGATGTCGCTGTTGTCGGTGTAGGTCGCCGTTTGGGTCACGTCGTGGTTATTGACCTGCAGCGCGTAGCCCAGGCGGTTGTGCTCGCCGATAGGCACGGTGAAATTGAGCATCGCGCTATCGTCGGTGCGGCCCCGATAGTGAGTGCGATAGGCCGCCAACGAGGCGGTGATATTGCTGATCCCGCCGAAGTCGAACAGCTTGCTGGTCGACATGCCGTAGCGATTTTGCGCACCGGCGTCCCAGTAAGTCTGGTGTGAGTAGGTCAGATAAGCGGTGATCGCCTGAGCGCTGTCCTCCGCCATAAAGGTTTTGCTGGCGGTGACGGTATACAACTCTTTTTGTCGGCCGCTGTAGCGATCGTCAATGTCGCCGTAGCGCGCCTGCAGGTACTGCGACATGGTCATAAATTTGCGCTGCGAAAAGCGGTAGCCGGCAAAGGTGATTTGGCCGTTGAGTTCGTCGAAACGTTTGGCGTAGTTGACCTTGAATGACATGCCTTTGGCGCTGGGTTCATTGGGCAGGCGCGCGATCGACTGCGTGGCGTCCACCGACAGGGCGCCGAACAGGTTCAGGTCACGCCCCAGGCCGAGGGCCCAGGCGTTGTAATCGCCGCCGATCAGTGCGCCGCCGTATAGCGACCAGGCGTTGCTCAACCCCCAGGAGAAATCGCCGGCAGAGAACACCGGCCCTTGCGTGCGGTGATCGTAGGCAGACGGCTTGCCCAGCGCCATGTTATAGCGCACGTAGCCGGGGCGGGTCAGATAAGGAATGCTGGCGGTATCTACCTGAAAAGTGGAAACGCTGCCGTCTTGTTCTTCCACTTTCACATCCAGTTTGCCGCGTACCGAACTGCTGAGATCCTGGATGGCGAACGGCCCGGCGGGCACTGTGGTTTGATACAGCGTGCGGCCTTCCTGAGAGACGGTGATCCGGGCATTGCTTTTGGCGATGCCGCGTACTTCAGGCGCGTAACCCTGCAGGTTGGGCGGCAGCATGCGCTCGTCGCTGGCGAGGTTGAGGCCGGTAAAACGGTAGGCGTCGAACACCGGCGAATTCAGGTAGATTTCGCCCAGCGTCAGCCTGGCGGCCTGCATCGGCAGCGCGCGGTATGCGTAGATCTGATTCCAGTCGAAATTGCTGTCGCGCCGGCCGTATTGTTGGTTGAAGTCGGTCTGGTAATCGGCGCGCAGGCGCCAGGCGCCCAGGTTGGCGCCCAACGTACCGTAGCTGCTGAGGCTTTCGGTGGTTCCGTTGTCGTGGTGCTGTTTGCCGATTTGGCCGCTGAGATTGTAATCCAGCAGCATGCCGGGGATGCCATCGTCCCACTGCTCGGGCGGCGTCCAGTCGGGATCGGAATATTTCATCCAGGCCTGCGGAATGGTGATCGCCAGTACGCCGCCGCTGATGCGGTCGGAAATGGTTGCGCCTTTGATGCCGCGAATGTCGGCACACTGGTTGTCGTGCCACAGGGTGACTTTTTTGGCCACTTCTTCTTTCAGCGCCATTTTTTCCACCAGGTCAGGCGGCAGGCACACCTGGCTGCCGCTCTTGTCATCCGGCGACGGGAAATACTGAATGCTGCGCTGGGGCAGCGTTTTCTGGTTGATTTTGATATCCAGCAGATAGGTGCCCGGCATGACGTAACCGGCGTCGGAAAAGCGGGATAAGTCCACTTTGCTGCGTTCGCCGATATCCAACACGTCGGTATTGAATTCCGTGGCGGAAAAGACCGGTTTTGCCCAGAGAAAAGAGAGAATGACGATGATGGGCGTTTTTTTTATTGTCAGTAAAGACGTCATAGAATGATCACTCATGGCAAATCCGCGCCTAATAGCAGGTCATCCCCTACGACCTGAATACGTAATGCTGTACAGCGTTCCTAACGAAAACCGGCTACAGATAAGACAGGGTAAATTTGGCCAATGAGCTGAAACCGCCCGCCCGTGCCCTGTCGGGGTGAATGCGCAACTGGGCGCCAAAGCGCAGCGTGTTGTCGCCGGCGACGATCAGATAATCTGCGGTCGTGCTGCCGAGCGGGATCGGGGTACCGGCGTCGGTCAGCAACTCGATAGCCATGCCGCGCGCCTCGCCCTGGACGGCGAGCCATTGCGGATCTTGGCTATCCGCGATGCCGCTGAAGGTGAGGTTGGCCGCGCGATAAATAAAATCGGGTTTTATCTGGCTGGCCAGTTCGCAGTTCACCAGCCTGATGGCGAAGTGGCGGCGGCTTCCGATGAGGCTCGGCTGGGCATCCCGCCCGGCGTCGCTCATTGAAACCAGCCCGAAATCAACGGTTTGATCCAGACTGTCACCGGCGATGTTGCATGGCGTTTCGACGATTTCGCCGCCCAGGCTGACTTTGCCGTGGCCCTGAGTTTTCGCCGTGGCGCTAGCGCTGCCGATGCTGAGCGCGATCAGCAATGCGCCTCGCCAATGGATGGTCATGCTGGCTTCTCCCTGTCGAGATCGGTTCCTTTGCCGGAGCCGGCGTCGTTAAGCATGGGGATGCCCGTGCCGGCATCCCCAACGAGGCTTACTGATAAGCCAGGGTAAAGTTCGCCACGCTGGTGAACTTGCCCGGCACGACGGCGCCGGAAGCGCTGTTGCCTTGCAGGTATGCGGCGAATTTCAGGGCGTTGTTGCCTTCGTTCAGGCCCTGGCCGTCCGTTGCGGTGCCCAACTCAACGTCCTTGGCATGCAACTGGTCGTAAATCACGATGCCCGCGCCGCTGGCGGAACCGCTCAACGCCAGCAGTTTGCTGTTGACGGCATCCGGCGTGCCGGTGAAGGTCACCTTGACGTTTTTCATGGTGTTGAGCGCGCAGTCTTTCAGCTCAATGCTGAAGGGTTCGGCGCTGGATTTGCCTTCTTTGGCCAGGATGCGGCTGCTGATCTGGCCCATCGGGACGGTTTGATCGACGGAGTCCGGCGTGATGCTGCAAGGCGCATCGATAATTTCACCGCTAAAGGTCACGGTGCCGCTGCCCTGGTTAGGCGCCGCATGTGCAAAGGAGGCGGTGGAAAAAGCAATGACGGTCGCCAGCATTAATTTATTCAGTTTCATTTCTCAGGTTCCTGTAGAGAGTATTTAAATAAAAAGAAAAGCACACCTAAATCCCCGCAGAGCGGCAACGCCTTGTCAGCTGCGCTGCGATGGGAGCCAGATCCTTTTGCTTTGGGCAATACGCACACCCTTCGTTATTTGTTTTCAATAACGAAATGGTTATGTGATGTTTAGTCGGTTTTATTTGATTTTAAAAACCGAATGTCGGCATGGCGTTTTGCTGGGAATATTCTTGCAAACAATAGCATTGCTTGGAAATAGATTTTATTAAAATAAGTCAAATTCAGAATATAAAACCAAAAGGAAAAAGTTAAATATAAGATCAAAAACCAATAGATCGTATGTAAATATTATCCAGAATAAATCACTGTATAAATAAGGTTATGCGAGATATTTGATCGACTGGAATAGCTGTTGCCCTACAATGCGCAATATCGCTTTGCTAATATTACGCTTTGACGGTCATTGAAAAATTTTCTTTATGAAACAAAATGAAAAACATAAGCATTTGTTTTATATAATTTTGTGTGATTAGTTGTCCGTATGGCGTTTCCAACGCCAATTCCTGGGTTGTTGACGTGTTTTTAACAAAAAAATAACAACATGATGGAGGGGAGATTATTCTTATCCGATGCTATTTTTTTGACGCATTTATGTTATTTAACCCATTGTGATTAACCAGAAAAGGGCAGGAAATGCCATGTTCATCATATAATAATGACCTAAGTGATAATGAAAGGATGATCAATGGAATGATTACTGAGATTAATGCTTTTAGCAGAGGTAAGGCGAATGCGTTGACGATGTTGGTAATTATTTCTTCGCGGTTCGTTATGGGATTGTTTAAACATCTTCGTACCATGATAACCGTGAAAAAAATTGCACAGAAAAATCCTAGTGAAAAATCCGAGGATCAATGCATGACATTTTATCTGCAAAGGTTGGATTCATTAATAAATATTCATTCTCGCGGTGTTCGACAGCGCCAGGTCTATTTTATCGGAACAACGCCGTTTGCGCGGACACCGCCGTGATTTATCCCCCTGCGCATCGCTGACGTGCAGCCATGAGCGGGGAGCTCAGCAGTAACCACTCAGGAGGAATGCTATGGCCAAGGTGCCGAAAACGTTTGAAAGTAGAAAATCGCTGATGCTGGATGTGTTGCAAGGATTGTGCAGGGAGCGTGTGGAAGGGGCCGGGGGCCATCATCCCCCGCCGGAGCAATGGCCGAAGACGCGTGAACTGGCGGATAAATGCGGTGAAAACATTTATACCACCCGCACCCTGCTGCTGGCGCTGGAAAAGGAGGGCAAGGTTCACTGCACCCACCGCAGCATCAACAATTCTCTACGCTGGTACAGCTGCGACGAACAGGCAGCGATAAAAAAAGAGTGATTCGACCCTGGCGGTCGCTTTTGACTATTCCTACAGCTAATGATTAATTAAATTTATCATTTGGCGGGGCGTTTTGCTCCGCCAATCCTCCTCTCCGCTCTCTGCCACCCGCGCAGGCGTTGCTAAGATGTTTTTTGCAGCCATATACTTATCGCTCAGACGGGAACAGGTGTAGGGAGCCGGCATCGTAATGAAGGAAAAGAAAGACATACTGAGATTGGATGATATTCATTATCAAATAGACAACCAGGTGATCCTGGACTCCGTCTCTTTCACGCTGGGTGAAGGCGAGTTCAAACTGATCACCGGGCCTTCCGGCTGCGGGAAAAGCACGCTGCTGAAAATCATCTCCTCTTTAATGGATCCGACGAGCGGGAACCTCTATTTCGACGGACGGGCGATCGGCGAGATATCGCCGGAGGCGTATCGCAAGCAGGTTTCCTACTGCTTCCAGACGCCGGCGCTGTTCGGCAATACGGTTTACGACAATCTGGCGCTGCCCTACCAGATCCGTCAACAGTCGCCGGATGAACGAAAAATGCAGGCCGATCTGACGCGTTTTGGGTTGCCGGAGGCGATGCTGACCAAAAGCATCAATGAGCTGTCCGGCGGGGAGAAGCAGCGCGTGTCCCTGATCCGCAACCTGCAGTTTATGCCCCGGGTGCTGTTGCTCGATGAGATCACCAGCGCGCTGGACGAAGAAAACAAGCGCAACGTCAACGAAATCGTTCATCAGCTGGTAGCGGAGCACCGGCTGGCGGTGCTGTGGGTGACGCACGATACCGAAGAGATAGCGCATGCGGATGAGGTGATCACCCTGCGCGCGCACGGCGCCGAACAACAGGAGCAACAGCATGAATCAGCATAACATCACCAACGAATCCTTAGGCTTGTCGATGGTGCTGGTGGTGGTCGCCATCCTGATCAGCCACCGGGAAAAGCTGGCGCTGGAAAAGGACATTATCTGGAGTATCTGCCGCGCGGTGGTGCAGCTGATCATCGTCGGCTACGTGCTGAAGTATATTTTCGACCTGGATAACGCGGTGCTCACCGTGTTGATGGTGCTGTTCATCTGTTTTAACGCGGCCTACAACGCCAAGAAACGCAGCAAGTACGTCGAACATGCGTTCGTGACGTCGTTTATCGCCATCACCACCGGCGCGGTGCTGACGCTGGCGGTGCTGGTATTGACCGGCTCCATCGAATTTACGCCGATGCAGGTGATCCCCATCTCCGGGATGATCGCCGGTAACGCCATGGTGGCGGTGGGGCTGTGCTACACCAACCTCGGCCAGCGTTTCAAGAGCGAACAGCAGAAGATTCAGGAGATGCTCAGCCTGGGGGCGACGCCCAAGTTCGCTTCGGCGGCGCTGATCCGCGACAGCATCCGCGCTTCGCTGATTCCGACCGTGGACTCGGCGAAAACCGTTGGGCTGGTTAGCCTGCCGGGCATGATGTCTGGGCTGATCTTCGCCGGTATCGACCCGGTGAAAGCGATCAAATACCAGATTATGGTGACCTTCATGCTGCTTTCCACCGCCAGCCTGTCGACCATTATCGCCTGCTATTTGGCCTACCGTAAGTTTTACAACGAGCGCCACCAGCTGGTGGTCGGCAACCTGAAGTAACGCCATGAAAAACGGCCTCCGCGGAGGCCGTTTTTTTCACTCTTGCAGCAGGGCGATGCTCTGGCGGATTTCCCGTTCGATATCCGCTTCGCTCCAGCCGTCCAACTGCGAAGAGAAGGGCTCGAAGGCATAAACGCCGGTATAGCCCAGGCGTTCCAGGTTCTGTACCTGGCGGCGGCTCTCCAGCCGATCGCCCTCGCTCAGCATGATGCGTTCTTCGTCGCTCAGCGCGCCTTTATCCCGCCCATCCTCCACGCCGGACAGATGCACCAGGCCGATCTGCGCCACCTGGATTTGCGCGTCGAAGTCGGCCTGCGTCACGCCGCTCAGGTAGTGGTGGAAAGTATCGAGCACGATGCGGTACGGTGCGCCCGAATCGCGGATGAGCGCCTGGGTCAGCAGCGACGATCGCAGCGAGCTGATGCCGAAGCCCAGAGGCTCGACGTATCCCTGCACGCCATAGCGCGCAAACAGCGGCGCCAGCAGCTGCAGCGCGGCGAGGGTGTCGTCCCGTTTTTGCTGCTCGCTGCGCATGTCGTCGGCGCTGCAGTGTGGGCACAGCACCAGCGCTCGGCTGTGGATGGCCTGCGCCTGCGCCAGCAATGCTTCGGCGCGCTGCAGCAGCGCCGCCGGATTATCCATCAGATTGAACATGCCGAGGGCGTTGATCGTGACGATCTCGATGCCGTATTGCGCAGCGAGCGCATTGAGCTGCGCGTCGCTCAGATCGTCGGTTACCTTGCCGCTGGGCATGTCGTTGCGCAGCTCAACGTTGCTGAGCCCGCAGCGTTTCACCAGGCGGAAAAAACTGTCCAGATCGAGATTCGGCGCGATCTTGCGGTTAATGCAGAAGCGGTCCAGCGCAATGGTCATGAGGCATTACTCCAGCGGTCAGGGTTGAGAGATCAGGATTTGCCGTTTTCCAGCGGCAGCGGCTTGCCGTCGGGCAGGGGGTGGCGGTGGCGTTTGGCCAGCACCACCTGCTCCATCTTTTCCAGCGAAACGCCTTTGGTTTCCGGAATATAGCGGCCGATGAACCAGTAGCTGAACAGGCAGCAGGCGGCAAAGATCCACATCGGGAAGGCGCCGTGGAAATGCGAGAACAGGTAAGGGTGGTCGTTGATCATCGGGAACGACTGCGACACCGCGAAGTTGGCGACCCACATGCAGCCGACGGCGATGCTCATCCCCTGCGCGCGCATGCGGTTCGGGAAGATTTCCGACACCAGCACCCAGGCGCCGACGCCCCAGGACAGCGCATAAAACACCATGAAGAACAGCATGCCGAACAACGCGAAATAGCCGGTGGCCTGGGTATAGAGCGCGTACGAGGTGAGCAGCAGGCCGGCGATGGCGCCCAGCGTGCCGTAACGCATCAAGGGAATGCGGCCCATGCGATCCATCAGCATGGCGCCGATGACCGAACCGACCAGCTGCAGCACGCCGATCCAGATGGTCTGGAACAGCGCTTCCTGCGCGTTTTCGGTGACGGTTTTCAGCACCACCGGTGCGTAGTACATCATTACGTTGACGCCGGTCACCTGCTGCAGCATGGCGATCATGCAGCCGACGAACAGGATGAAACGCACCCGCGCATCGCTGTAGTTCAGCTTCCGGTGCTGCTGCTGTTGATCCTGCTGCAGCGAATCTTTGATTTCTTTCAGCAGATTCTGCGCGTGGGCGGCGTTCGAGACCTTGGTCAACATCGCCAGCGCCTGATCGTCACGGCCCATCATCACGTTCCAGCGCGGCGATTCAGGAATGACGAACACCAGGATGCAGAACAGAATGCAGGGGATCACGCCCGAGGCGAACATCCAGCGCCAGCCCATTTCCACCAGCCAGGCTTCGCTGGCGATGCTGGCGATTTTGAAGTTGACGTAGAAAATCACGATCTGGCCGAACACGATGGCGAACTGCTGCATACTGAGTGCCCGCCCGCGCATGTCCTTTGGCGACACTTCCGACATGTACATCGGCGACACGGTGGCGGCAATGCCGACCGCCAGCCCGCCGATGATGCGGTAGATGACGAACCAGGTGAAAGTCGGGGCCAAGGCTGCGCCGATGGCGGACACGGTGAACAGCAGCGCCGCCAGCATCAGCGCCTTTTTACGGCCCCAGCGCGCCGCCAGCGGCCCGGCGGCAAAGGCGCCGACGACGCAGCCGATCACCACGTTGGAGACTGCCCAACCGGTTTCGGCCGGGCTGAGACTGAAATAGGTTTTCAACGCTTCGATCGCGCCGGAGATCACGGCGGTATCGTAACCGAACAGAATGCCGCCCAGGGCGGCGATGCCGCAAATTCGCAATATGTAGCCGGTATTGTGCTTACGCTGATATGACATGTGTTGCTCCGATTTTTATCCTGGCTTCCGTCCGCACGGTTGGGGTGTCGGGAAGAGGGCGAGCGGAAGGGTGTGAACCGTGCCTGTCATCAAGGCGATGTCGTCGATAAATGCTGGAACAAACAAGAACATTTATTTCATAATTAGTGAATAATGGAATATTGATTTTTAGATCCAGTTCAAAAAAAACCGTCGCGAGTGATTCGGGCACCTTGGGTGCTCGGGGGCGGGCGATAACGACGACAGCGCTGGCGCAGCGCGGGTTTTCTGTAGCAAAGTCAGTGTGTATTACCCTTGTTTTCTCCGCCGTCGTTGCGCTTTCCCTGGCACGCTAATGAAAGCGCTAATCCGATCGACACTACAAAATTGCGACCTCACGCACTAAAAACAAATTTTTCAAAACAATTTATTTGAAACTTTTTTTTCAATGAAATAGAGTTTGCTGCATCCGGTCAGGATTTAGCCGGCTTGCCGACGGGGTTTGGCGAGCGGGACGATTAACGCCGCGCCGCCGGCGTGTGGCCAGGCGACAGCGGACTTGAAAAGAGGGCGTGACATGAAAACCGTGGGTAACTTTATTGGCGGGCAGGTATGCCTGAGCAGCAGCAATCAAACCGTCGACGTGCACAACCCGGCCAGCGGGCAGGTTGAGCGGCGCGTCACGCAGAGCACCGCCGCCGAAGTCAAACAGGCCATCGACGTGGCCCATCGGGCGTTTGCCGACTGGTCGCGCACCACGCCGCTGCGCCGCGCGCGCATCATGTTCAATTTCAAGGCGCTGCTGGAACAGCACCGCGACGAGCTGGCCGAGCTTATCGTCAGCGAGCACGGCAAGGTGTACTCGGATGCGCTGGGCGAACTGACGCGCGGCATGGAAGTGGTCGAATTCGCCTGCGGCATCCCGCATCTGATCAAGGGCGAGTATTCGCCGGACGTCGGCAGCGGCGTCGACAGCTTCTCGCTGATGCAGCCGCTGGGCGTGGTGGCGGGCATTACCCCGTTCAACTTCCCGGCGATGGTGCCGATGTGGATGTTCCCTATCGCGCTGGCCTGCGGCAACACCTTCATCCTCAAGCCGCCGGCGCTGGTGCCTTCCGCCTCGGTGCGCCTGGCGGAACTGCTGAAAGAAGCCGGCCTGCCGGACGGCGTGTTCAACGTGGTGCACTGCGCCAATGAAGACGCGGCGCAGCTGTGCACCGATCCGCGCATTCAGGCGGTGAGCTTCGTCGGCTCCTCCACCGTAGCGGAACATATCTACACCACCGCCAGCGCGCACGGCAAGCGGGTGCAGGCCTTCGGCGCGGCGAAGAACCAGGCGATCGTCATGCCGGACGCCGATCTGGACGCCACGGTCAACGCGCTGATGGGCGGCGCGTTCGGCTCCGCCGGCGAGCGCTGCATGGCGTTGCCGATCGCCGTGGTGGTCGGTGACGATACCGCCGACAAACTGATCGCCAAATTGAAGCCGCTGATCGCGCAGCTGCGCGTCGGGCCGGGCTTGCAGCAGGGCGGCGAAGAGAATGAAATGGGGCCGCTGGTGTCGTCCGCCCACCAGAAGAAGGTGCTGGGCTACATCGATCTGGGCGTGGAAGAAGGCGCGACCCTGGTGGCCGACGGCCGCAATTATCAGGTGCCGGGCTACCCTGAAGGCTACTACGTCGGCGGCACGCTGTTCGACCATGTGAAACCGAATATGCGCATCTACCGCGAAGAGATCTTCGGGCCGGTGCTGGGCATCGTGCGAGTGCCGGACTACCGTACCGCCATCGACACGGTGAACGGCCACGAGTTCGGCAACGGCAGCGCCATCTTTACCGGCAGCGGCCACTACGCGCGCCAGTTCGTACAAGAAGTGCAGGCCGGGATGGTCGGCGTCAACGTGCCGGTACCGGTGCCGATGGCGTTCCACAGCTTCGGTGGCTGGAAGCGCTCGGTGTTCGGCGCGCTGAACGTGCACGGCACCGACGGCGTGCGCTTCTATACGCGCATGAAGACCGCCACCGCGCGCTGGCCGGCCGGGCAGCAGACGGTGTCCGAATTCAGCATGCCGACGCTGGGTTAAGCGATCGCAGAGTATAAACGGGCCGTTGTTCCCTTGGGGCAACGGCCTTTGCACGGGGAGTTAACAGGAGAATCGAGATGTCTTCACTGCTTGCCAAATGTCAAACGCCGAACGCCGAGGGGCGCATCCAGCACGTGACGCCGGAAAATGCCGGGTGGCGCTATGTCGGCTTTGACGTTTATCGCCTGGCCGCCGGGCAGTCGCTGCAGCTTGAGTGCGGCGACAAGGAGCTGTGCCTGGTGCTGGTGGCCGGTATCGCCTCCGTCGCCACGCTGCGCGCCGAGTACCCGCATATCGGCAAACGCATGAGCCCGTTCGAGCGCACACCGCCTTACGCGGTGTATGTGCCGCACCACGATCGCATCGACGTGCGGGCAGAAACCGATCTGGAGCTGGCGGTGTGCAGCGCGCCCGGCAGCGGCCACCTGCCCTCACGGCTGATCACGCCGGCGGATATCGGCGTGGAGCGGCGTGGCAAGGGGCGCAACCAGCGGTTGGTGCACAACATTCTGCCGGACAGCGAGCCGGCTGACAGCCTGCTGGTGGTGGAGGTTTACACCGACGAGGGCAACACCAGCTCTTACCCAAGCCACAAGCACGATCGGGAAGACTCGCCGGACGAAACCTATCTCGAAGAGACCTATTATCACCGCATTCAGCCGGAGCAGGGGTTCTGCATGCAGCGTGTCTATACCGACGATCGCACGCTCGACGAGTGCATGCCGGTCTACAATCGCGACGTGGTGAAAGTGCCGCGTGGTTATCACCCGGTGGCGACCCTGGCAGGCTACGACAACTATTATCTTAACGTGATGGCCGGGCCGGTGCGGCAGTGGAAATTCACCTGGGAAAAAGACCACGCCTGGATTAACGGCGACGGCTATCCCGCCGCGCAATAAGCGTTTGAGGCCCGGCTTGCCGGGCCTTCTTTTTATCAGGGTATAAATTTGCCCTAAATTTGCCCTCCCTCTTGCTCAAATGATAACCTGTCCGCACGCGATCGCTCCCCGACCGAGTGACTCCAAAGAACCGCTGTGATACAGCGAGATTGCCTATGCGCAGGAGGAAAAACCATGACGACCACCATGTCCCAAAAAGCGGCGCGCGAAGGATTAGGTTCACCCGATCTGTTTGAAGGCGGGGTTTACGTCACAAAAAATGGTGTTGCCGAACTGTTTGTGCAAACGGCGGCTGAGAGAGAGGCCGAAATTCGGGAACGCAATCTGGAGCGCCAGTCCAATGCGTTGTTGAAACTGACTATGCTGGCGAAACAAGAGATTAAAAATCAGCGCGGTCTGTCGCCCGAAGAAACCTTGCAGCGGCTGCGTGACGCGCGGAAATAGGCCCGAGGTGCAGGATGCCCCAGGAAATACGTTTTACCGTCGCGCCGGCGGCGGAATGGAGCCTGAAAGACATCGAGTCTTACAAGAGTGGAACGATAGGGGCCGCCGCCGCCGGAGTGTTCGTGGATAATCTGTTGCTATCGTCTCTTGCGGCAATCGCGGACGATCCTGCCCGCTATCGCTTCAACGCCGTGCTGGCGGGCATGGGGGTACGGTTGCACGAGCGATTGGATCCCGACAGCGAATATCGCGTCATTTATGACTACGACGGCCAGACGGTGGAGATTCTGCTTTTCATCAGCATGAAGCAAGATCTGGAAAGCGCGCTCTACCGCTATTTGTTGTTGCAATAATCCCGCCGCGCCCGAGCCTGCCGGGCGCGTTCACCCCAGCCTTACTCGTCCCGGGCGTTATTCAGCGCCAGCGAGACTGCCAGCGTCTGCGCCAGGCACATCGAAGCCACCTGCGAGCGGAAGCCGTCCACCTGCGCTTCGCGCACCACGAAACAGACATCGCTAAAGGCGGCCAGCGGGCTGACCTGGCTGTCGGTGATGGCGATCTGCTGCGCGCCGCGCTTGGCGCCCAATTCCACCAGTTCCACCGCCTCGCGGGCGTACGGCGAATAGCTGATGGCGATCACCACGTCCTTCGGTTTCACCATGCTCAGCTGTTCGGTGAACATGCCGCCCAGGCCGTCGATCAGAAACGCGCGGCGCTCCAGATGGCGCAGCGCATAGGTGAGATAGGAGGCGACGCTGAACGAACGGCGCAGGCCGATCACGTAGATGTTTTCGGCGTTGTTGAGCAGTTCTACGGCGCGATCCAGCTGCTCGGGGGCGATCTGCATCGCCAGCTGCTGCAGCGCTTGCGCGTTGACCATGGTGAATACGTTGAGAATTTCCGCCGGTTTCTCCGGTGCGACGTTGTCGTCGGTGGAGGTTTGGCGGAACAGGCGCGCGCGCTCGGTATAGTTCACCGTTTCTTCCATCAGATGCTGACGGAACACCTGCTTCATTTCGTTGAAGCCGCTGAAGCCGAAGGCATTGGCGAAACGGATCAGGGTGGAAGGCGGCACACTGGCCTGTGCGGCGATGGAGGCAACGGTATCGAAAGCGATGCTGTTACTGTTATCCAAAATATAGCGCGCCACCTGCTTCAAACGCTTGCTCAGCGTTTCATAACGGTGGCGAATCTCGTCCTGTAACAGCGAAAGTTGAGTTGGGTTGTTCATCCATTCGGCTCGCAGTGGGGTGAAGGCGCATGGGCCTGACGCCTGAAATATTGACAGGGTATTTTAACAGACGGAGCGGAAATTTCATTTCCTCAAAAAGCGATTTATTCGATCGCACATTGCGCGACTTCACAGAAAAGGGGCAAAAAAATCCCCTTAAAGCGGCGAAATAGCCTTAAGGGGACGTGAACTCGCGCTCGCTGTTAGTGCGCGCCGCTCGCCTGCGGACGGTACTGGCGCCAGAAACCGATCAGCGTCAGGTATTTTTGTTTCACCTGCTCGATCAGGGCCGCGTCGTCGATTTCACCCTGCAGCCAGCGGCGCGAAGGCTGGCCGAAGATGGTGCGGCCGACGGCGAAACCTTTCACCCAGCGCGCATCCGCAGCGGCGGCAAAGCCCGCCTTCAGCACCGCCTCCGGGGAGTCGAGCCCCAGGATCAGCACGCCGCGGCAGTGGGGATCGTAGGTGTCGATCAGCGCGCCGACCCGCTGCCAGTTTTCCGCACTCAGCGGCGGCAGTTTCCACCAGTCCGGCTGAATGCCCAACCGGTAGAAGTGTTCAATCATCCCCAGGTAATGGCGCTCGTCCTTGTCGGGGTTACTGTCCGGCAGGATCACCTCCAGCAGCAGCTCGTGGCCGGATTTGCAGCAGCCGCGGTAAACGTCGGCAATCAGCTCATCCTGTTCGCGGCGCAGTTCCGCCGCGTCGTGCGGGTGATAAAACACCAGGCACTTCACCACGTGCTCCTGCGGCCAGTCGATCAATTGCGAGCCAATATTGCCGTGCTCCAGGCGCAGCGGGCGCGAGCTGGGCAACTCTACCGGCCGGCCGATCCACCATCCCTGGCCGGTGATTTCGTTCAGCGCCGCCTGTCCGTAGGTGGTGTCGGCCAGAATGCCGCTGTTGCCGTTGAGCCCCGCCTGCGCGGCAGCCTGTTGCGCCGCGGTGAGCAGCAGGGTTTTCAGGCGCGGAATGCGTTCCTCGCCGACGCCGGCTTCGCGCGCCATGTCCGCCAGCTGCTTGCGGTGATCGAAAGCGAACACGCAGAGCTCCGGCCACTGTTGCCTGCGGGTGGTGACCCGGTGCAGGTGGTTCAGGCGTGCGTCGCGGTCCGGGCGCGTGACCTGTTGTTCACGCTGCAGATAGTCATCCAACTCCTGCTTGGTCGGCATGGCCGGCGCGCAGCCGTGGCGCGAGACCACCAATGCGCCGCAGGCGTTGGCGTAGCGGCAGGCCTGATCCCAGCCCTCATCGTTCAGGTAGCCGCGCAGCAGGCCGGACATAAAGGCGTCGCCGGCTCCCAGTACGTTCAGCACCTCAACCCGCACGCCGGCGTGCAGTTTCACCTGCGCCCAGTCGTCGGCGATTTCGCCTTCGAATACCGAGCAGCCCTGCGCGCCACGCTTGCACACCAGCGTGGCCGCCGTGGCCCGGCGCACGTTTTTCAGCGCCGCCAGCGTGTCGGTGCTGCCGCCGGCAATATGAAACTCCTCTTCGGTGCCGACGATCAGATCGAAATGGTGCAGGACCTCCTGCAGCTCGCGCGTGACCTGGTCCGATTCCACAAAGCGGGTTTCGCCGTCGCCCAGCGACGTCAGCCCCCACAGCACCGGGCGGTAATCGATGTCCAGCGCGGTGCGCAGGCCGTGGCGGCGCGCGTATTCCAGCGCCTTCAGCACCGCGGCGCGGGTGTTCGGGTGCGACAGGTGCGTGCCGGTGATGGCCAGCGCGCGCGCGGAGGCGATGTAGGCCTCGTCGATGTCGTCCGGCGTCAGCGCCATGTCCGCGCAGTTTTCGCGGTAGAAGATCAGCGGGAAGGTTTCCTGATCCTTGATGCCGAGGATCACCAGGCCGGTTAACCGACGTTTGTCGGTGATCAGACAGCGGGTATCGGCCCCGACGCGCTGCAGCTCTTCGCGCAGAAAGCGGCCCATGTGCTCGTCGCCGACCCGCGCCAGCATGCCGGATTTTAACCCCTGAATGGCGGTGCCGTAGGCCACGTTGCCGGAAGAGCCGCCGAGGTACTTGGCGAATGTGCCGGCGTCTTCCAGCCGCGCGCCGATCTGCTGAGCATAGAAATCGACGGCGATGCGCCCGAGACAAATGACATCAAGCTGTTTTTCTTGTGTAGCCATACCCGTTTCCTTCTGTTTAAGCAAAACTCCGGCGGCGGCCCGAGCGTGGCGCCCTGCAGGAAGCATGTGGTCAGTATGGGGAATGAAAATTTCAATTTCAATATAGAATGAAATTTACACCCCGAAAATGTGATGCGTTTAAAACATCGGCAGGGGAACGGGAAAAGCCGATGAAGTGACTATAAGACGGCGACCGGGCGCGCGCAGAAAAGGAGGGTTAGGTCAGGATAAAGGCTGTCAGCTGGTGTGCTAACGGCTTCTATCGGACGGTGCGCGGCGCGAAGCCAGTGAAAGCTGAATCACGAGATGAAACGGGCTTTTCATGCAATATGCGATCTTTATCGCAAAATGAAATGTTTCTTCTGTAATGTGATTTTATGAAAAATATATTTGTTTATAATCGCTTCACGTTTCAGGTTGTCGACTTCGTGAGCAGCGGGCATCGCCTGCTCAAGATAATAGCTGCCGCCGCGTAATACAAACACGGGATTGTCGGCTCGGCGCGAGCCCTTTCCGGGGCGGCCCTCAATCTAAAGGGTGAGTAAATGGGCAAGATCAGGCTAACCATGGCGCAGGCGCTCGTCAGATTCCTCGATAACCAGTATCTGCTGGCCGACGGCGTGGAAACCAAATTCGTCGCGGGCATTTTCGCGATTTTCGGCCACGGCAACGTACTGGGGCTGGGGCAAGCGCTGGAGCAGGATAGCGGCGAGCTGCGGGTGCATCAGGGCCGCAACGAGCAGGGCATGGCCCATGCGGCGATCGGCTTCGCCAAACAGAAGCTGCGCCGGCAGATCTACGCCTGCACTTCATCGGTCGGCCCCGGCGCCGCCAATATGATCACCGCCGCGGCCACCGCAACCGCCAACCGCATTCCTTTATTGCTGCTGCCGGGCGACGTTTACGCTTCCCGCCAGCCGGATCCGGTGCTGCAGCAAATCGAACAATCTTACGATCTCAGTATCAGCACCAACGACGCGTTCCGCGCGGTGAGCAAATACTGGGACCGCATCGTGCGGCCGGAACAGCTGATGAGCGCCTGCATCAACGCGATGCGCGTGCTGACCGATCCGGCGGATACCGGCGCGGTGACGCTGTGTCTGCCGCAGGACGTGCAGGGAGAAGCCTACGACTATCCCGACTATTTCTTCCAAAAACGCGTGCATCGGCTCGATCGCCGCCCGGCGACCGACGGTATGTTGGCGGACGCGCTGGCGCTGCTGACCGCCAAGCGCAAACCGCTGCTGGTGTGCGGCGGCGGCGTGAAATATTCGCAGGCCGGGCGGGCGCTGCGCGAATTCGCCGAGCGCTTCGGCATTCCGTTCGCCGAGACCCAGGCAGGCAAAGGCACGGTGCCGAGCGACCATGAATTCAACCTCGGCGGCATCGGCGAAACCGGCTGCCTGGCGGCCAACACGTTGGCCCGGCAGGCCGATCTGGTGATTGGCGTCGGCACCCGTTACACCGATTTCACCACCTCGTCCAAATGGCTGTTCCAACACCCGGACGTCAGCTTCCTCAATATCAACGTCAGCGCCTTTGACGCCGGCAAGCTCGACGGCGTGCAGGTGCTGGCGGACGCCCGCGAGGCCCTGAGCGAACTGGGCGCGCGGCTGGCGCAGGCTGATTATCGCGCAGGCTGGGGGGACGCCATCGCCGCGGCACGCGGTGCCCAGCGTGAAGAGACCGCGCGGGTTTACGCGGTGGAATACAGCGGCGCGGGCTTTGTGCCGGAGATCGACGATCACCTCGATCGCGAGCGGGTGTTCGCCGAATTTATCGCCCAGACCGACTCGGCGATGACGCAAAGCCGAGTGCTGGGGGTGCTGAATCGCGAGCTGCCGCCGGACAGCGTGATCGTCGCCGCCGCCGGCAGCCTGCCGGGCGACCTGCAGCGGGTGTGGCACAACCGCGGCGAGCACGGTTATCACGTGGAATACGGCTACTCCTGCATGGGGTACGAGGTGAACGCCGCGCTGGGGGTCAAGTTGGCCGAGCCGCAGCGCGAAGTGTACGCGATGGTGGGCGACGGTGCCTTCATGATGCTGCATTCCGAACTGGTCACCTCGATTCAGGAAGGCTGCAAGATCAACGTGGTGCTGTTCGACAACATGACCAACGGCTGCATCAATAATTTGCAGATGGAACACGGCATGGACAGCTACACCACCGAATTCCGCTTCCGCAATCCAGAGGGCGGCAAGCTCGACGGCAAACTGGTGCCGGTCGATTTCGCCATGCTGGCGGCGGCTTACGGCTGTAAAACCTATCGCGTCACCACCGAGCAGCAGCTGCTCGATGCGCTGGCCGACGCCCGCAGGCAGACCGTGTCCACGCTGCTGGACATCAAGGTGCTGCCGAAGACCATGGTGCACAAATATCTCAGCTGGTGGCGCGTGGGCGGCGCTCAGGTGGCCGACAGCGAGAAAATCGTCGCAGTGGCGCGCAAGCTGCAGGAAAACATCGATAAGGCGCGCGATTACTGATTCGTTTTCGAACACAACACACTTTCCAGAGGGTAGCGAAAATGACATTGAACATTGGGGTTATCGGCACCGGCGCCATCGGCCGCGATCATATCCGTCGCTGCAGCAAAGTGTTGCAGGGCGCCCGCGTAGTGGCGGTGAACGACATCAATCGCGACAACGCCGCCAAGGTGGTGAGCGATCTGCAGCTGGATGCGCGGGTGTATGACAACGGCCACGATCTGATCAAGGCCGCCGATGTGCAGGCGGTACTGGTCACCTCTTGGGGGCCGAGCCACGAAGAGTTCGTGTTGGCGGCCATCGCCGCCGGCAAACCGGTGTTCTGCGAGAAGCCGCTGGCGGTGACCGCGCAGGGCTGCAAAAACATCGTCGATGCCGAAGCGAAACACGGCAAGCGGCTGGTGCAGGTCGGCTTTATGCGCCCTTATGACCAGGGCTACCGCGCGTTGAAACAGGTGCTGACCAGCGGCCAGATCGGCGAGCCGCTGATGCTGCACTGCGCGCACCGTAACCCGACGGTCGGCGAGGCCTACACCACCGATATGGCGATCACCGACACCCTGATCCACGAAATCGACGTGCTGCGCTGGCTGCTCGACGACGACTATGTGTCGGTGCAGGTGGTGTTCCCGCGCAAGAGCCCGAAGGCGTTCCCGCACCTGAAAGATCCGCAGATTGTGCTGTTTGAAACCGCCAAGGGTACGCGCATCGACGTCGAAATCTTCGTCAACTGCCAGTACGGCTACGACATTCAGTGTGAAGTGGTGGGGGAAACCGGCATCGCCAAACTGCCGGAGCCGTCCTCGGTGCAGATGCGCAGCGGCGCCCGCCTGTCGACCGAAATCCTGACCGACTGGAAAGATCGCTTTATCGACGCCTATGACGTCGAGCTGCAGGGCTTCATCAACGACGTGGCCGCAGGCAAGCTGACCGGGCCTTCCGCCTGGGACGGCTACGCCGCCGCGGTGACCGCCGACGCCTGCGTGGCGGCCCAGCTCAGCGGCGAAATCGTGCCGGTGACCCTGCCGGCGCGCCCGGCGTTTTACAACAAATAACCGGCTTGCACCACGTACCCACGATTGCAGAGGAGTGACCATGAAGATCGCTTTTGATGTCGACGTTATACGGGATTTGGGCGTCACCAAAATGGTTCAACAGGTGGCGGACTGGGGCTACAAATACATCGAGCAGTCACCGCACCCGCAGATCAACCCGTTTTACAAGCATCCGAAGGCTAGCCGCGAAATCATGGCGGAGTATAAAAACGCCCTGAAAGCGACCGGCGTGGAGATCTCCTCATTTATCGTGGTGTATCGCTGGTCCGGGCCGGGCGAAGATCGCCGTCAGGCGGCGGTCAAAAACTGGCGGCGGATGATCGAAATCGCGGTGGAAATGGGCGTGCAGGTGATCAACACCGAATTGGCGGGCAACCCCAACGAACCGGAGATCTGCGAGGAGCTGTGGTATCGCTCGATGGAGGAGCTGCTGCCGATCGTCGAGCGCGAGGGCATCCGTATGGAGATCCAGTCGCACCCGTGGGACTTCTGCGAGCTGAGCAACGAAACCGCCGATCTGGTGAAATCGCTGCGCAGCGACCACGTCAAATACCTCTACAGCGTGCCGCACACCTTCTACTACGACAAGGGGCAGGGCAACGTGGCCGGCATGTTGCAGTACGCCGGGGACGATCTTTCCCACGTGCTGATCGCCGACACCATGAATCACACCAAACATTGCCGTTATATCGTCAACCCGCCGGGCGTTGACGCTGCGGTGCACCAGCACGTCGGCATCGGCGAAGGCGAGGTGAATTTCGACGCCCTGTTCCAGACGCTGCGCGACATGGAATTTGCCAACCGCAGCTTCAAGGTCGGCGGCGAATCGATCATCTGCACCTCGCTGTTCGGCTACCCGGAAAAGATGCCGAGCCAGGCGGTGGCGACCAGAGAGCGCATCGAAAGAGAGCTGTTGGGCAAATAATCTTATTCGGCTCGCCGGCGGCGTTTGCACCGGCGGCCCTCCAAGGACCGAGGCAGACCATGAATAAAGACAACGTGAAATTGGCCATCGCGCCAATCGGCTGGACCAACGACGACATGCCCGATCTGGGCAAGGAAAACACCTTCCAGCAGTGCGTCAGCGAAATGGCGCTGGCCGGCTTCACCGGCAGCGAAGTGGGCAGCAAATACCCGCGCGATCCGGCGGTGCTGAAACCGATGCTGGACATTCGCGGCATCCAGATCTGCAATGCCTGGTTCAGCACCTTTTTCGCCGACGGCCAGAAAGACAAAACCATCGATGAATTTATCAACCATATGAATTTCCTGCATGCCATGGGCGCCAGGGTGATCGGCTGCTCCGAGCAGAGCAAGAGCATTCAGGGTACCACCAAAGGCGTATTCGAAGAGAAGCCGTACTTCAGCGATGAAGAGTGGCAGCGGGTGGCCGACGGTTACAACGAGCTGGCGAAGATCGCCGCCGGCAAAGGCATGCAGGTGTGTCTGCACCACCACATGGGCACCGGCATTCAGACCACGGCCGAAATCGATCGCTACATGAGCATGGTCAACGACGACGTCTACCTGCTGTTCGATACCGGCCACGCCTACTATTCGGAAGGCAGCCAGCAGGCGATGATGGCGATCCTGGAGAAGTATCTGCCGCGCATCAACCACGTCCACCTGAAGGACGTGCGCGATGAGGTGGTGGCGGAAGTGAAGGCCAACAAGCTGAGCTTCCTCGATGGCGTGAAGAAGGGCACCTTCACCGTGCCGGGTGATGGCGTGATCGACTTCAGGCCGGTGTTCAAGCTGCTGGACGAGCGTGGTTACAAAGGGTGGATGGTGGTGGAGGCCGAGCAGGATCCGGCGCTGGCCAACCCGTTCGAGTATGCGGTGAAAGCGCGCCGCTATATTCGGGAAACCGCCGGCATTTAAGCGGCGAGGGTCAAGAAAGATCGAGGGGCGCCGCCGGCGCCCCTTTTTTGATGGCGGCGTGTTAGCCGCCGAGCGTTTGCCAGGTTGCGACCTGGCTGCCCGGCCACGGCGTGGCGGCATGCACGCCACGGGCGATCGCCCGGGCCAGGGTGTCCGCCGCCAGCGCGCCGATTTGCAGCACCGCCAGTTCACGGCTGCCCTGAACCTCGCGCTGCCCGGTGGACAGGGCGAACACGACGTCGCCGTCAAACGGGCTGTGCAGCGGGCGGATGGCGCGCGCCATGCCGTCTTGCGCCATGATGGCTACCCGTTTCAACTCCACCCGCGTCAGCGCCAGATCGGTGGCGATGCAGGCCAGGGTGGTGTTCTTTCTGCCGCCCTGCGGCTCTTGTTCCATCCAGTCTTCGCCCTGCGCACGCAGTTGCGCCAGCGCCGCTGCGCCGCCGTTGCCGAATTCACCGTCAATTTCATAGGGGGTCGCCCAGAAGGCGCGGGTGCCGGGTGCGACCACTGCACCCAAACTGTTGACCGCCACCAGTGCGCCGACGGTAGCGCCATTGGTGGCAATGATAGATGCCGAGCCGAGGCCGCCTTTCAGCTTACCCATGCCGGTCATGGCGCCGTAGCCGGCGCCGACGGTGCCCAGCGGAAAGTCCAATCCGGCCTTGCCGACCGCATCGATGCCCAGTTGGCGATACGGCGGCGTGAGCTGCCAGTTTTTGTCGCCGCCGTTGGCCAGATCGTACAGGCAGGCGGTGGGCACGATAGGGGAGACCGGCACGCCGGGGGCCGGGCGCAGCGCGTAGCCTCGGCCCTGTTGCCCCAGCCAGGCCGCGACGCCGTCCGCCGCCGCCAGGCCGTAAACCGAGCCGCCGCTGAACGTCAGCGCATCGACGGTCTGCACCAAATTGTCTTCACCCAGCGCGTCAGTTTCCCGGGTGGCGGGGCCGCCGCCGCGCACGTCCACGGCGGCGATCGCCGGGCTGTCCGGCAGGATAACCGTCGCGCCGGTACGCACCCGGCTGTCCTGCGCCACGCCGACCTTCAGGCCCGGCACATCGGTAATCAGGTTGCGGGCGCCTGGGCGCCCGGCGGCGGAAGTTGGCATAGCGGCACCTAATGGGGTGAGAGGAGAGAATATGCCGGCGGCGGTCAGGCCGGCCAGCGCTTGTAAAAAGGTTCGGCGGTTGATGCACAGGGGCCGGCGCAGCGGCCCCTGCGGGTGAGGACGATTACGCATCGCCGTGCGGCTGCCCGGAGCGCAAACGGGCCATATGGTAGGCGTCGACCAGCACACCGTCGCGCATGGCATAGGCGCGGCTGGTGCCCTCTATCTCGAAACCGAATTTGCGGTACAGCGCAATGGCCGCCGGGTTGTCGGTGAACACCGTCAGCTCGATGCGCTCGATGGCCGCCCAGTTGTCGCACAGATCAATCATCGCCTGCATCAGGCGGCTGCCGACGCCTTTGCCGTGGTAGCGCGGATCGACGCCGATGCCGAAGGTGGCCACATGGCGGCGGCGCACGCGCTGATTCAGCATGACGGCCAACTGGCCGGCAAGCTGCCCGTCGATGAAGGCCGCCAGGTTATGCGTACCCGGTTCGGGATTGGCGAGGCGCTTCTGCCAGGACTCGACGGACGGTAGCGGGAGCTGCAGCGTATCGCGATAGACGGGCGTCTGAGAATAAAGATGATGCAGAGCCTGCGCATCCGTCGTTTCCACGTGGCGTATCACGATCTCGCTCATCTCGCTGCTCCTGTTGCTTACCGGTTGAATAACCTCTGAATTTATCCGTTTACTGCCTTGAGTCAATATTATTTGAACGGGTCAAAAAAAACACTTTACAGGTGCGAATGATAATGATTATTATTGCGATGCGTTCCGGGGAGGGCATCAACCCTTGATACTCTCGCTGCGAAGGCACGACATTGCTCACATTGCTTCCAGTGTTTACTTAGCCAGCTCGGGTGCTGGCTTTTTTTTTGCCCTTTTTTAACCGCTTCCGCCTTCAACAAATCCGTTGCCCATCCGCCGTTTCATTCCATCGAAATTTTTGAACAGAGGCATGAGTTTTTTACGCTTTCTTATTCTGCCCGCAGGACTAGACTGTAAAAAAACATTGAGGAGAGTTGAATATGATTTATGTACGTAAAGCGGATGACCGCGGCCACGCCAATCATGGCTGGCTGGATAGCTGGCACACCTTCTCATTTGCCGACTACTACGATCCGAACTTTATGGGGTTCTCGGCGCTGCGTGTGATCAACGAAGACGTGATCGACGCGGGGCAGGGTTTCGGTACCCACCCGCATAAAGACATGGAAATCCTGACCTACGTGCTGAGCGGCACGGTGGAGCATCAGGACAGCATGGGCAACAAGGAGCAGATCCAGGCCGGCGAATTCCAGATCATGAGCGCGGGCACCGGGGTACGTCACTCCGAGTACAATGCCAATCAGGATCGTCCGCTGCACCTGTATCAGATTTGGATCATTCCGGATCAGGTCGGGCTGGAGCCGCGCTACGAGCAGCGCATGTTCGACGCGCCGCAGGGTCGTCAGCTGGTGCTGTCGCCGGATGCGCGCGACGGCTCGCTGAAGGTGTTCCAGGACATGACGCTGTCGCGTTGGGCGTTGAATAAAGGCGAGCAGGGTGAGTATCCGATCGCCGCCGGCCGTCGCGTTTGGATCCAGGTGGTGCGCGGCAAGGTCTCGGTCAACGGCGAGGCCGCCGGCATCAGCGACGCATTCGCGGTGTGGGATGAATCGGCGCTGACGATTCAGGCCGACGAAGAGAGCGAAATCCTGCTGTTCGATCTGCCGCCGGTGTGATTAAGCGGCAAATTTCAAGGGCTCACGATGTGAGCCCTTGAGGTTAACGACAAGCCTGATGACGTTGCCCGACTGAAAGCCGGCAGCATATAAAAACAAGGAAAATCAATTTATTGATTTTCGGCTGACAATCACAAAGGGGAAAAACCACGCTTTTTCCCCTTTGTCACCGTATGAAGGGTTCACGATGTGAGCCCTTTTTGCGTTGGCCGTCGCATAACCGACAATATCGGCCCGCCGTTTTTTTTGCTAAAATGACTGCCCATTCACGGTTAGTCAGTTCATTGATAATGAAGAAAAAACGGCCGGTACTCCAGGATGTGGCGGACAAGGTGGGCGTGACCAAGATGACGGTGAGCCGTTATCTGCGCAATCCCGACCAGGTTTCTGCCGCCCTGCAGCAAAAAATCGCCGTCGCGCTGGATGAGCTGGGCTACATCCCCAACCGCGCGCCGGACATCCTCTCCAACGCCACCAGCCGGGCGATTGGCGTGCTGTTGCCGTCATTGACCAACCAGGTGTTCGCCGAAGTGCTGCGCGGCATCGAAAGCGTTACCGACGCGCACAACTACCAGACCATGCTGGCGCACTATGGCTACCTGCCGGAGCGTGAAGAAGAGCGTTTGACCTCGCTGCTTTCTTACAATATCGACGGCCTGATCCTGTCTGAGCGCCATCACACGCCGCGCACCCTGAAAATGATCGAGGTGGCGGGCATTCCGGTGGTGGAGCTGATGGACTGCGTCTCGCCGTGCATCGATCTGGCGGTGGGCTTCAACAACTTCGAGGCGGCGCGCCAGATGACCCAGCAGATCATCGCGCACGGCCACCGTCACGTGGTCTATTTCGGCGCCCGTCAGGATGAGCGTACCATCATCAAGCAGCAGGGGTATGAGCAGGCGATGCGCGAATCCGGCCTGGAGCCGTACAGCATCATGACCGCGCGCTCTTCCTCCTATTCTGCCGGCGGTGAGCTGCTGCGCCTGGCGCAGCGCGACTACCCGCAGATCGACAGTATCTTCTGCACCAACGACGACCTGGCGATCGGTGCGGCCTTCGAGTGCCAGCGGCAGGGGCTGTCGATCCCGCAGGACATGGCGATCGCCGGTTTCCACGGCCATGATATCGGCCAGGTGATGGTGCCGAAGCTGGCCAGCGTGCTGACACCGCGCGAACGCATGGGGCAGATCGGCGCCGAGCGCTTGCTGGCCCGGCTGCGCGGCGAAACGGTGTGCCCGAGCATGGTGGACGTCGGTTTCACCGTGATCCCCGGCGGCAGTATCTGAGCCATTTTAACGTTCTGTTTTAACACCCTTTCTTTTTGCAGCGCGCCCTGAGGCGCGCGGGCTATCCCGCCTGTAAGCCCGCCGCTCGTTGCCGGCATAAGTTTGATCTCTGTCCCAGAACGCGAATTTTAGCCGCTTACCCGGTTCCGGTACTTATTCTGTTACCGGTATCATGATACCGGTAACAACGAGCGTGCGGTCATCTTGCTGCAAGACTGAACCTCTGACTCAACAACACCTACAGCTCTTCTTAAACACCGGGAAAGAGCCTAAAAATAAAACAACCGCACGCTTTACGCCTATCGTAAAGAGAGTCGCGATAAAAGGTTGGAGAAAAATTATGCCATTAGTGATTGTTGCAGGCGGCGTAGCGCTGCTGCTGCTGCTGATGATCCGCTTCAAGCTGAACGGCTTTATCTCTCTGGTGCTGGTTGCTCTGGCGGTCGGGATCGCACAGGGTATGCCGGTCGATAAAGTCATCGGCTCCATCAAGGCTGGCGTGGGCGGCACGTTGGGCAGCCTGGCGCTGATCATGGGCTTCGGCGCCATGCTCGGCAAACTGCTGGCGGACTGCGGCGGCGCGCAGCGCATCGCCACCACGCTGATCGACAAGTTCGGCAGAAAACATATTCAATGGGCGGTGGTGCTGACCGGCTTCACCGTCGGCTTCGCGCTGTTCTACGAAGTGGGCTTCGTGCTGCTGCTGCCGCTGGTGTTCACCATCGCCGCCTCCGCGCGCATCCCGCTGCTGTACGTCGGCGTGCCGATGGCCGCCGCGCTGTCGGTGACTCACGGCTTCCTGCCGCCGCACCCGGGTCCGACCGCCATCGCCACCATCTTCCATGCCGATATGGGTAAAACCCTGCTGTACGGCACGCTGCTGGCGATCCCGACGGTGATCCTGGCCGGCCCGGTCTATGCCCGCTTCCTGAAAGGCATCGACAAGCCGGTGCCGGAAGGCCTGTACAACCCGAAAACCTTTACCGAAGCAGAGATGCCGAGCTTCGGCGTCAGCGTCGCCACGTCGCTGGTGCCGGTGATCCTGATGGCGCTGCGCGCGGTCGCTGAAATGGTGCTGCCGAAGGGCCACAGCCTGCTGCGCTTCGCCGAGTTCTTCGGCGACCCGGTGATGGCGACCCTGATCGCCGTGCTGATCGCCATCTTCACCTTCGGCCTGAACCGCGGCCGCACCATGGATGAAGTGATGGGCACCATCACCGATTCGATTAAAATCATCGCCATGATGCTGTTGATCATCGGCGGCGGCGGCGCCTTCAAGCAGGTGCTGGTGGACAGCGGCGTCGAGCAGTACATCGCCGGTCTGATGGAAGGCAGCAACGTTTCGCCGATTCTGATGGCCTGGTCGATCGCCGCCGCGCTGCGTCTGGCGCTGGGTTCCGCCACCGTGGCAGCGATCACCGCCGGCGGCATCGTCGCCCCGCTGATCGCCACCACCGGCGTCAGCCCTGAGCTGATGGTGATTGCGGTCGGTTCCGGCAGCGTTATCTTCTCGCACGTTAACGATCCGGGCTTCTGGCTGTTCAAGGAGTACTTCAACCTGAGCATCATGGAAACCATCAAATCCTGGTCGGTGCTGGAAACCATCATCTCGGTGTGCGGCCTGGTGGGCTGCCTGCTGCTGGCGACGGTCGTATAATCGTTATCCGACGCCCTGCGGGGCGTCGGCGTTCCAGAGTATCTTTATCAGTTGGGACGCATTTGGCGCGCTCGCGCCAGTTCCCATAGGGGCATGACACAATGAGTAATCCGCAGAATCACGTATTTATCCTGATGGGGGTGTCCGGCAGCGGCAAATCCGCCGTAGCCAGCACCGTCGCCCACGAGGCCGAGGCCGCCATGCTGGACGGCGATTACCTGCATCCGCGCGCCAACATCAACAAAATGGCTGCCGGGCACGCGCTGGACGACAACGATCGCGCCCCGTGGCTGGCGGCCTTGAACGACGCCATCTTCGCCATGCAACGCACCAATCCGGTGTCGCTGCTGGTGTGTTCGGCGCTGAAAAAAAGCTATCGCGACCGCCTGCGTGAAGGAAATAGCAACCTGCATTTCCTCTACCTGAAAGGCGACAAGGCGGTGATCGAAGAACGCCTGAAGCAGCGGAAAGGTCACTTCTTCAAACCGCAGATGCTGGTTTCGCAGTTCGCCACGCTGGAAGAGCCGGGCGAGCAGGAGCCGGATGTGCAAGCGATCGACATCAACCAGCCGCTGGACGGCGTGGTCGCCGATACGCTCGCCTGCATCAACCGCATCACCGCCCGCTAAGCGCGGGCCGTCGTCGGCGCCGCCAGGCGCCTACAGCTTCATGTAAGCCCGTATGCCGTCCAGGAACATCTGGGTCGACAGCATCACCAGAATCAGCCCCATCAACCGTTCCAGCGCGCTGACACCTTTGCTGCCCAGCAGGCGCAGGAACAGGTTCGACATCAACAAAATGGCCGCAGAGAGGCCCCAGGCGATCAACAGCGCCGCCACCAGATGGGGCAGCTGATGCGGATACTGGTGCGACAGCAGCATCAGCGCCGCCAGAATCGACGGCCCGGCCACCAGCGGGATCGCCAGCGGCACCAGGAAGGGCTCCTCGCCGGCGGACAGCCCGGAGCTGTTGCCCTCCTGAGACGGGAAAATCATCTTGATGGCGATCAGAAACAGGATGATGCCGCCGGAAATGGAGACGGTTTCAGTGCGCAGGTTGAGGAACGCCAGAATTTTCTCGCCGGCGAACAGGAAGATCAGCATCAGCAGCAGGGCGATCAGCAGCTCGCGGATCAGCACCACCCGGCGCCTGCGCGGCTCCAGGTGTTTGAGCACCGACATGAAAATCGGCAGATTGCCCAGCGGATCCATAATTAAAAACAGCAATACCGTAGCGGAAATCATCTCTGTCATGGTGACCTCGTGATCGGGAAAACGCCTCGGCCTTTCCGGCCGCGTCCTTGCCTATAAGAAGGATTGCTGAGAAATCCCCAGCCATCGAATAAATTCACTTTGCGCCCGCGCCGACATTTTGTAAGGTGAGGAGATATTGCACACAACTCGTTATCACCTACATAAGCCCTTATCCGGGCGGGACACAGATATTATGAAAAACGTTGGTTTTATCGGTTGGCGCGGAATGGTCGGCTCGGTTCTCATGCAACGCATGACGGAAGAGCGCGATTTCGACGCCATTCGCCCGGTCTTTTTCTCCACCTCGCAGCACGGTTCCGCCGCGCCGGCCTTCGGCGGCCAGCAGGGCACGCTGCAGGATGCGTATGACATCGACGCGCTGAGCGCGCTCGATATCATTATTACCTGTCAGGGCGGCGATTATACCAACGAAGTTTATCCTAAGCTGCGCGCCAGTGGTTGGCAGGGGTACTGGATTGACGCGGCCTCTTCGCTGCGCATGCAGGACGACGCCATCATTATCCTGGATCCGGTCAACCACGCGGTGATTCAGCAGGGCCTGGACAAAGGCATCAAAACCTTCGTCGGCGGCAACTGCACCGTCAGCCTGATGCTGATGTCGCTCGGCGGTCTGTTCGCCAACGATCTGGTGGAGTGGGCGTCGGTCGCCACTTACCAGGCGGCTTCCGGCGGCGGCGCGCGCCACATGCGCGAGCTGCTGACCCAGATGGGCATGCTGCATGCCGACGTGGCGAAGGAGCTGCAGGACCCGGCTTCCGCCATTCTGGATATCGAACGCAAGGTGACCGAGGCCACCCGCAGCGGCAAACTGCCGACCGATAACTTCGGCGTGCCGCTGGCCGGCAGCCTGATCCCGTGGATCGACAAGCAACTCGACAACGGCCAGAGCCGTGAAGAGTGGAAAGGCCAGGCGGAAACCAACAAGATTCTGAACACCGGCAGCGTGATCCCGGTCGATGGTCTGTGCGTGCGCGTTGGCGCGCTGCGTTGCCACAGCCAGGCGTTCACCCTGAAGCTGAAAAAAGACGTGTCGCTGCCGGACATCGAGCAGATGCTGGCGACGCACAACGACTGGGTGCGCGTGATCCCGAACGACCGCGAGCTGACCATGCGCGAACTGACGCCGGCGGCGGTGACCGGTACGCTGAATACGCCGGTCGGCCGTCTGCGCAAGCTGAATATGGGGCCGGAATACCTGTCGGCGTTCACCGTGGGCGACCAACTGCTGTGGGGCGCGGCCGAGCCGCTGCGCCGCATGCTGCGTATCCTGCTGTAAATCCTTGCTTTCAGGGGGCTGGCTGCTTTCAGCCCCCTAAAGCCTTATTTTCCGCTTTTTTGTTCGCCGCGCACCGCGCCGGGCAACGTCACCGCAAGCCTCGTTTCACCGGGCTCTACCCCGCATATCTCCTCGTCGGCCGCCGCATGCAGATGACGGCAGGCTGGCAGTTTTCTTAATGAAGAATTTTCCTGAGCAATGCTGAGCAGTTTTTAACAGACATTGGCTATGCTTAACGCATGGGCGAACAATTTTTCACCATGACTGAAATATTTCAAAAAATAAGCATAAAGAGCGAAATTCAGGTCGGCAGAGTAAAGATTGGTCAATAACCGACCGCAATCACGCTTTGGATACCGAATGCATTGCATGATGACCAAAACGGCCAAGGAATAACCAACAAGCCGTGCTTAGATCATGCTGTTAATCTAAGGAAGAAGACTATGCCTGTACTTCCCGATCGTGACGTGATTGATCAGATCATCTCCGGCCATTACGCCGACCCCTTTGCTCTGCTTGGCATGCATGCGACCGATAACGGTCTGCAGGTGCGCGCGCTGCTGCCGGACGCCGGCGCAGTCTGGCTGGTGGAACAGCAAACCGGCCGGCGGCTGGTGCAGTTGAACTGCGACGATCCGCGCGGCTTCTTCAGTGCCGTGGTGCCGCGGCGCAAAAATCCTTTCCGCTATCAGCTGCAGGTCAGCTGGCGCGATCACCAACAGACGGTCGACGATCCCTATCGGTTCGGCCCGCTGCTGCAGGATATCGACAGCTGGCTGCTGGCCGAGGGCACGCACCTGCGCCCCTATGAACGCCTGGGAGCTCACCTCGCCACGTTGGATGACGTCGACGGCGTCAGCTTTGCCGTTTGGGCGCCCAACGCCCAGCGCGTCTCGGTGGTGGGGGAGTTCAACTTCTGGGACGGCCGCCGCCATCCGATGCGTCTGCGGCGTGAAAACGGCATCTGGGAGCTGTTCCTGCCCGGCGTGCGGGCCGGCCAGTTGTACAAATATGAAATCGTCGATTGCTACGGCAATACCCAACTGAAAGCCGATCCTTACGCCTTCGAGGCGCAGATGCGCCCGGACACCGCCTCGCTGGTGGCGCCGCTGCCGGAGGTGGTGCCGTCGACGCAGGCGCGCCGCCGCGCCAACGATTTTGACCAGCCGATCGCCATCTACGAGGTGCATCTCGGCTCATGGCGCCGCCACACCGATAACCACTTCTGGCTCAGCTACGGCGAGCTGGCGGTGCAGCTTATCGACTATGTGAAGGACATGGGATTCACCCATATCGAGCTGCTGCCGATCAACGAGCACCCGTTCGACGGCAGCTGGGGCTACCAGCCGCTGGGGCTGTATGCGCCGACCCGGCGCTTCGGCACGCCGGCCGATTTCAGGGCGTTCGTGGCGGCGGCGCATGAGGCGGGCATCAACGTGATCCTCGACTGGGTGCCGGGGCACTTCCCGAGCGATGCCTACGGCCTGGCGAATTTCGACGGCACCGCGCTGTACGAATATGCCGATCCGCGCGAGGGCTACCACCAGGACTGGAATACGCTGATCTACAACTACGGCCGCCACGAGGTGCGCAACTACCTGGCGGGCAACGCGCTGTATTGGCTGGAGCGTTTCGGTATCGACGCGCTGCGGGTCGATGCGGTGGCGTCGATGATCTATCGCGATTACAGCCGCGCCGACGGCGAGTGGGTGCCGAATTACTACGGCGGCAACGAGAACCTGGAGGCGATCGCCTTCCTGCGTTATACCAACCAGACTATCGGGCAGGCGCAGCCGGGCGCGGTGACGCTGGCGGAGGAGTCCACCGACTATCCCGGCGTCACCCTGCCGCCGGACGCCAACGGTCTTGGGTTCCACTACAAATGGAACCTCGGCTGGATGCACGACACGCTCAATTACATGAAGTGCGATCCGGTGCACCGCAAGTATCACCACAACCAGATGACCTTCGGCATGCTGTACGCCTATACCGAGAACTTCGTGTTGCCTATCTCGCACGATGAAGTGGTGCACGGCAAAAAATCGATCCTCGACCGCATGCCGGGCGACGCCTGGCAAAAGTTCGCCAACCTGCGCGCCTATTACGGGTTTATGTGGGCGCATCCGGGCAAAAAGCTGCTTTTTATGGGCTGCGAGTTCGCGCAGGGGCGTGAGTGGAATTTCGATACCAGCCTCGACTGGCATTTGCTGGAGGGGTTGGATAACTGGCACAACGGCGTGCAGCGGCTGGTGCGCGATCTGAACCATTGCTACCGGCAGCAGGCGCCGCTGTACGAGCGTGACTACCGCCCGGACGGCTTCGAGTGGCTGGTGGTTGACGATCACGACAATTCGGTGTTCGCCTTCGCGCGCTACGATTCGCAGGGCAATGAGCTGATCGCCATCAGCAACTTTACCCCGGTGCCGCGCTACCGCTACCGCATTGGCCTCTCGCGCGCCGGCGGCTACCGCGAGATCCTCAATACCGATTCGCACCACTATCATGGCAGCAACGCCGGCAATCAGGGGCGGGTCTCTTCCGAAGCGGTCGGCAGCCATGGCCGCGACTTTTCCATCTGCGTGACGCTGCCGCCGCTGGCGACCATTTATTTGCTGCGGGAGGCGTCATGACGGAGCTGACGGCCGGCCTCGCCGCGCCGCTGGGCGCCCATTACGACGGCGAAGGCATCAACTTTACCCTGTATTCGGCGCACGCCGAGCGGGTGGAACTGTGCCTGTTCGACGGCCAGCAGCGCGAGGTGCGCCTGCTGCTGCCGGCGCGCAGCGGCGATATCTGGCATGGCTATTTGCCGGGCGGCAGGCCGGGGCAACGTTACGGTTTCCGCGTCTACGGCCCGTTTGACCCGGCGAACGGGCAGCGTTTCAACCCCAACAAACTGGCGCTCGATCCGGCCGCGCGCGCGGTAGAAGGGCCGGTGGGGGACCACCCGCACCTGCACGGCGGTTATGAGCAACCGGATCCGCACGACAGCGCGGAGCTGATGCCGAAATGCGTGGTGGTGGACGAACGGTACGACTGGCAGGACGATCGCCCGCCCGCCACGCCATGGGGGCAGACGGTGATTTACGAAGCGCACGTGCGCGGCCTGACGCTGCTGCACCCGAAAATCCCGCCGGCGCTGTGCGGCAGTTTCGCCGCGCTGGGGCACCCGGTGATGATCGCCCACTTCAAACGCCTCGGCATCACCGCGCTGGAACTGCTGCCGGTGCAGCAGCATACCTCCGAACCGCGCCTGCAGCGGCTGGGGCTGATCAACTACTGGGGCTATAACGTGCTGGCGCCCTATGCGCCGGACAACCGCTACGCCAGCCTGAGCACCGAGGGCACGCCGCTGAACGAATTTCGCGATGCGGTCAAGGCGCTGCACCAAGCCGGTATCGAGGTGATCCTGGATGTGGTGTTCAACCACAGCGCCGAGCTGGACAGGGACGGGCCGATGCTGTCGCTGAGCGGCATCGATAACCTGAGCTACTACTGGCTGACGCCGGAGGGTGACTACGTCAACGACACCGGCTGCGGCAACACCCTGCGATTGGATCAGCCGCAGGGCGTGGCCTGGGTGATGGATTGCCTGCGTTTTTGGGTACGGGAGTGCCACATCGACGGTTTCCGTTTCGATCTGGGCAGCGTGCTCGGCCGCACGCCGGGGTTCGATCGCGATGCCCCGCTGTTCCAGGCGATGCTGGCGGACGATGTGCTGTCGCGCTGCAAGCTGATCGCCGAACCCTGGGACGTTGGCCCCGGCGGCTATCAGGTGGGGGCGTTTCCCGGCCGCTTCGCCGAATGGAACGACCATTACCGCGACGACATGCGCCGTTTCTGGCTGCAGAGCGGCGTGTCGCTCGGCCAGTTCGCCCGGCGTTTTGCCGCCTCCAGCGATGTGTACAACCAGCGCGGGCGAGCGCCATACGCCACCGTCAACATGCTGACCGCCCATGACGGCTTCACCCTGCAGGACGTGGTCAGCTTCAACGAGAAACACAACCAGCCGAACGGCGAAGGCAACCGCGACGGCAGCGATCGTAATTTCAGCAACAACCACGGTGTGGAAGGCCTGGTCGCCGACGACGCCATTGTGCAACGCCGCAGGGCCAGCCAGCGGGCGATGCTCGCCACGCTGTTGCTGTCCCAGGGAACACCGATGCTGCTGGCCGGCGATGAACAGGGACACAGCCAGCAGGGGAACAACAACGCCTATTGTCAGGACAACGCCACCACCTGGCTCGACTGGTCCACGGCGGATGATGCGCTGACCGACTACGTCGCGGCGCTGATCGCGCTGCGCCGCCAGATCCCCGCGTTGCAACAGGATCGCTGGTGGCAGCAGGACGATGGCTGCGTGCAGTGGCTGAACGCGCAAGGCCAGCCGCTCGACGCGCAGCAGTGGGAGCAGGGCGATCTGCTCATGCAGATCCTGCTGTCGCAGCGCTGGCTGCTGCTGGTCAACGCCACGCCGCAAACGGTGGAGATGAGGTTGCCGGAAGGCGATTGGCAGGTTGTCGCTCCGTTCACTCAGGAAGACTCACGGGCGGTGTTACCCGCCTGGCACCTGGACGCGCGCTCGCTTTGCGTTCTGGTACGGAAATAATAAAAGGAGTCCGCTATGGTTAGGTTTGAAAATAAAGACCCCCTGATGTTGGCGCGCCAGTTGCCGATTAAATCCGTAGCGCTGATCCTGGCCGGCGGCCGCGGCTCGCGTCTGAAAGATTTGACCTCCACCCGCGCCAAACCCGCCGTCCACTTTGGCGGCAAGTTCCGCATCATCGATTTCGCCCTGTCGAACTGCCTGAACTCCGGCATCCGCCGCATCGGCGTGATCACCCAATACCAGTCGCACACGCTGGTGCAGCACATTCAGCGCGGCTGGTCGTTTCTCAACGAGGAGATGAACGAGTTCGTCGATCTGCTGCCGGCTCAGCAGCGCCTCAGCACCGAACATTGGTACAAGGGCACCGCCGACGCGGTGTACCAGAACCTGGACATCATCCGCCGCTATGAGGCCGAATACGTGGTGATCCTGGCGGGCGACCATATCTACAAGATGGATTACTCGCGCATGCTGATCGACCACGTCGAGAAGGGCGCTCAGTGCACCGTGGCCTGTCTGCCGGTGCCGCGCAGACAGGCCGGCGAATTCGGCGTGATGAAAGTGGATGAAAGCGACCGCATCATCGAGTTTCTGGAAAAGCCCGCCGATCCGCCGGCGATGCCGGGCAACCCGGATATGTCGCTGGCCAGCATGGGCATCTATATTTTTAATGCCGCCTACCTGTTTCAACTGCTGGAAGAGGATATGTCGACTCCCGGCTCCAGCCACGATTTCGGCAAGGATCTGATCCCGAAAATCACCGCGCAGCAGGCGGCGTGGGCGCATCCGTTTACCTTGTCCTGCGTGACGTCCAACCCCGATCTGCCGCCGTACTGGCGCGATGTGGGCACGCTGGACGCCTACTGGCGCGCCAATCTCGATCTGGCGTCGGTGACGCCGGAGCTGGACATGTACGACCGCGCCTGGCCTATCCGCACCCACATGGAGCCGCTGCCGCCGGCCAAGTTCGTGCAGGATCGCTCCGGCAGCCACGGCATGACCATGAACTCGCTGGTGTCCGGCGGCTGTATCGTCTCGGGCTCGGTGGTGGTGCATTCGGTGCTGTTCCCGCGCGTGCGGGTGAACTCGTTCTGCACCATCGACTCTACCGTATTATTGCCGGACGTGAACGTCGGCCGTTCCTGCCGCCTGCGGCGCTGCATCATCGACCGCGCCTGCCACATTCCGGAGGGCATGGTGATCGGGGAAAACGCCGATGAGGACAGCAAGCGCTTTTATCGCTCGGAAGGCGGCATCGTGCTGGTGACGCGCGAAATGTTGTCAAAATTGTGAGTTAACGTGGGCGGCAGAACGATAGCCTGCCGCCTGATGAACGGTTCGATGGCTTGCGCAACGCGGCACGCATAACAGCGGCAAGCCTGCTTTATTTCTTATCCAGAGGCCTTCGGCCGACTTTCAGGAGTGATAATGCAGGTCTTACACGTATGTTCTGAAATGTTCCCCCTGCTGAAAACGGGCGGACTCGCAGACGTGGTTGGCGCGTTGCCGGCGGCGCAAATCGCCGAAGGCGCCGATGTTCGGGTGCTATTGCCCGCTTTCCCTGACGTACGCAACGGCATCCCCGACACCTCGCTGGTGGCGGAAATCGACTCGTTTGCCGGCCGGGTCGGCCTGCGTTACGGCACCTACCATGGCGTGGGCATCTATCTCATCGATGCGCCCTGGCTGTATGACCGGCCGGGCAGCCCGTACCACGATCAATCGATGTACGCCTACCCCGACAACCATCGCCGCTTTGCGCTGCTGGGCTGGATGGCCTGCGAGCTGGCCAAGGGGCTGGATCGCTACTGGCGCCCGCAGCTGGTGCACGCCCACGACTGGCACGCCGGCCTGAGCTGCGCCTATCTGGCCGCCAACGGCCACCCGGCGCGTTCGGTGTTCACCGTACACAACCTGGCCTATCAGGGGCTGTTTTCCGGCCATCACGTGACCGAGCTGTGGCTGCCGGCGTCGTTTTACGATGTCTATGGCCTGGAGTTCTACGGCCAGATGTCGTTCCTCAAGGCCGGGCTGTTTTATGCCGACCACGTGACCGCCGTCAGCCCGACCTATGCGCGCGAGATCACCCGGCCGGAGTTCGGCTACGGCATGGAGGGGCTGCTGCAGGAGCGGCAGCGGCAGGGCAAGCTGAGCGGCATCCTCAACGGGGTGGACGACAAGATTTGGGATCCGGCCCACGACCCGCGGCTGAGTGCCCGCTACGACGCCGACGATCTGAAAAGCAAGGTCAAAAACAAGCTGCATCTGCAAAAGGCCATGGGGCTGAAGGTGGACGAATCGCTGCCGGTGTTCGCGGTAGTGAGCCGATTGACCAGCCAAAAAGGTCTGGACCTGGTGCTGCAGGCATTGCCTGAACTGCTGGCGCAGGGTGGGCAGTTGGCGCTGCTGGGCGCCGGCGATGCGGTGCTGCAACAGGCGTTTCTGGCCGCCGCCGCCGATTATCCCGAGCAGGTAGGGGTGCAGATCGGCTATCACGAATCCTTCTCCCACCGCATCATCGGCGGCGCCGACGTGATTCTGGTGCCGAGCCGCTTCGAGCCCTGCGGCCTGACGCAGCTCTACGGCCTGAAATACGGCACGCTGCCGCTGGTGCGCCGCACCGGTGGGCTGGCGGACACGGTGGTGGACTGCGCGCTGGAAAACCTGGCCGACGGCACCGCCAGCGGCTTCGTGTTCGACGATTGCGATGCCGTCGCGCTGGGCAACGCCATCCGCCGCGCCATGGTGCTGTGGAGCCGGCCGAAACACTGGCGCCACGTTCAGCGCCACGCCATGAGCGTGGACTTCGGCTGGCCGGTGGCGGCGAAAGAGTATTTATCGCTTTATCAACGCTTGTAGCCCGCGTTTCGCGTCTCGGGTTGACGCGCGGCGGGCAGCCATAAGGGTAGATTGTCGGGGCGCGGCGTAACGCGTCCATGTTCAGCGGGGCCAGCTATTCCGCGGCGAATGGCTGGGCTCCCTACAAGGGATTAAAAAGCCATGACTTCACCGTTTAGTTACACCTCACCTACGGTCAGTGTGGAAGCGCTGAAACACTCCATCGCCTATAAGCTGATGTTTATCGTCGGCAAGGATCCGGCCATCGCCAACCGGCACGACTGGTTGAACGCCGTGCTGTTCGCGGTGCGCGATCGCATGGTGGAGCGCTGGCTGCGTTCCAACCGCGCCCAGCTGTCTCAAGACGTGCGGCAGGTGTATTACCTGTCGATGGAGTTCCTGATCGGTCGCACGCTGTCGAACGCGCTGCTGTCGATGGGCATCTATCAGGATATCGACAACGCGCTGAACGAGATGGGGCTGAACCTGGCGGAGCTGCTGGAGGAAGAGAACGATCCCGGGCTCGGTAACGGCGGTCTGGGCCGCCTGGCGGCCTGCTTCCTCGACTCGCTGGCGACGCTGGCGCTGCCGGGGCGCGGCTACGGCATTCGCTACGAGTACGGCATGTTCAAACAGAACATCGTCAACGGCCAACAGATGGAGTCGCCGGACTACTGGCTGGAGTACGGTAATCCGTGGGAGTTTCCGCGCCATAACACCCGCTACAAGGTGCGCTTCGGCGGCCGCGTGCAGCAGGAGGGCGCCAAGGCGCGCTGGCTGGAGACCGAAGAGGTCGTGGCCATCGCCTACGATCAGGTGATCCCCGGTTTCGACACCGATGCCACCAACACCCTGCGGTTGTGGGGCGCGCAGGCCAGTAACGAGATCAACCTCGGCAAGTTCAACCAGGGCGATTACTTCGCGGCGGTGGAAGATAAAAACCACTCGGAGAACGTGTCGCGCGTGCTGTATCCGGACGACTCGACCTCCTCCGGGCGTGAGCTGCGGCTGCGACAGGAGTATTTCCTGGTGTCGGCCACGGTGCAGGATATTCTCAACCGCCATTGGCTGATGCACAAAACCTTCGACAACCTGGCGGACAAGATCGCCATTCACCTCAACGACACCCACCCGGTGTTGTCGATTCCCGAGCTGATGCACCGGCTGATCGACGAGCACAAATTCAAGTGGCTCGACGCCTGGGAAGTGGTGGAGCAGGTGTTTTCCTACACCAACCACACGCTGATGAGCGAGGCGCTGGAGACCTGGCCGCTGGACATGATTGGCCGCATCTTGCCGCGCCATCTGCAGCTGATTTTCGAAATCAATGATCACTTCCTCAAGATGGTGCAGGAAGTGGCGCCGGGCGACAACGACCTGCTGGCGCGGGTCTCGATCATCGATGAAACCAACGGCCGCCGGGTACGCATGGCGTGGCTGGCGGTGGTAGCCAGCCACAAGGTCAACGGCGTTTCCGCCCTGCATTCCGAACTGATGGTGCAGTCGCTGTTCGCCGACTTCGCCCGGCTGTTCCCCAATCGTTTCTGCAACAAAACCAACGGGGTGACGCCGCGCCGTTGGCTGGCACTGGCCAACCCGCCGCTGGCGGCGGTGTTGGACGACTGCATCGGCCAGACCTGGCGCACCGATCTCAGCCAGCTGAGCGAGATCAAAGCCAACGTCGATTACCCGAGTTTCCTGCAGGCGGTGCAGCGCGCCAAGCGGCAGAACAAGGAGCGGCTGGCGCTGTACATCGCCAAAACGCTCAACGTGGTGGTCAACCCGGATGCGCTGTTCGACGTGCAGATCAAGCGCATCCACGAGTACAAACGGCAGCTGCTCAACGTGCTGCACGTCATCACGCTGTATAACCGTCTGCTGGACGATCCGGAGATCGAGCGCGTGCCGCGGGTGGTGATCTTCGCCGGCAAGGCGGCGTCGGCCTACTATGCCGCCAAGCAGATCATCCGCTTGATCAACGACGTGGCCAAAGTGATCAACAACGATCCGCGCGTGCATACCCAGCTGAAGGTGGTGTTCATTCCGAACTACGGCGTCAGCCTGGCGCAGATCATTATCCCGGCGGCGGATCTGTCGGAACAGATCTCGCTGGCGGGCACCGAGGCCTCGGGCACCAGCAACATGAAGTTCGCGCTGAACGGTGCGCTGACCATCGGTACGCTGGACGGCGCCAACGTCGAGATGCGCGAGCACGTGGGGGAGGAGAATATCTTTATCTTCGGCAATACCGCCGAGCAGGTCGAGGAACTGCGCCGCAACGGTTACAACCCGCGCCAGTACTATGAGCAAGACCCAGAGCTGCATCAGGCGCTGACGCAGATCGCCACCGGCGTGTTCAGCCCGGAAGAGCCGAAACGCTATGGCAATTTGTTCGACTCGCTGGTCAACCTCGGCGATCACTATCAGCTGTTGGCGGATTACCGCAGCTATGTGGACACGCAGGACAAGGTGGACGAGGTGTATCTCAATCAGGACGAGTGGACGCGGCGTGCGGTGCTGAATATCGCCAACATGGGCTACTTCTCCTCCGATCGCACCATTCAGGAATACGCGGACGAAATCTGGCACATTCAGCCGGTGAAGCTGTAAAGCGGGAGAGGAAAAAAACAAAGGGCCGGATAACCGGCCCTTTTTCATTACGCTGTGGCTCAGGAAGCCAGAGACAGCGCTTTCGTTTTCGCGTGTTCTGCCAGCCAGGCTTGCACTCGCGCCTGCTGCGCTTCGTCCAGCCACATGCCCAGCTTGGTGCGGCGCCAGATGGCGTCGGCCAGCTCTACGACCCACTCTTTCTCGGTCAGGTAGCGCAGTTCGGCTTCATACAGACCGTGGCCGAAATCTTCGCCCAGATCGGCGAGGCCGTTGGCGCCGGCCAGGATCAGCTCGCTCTGGCTGCCGTAGGTACGGGCATAGCGGCGCGCCAGGGCTTCCGGCAGCCAGCCGTGCGCACGGCGCAGTTTGGCCGCGTAGCCGTCGCGATCGCCGCCGATGTCACCGCCTGGCAGCGTGGCGTTTTTGGTCCACGCCGGGCCGCAGCCTGGGTAGTAGTGGGCCAGTTTTTCCATCGCGTGCTCGGCCAGCTTGCGGTAGGTGGTCAGCTTGCCGCCGAAGACCGACAGCAGCGGCGCCTTGCCTTGTTCGTCGTGCACGTCCAGCGTGTAATCGCGGGTGATCGCCTGCGGTGAATCGGATTCGTCGTCGCACAGCGGACGCACGCCGGAGTATGTCCAGACGATGTCGTCGCGGCCCAGCTGCTTCTTGAAGTGATCGTTGTACACTTTCAGCAGATAAGCGATTTCATTCTCGTCGATCTTCACATCTTTCGGATCGCCTTTGTACTCTACGTCGGTGGTACCGATGATGGAGAACTCGTCATTCCACGGGATCACGAACACGATGCGGTGGTCTTCGTTCTGCAGAATGTAAGACTGCGGCTGATCGTGCACGCGCGGCACCACGATGTGGCTGCCTTTGATCAGGCGGATGCCGTAAGGCGATTTCAGCTTCAGGCCGTCGTCGAAGAAGTTTTTCACCCACGGGCCGGTGGCGTTCACCAGGCCTTTGGCGCGCCAGGTGAAGGTTTTGCCGCTGTCGATATCGACCGCTTCCACCATCCACAGGCCGTTTTCACGCCATGCGCGGGTCACTTTGGTGCGGGTGCGCACTTCTCCGCCGCGTTTTTCCACTTCCTGCGCGTTTAGCACCACCAGGCGAGCATCGTCGACCCAGCAGTCGGAATATTCGAAACCGCGCTTCAGTTCAGGCTTCAGCACCGACTCTGGTCCAAAGCGCAAACCCTTGCTGCCCGGCAGGCTGGTGCGTTTGCCCAGGTGATCGTACAGGAACAGGCCGATACGGATCATCCAGGCCGGACGCAGGTGCGGCTGATGCGGCAGGCGGAAGCGCATCGGGAACGCGATGTGCGGCGCCAACTTCAGCAGCACTTCACGCTCGGCCAGCGCTTCGCTCACCAGACGGAATTCGTAGTGTTCCAGGTAGCGCAGGCCACCGTGGATCAGTTTGGAACTGGCGGAAGACGTAGCACAGGCCAAGTCTTGCGCTTCCAGTAGCAGTACCGACAGCCCGCGCCCGGCAGCATCCGCCGCGATGCCGGCACCGTTGATGCCGCCACCGATAACGATCAAGTCTTTGGTTTCCACGTCATCTTCCTCCAGATGTTCGAAATAGCTCTTTCATGTTCGTTTTCGCTCATGATTGTAATCAAAAACCAACAAGCAAGCCAAGACTTAACCAAACAAAAACATTTAGGCGTGATAGAGGTAACAGTTTGGTGATGGTAGTCACATAAATGATGTGGATATGGTGCGAGCGCGCAAACGGCTGTCGATAAGGGGGCGAGGGCGGGAAACGGGGCGGCGGCGCGCCGCCCCACAGGTTACGGCTGAATCAGCACAGCTCCAGCTGCACGTCGTACTGTTCGATGATTTTCATCACGCTCGGCGGCGGTAACTGATCGGTAAACAGGTAGTCGATCAGATTCATGTTGCCCAGGTTGACCATGGCGTTGCGGCCGAATTTGGAGTGGTCGGTGACCAGCATCACGCAGCGGGAATTTTCGATAATCGCGCGTTTGGTGCGCACTTCATGATAGTCGAATTCGAGCAGCGAGCCGTCCATATCGATGCCGCTGATGCCGAGAATGCCGTAATCGAGGCGGAATTGGGAGATGAAGTCCAGGGTGGCTTCGCCCATGATGCCGCCGTCGCGGGTGCGCACTTCGCCGCCGGCCAGGATCAGGCGGAAGTCTTCCTTGGCGGTCAGCAGGGTGGCAACGTTGAGGTTGTTGGTGACCACGCGCAGGTTCTTGTGGTTCATCAGCGCATGGGCCACCGCTTCCGGCGTGGTGCCGATATCGATGAACAGCGTGGCGCCGTCCGGGATCTGGCTGGCGACGCGCTGCGCGATGCGGGCTTTCTCTTCCGACCACATCACCTTGCGATCGTTATAGGCAGCGTTGACCGAGCTGGAGGGCAGCGCCGCGCCGCCGTGGTGACGCTGGATCTTGTTCTGGTCGGCCAGGTCATTCAAATCGCGGCGAATCGTTTGCGGGCTGACGTCAAAATGTTCGACCAGCTCTTCCGTGCTGACGTAACCCTGCAGGCGCACCAGCTCGATAATTGCGTCATGACGCTGTGTTTGCTTCACGATAATCCCCTAAAACGCCCGCTATGCCCGCTGGGCACAGCTCCCGGCTGTTATTGTTCGTTGTGTGCGCGATGACGCGTATCCCAAAATGCCATCAATAACCCTAACACTAAACCGGCTACGTGTGCCGCGTTGGCGATCGACATTCCTAAAATATCGAAATATCCGGCCACCAGCCACAGCACCGAGAACACCATCAGGCCACGCGGCAGCATCAGGCCGCGCTCCGGCGCCCGTTCACCCGTCAGCCACACATAGCCCATCAGCGCGTAAACCACGCCCGACAGCCCGCCGAACAGCGCGCCGCTGAACAGCGATTGCGCCCAGCCGCTGAAGAAGGCCGACACCACCGCCAGCACGAACAGCTTGCCGGCGCCGAGGCGTTTTTCCATCTGGCCGCCGAGATACCACCACCACATCAGGTTAAACAGGATATGCAGCAGGGAGAAATGCAGGAACGCATGGCTGACCCAGCGCCACAGCTGCGTGTATTGGCTGCTGTCCTGTGGCCAGGAGAGCCAGTACATCACGGTGTCGTCGCCCAGCGCCTGCATCAGGATGTAGACCGCGATGCACAGTACCATCACGCCGAGCGTCAGCGGCCCGGCCTTGCTGCGCAGGGTGTGCAGGTAGGATTCGCTCTGATAGTGCAGGCCGGCGTCGGTATGGCCGGTCTGCCAGCTGGCGGCCTGATAACGGCGGTTGAGCGGATCGGCCAGAAACTGCTGCAGTTCGTGCTGCACCTGTTCGAGGTGGCCGTCGTCGGCCAGCCAGATTTCCGCCGCCTCGCCGCTGTTGCGCAGCTCAAGCCGGATGCCCTGGGTCGCCATATAGTCGACAAAGGCCAGCGCCAGGCGCGGGTTGGATATGGCGATTACTCTAACCATTGCTCTTCCGTCGTAAGTGAATGATTTTGGCCGCGGCTTGCTCGTCGGCGACCCTGACGGCCGATTATAACGTCGAAATCCTGAGCGCTGGCAAACGGATCTGCGAAAAACCCGCGAAAACGCGCATAAAATCGAAGGGAAAGCCCGCCGACGAGCGGCGGGCGGCGGGAATCAGGCAGAGGTTTCCACGTCTTGCGGATACTGGCGAGCCCAGGCTTCGAAGCCGCCGTCGATGCTGTAGACCGCGTCGAACCCCTGGTGCAGCAGATACTGCGCCGCGCTGCGGCTGCTGTTGCCGTGGTAGCACATCACCATCACCGGTCGCTCGAAGTCGTTTTGTTGCATAAAGGCCGACAGGGTGGCGTTGGTGAGATGAAAGGCGCCTGGCGTATGCCCGGCTTCAAAACTTTGCGGATCGCGGATGTCGACCAGGGCGGCACTGCCCTCTTTCCAGCGGCTGTACGCCTGCTCAACGTTGATCGCTTCGAACTGTTCCATACTGCTGACTGCCTCGTAATTGGGGGACGCCGCTATTGTAACCAACTCTGCGGCGTTTAAGACCAGAGGGACATCAGGGTTTTTAAGCGCCGTACCCCATCATCTTCAACAGCTGCTGCGCCTGCTGCACTGCCTCCTGGCGATGGGCCACGCCGAGCTTTTGGTACAGGTTGCGGATGTGCGTCTTGATGGTGGTGGCCGCCACGTCCAGTTCGCCGGCGATCTGGTCGTTGCTGTAACCGGAATAAATCAGCCCCAGCACCTGCCATTCGCGCTGGGTGAGCGGGCTGGTGCGGATCAGCTCCGGCACCTGCGGGTGGGTCAACAGCTTATCGACGAAGTTCTCGTCAAAATGCGCGAACTTGTGCCGATGATGCTGGTTGATGTCGCGCAGGATGCGCTGGGCGCGATGCTGTTCCAGTTCCGGCAGCGTGTTGAGCTGGATCAGCTGGCGCAGCTGTTGCGCCATCGCTTCGCCCTCGATGACGAAATGGCTGATAAAGCCGGTGCGGTTAGCCAGCGACAGCGCTTCGATCAACGCCTGCTGCGCTTCGCCCTTGCGCTCTTGCAGCCAGTACAGCTGGTTGCTGAGGAGCAGATTGCGGTTGAGATCGCTCACCAGCCGCAGGCGGCGGGCGTTCTCGTTCAGCTCATCCAGCACCACGCCGGCCTCATCATACTGGCCGAGCAGGATCTGCACCCGCGCGATGTTGCGCCACTGGCCCTGCGTGAAGTGGTTGTCCGCCATGCCGGGCTTTTCGGTGTGGCGCAGCCACTGGGCGGCGGCAGCGGTGTCGCCGGTCATCTGCCAGTGGATCACCCGCGACTTGTCGGTGTTGGTCAGCCAGTCGCGATGGTAGTGGGCGCCGTGCAGCAGGGTTTCGCAGCGCTGCAGGTGGGTATTGGCATTGTCCAGATCGCCGCGCGCCAGCGAGCACTTGGCCAGCATGGCGATGCACTGCAGCTGTTGCTGCGGCTGGTAGTTCGCCAGGATTTTCAGCCCGGTGCGCGCCGCGTCTTCCGCCTCGTCCAGCCGCGACCACGACCACAGGATCTGCGCGCGAATGCGCAGCAGGAATTCGTGCATCGGCAGCTGTTCCAGATGCTGTTCGCGGATCAGTTCGAACGCCTTGTCCTGGGTTTCGTAAGCGGCCTGCAGGAAGCCCTGGGCGATGAGGATTTCGCTCTGCTGCAGCAGTGCCCAGAGTGCGTAGTGGTTGGCCTGATGACGACGCGCCATCTGCTCAGTTTGCTGCATCATCGGCAGCGCGCGCGCCAGCTCGCCCTTACAGTGGTGCACTTCGCCGGTCACCGAGGTGGCGACGATGCGGCTGTAATAGCTGGACAGCGGCAGGAATTTCAACGCTTCGGTCGCCAGCCGTTCGGCCTCTTCCGGTTTGCCGGCGTTGATCGCCACCTGGGCGCGCAGGGCGTCGAACTCGGCGTGCAGCGTTTGGTCTATCTCGATTTTCTGTTCGCGCATGGTGCGCTCGGCGCGCTCCAACAGGGTGTTGACCTCGCCGTAGCGGTGCTGGCTCTGCGCCAGCCAGGCCTGCAGCAGCGCCAGTTTGGGGTTCTGAATCAGGCGCTCATAGGGCAGTGCGTTCAGGCACTCCTCCAGCAGGGCCAGTTCGCTGTGGTGGAACAGCGACCAAGCGTGTTGCAGCAGGATATCGCGCAGCATGCTGACGTCGCTGGCCGCCAGCGCATGGTGAATGGCCTCCGCCGGATATCCCAGCGCCAGCCAGCCCTCTGCGGCGGCGCGATGCAACCCCGGCAGCTCCAGCGCCAGTTCCCATTGGCAACGCTGGCGCAGGAAAGAGGCGAACAGCGGATGGAAGTTGAACCATTCGCCGGTGTCGTCCATGCGGTGGATAAACAGCCCCTGGCGTTCCAGCTCCTCCAGCCGTTGCTGGCCGTTGTCTTCGCCGGTCAGCCGCACGATCAGCGCATCGTTCATCGAACGCAGCACCGAACAGCGCAGCAGGAAGGCGCGCGCCTCGGCATCGACGTGGTCCAGCACTTCGTCCACCAGGTAGTCGGACAGGTGACTGGCGTTCAGCCCCGCCAGGCGCCTGGCCGACAGCTGGGCCGACGAGGCGGACTGGCGAGCCGACAGCGCGATCAGCTGCAGCGCGGTGGCCCAGCCTTCGACTTCGTCGCACAGGCGGCTGCTGTCCTGCTGTTCCATCGGCGCCGCCAGGCGGCAGTCGAAGAACTGTTTGGCCTCCTGATGGGTAAACGCCAGCTGCTGCGTGCCCATTTCCAGCAACTGATCGCGCACCCGCAGATTGGCGATGCCGAGCGGCGGCAGGGTGCGCGAGAGCAGGATCAGCGTCAGATTTTCCGGCTGATGGCGCAGGAAAAAGCGCATGGCTTCGTGGATGGCGTCGTTGGTGATCAGGTGGTAGTCGTCGATCACCAGGTACAGCGGCTGGTGCCAGTCGGCCAGCTCGATAAACAGCTGGGCGAACAGCGCCGACAGGCTGGCGTACTGATGTTTCTGGCTCAGCGCCTCGCTCTTGACGCAGCGGCCGCCGCTGGCCTGCTGCAGCGCGGCGATCAGGTAGCTGGCGAAGCGTTCCGGCTGGTTGTCGCTCTCATCCAGGGAATACCAGCCCAGATCGGCCTTGCCGGCCGCCCATTGGGCGATCAGCGTGGTTTTCCCGTATCCCGCCGGGCAATTGACCAGTGTCAGGCGATAGTTGCCCGCGCTGGCCAGTTTGGCCAGCAGGCGATCGCGGATCACGGTATTTTGCAGCCGTACCGGGCGGCTCAGTTTTGATGGGATCAGCATAGTATTCCAGGGTATAAATCGCGGTTCCCGCCGGGATTGGAGTGGCGCTAATTATTTTATGGTTCGTAATTAATAGCTCCCCCTAACTTCTGCCAACCCTAAACGTATTGCAACAAGCTTCCGCATCGGCTTGGAGTTAAGTTGCTATCGATCACACTTTTTTACGTTTGGCACCGGCGCGCGGCGATGCGGTTGCAGATCGCATTTCCGGCCATGGACAAAACTTCAGCAGCGCGAATACTTGTGCTAACGTCATGGTTAACGTTCTCAGTGCTCGCCGCACGCGTTGGCGGGCTTTTTTGCATCGTTGCAAGGGAGTCAAAAAGTGCCTGAGATCACAATTCCAGCTACGCCCCAATCCTCCTCCCCAGCTAATCCCCAGGCGGGATGATGCCGTCAGGCTTTCTCACCGGCACGATAGCGGCAATTTGACCCACTTACTGGATAGAGAGTTTTCCTTATGTCACAGCCTACGCTCAAGAAGGATGCTTTTCTGGCGGCGCTTGCCCGCCAGTGGCAACGGTTCGGCCTCAGTTCCGCACAGCAGATGACGCAACATCAATGGTGGGAAGCCGTCAGTGCGGCGCTGGCCGAGCAGCTGGCCGCACAGCCGGCGCCGCGCAAAAGCGCCAAACCGCTGCGCCACGTGAACTACATCTCGATGGAGTTTCTGATCGGCCGGCTGACGGCGAACAACCTGATCAACCTGGGCTGGTACGACACCGTCGAGCAGGCGCTGGCGGAGCAGGACGTCAAGCTGGCGGATCTGCTGGAGCAGGAAACCGATCCGGCGCTGGGCAACGGCGGGCTGGGGCGCTTGGCGGCCTGTTTCCTCGACTCGATGGCGACGGTGGAGCAACCGGCCACCGGCTATGGGCTGAACTACCAGTACGGGCTGTTCCGCCAGTCGTTCCAGGGCGGGCAGCAGCAAGAGGCGCCGGATAACTGGCAGCGCGAGAGCTACCCGTGGTTCCGCCACAACGCTGCGCTGGCGGTGGACGTGGGCATCGGCGGCAAGCTGGAAAAGCAGGCCGACGGCCGCGAACTGTGGCGCCCGGCCTTCACCCTGCGCGGCGAAGCTTGGGATCTGCCGGTGCTGGGGTATCGCAACGGCGTGGCACAGCCGCTGCGCCTGTGGCAGGCGACCCATCAGCACCCGTTCAACCTGAGCGATTTCAACGACGGCAAATTCTTGCAGGCGGAGAAGCAGGGCGTAGAAGCCGACAAGCTGACCAAGGTGCTCTACCCGAACGACAACCATCAGGCCGGCAAGCGCCTGCGCCTGATGCAGCAGTATTTCCAGTGCGCCTGCTCGGTGGCGGACATTTTGCGCAAGCACCATCAGGCCGGCCGCAAGATTGAAGAGCTGCCGAAGTACGAAGTGATCCAGCTGAACGACACCCACCCGACCATCGCCATTCCGGAAATGCTGCGCATTCTGCTGGACGAACACCAGCTGGAGTGGGAGGCGGCCTGGGCGATCACCAGCAACACCTTCGCCTACACCAACCACACCCTGATGCCGGAAGCGCTGGAATGCTGGGATGAAAAACTGGTGCGCAGCCTGCTGCCGCGCCATTTCTCCATCATCAAACAGATCAACGCCAGGTTCAAAAAGCAGGTGGATAAGCACTGGCCGGGCGACGAGGCGGTGTGGGCCAAACTGGCAGTGCACCACAACAAGCAGGTGCGCATGGCCAACCTGTGCGTGGTCAGCGGCTTTGCGGTCAACGGCGTGGCGCAGCTGCACTCGGATCTGGTGGTGAAAGATCTGTTCCCGGAATATCACCAGCTGTGGCCGAACAAATTCCATAACGTCACCAACGGCATCACGCCACGCCGCTGGCTGAAACAGTGCAACCCGGCGCTGTCGGGCCTGATCGACGAGACGCTGAAGGTGGAGTGGGCGAACGATCTCGACGCGTTGCGCGGGCTGGAAAAATTCGCCGACGACGCGGCGTTCCGCCAGCGTTATCAGCAGATCAAACGCGACAACAAGGTAGCGCTGGCCCATTACGTGCACGGTGTGATGGGGTTGACGCTCGACCCGGATGCGATTTTCGACGTGCAGATCAAGCGTCTGCACGAATACAAACGCCAGCATCTGAACCTGCTGCACATCCTGTCGCTGTATCGCCAGCTGCGCGACAACCCGAATCTGGACATCGTGCCGCGCGTCTTCCTGTTCGGCGCCAAGGCCGCGCCGGGCTACTACCTGGCGAAGAACATCATCTACGCCATCAATCAGGCGGCCGAGAAGATCAATCACGATCCGTTGGTGAAAGATCGCCTGAAAGTGGCGTTCATTCCCGACTACCGCGTGTCGGTGGCCGAACTGATGATCCCGGCGGCGGATATCTCCGAGCAGATCTCCACCGCCGGTAAAGAGGCCTCCGGCACCGGCAACATGAAGCTGGCGCTGAACGGCGCGCTGACGGTCGGCACGCTGGACGGCGCCAACGTCGAAATCGCCGAGCAGGTGGGCGAAGACAATATCTTTATCTTCGGCAATACCGTGGAGCAGGTGAAGGCGATACTGGCGAAGGGCTACGATCCACTCAGCTACCGCAAGAAAGACAAGCACCTGAAGGCGATTTTGGACGAGCTGGCGAGCGGCGCGTTCAGCCACGGCGACAAGCACGCGTTCGACATGATGCTGCACAGCCTGCTGGAAGGCGGCGATCCCTATCTGGTACTGGCGGACTTCGCCTCGTACTGCCAGGCGCAGCGCCGGGTCGATGAACTGTACCGCGATCGGGACGAGTGGACGCGGCGGACTATCCTTAACACTGCGCGCGTCGGCATGTTCAGCTCGGATCGCTCGATTCGCGATTACCAGCAGCGCATCTGGCAAGCCAAACGTTAAGGAGAGCGAATGGATCGCAAGCGTATCGATCAGGCGGCAGCGCAGGCGGGGATCGCTGCCGATTTCATCAATGCCCACGGCAAGCGGCAGGCGATTGAAGCGGAGACTAAGCGCAAGCTGCTGGCGGCCATGAACCGGGCCGATGCCGCGCAGGAAGGGGCGGCATCGCCGTTACCGGCGGTCAAGGTGTTCTATCAGGGCGCGCCGCTGGCGCTGACTCCGGCGGGCGAAGGCGAGTACCTGTGGGCGCTGCAGCGTGAAGACGGCGAATGCCTGCAGGGGCGCGTCGGCGCGCGCAAGACCCTGACTCTGCCGGGCGATCTGCCGGCGGGTTACCACCAATTGACGCTGAGCCAGGGCGCACGGCAGTGGCCATGCCGAGTGATCGTCGCGCCGAGGCGCTGCTTCGAACCGGACGCCTTGCTGACCGGCAAGAAACTGTGGGGCGCCTGCGTTCAGCTGTATACGCTGCGTTCCGATCGCAACTGGGGCATTGGCGATTTCGGCGATCTGCGCCTGATGGTGGAGCAGGTGGGGGAACGCGGCGGTGCCTTCGTCGGTCTCAATCCGATCCATGCGCTGTATCCGGCCAACCCGGAGAGCGCCAGCCCTTACAGCCCCTCGTCGCGCCGTTGGCTGAATCTGGCGTATATCGACGTCAACGCGGTGGAGGATTTCCAACGCAGCGACGCGGCTCAGCGCTGGTGGCAGACGCCGGCGACGCAGAAGCAGCTGGCCAAGGCGCGCGCCGCGGAGTGGGTGGATTACACCGCCGTGATGCAGCTGAAGCTGGCGGGGCTGAAGTTGGCGTTCCCGCTGTTTCAGGCGCGCAAGCCGAACGACGCGCAGCGTCAGGCGTTCGAACGGTTCGTGACTGAGGGCGGCGATAGCCTGTATCAGCAGGCGGCGTTCGACGCGCTGCATGCCCATCTGGCAGCCAAAGACGCCAGCCAGTGGGGGTGGCCGGCCTGGCCCGAGCGCTATCAACGGGGGCAGAGCGAAGCGGTGCGGCAATTCTGCGACGAACATCAGGACGCGGTCCGCTTTTACCTGTGGCTGCAATGGCTGGCAGGCACGCAGTTTGCGCAGTGTTTTGAGCAGAGCCGGCAGCAGCAGATGCCGATTGGTCTGTATCGCGATTTGGCGGTCGGGGTGGCGGAAGGCGGAGCGGAAACCTGGTGCGACCGTGAACTGTACTGCCTGAAAGCGTCGGTCGGCGCGCCGCCGGACATCCTGGGGCCGCTGGGGCAAAACTGGGGCCTGCCGCCGATGGATCCGCACGTGATGGCGGCGCGCGGTTATCAGCCGTTCATCGATCTTTTGCGCGCCAACATGACCAGCTGCGGCGCGTTGCGTATCGATCACGTCATGGCGCTGCTGCGGCTGTGGTGGATCCCTTATGGCGAAACCGCCGATCGCGGCGCCTACGTCAAATACCCGGTGGACGATCTGCTGGCGGTGCTGGCGCTGGAAAGCCAGCGCCACCGCTGCATGGTGATCGGCGAGGATCTCGGCACGGTACCGGTGGAGATCGTCGGCAAGCTGCGCGACAGCGGCGTCTATTCCTACAAAGTGCTGTACTTCGAAAGCGACGGCGAACATCATTTCCGCGCGCCGCAGGCCTATCCGGTGCAGGCGATGGCGACCATCACCACCCACGATCTGCCGACGCTGCGGGGTTACTGGCAGAGCGGCGATCTGACGCTCGGCGACCGGCTGGGGCTCTATCCGGACGCGGAGATCCTGCGGGAGCTGTTCGCCGATCGGGAACGCGCCAAGCAAGGGCTGCTGGACGGGTTGCATCGCTATGGCTGCGTGCCGCAGAAGGTGGGCAAGAAGGCGGCGCTGCTCGGCATGAGCCCGCTGCTCAACCGCGGCCTGCAGCGCTATGTCGCCGACAGCGCCAGCGCCTTGCTCGGCCTGCAGCCGGAAGACTGGCTGGACATGGCAGACCCGGTCAATATTCCTGGCACCAGTGACCAGTACCCTAACTGGCGGCGCAAGCTGATCCAAACGCTGGAGGAGATGTTCGCCGATCCGCGAATAAACCGGCTGCTGAAGGATTTGGACAAACGGCGACGCAAGGTGTCGGTGGGGTGAAAACGACAATGCCGGAACGGGTTCCCCCTTCCGGCATTGTGTTATCCACCGCGGCGCGAGCGCCGGGGATCAGTAATAGGAGTGCTCGCCGCGCTGGTGCTCGGTCAAATCGCGCACGCCCTTCAGTTCCGGGAACTTCTGCAGCAGCTCTTTCTCGATGCCTTCTTTCAGCGTGACGTCGACCATCGAACAACCGTTGCAACCGCCGCCGAACTGCAGGATCGCCATGTTGTCGTCGGTGATCTCCATCAGCGTCACGCGGCCGCCGTGGCCCGCCAGCTGTGGGTTGATCTGCGACTGCAACACGTATTCCACGCGTTCCATCAGCGGCGCGTCGTCATCGACCTTGCGCATCTTGGCGTTTGGCGCCTTCAGCGTCAGCTGAGAACCCAGCTGGTCGGTCACGAAGTCGATTTCGGCGTCTTCCAGATACGGCGCGCTCAGCTCATCGACATAGGCGGACAGCTTGTCGAACTTCAGTTCGGTATCCGTCGCTTCTACCGCGTCCGGCGGGCAATAAGAGACACCGCATTCGGCCGTCGGCGTGCCCGGGTTGATCACGAATACGCGGATTTGGGTGCCTTCTTCTTGATTTGCCAGCAGTTTGGCAAAGTGTTCCTGTGCAGTATCTGTTATACGGATCATAGCATTAGCTCAATAGTTGACTTCTATAGTCGGTTATAATACGCCCATTGCCGTGGCACTACAACGTGCGGCAAACGCACCATATCTGCACCGAGGCGGCGCCTTGCCGCCGCAGCAGCGCCGCGATCTCCGCGACGGTGCTGCCGGTGGTCACCACGTCATCCACCAGGGCGATATGCCGGCCGGCAACCGATGCCGTGCAGACGAAGGCGCGCTGCAAATTGCGGCTGCGTGCCCCGGCGCTCAGCCGCTGTTGCAAGGCGGTTTTGCGCACCCGGCGCAAGGCCGCGGGGCGATAGACGCAGCCCAGCCAGCGCGCCAGCGGCCGGGCCAGCAGATCGCTCTGGTTATAACCACGGCGCCAACAGCGTGATGTATGCAAGGGTACCGCTAAAATCAGGTCGGGTCTGTTCAGATTCTGCTCTCTGCGCGCCTGCTGCCACCGCAACAGCATCAGGCGTGCCAGCGTCGGCGCCAGCTCGGGCGCGCGGTGAAACTTGAACCTCTTTACCAGTTGGCTGAGGGGCACTACGTAGTCGCCGACGAACACCAGCCGCTGCCAGGGCGGCGGCCGTTGCAGGCAGCGACCGCAGGGCATTTGCGTTTCCCCGGCGGGCAATCCGCAGCACGGGCAACACGGCGGGTGGGCCGGCAGATGGCGCAGGCAGCAGCTGCAGATGCCATGACGCATCAGGCTCAACGGCTGTCGGCATAGCCAACAGCGGCTGCGGATTGATAGCATAGAGCCTCCGAGACGGATAAGCATGAAAGGACAATAACCCATGACAGCGCTGTATTGGCAAACAATAGGTGAAGGCGAACGCGATCTTGTGCTGCTGCACGGCTGGGGATTGAACGCCGAAGTGTGGAGTTGCATTCAGGCGCGACTGGCACCGCATTTTCGCCTGCACCTGGTCGATTTGCCGGGTTATGGCCGCAGCCAGGGGTTCGGTGCCCTGTCGCTGGAGCAGATGACGGAAATCGTGCTGGCGGCCGCCCCGCCGCAGGCCTGGTGGCTAGGTTGGTCGCTCGGCGGGCTGGTGGCCAGCCAGGCGGCGCTGATGCAGCCCGAGCGACTCAAGGGGCTTATCACCGTGGCCTCCTCGCCGTGCTTTGCCGCCCGCGATGAGTGGCCGGGGATCCGCCCGGACGTGCTGAGCGGTTTCCAGCATCAGTTGAGCCTGGATTTCCAGCGCACCGTCGAGCGTTTTCTGGCGTTGCAGACCCTGGGCACCGAGAGCGCGCGTCAGGATGCGCGCCAGCTGAAAGCGGTGGTGCTCAACCAGCCGACGCCGAGCGTCGAGGTGTTGAACGGCGGGCTGGAGATCCTGCGCACCGCCGATCTGCGCGCGCCGTTGGCCGCGCTGGAGCTGCCGCTGCTGCGGATCTACGGTTATCTGGACGGGCTGGTGCCGCGCAAGGTCGCCGAGCTGCTCGATACCGCCTGGCCGAATTCTGCGTCGCAGATCGTGGCCAAAGCCGCCCATGCGCCGTTTATTTCTCATCCCGATGAATTTGTGACGATGATCGAAGCGTTTATTGCAGCACATTGAATCCGGTGGGAAAACGCACGATAGAGCGCTAAAAAAAACGCTGCCGGGTGGATAAAAGACAAAGCTGTTCGATACTTAGTGAGTCAATGCGTTGGCTGCAAAATGAAAAGACCGCGTGCGGCGCTTCTCATTTTGGCGTTTCGTCTCTGGGAAACAGGCCCCGTCAGGGAAAGCAACGAGGCCTGAGGATGTCGCGGCAGCCTGCGGTACTACGCATAGATTCTTGACGGCTTTCATAACAGATAAATTATCCATTGAGAGGTTAGTGTCATGAAATCATTGAAGATGATTATTGCAGCGGCAGTGCTGGGTTCGGTGTCTTTCGGCTCCATGGCGGCAACCCTGCTGACCAAGGAAGATCTGGATAAGAATCCGGGTAAATACGAGAAGATCGGCACCGTCACCACGACGGCGGAAACCACGTCACCGATGGATGCCAAGGAAGAGCTGTCCAAACTGGCGGACGAAAAAGGCGGTCAATACTACGTGATCCTGGCAGGCCGTGAACACGGTAAATTCAGCGCCATCGCCGAAGTTTACAAAGACAAGCAATAAGCCTTGAACGGCAGAGGGGCGCCCGTCATGGCGCCCCTGATCGTCAGGCCTTCAGCCGGTAGAACACCGTGCTGCATCCCTGGCCCTGCGGGCAGCGTTTGCAACTGCCGCTCAGACAGGCGCCGTCATCCTGTTCGATGCGTTCCACTTTTCCCATCGCCGTCAAACGGTCCAGCATCGCCTGCACCAGCGGCAGCGGCGTCGCCAGCGATTGGCTGAGCTGCTGCGCCTGGGCGCTGCCGCGCAGCGCCAGCGCATCGCGCACCTGCAGCAGCCCGGCCATCAGTGACAGCTCCCTTTGGCGCTCTGGCAACAGGCCGCCGGCGTGGCGTTGCCCAGGCGCACCGTGACGCGGCTGCGTGCCCTTCGCAGGCCGAACAGCACCAGCAGATTCACCAGCACCACCACCAGGATCGCCGTCAGGCTGTACTGCGGGTGTTGGTTGAAGGTGGCCACCTGATAGAACAGCGTCGCCAGCGAGTAGGCCACGTTCAGCCCCCACAGAATAGAGAAGGTCATCCAGCCGCGGCTCGATTCACGGGCGATGGCGCCCATCACCGAGACGCAAGGCACATACAACAGCACGAAGATCAGATAGCTGTAGGCGGAGATGCCGGAGCCGAATTTGCTGCTCATCACACCCATTGAGCCGACGCCCATCTCGCCGTCGCCCTTGCTGGCTTCGATCGGGTTGGAGAGCACGCTCAGGCTGAAGGTGTTTTTCAGGCCGTCCCAGGTTTCGTTCAGTGCGCCGCCCAGTTCATCAAGCAGGTTGAAGTTGGCGGCGTCGAACGCCTCTTTGTTGATGTGCTCGGCGGTATACAGCGTATTCAGCGTGCCGACCACCACTTCTTTCGCCATCGCACCGGTTACCAGGCCGACGGTGGCCTGCCAGTTATCGCTGTGGACGCCCATCGGCTGCAGCAGCGGCGTCAGCACTTTGGAGACCGAGGCCAGCGCGGAGTCGTTGATGTTGTCGACCGTCTTGCCGCTGAACGAGAAGCTGTTCAGGCCGCCGATGAATATGCTGGCCACCACGATCACCTTACCGGCGCGCAACACGAAGCCTTTCAAGCGCTGCCAGGTTTGCAGCAGCAGGCTTTTCAAGTGCGGCACATGGTAGACCGGCAGCTCCATCACGAACGGCGAGGCTTCGCCGCGCATGAGGGTGTATTTGAGCACCAGACCGGTGAGGATCGCCACCGCAATGCCGAGCATGTACAGCGAGAATACCACCCCGGCGCCGTCCTGGCCGAAGAAGGCGGCGGCGAACACCGCAAAGATCGCCAGACGGGCGCCGCACGACATGAACGGCGCCATCATGATGGTGATCAGGCGCTCGCGCTGGGCATCCAGCGTCCGGGCGCCCATGATGGACGGCACATTGCAGCCGAAGCCGACGATCAGCGGCACGAAGGATTTGCCCGGCAGCCCGAGCGCCTGCATCAGGCGATCCATCACGAACGCTGCGCGCGCCATGTAGCCGGAATCCTCCAGGAAGGACAGGAACAGGTACATCATGCCGATCTGCGGCACCAGCGGCAGCACGGTGTTGATGCCGCCGCCGACGCCCTGCGCCAGGAAAACGGTCAGCCAGTCGGGGAAGTGCAGGGTGTAGCCGAGCCACTGAATGCCCTGAATAAAGATCGCCGCCGAGCCGATATCGAAGATCGGCTGCAGCGCGCCGCCGATGTTGATCGCCAGCAGGAACATCAGGTACATCACCAGCAGGAAGATCGGCACGCCCAGCCAGCGGTTGAGGATCACTTTATCCAGCAGCTCGGTCAGGCGGTTGGGCATTGCCTGCTGCGAGTTGCTGACCGCGTCGCACAGGGCGGCGATAGACTGGTAGCGTGCGTCGGCGATCACCAGCGCCGGGTCTTCTTGCTCCTGCTGTTGCAATGCCTGAATGGCCGCAGGCAACAGCGCGACGGCGGGACCGGCCAGCCGGTGGCTGTAGATGTCGCCTTCCAGCATTTGCAATGCCAACCAGCGGCGCTGCACCGCCGGCAGCGTTTGCGGCATGGCGTCGCTCAGCGTGGCGACCTCTTTCAGCAACAGCGGCGGATAGTTCACCAGCGCCTGCTGTTCGTTGATGTGATGATTGTCGATCATCTGTTTCAGCACGCCGATGCCGTCGGCGCGGGTGGAGATCATCGGCACTACCGGGCAGCCGAGGCGCGCCGACAGCGCGGCGACGTCGATATCGATATGCTGGCTTGTGGCGATGTCGAGCATGTTCAGCGCCACGATGCAGGGGATGCCCAGCTCCAGCAATTGCAGCGTCAGATAGAGGTTGCGCTCCAGGTTGGAGGCGTCGACCACGTTGATCAGCAGATCGGCGTCGCCGCTCAAAATGTAGTGGCAGGCGATCTGCTCATCGAGCGAGGTTTGCTCTGAAATGGTGGTCAGGGAGTAGGTGCCGGGCAAATCGACCAGCCGCACATCGGACTGCGGGGTGGTGAAATGGCCTTCTTTGCGTTCGACCGTCACGCCCGCCCAGTTGCCGACCCGTTGGCGTGCGCCGGTCAGCTGGTTGAACAGCGTGGTTTTGCCGGAGTTCGGATTACCGATTAAGCCGATGGTGAGTTTTTTCATAGTTCAGCGTGTCGTCTTCAAGGAGAACAGCGCCGGCGCAAGAGCGCGTCGGCAAACGGAGGTCAGGGCTGGCCGTCGAGCTGCAGCAGTGCCAGATCCTTCCTGCGCAGCACCAGGCTGACGCGGCGAGTTTTAATTTCTATCGGATCGCCCAGCGGCGCGACGCGCACCACGTCGAATGAAGAGCCGGGCAGCATGCCGAGCGATAACAGTTTCTGGCGGTAGGCCGGCGCAATTTCACCGGAAAAGCCGACAATCTTATAGGTGCGTTTAGGTTGAAGCTGCATGTGATTAACCTTCCGGGTGCCGATGAACATCGGGCTGATGATAATTGGACGTTGCCGGCGAAAATGCCACGCCGTCGGCGGTATTCATCCATAAGGTCATGCAATAAAATGAGCGCAAATAATAGTAATTATCATTATCGCGTTCAATACAAAAAGTAAGGGCATTGTAACCAATTATTATGGCGACGACAGTTTTTGATGGCGTTGTCTTGATTAACGACGTTTTACCACCGCTTGCGAGCGGGAACAAATGAGAATGGCGAGTTAAATCAGTTACGTATTTGTAGCCGAGTTCTCTCATTTGCAAATATCGATGATGTTTTCCCTTTATTTATTTCCGCCTAAAGGCAATTCGATAACATTATTCCACCGTAATGCGAGCGGTAACCATTTGTGTTTCTCTCACAATTCACAAGATGAAAAATGCGTGTTAACAAAGTTGTTAATAAATGGCTGCAGAAGGCATTTTTGTTGTCTGAATAATGCGAGGGCGGTCACGCAGGAACGGGAAATAAAAAGATGGCGGTTTATTGAGGCGGGTCAAGAAATGCCGCAAGTTTTATTCATCGGAAAGGGCGGAGCAGGCTCCGCCCTGTCGGTTCCGACTTAGCGTTTCTTGCCGAATGCCGCCGCCAGCGCGTCGCCCATGGCGCTGTTGCCGGCCGGCGCCGCGTTGCGCGGTTTGGCCTTGTTGCCGCCCGCCGAACGGTTGGCGTTGTCGCGCGTCTGCGCAGGCGCGTTGCCGCCGCGGCGCGGTGAACCTTCGCCCGGCTGCTCATCCAGGCGCATGCTCAACGCGATGCGTTTACGCTGCAGATCGACTTCCATCACCTTCACTTTGACGATGTCACCGGCCTTCACCACGGTGTGCGGATCTTCGACGAACTTGTCCGCCAGCGAGGAGATGTGCACCAGGCCGTCCTGATGCACGCCGATATCCACGAAGGCACCGAAGTTGGTGACGTTGGTGACCGACCCTTCCAGGATCATGCCCACCTGCAGATCGTTGAGGGTTTCCACCCCTTCGGCAAAGGTTGCGGTTTTGAACTCCGGACGCGGATCGCGGCCCGGCTTCTCCAGCTCTTTCAGGATATCGGTGACCGTCGGCACGCCGAACTTGTCGTCGGTGAAATCGACCGCTTTCAGGCTGCGCACCGCCGAAGCGTTGCCCATCAGATCCTGCAGTGCCTGCTCGGTGGCGGCCAGAATGCGCTGCACCACCGGGTAGGCTTCCGGGTGAACGGTGGAGGCATCCAGCGGGTTGTCGCCGTGGTTGATACGCAGGAAGCCGGCGCACTGTTCGAAGGCTTTCGGCCCCAGGCGGCTGACCTTCAGCAGCTGTTCACGGTTGCTGAAGCGGCCGTTCTCGTCGCGCCAGTTGACGATGTTCTGCGCCATCATGCGCGTCAGGCCGGCCACGCGGGTCAGCAGCGGCACCGACGCGGTGTTCAGATCGACGCCGACGGCGTTCACGCAGTCTTCCACCACCGAATCCAGCTTCTTCGCCAACTGGCTCTGGCTGACGTCGTGCTGATACTGGCCGACGCCGATGGATTTCGGATCGATCTTCACCAGCTCCGCCAGCGGATCCTGCAGGCGACGGGCAATGGATACCGCGCCGCGCAGCGACACGTCGAGATCCGGGAACTCAAGCGCCGCCAGTTCGGACGCGGAATACACCGAGGCGCCCGCTTCGCTGACGATCACTTTCTGCGCCCGGACCTCGCCGAACTGCTTTTGCAGGTCGAGATAGAAGCGCTCGGTCTCACGCGAAGCGGTGCCGTTACCGATGGCCACCAGCTCCACGTTATGTTTGATGCACAGCGCCGCGACGATGGCGGCGGCTTTGGCCGCTTGCCCGGTGTGCGGGTAGACGGTGTCGGTGGCGACCAGCTTGCCGGTCGCGTCGACCACGGCCACTTTCACCCCGGTGCGCAGGCCCGGATCGAGGCCCATGGTGGCGCGCATGCCGGCCGGCGCGGCCATCAGCAGATCGTGCATGTTGCGGGCGAAAACGTTGATCGCTTCATCTTCCGCGCGCTCGCGCACCGTGCCCATCAGCTCGGTTTCCAGGTGCAGCAGCACCTTGATGCGCCAGGTCCAGTTGACCACCGCCTTGCGCCAGGCGTCGGCCGGGGCGTTATTCAGACGCAGGTTGAGGTGATTGATGATGATCAGCTCCGCCTGGCTTTCACGCGGCGCTTCCTCAAACTGCGGATCGGCGTTTAGCGCCAGCTGCAGCACGCCTTCGTTGCGGCCGCGGAACATCGCCAGCGCGCGGTGCGAAGGCACCTGGGAAATCGGTTCGTGGTGATCGAAATAGTCGCGGAATTTGGCGCCTTCTTCTTCCTTGCCCTCGACCACTTTGGACACCAGATGGGCGTTTTTCCACAGGTAGTCGCGCACCTTGGCCAGCAGCGAGGCATCTTCGGCGAAGCGCTCCATCAGGATATAGCGCGCGCCGTCGAGGGCGGCTTTGACGTCCGCCACGCCTTTGTCGGCGTCGACGTAGCGTTCAGCCAGCTGTTCCGGCTGCTGTTGCGGATCCTGCCACAGCGCGTCCGCCAGCGGTTCCAGGCCGGCTTCGATGGCGATCTGGCCGCGGGTGCGGCGCTTCGGTTTGTACGGCAGATAGAGGTCTTCGAGCTCGGTCTTGCTCAGCGTGGCGTTGATCGCCCCCGCCAGTTGTTCGGTCAGTTTGCCCTGTTCATCGATCGACTTCAGGATAGTCTGGCGACGATCTTCCAGTTCACGCAGATAACCCAGGCGGGTTTCCAGCTGGCGCAGTTGGGTGTCGTCCAAACCCCCGGTGACTTCCTTACGATAGCGTGCAATAAAAGGCACGGTATTACCTTCATCCAGCAGACGGATGGCGGAGTCGACTTGCTCCGGCCGGGCCTGCAGTTCTGTTGCAATAATGCGGCTCAGTGGGTCATTCATAGGTCTGGTATCTGTATTGAGAACGGTGAATAAACAGGGGACAGTTATACGGATTGATCGGGGAAAATGCCAGTGGAGCGGGCCGCCGCCGCGCGGCTGCGGCGTGGAGAACTGCGCAGGCGGCGGCGTTGGCGGCGGTTCGGAAAAAGCTGAAAGCTTACTTCGGGTAGTCTATCTCGTTAACGTACCACTGCGCCTCGCCCAGTGGCGTATTGACGGTGGCGACGTCCCCGACCTCTTTTTTCAGCAGGGCGCGCGCCATCGGCGCGTCGATGGAGATGTAATCCTTGCGGCCGAAGATTTCGTCGTAACCGACGATGCGAAAGCGTTTGGTCTCGCCGTCTTCGTTCTCTACTTCCACCCAGGCGCCGAAGAACACCTTGCCTTCCTGCTGCGGGGAGTAATCGACGATCTTCAGCTGCTCCAGGCATTTGGTCAGATAGCGGACGCGGCGGTCGATCTCGCGCAGCCGCTTCTTGTTGTACTGGTAGTCGGCGTTTTCGCTTCTGTCGCCCAGGCTGGCGGCCCAGGTCACTTTCTTGGTCACCTCGGGGCGTTCTTCGCGCCAGAGGTAATCCAGCTCTTGTTTGAGCTTGTCATACCCTTCACGGGTTATCAGTTGAGTTCTCATGGTGATTTATCTTTATGGGGCCACCGCCACAGTGTACGTGAATGCGGGGGGCTTTAGAAATGGCGCGCGGGCCTGTGCGTTGTCGCACGGTTTTTATTCAGTTTGCGCAGCTTTTAACAATCGGGAGTATGCTTAGCGATAGCGGAAAAGGAATGTGACGAAAGGAGGATATCTGGCGAGAGAGACAAGGAATTTTGGCGCACAACCCAACACATTGAAGGTATTACCGCATGGAATTTAAAGATTACTACGCAACGATGGGCGTTGAGCCCAACGCCGATCTGAAAACCATCAAAACGGCCTACCGCCGGCTGGCGCGTAAATATCACCCTGACGTGAGCACTGAAGACGACGCCGAGAGCAAATTCAAGGAGCTGGCCGAAGCCTATGAGGTGCTGAAGGACGAAGAACGCCGCGCTGAGTACGATCAGATCCGGCTGCACCGTAACGATCCGAACTTTGGCCGCCAGGCGCGCGGCGATCAAGGCGGCTACCAGCAGAGCGCTTCATGGCACGGCGGCGGCGCCGACGCGCAAGACTTCTCCGATTTCTTCGAAAGCATGTTCGGCGGCCGGGCGGCGGGCGGGCATCGCTCTGCTTCGCACTCGCACGGCGGACATGGCTTCCGCGGCCAGGATCTCGAGATGGAGGTGCCGCTGTTCCTCGAGGAAACGCTGCATGGCCAAAGCCGCGAGATCTCCTACAAGCTGCCGGTGTATGACGAGCTGGGGCGGCAGGTGAGCGAAGCCAGCAAAACGCTGAACGTGAAAATCCCGGCCGGCGTGGGCGACGGCGAGCGCATTCGCCTCAAGGGGCAGGGCGTTGCCGGCGTGGGCGGCGGCCAGAACGGCGACCTGTATCTGGTCATCCGCCTCGCGCCGCATCCGCTGTTCGAGATTGACGGCCACAACCTGAGCATCGTGGCGCCGCTCGCCCCGTGGGAAGCGGCGCTGGGGGCCAGCATCGAGGTGCCGACGCTGACCGGCAAAATCGCGCTGACCGTGCCGGCCGGCAGCCAAAGCGGCAAACGGCTGCGGGTCAAGGGCAAGGGGCTGGCAGGCAAGAAAGAGCCAGGCGATCTGTATGTCATTCTCAAGGTGGTGATGCCGCCGAAGCCGAACGAGAAGGCCAGCGCCCTGTGGCGTGAACTGGCTGAACAGGCGGCGTTCAACCCGCGCGCGGAATGGGAGTAAAGCACATGATGAAAAAAGAGATCACATTCACCGTGGTGGAACTGTGCCAACGGGTGGAGATTTCAGAGGATGAGCTGGTCGAGATCGTCGGCCTGGGCGTGATCGTGCCGCTGGAGCCGGCGCAGCCGAGCTGGGAGTTCGATTACCCGGCGCTGAGCTATCTGCAGCGTGCGCGCAGGCTGCGGGCCGAGCTGGATCTGGATTGGCCGGGGATCGCCATGGCGCTGACGCTGCTCGACCGGGTTGATGCGCTGCAGCAAGAGAACCGGCAGCTGCGTCGGCAGCTGGCGCGTTTCCTGCAGACTTCCTGACTCGCCGACAAAACGCCACCGTGCGGTTCGCCGGTGGCGAAATTGCGTAAAATTGGGCCGCCGCCCCACATTGCGCCGATAAAGGGCGAAATTTTGACGAACCCCCGTCGACATTCGATGAAAATTGTTGATAAATGGGGAAAAGAATAAGCTTTGTAACAATTTCGTCTAGAATACATACCATTAAACGCTGTCTCAAATGGCAAGGTTTTCTAACAATATTCGAGTCAGGCAATAAAGCCTTTGGGAGTAATACCATGCAAGAGAATCATAAGATCCTGGTTGTCGATGATGACATGCGCCTGCGCGCGCTTTTAGAACGTTATTTAACCGAGCAGGGCTTCCAGGTTCGCAGCGTTGCCAACGCTGAGCAAATGGATCGCTTGCTGACCCGTGAATCCTTCCATCTGATGGTGCTCGATCTGATGTTGCCGGGCGAAGATGGGCTGTCCATCTGCCGCCGCCTGCGCAGCCAGAGCAACCCGATGCCTATCATTATGGTTACCGCCAAAGGCGAAGAGGTCGATCGCATCGTGGGGCTGGAAATCGGCGCCGACGACTACATTCCTAAACCGTTCAACCCGCGTGAGCTGTTGGCCCGCATCCGCGCGGTGCTGCGCCGCCAGGCTAACGAACTGCCGGGCGCGCCTTCGCAGGAAGAGGCGGTGATCGCGTTCGGGAAATTCAAACTGAACCTCGGCACCCGCGAGATGTTCCGCGAAGACGAACCGATGCCGTTGACCAGCGGCGAGTTTGCGGTCCTGAAGGCGCTGGTCAGCCACCCGCGTGAACCGCTGTCGCGCGATAAGCTGATGAACCTGGCGCGTGGCCGCGAATACAGCGCCATGGAGCGCTCGATCGACGTGCAGATTTCTCGCCTGCGCCGCATGGTTGAAGAAGATCCGGCGCATCCGCGTTATATCCAGACCGTTTGGGGTCTCGGCTACGTGTTCGTCCCGGACGGCAGCAAGGCATGAGGCGATTGCGCTTTTCACCGCGTAGCTCGTTTGCTCGAACCCTGTTGTTGATCGTCACCTTGCTGTTCGTCAGCCTGGTGACGACCTATCTGGTGGTGCTGAACTTCGCCATCCTGCCCAGCCTGCAGCAGTTCAACAAGGTATTGGCGTACGAAGTGCGTATGCTGATGACCGATCGGCTGCAGCTGGAGGACGGCACGCTGCTGGAAGTGCCACCGGCGTTCCGCCGTGAGATCTACCGCGAACTGGGCATCTCTCTTTACACCAACTCGGCGGCGGAGGAGAGCGGCCTGCGCTGGGCGCAGCACTATCAGTTCCTCAGCCAGCAGATGGCGCAGCAGCTCGGCGGGCCGACCGATGTGCGGGTGGAGGTGAACAAGAACTCCCCGGTGGTGTGGCTGAAAACCTGGCTGCAGCCCGATATCTGGGTGCGCGTACCGCTGACGGAAATCCACCAGGGCGACTTCTCTCCGCTGTTCCGCTATACGCTGGCGATCATGTTGCTGGCAATCGGCGGCGCCTGGCTGTTTATTCGCATTCAAAACCGCCCACTGGTGGAGCTGGAACATGCGGCGCTGCAGGTGGGCAAGGGCATCATTCCGCCGCCGCTGCGCGAGTATGGCGCTTCCGAAGTGCGATCGGTGACTCGCGCATTCAATCAGATGGCGTCGGGCGTCAAGCAGCTGGCGGATGACCGCACCTTGCTGATGGCCGGGGTCAGCCATGACCTGCGCACGCCGTTGACGCGCATCCGGCTGGCGACCGAGATGATGAGCGCCGAAGACGGCTATCTGGCCGAGTCGATCAATAAAGACATCGAAGAGTGCAACGCCATCATCGAGCAGTTCATCGATTATCTGCGCACCGGGCAGGAGATGCCGACCGAAAGCAGCGATCTGAACGCCATTTTGGGCGAGGTGGTCGCGGCGGAAAGCGGCTATGAGCGGGTGATTGAAACCGCGCTGTCGCCGGGTGAGCTGATGATGAACGTGCACCCGCTGTCGATTAAGCGGGCGGCGGTGAACATGGTGGTGAACGCGGCGCGTTACGGCAACGGCTGGATCAAGGTCAGCAGCGGCCGCGAGCTGCAGCGCGGCTGGTTCCAGGTGGAGGATGACGGCCCGGGCATCAAGCCGGAAGAATTGAAGCACCTGCTGCAGCCGTTCGTACGCGGTGACAGCGCGCGCAGCACCAGCGGCACCGGTCTGGGGCTGGCGATCGTGCAGCGTATTATCGACGCGCACGACGGCGAGCTGGATATCGGCACCAGCGAGCGCGGCGGGCTATTGATCCGCGCGTATATTCCGTTGCCGATGGAGAAAAAAGAGTCGGCCAACGGCCATCAAACCGCCAGAGAAAACGCCTGACGCTCTTGGCGCGGGCCGCATCGTTGCGGCCCCGTCAGGACTTCCGGCTCATCACGTAGTATTCCGCCGCATCCTCATGCAACCGACGGCCGGTCGGTGCCTGCCACGGATCGATTAACTCGATGCCGCAGTGGAGGAAGTCTTTGGTATTGCGGGTGGCCAGGGCGGCGCCGTAATACAGGCAGGTGGCGGCGATTTGGGCATCCGGCACGCTCATCGCTTTACCCAGAAGCCGATTCCTTGCCGTCAATTCCGCGTATTGCATCGCGCACAGCCCATCAAACGGCAATATCTGCCCCTCGAACTTCAATTCAATCGCGTCCGCCAATTTGAGCTTGAGATCCCGCTGGCGCTTGCCGTCAGGCATGCAGGCGACGCCGCTGAACAGTTCGGCCAGGACAATGGCGCTCAGATAGAGCTCGTCATTGTCCTTTTCATTTAACCAGTTAATGACGTTGTAGTACGGACTGGGGCGCAGCGTTTCTGAAATGACGTTGGTGTCTAGAATAATCATGCGTTGTCATCTTCATCATCAAAGGTGACGATGCGTGGTGGCACGGCGTCACGCGGTGGGATCTCCAGCTCGACGCCGCCGAATTCGGCGAAGTGCTGATGCATCCAGGTACCCAATCCATAGCGCGGCGGCTTTTTCACCAGCGCCTGTTTCAGGATCATGCGCGCTTCCTCTTCCATGGAATGGCCGTTTTTCGCCGCTGAAATACGCAGCAGCTCTTTGATTTCGTCGTCCAGATTTCTGACGGTGATAGTCGCCATTTAAACCTCCTTTGCTATCAATGATTGCATTGACTTATTTTCTCGCCTTGCTGGTTAAAAAGCAATCACTGAAAATAAAAAAAAGGCGCGGGATCCGCGCCTTAGCTGAAGAGGTAACGCTACCGAATTACAGCTTCGGGCCGGCGCTGACCAGCGCGGCGCCCGCAGGCGTGTCGGTGTATTTGTCGAAGTTGGTGATGAAGCGCTCGGCCAGATCCTGCGCTTTTTCCTGCCACTGCTCGAGGCTGGCATAGGTATTGCGCGGATCGAGGATCTCCGGGTTCACGCCCGGCAGCGCGGTCGGCATCGCCAGATCGAAGATCGGCAGGGTGACGGTTTCCGCCTTGTCGATTTCACCGCTCAGGATGGCGTCGATGATGCCGCGCGTATCTTTGATCGAGATGCGCTTGCCGGTACCGTTCCAGCCGGTGTTGACCAGGTAAGCCTGGGCGCCGGCGGCCTGCATGCGTTTCACCAGCACTTCGGCGTACTGCGTCGGGTGCAGCGACAGGAATGCGGCGCCGAAGCAGGCGGAGAAGGTTGGCGTCGGTTCGGTTACGCCGCGCTCGGTGCCGGCCAGCTTGGCGGTGAAGCCGGACAGGAAGTGGTACTGAGTCTGGTTGGCGGTCAGACGCGATACCGGCGGCAGCACGCCGAAGGCATCGGCGGTCAGGAAGATCACCTTGGTGGCATGACCCGCCTTGGACACCGGCTTGACGATGTTCTGGATATGATAGATCGGATAAGAAACGCGGGTGTTCTCGGTTTTCGAACCGTCGTTGAAGTCGATGCTGCCGTCGGCCAGCACGGTGACGTTTTCCAGCAGCGCATCGCGTTTGATGGCGTGGTAGATGTCCGGCTCGGCTTCTTCAGACAGCTTGATGGTCTTGGCGTAGCAGCCGCCTTCGAAGTTGAACACGCCGTCGTCGTCCCAGCCGTGCTCGTCATCGCCGATCAGCTGACGCTTAGGATCGGTGGAGAGAGTGGTCTTGCCGGTGCCGGACAGGCCGAAGAACACCGCCACGTCGCCTTTCTCGCCCACGTTGGCCGAGCAGTGCATCGAGGCGATGCCTTTCAGCGGCAGCAGGTAGTTCATCATCGAGAACATGCCTTTCTTCATTTCGCCGCCGTACCAGGTGCCGCCGATCAGCTGCATGCGCTCGGTCAGGTTGAAGGCGACGAAGTTCTCCGAGTTCAGGCCTTGCTGTTGCCAGTTCGGATTGGTGCATTTGGCGCCGTTCATCACCACGAAGTCCGGCTCGAAGTCCGCCAGCTCTTCGTCGCTTGGGCGGATGAACATGTTTTTCACGAAGTGCGCCTGCCAGGCCACCTCGGTGATGAAGCGCACTTTCAGGCGCGAGTCGGCATTGGCGCCGCAGAAGGTATCCACCACGAACAGGCGCTTGCCGGACAGTTGTTCGGTGACCAGGTGTTTCAGATCGGCCCACACTTCCGGGCTGAGGGGTTTGTTGTCGTTTTTGCCTTTGCCCTGATCGGCCCACCACACGGTATCGCGGGTGATGTCGTCGCGGACGATGTATTTGTCTTTCGGCGAACGGCCGGTGAAGATGCCGGTATCGACGGAGACGGCACCCAGCTTGGTGACTACCCCACGCTCAAAACCTTCCAGAGATGGGTCTGTTTCTTCCTTAAACAGCAGTTCATAGCTCGGGTTGTGAACGATTTCGCTAACGTCGTGAATGCCGTAAGCGGCCAGATCCTGAGGGGTTATACCTTTAACGCGCATGTTACTACTCCTTGGTCACAGAATTTCTGGCGGCAATTGTAGGGATCTAACGGTGCGTAACCGCGATGGGTATCAAATATTTAACGTTTTAGGCGGTATTTCGTTACGATCTGAGAGATAGCACACGGAAAAAAGCAAACGTGCAAACGGCGGGCGTTGGCGGGCGCCGGGCGCACCCGCCGAAGAGGTGTAACTTAGTGCAACTGGTCGCTTTCGCCGGTGTTACCCGCATACAACGCGGCAACATCAACCGGGTCAAAGACATAGTGGCTGCCACAGTAGTCGCAGTGCATGTCGATATTGCCGTCCTGCTCCAACATGTCCGCCACTTCGTCGGTCGGCAGCGTCAGCAGCGCGTCGGCGCAGCGCTGGCGAGAACAGGTGCAACGGAACTGCACGTTCTGTGGTTCGTACAGGGTGACTTCTTCCTGGTGATACAGGCGGTACAGCACTTCGTTGGCCGGCAGGCCGAACAGCTCTTCGCTTTTTACCGTGTTGGTCAGTTGCACCAGATGATCGAAATCATCGAGGTGGCCGTCCTGCGCCGGCAGCACCTGCAGCAGCATACCGGCCGCCGCGGCGTTGCCTTCCGCTTCGCCGGTGCGGATGAACAGGCGGGTTGGCAACTGCTCGGACTGGCGGAAGTAGGCTTCCAGGCATTCGGCCAGGGTTTCACCTTCCAGGCCGACCACGCCCTGATAGCGCTCGCCTTCCGTCGGGGAAATGGTGATGACCATGACGCCGTTGCCGATCATCTGATGCAAGGTGCTGTCGTCGGCGATAGGCGCCTGGGTGCGCGCAACGCCGCGCATCTCCTGACGGTTGTTGCCGTTGATCACCGCCAGCTTCAGCGGGCCGTCGCCTTGCAGCTGCACGGTGATGTCGCCGTCGAACTTCAGGGTCGCGGTCAGCAGACTGGTGGCGACCAGCAGTTCGCCCAGCAGCTTTTGCACCGGCGCCGGGTAGTCGTGGTTGTTCAGGATCTGCTGATAGGTTTCGCTGACGGTAACCAGCTCGCCGCGCACCGCGTAGTTTTCAAACAGGTAACGGTGCAATTGGTCATGGTTGGACATAATCTTCTCTCATTGCGGTGAGGGGTTATTCCGGCTCACCAAATTTAAATTTCATCAGGTCGCGCCGCTCCTTTTTGTCCGGACGACGGTCCGGATGCGGCATGGTCAACGCGTTCATCTTGCGCGCCAGCGCCATTTTTTCGCGGTTGGCGATGCTGGCTTCGGTTTCCTGATACATTTGCTGCGCCTCGCCGGCGCCGCGGCGTTGGCTGGTCAGCGCCAGCACGATCACCGTACGTTCTTCGTTGCCCTGCCGCAGTTTGAGCTCGGCGTTGAGTTCGACAATCTTGCTCGGCTTGCCGCGCTGGCCGTTGTAATGCACCTTGCCGCCGTCGATCATTTCGCGCGCCAGCGCGCGGGTCTTATAGAAGCGTGCGGCCCACAGCCACTTATCCAGCCGGACCGCGTCGTCGCGCGTCGCTTTTTCCTTCATGCTTCCCCCTTGGCCAGCGCCGGTATCAGCAGCCGATAGTCGCGCATCGCCGGATGGCGCTGGAAGCTTTTCTCCGCCGTGCTGGAGTCCGGGTTTTGCACGCCCAGGCAGTAACGAATGCCGAAAGTGCGCGCCGCGTCGAGGATCGGCTCGCCGTCGTCGACGAACAGCGTGCGCTGCGGATTGAATCCGGTGTGCTGCTGCACCGCTTGCCACAGACGCTGATCTTCTTTCGGATAACCAAATGTGTGGGTGGAAAACAATAAATCAAGGTGCCGATCGAGGCCGGTATGCTCGATTTTCACCGCCAGGCTGTGCGGATGGGCGTTGGTCAGCAAAATGGTGTGCAGACCGGCGTCGCGCAGCGCCCGTAAAAACGGCTCGGTGTCTTCGCGCAGCCGGGCGCGGCTGCCGACTTCGCTGGTCATGCGGTAGATATCCAGATCCAACCGTTCGCTCCAGTAATCGAAGCAATACCAGTTCATGGTGTGCTGCACCGCCTGATATTCCCGCTCAATGATATGGCGGGCTTCGTCGAACGGAATGGCGCGCCTTTCGCTCAGCGCCTGCGGCACCAGGCTGAGCCAAAAGTGGCTGTCGAACTCCAGATCCAGCAAGGTGCCGTCCATATCCAGCAGCACGGTATCGATCTGCGGCCAATCAAACTCGGGAACCATAAAAACTCCACGGGCGGACCGACGGGCGGTCCGCGGATGAGAATAATAGCGTTAGCGTAGCATAAGCAGATGACAGGGCGGAGGCCCCGGCGTCAGGTTCAGGCCATCGGCCGCATCGACATCGGATTGAGCTGCGGATTGAAGCAGCTGTCGTAGTAACGCTGGATATCGGCGACGCGGTGCTGATTGATGCGCCGACGCTGCACCAGCCGCCAGGCGTTATAGCCCAGGCTGACGACCACCGCCAGCAACAGCAGGCTGGTACCGAGGTAGCGCCACAGGGTGATCATGTCCGGTTCGCTGTGCAGCGCCACGTGGCGGGTGCCGTTGGCATCGACGCTGAGGCTGGTGATCACCCCCTGCGCCTGGAACGGGGTATGCAGCAGCAGAGTGGAAAGACGCTGCAGCTCATTCCACTGGTCGAGGGCGTTGTATTCGCTCTGCGGCACCGACGGCTGCGGGTGGCTGACCAACTGGCGGCCTTCGTCACTGCGGATCAGGAAACCGCCCGGCGGCGGGCTGTTGAGCGCCGCGGCGGCCAGGCGCGTTTCATTGAAGATGAACGATGACGTGGCCACTTTGGTCAGGCTTTCCAGCGACTCGGCGCTCACCGGGCGCAGCAGGACGTTGACGCCTTGCAGCGCGCCGGACCTGGCGCGTTTCACCAGGCCGCTCCAGTTTTTGGCGTTGCCCAGGTTGACCAAGGCGTTCTTCAACCGCACGCAGTCGTTTTCTGCCTGGCACAAATCCTGTGTTTTCAATACGATATCAGAGAAGTCATCCAACAGGATCATGCCGGATTTCTCGATGGCGCTGGCCAGCTGCGGGTTGACCTTCTGATCGGCACCGCTCGGATGCAGCTGGCTGTTGACCGTGGCCAGCAGGGCCGTCGCTTTGTCTATGACTTCCGATTCCGGCTGCGGCAGCGGGGCGGCATTGTTCCAGTAAATGCCGGAGCAGTCGAACGGCGCAAAATTGACGGCGCCACCACCGTTGGCCGGCGGCGGCACATAGCACATGCCGCTGCCGCGCACCTTCAGCGTGTCGCCGATCCGCAGTGGCGTGGCTTCCAGTGCTTGCACGCTGGTCACTTCCACTTTTTGCGCGCCCTGCAACCAGGCCATGCTGAGGGTCAGCGGCAGGTTGAGCGGGATATAGATCAGCAGCAACAACAGCACCAGCGCCGAGCTGGCGACCAGCACCGCGTTGCGGCCCCACTGCTGCAGCGGGAAGTTTTTCACTTCGTCATGCAGCGAGAGGAAGCGCCCCTGGCGCACCACCTGCCGATTGAGGTAGACGTCCACATCGGTGGTCTTGCCCAGGTCCTGCGTCAGGTACGGCTGCCAATGCGGCGGGTAGATAAGATCGATGATACCGAGCGAAATGTTGCTGATCTGCCCCTGGTCGGATTCGCCGAACAGGCCCCAGCGCTTCGGCGTGCCGCGCAGACAGTGGATCTCTTTCAGCTCGCGTGACGCCGGACGGCGGAACAGGTTCCAGCATCCCCAGGCGATCATCAGCACCGCCACGAAAATCATCCAGGGGATCACCAGCACCGGGCTTATCAGGCTGAAGAACAGCAGCAGCAGCGCGGCGGAGATGATGACGGCTTCACGGATGCCGTTAGGCCGGTTCAGCGCATGCTCTTCCGGCGTTTCCTTGCGAATATTGACCAGCTCGACATGCTCGCTCTCTTCCTTGCGGATAGACGCGTTTTTGGTCGGCGTGGCGGTCACCACCGGCGGCTGTGGTCGGTCGTGAATATGATCTTTCAGCGAGTGCCCGTTGAGCGAAATCACCAGCGGCAGCGTCTGGGTTCTGATCACTTCCACATGGTTGTCGGCGGTGATATAGGGTTCCCAAAACGGCGGCAGATGCACCTCTTCAGCGTCGAGGTAATAGCGCCATTTATTGGGATCGTCGCTGGCCAGCCCGTAGCGGGTAATGGCATGCGTGACGGGATAAACGTTATCACTTTGCGGGGTGAGCGCCAGTTTGGCCGCGGGCAGCGTAGCGCCGCCACCGGGCAACAGCTTGTTGCTCAGCTTGTTTTGCTGATTGAGATAGAACTCGACCGCGGCGCGCTCTTCGTCGGTCAGCTTGCGGTGGGCAGGCTTGATAAATGGCAACGCGTGCGCCAGCGCCGATGGGTTACGCGCCTTGAACCATAGGTACAGGCCGGCGGCAATCAGGCAGACAAGCACTAAGGCCAATATCAACACTATTGTGCTCATGCAATCCCCATCTCACACCCGTGAATTTCGCCAACCTGATGAAAAGGTGAATATTATACGGAGTAAACCGCCAGGAGGCACCCAGAACTAATGAGGGAACAAACAGATTCTCGCTCTGGATCTCATTCCTTCATGACGCAAGGCCATTTTATCACTGATTCTTGCCTGCGTGATACTAGCAACCGGCCTCTGCCGTCGATATCGGTATTATCCTATTTTCTTGCACGCTGTTTGCTGAATCAGTACGGAAAATCGCCGGCCGCTGGCTACGCTTGTTAAAAGAAAGTAAATTACTGTTCATGCTCGTTGCGGCGGAGCTTGCCCTTAACGCACAATGTGATCAGGATCGAATTTGGTCAGCGTTTGAGCGCCAACGAGCCGTGCGTTACGCCAATCATTATTTCGGTTGCCCCGTCCACGCCTGGGTAACCTCTTTGAGGCAATCATGGATAAACACCTGCAAAAACCTAAAATTCTGAAAGTGGAAACGGTCGCGCGTTCGCGTTTGTTCAACGTCGAGTCGGTCGATTTGGAATTCAGCAACGGGGTTCGGCGGGTGTATGAGCGCATGCGGCCTTCGGATCGCGAAGCGGTGATGATCGTGCCGGTGATTGGCGATGACCTGCTGCTGATCCGCGAATATGCGGTGGGCACCGAATCCTATGAGCTGGGGTTCCCGAAAGGGCTGATCGATCCCGGTGAGGGCGTGCTGGAAGCGGCCAATCGCGAGCTGATGGAAGAGGTGGGATACGGTGCGAAGCGCTTTGATTTTCTCAGCAAGCTGACGATGGCGCCATCCTATTTTTCCAGCAAAATGAATATTGTGCTGGCGCACGATCTCTACCCGCAGAGCCTGGAAGGGGATGAGCCGGAGCCCTTGCCGCAGGTGCGCTGGCCGATCGCCAACATGATGGCGCTGTTGGCGGAACCGGATTTTCGTGAGGCGCGCAACGTCAGCGCGCTGTTCCTTTCCGAGGCGTTTTTGCGTGCTTCGCGCTGATACGCTTCGCGCCGAATAAAAAAAAGGGCCAGATTTCTCTGGCCCTTTTCGATCAGAACAGCTCGTGGCTTTCACCGCCCGGATCGGTCAACGTGGTGCCGGTATCGCGCGATGGGTAGTCCGTCGGCTGAGTTCCCTCAATGAAGTACTCGGAACGGCTGCCGCCGCCGCCGCCAGAGAGCTTGCCGCTGCTTTTGTCGATGGTGACGCTGATGATGCCCGGCGGCGGCGTGACTTTCTGCTCCGGAATGCCTTCCAGCGCGGTCTTCATGAAGTCGTCCCACGCCGGCTGGGCGCTCTTGGCACCGCCTTCGCCGCCGGAAATCTGATCCGGGATGGCGCCGGATACCGTCGAACGGCCCAGGTCGCGGCGGTGATCGTCGAAACCGATCCACACTGAGGTCACGGTATCTGGGCCATAGCCGGAGAACCAGGCGTCCTTGGAACTGTTGGTGGTACCGGTTTTGCCGCCGATATCATGACGTTTCAGATCGCGCCCGGCGCGCCAGGCGGTACCCATCCAACCCGGTTCGCCGAAGATGTTGCTGTTCAGCGCGTCGTGGATCAGGAAGGCCAGCTGTGTGCTGATGACGTGCGGCGCAAACTGTTGGTCGCCGTCCTGTTGCACCTGAGCCGGGGTGACCTGCTCCAGCTGCGGCATCGGCACCGTGCTGTTGTTGCCTTCCTGCGAGGTGGCGACGTTTTCGATGTTGTCGTCGGACAGCACTGCCGAACGGTGGGTGTCGCCGTAGATCACCGGCAGGTTACAGCTGCTGCACACCACTTTCGGTTTGGCTTCGAACACCGTATTGCCGTTGTCGTCTTCAATCTTGGTGATGAAGTACGGGTCGACCAGGTAACCACCGTTCGCCAGCACCGCGTAGCCGCGCACCAGCTGCATCGGGGTGAAGGAGGCGGAACCCAGCGCCAGCGATTCGGTATGCACGATATTCTGCGCCGGGAAGCCGAAGCGCTGCAGATATTCCGCCGCGTAGTCAACGCCCATCGCGCGCATCGCGCGCACCATCACCACGTTCTTCGATTGCCCCAGCCCCTGCCGCAGGCGAATCGGGCCGTCGTAGGTCGGCGGCGAGTTCTTCGGCCGCCAATCGGTGCCGGCGCCGGCATCCCAACGGGTAATCGGCAAGTCGTTCAGAATAGTGGCCAGCGTCAGGCCTTTATCCATCGCGGCGGTGTACAGGAACGGTTTGATGTTCGATCCGACCTGGCGCAGAGCCTGCGTGACGCGGTTGAACTTGCTCTGGTTGAAATCGAAACCGCCGACCAGCGCTTTCACCGCGCCGTCGTTCGGGTTGATCGAGACCAGCGCCGAGTTGACGTCCGGCACCTGCGACAGCCACCAGGCCTCGTTCACTTTACGCACCCACACCTGCTGGCCGGCCTGCACCACGTCGGTGACGCGTTTCGGCGTTGGGCCTTGCTGCGTGTCTGAACGGTATGGCCGCGCCCAGCGCATGGTCGCCATCGGCAGGGCAATGCTGCTGCCGTCGGCCAGCATCGCCGTCGCTTCCTGCGGGTTGGCGGCGGTGATCACCGCCGGCGCCAGCGGGCCGTAGTTCGGCAGGTTTTTCAGCGAATCGACAATCTGTTTGCGATCCCAGGCCGCTTCGCCGACTTTCCACAATACGTTGGACGGGCCGCGGTAGCCGTGGCGCATGTCATAGGCCAGCACGTTGTTGCGCACTGACTCCTGCGCCGCCAGCTGCAGCCGTTTGGTGACGGTAGTGTAAACCTTGTAACCGTCGGTATAGGCGTTTTCACCGTAGCGCTTGATCATCTCCTGACGCACCATCTCGGAGAGATACGGCGCGGAGAAGCTGATTTCCGGCGCATGGTAATTGGCGACCAGATCTTCGGAACGCGCCTGATCGTACTGCGCCTGCGTGATGTAGTGTTCGTCCAGCATGCGCGACAGCACCACGTTGCGACGGGCAACGGCGCGATCGTGCGAATAGAGCGGGTTGAAGGTGGACGGTGCTTTCGGCAGGCCGGCGATGGTCGCCATTTCGCTCAGGGTCAGTTGGCTGACGTCTTTGCCGAAATAGACCTGCGCGGCGGCGCCCACGCCGTAGGCGCGGTAACCCAGATAGATCTTGTTCAGATACAGCTCAAGGATTTCATCCTTGGTGAGCATTTGCTCGATGCGTACCGCCAGGAAGGCTTCCTTGATTTTACGCATCAGGGTGCGTTCCGGGCTTAAGAAGAAGTTACGCGCCAGCTGTTGGGTAATGGTACTGGCCCCCTGCGAAGCGTGGCCGGAGACCAACGCGATGGAGGCGGCGCGGAAGATGCCGACCGGATCGACGCCGTGGTGATCATAGAAGCGGCTGTCTTCGGTGGCGATGAATGCGTGCACCATCACCGGCGGAATTTGATCCAGTTTCAGCGGAATGCGGCGCTTCTCGCCGTATTGGGCGATCAGTTCGCCATCGGCGCTGTAGACCTGCATCGGTATCTGCAGCCGCACATCTTTCAGCGTTGCGACGTCGGGCAGCTGCGGCTCGACATATTTGTACAAGCCGAAAATCGAGGCTGCTCCCAGCACGATGCAACATACTGCAAGGATTAGTAAATACTTTACGAACTTCACCTGAGATTTCCCATTTCTAAGTCATTTGGGCAGTTTATAAACAACCGCGCGGTAGTATAAAGGCAAGCCTGCGACATGGATATGTTCTTTTATCATCTGATGTTATGGAGGCTTGCGAAACATGTTCCCTCAAGCATGGCAGGTGGGGCTGGATATACAAATCGACTGCGTGCGGGCGGTGGCGGCCCAACGCCGCCGCAACGGCTGGCAGTTGCGCCACTGGTGGCAGCAAGCGCTGCCGCAGGCGGTTTTACGTGACGGCTGTCTGGAACCTACCGAATTCCTGATCCGGGTGCTGCGGCAATGGCGCGTCCAACTGCCGCGACATATTTCCTTACGCATTGCCCTGCCGGCGCAGCGCGTGTTGCAGCAGCGCATGGCGCGGCCGGACGCGCGGCTGCGCGAACCGGAACGCAGCGACTATATCGGTGGCCACGGTTTGAAGCAGTTCCCGCTCGACGGCCAGACGCTGGCGCTCGACTATCGCGCCGCACCGGCGGATGAGGCGGCGCTGCTGTTGACCGCCGCGCGGCGGCAGGAGCTGCAGCAGTGGCTGCATTGTCTGCGTCAGGCCGGCCTGTATCCACAAGCGGTCGATATCACCCCCTGCGCGCTGCGGATGATGGCGACGGCGGCAGGTGTGCCGCCCGCCGCGGGGCTGATGCACCGTCTCGAACGAGAATGGCTGTGGGTGGCGCCGGCCGACGGCGCGTTCGCCTTTGGCCTGGCACCGGGCGACGATGACGCGCAGGCGCTGCGGGCACTGCAAGCCCAGATGCCGGCGGGCGACGATCGGCCGGTCTATGCTGGCAGCGTACTGGCGGGAGCCTTGCCCGCCGGTTGCCTTGCCTGGTCGCCGCTCAGCGCCTTCACGCAGCTGCGTCCGCCGTTGCCTGCGCATCCTTCGGCGTTCGCGTTGGCCGGTGGTCTGGCGCTGCGTGAGGAGGATCGCTGATGTATCAGGTCAACTTTATGCCCTGGCGCCAGCGCCGCGATCGCCGGCGCGGCTATTTCTGGCTGGGCGTGCTGCTGTTGCAGGTAACGGCGCTGCTGCTGGCACTGTTCCTGGTCGCCGGCCAGCTGCGTCACCAACAGGCGCAGTGGCAGGCGCGGCTGGCGATGCTGGGTGAAGAGCTGGCGGCATTGACGTTGCTCGTCCGTCAGCAGCAGCAAGAGCGGGCGCAGCGAGTGCTGCACAGCGCCCGCGCCGAACGGCAGGCGAGCAACGCCCAACATAACCGGCGTTATTTGCAGCTGCTGCAGCAATTGTCCTCCAGTATCCCTCCACCGCTGTGGCTCACGGCGTTGGACAGCGATGCGGTGAACGGCCTGCGGCTGCGTGGGTTGAGCCGCTCTCCTGCGGCCATCACGCAGTTCGAACGGCGGCTGGCGGGGATACCTGCGATGCCATGGCTGCGTTTGGCTGAGGTGGCGCAACGCGAAGACGGCCTGTACTCCTTTCATCTGGCGGCGCAGTGGGGGCGTGATGGATAGCCGTTTGTCATCCGGGCTGCGCCTCTGGCTGAGCTTGCCGGGCTGGTTATTGTTGCTGTCGCAAGGGCTGGGCATCGGCACGCTGGCGCTGTTGGGCGGCGGTTGGCTGCTGCAGGACGAATGGCGTCAGCGGGAAAACGCGGCGGAGCGGCAACAGCGCCTGTTGCAACAGATCGTCATGGTGCAACGCCAACTGGACGAGGCGCCGGAAACCGCTATCCCGGCGGCGCCGCTTCCGCCGACCACCACCGGCGATCTGGCGAGCGTGCTGCAACGGGCGGGAGGCGCTTTGCTACGCTGGCAGCGGCAGGAGAAACCGCCGCGGCAAACGCTGAGCTTGCGCATTGACTACGCCGGTTTGCTGGTGCTGCTAGAGGCGCTGCCCGCCGATTTACGCCTCGAGCAACTGAGCGTGGAGACGCCGCCCCTTGGCATGACGGCGCGGTTGGTTTTGCAGGATGCCACCGAGGAGCAGGCCGATGAGTAAAAGACCCGGCCGCTGGTGGTGGCTGCTATGGCCATGGGCCTTATGCGCTGAACCGCGCGACCCGTTTGCGCCGCCTCCGCTGCCTGTTTGTGCCCAAACGGCGGCATCGCCGGCAGGCTGGCGACTGAAAGGCGTCATCGGGCAACCGACGCTGCGCTATGGCTGGGTGGTGACGCCGGCGGGGCAATGGTTGCGCCTGCGGCCGCCGCAGCGGGTGCTGGCCGAGCGCTGGCAGGTGACGCAGGTGCAGGCGCGCAGCCTGACGTTAAAGGCGCTGGCGGCCGAACCGGATTGCCCGGCGAGCCAGGGCGACATCTCGCTGATGATAGACAACAAGGATGGCAAACCATGAAAGGACGCGCTGGACTGGGCATGGCGCTGTGGTGCCTGGCGCTCGGCGCCTCACAGGCGCAGGATAAACAAGTTATTTCGCTGGAGTTTCAGGATGCGCCGGTCACGGTCATCCTGCAGGCGCTGGCGGATTATCGGCAGATGAACCTGATCGCCGCGCCCGGCGTGAGCGGCAACCTGACGCTGCGGCTGGAGAATGTGCCCTGGCCTCAGGCGCTGGCGCTGACCCTGCGCATGGGCAAGCTGACGATGACGCGGGAGGGCAACGTGATGCTGATCTCGCCGGAGCCGGACGCGCAGGAAAAAAGGCAGCAGCGAGAGGCGCTGGCGCAGCGGCAACCGCTGCACAGCCTGACCCTGACGTTACAGAACGGCGATGCGGCGGAGATTGCCGAAAGCCTCAATGCCCAACGCGGCGCCTTGCTCAGCGAGCGGGGCAGCGTGCTGGCGGATAAGCGCACCAATACGCTGCTGCTGCGCGACACGGCGCCAATCCTGGCGCAGTTGAAAAAACGGGTGACGGAAATGGACGCGCCGCTGGCACAGGTGCAACTGGCGGCGCATATCGTGACCATCAACAGCGAAAGCCTGCGTGAACTCGGCGTGCGTTGGGGGTTGGCGGCCGACGACAGGCCAGCGCAGCCGCTGCGGCCGGGCAATCTCGGCGTTAACCTGCCACTGGAGCGCAGCGCGGTGAACGCCGGTTTCCATCTGGCGCGCATCAGCGGGCGTTTGCTGAGCCTCGAGCTGACGGCGCTGGAGCAGGAGAATCAGGTGGAGATCATCGCCAGCCCGCGTTTGCTGACGGCGCACCTGCAAACCGCCAGCATCAAACAGGGGACGGAGATCCCTTACGAAGTGTCGAGCGGCGCCAGCGGTGCGACCGCCATCGAGTTCAAAGAGGCGGTGCTGGGCATGGAGGTGACGCCGAAAGTGTTGCCGGACGGGCGCATCACGCTGACCTTGCACATCAGCCAAAATATGCCGGGGCGCGCCATCAGCCGCGGGGCGGGGGAGGCATTGACCATCGATAAACAGGAGATTAAGACGCAGATCACGGTGAAAAGCGGTGAAACCCTGGTGCTCGGCGGCATTTTTCAACGGCATAGCGGCAAGACGGCGGACAAGGTGCCGGGATTGGGGGATGCGCCGTTATTGGGAAGCTTGTTCCGACAAAGCGGCGCACAACAGAAAAAACGCGAGTTGGTGATCTTCATTACGCCGACCCTGATTAAGGGATAAGCGGCTGCCTGTCAGCCGGACGGCAAATCTCCTAAAGTTGATGAGCAGATACACTTTTTTATCCCCTTGGGGGGATCTGCGTTTGACGCTGCGGCCGATTTAGCTTACAAGGGTTACCGAATTGAGCACCGAGGTTTTTTGTTAGCGTCAAGACGCCGTTAAAAACATATGGTTTCCCTCCCGCGGCGTGGATTGCGATTTATTCGGTTGCCAAACTACCAAGAGTGTTGAGATAATTTTTCGTCTGATCTCGCACTATCGCTCATGAGGTTTCAGTTTAGGTCCCGCCGCTGATTTGATTGGCGGGGCGGGTTAACATTAACGAATTGTCTTAGTAATACCGAAAAACATGGCAGAGAAACGCAATATCTTTCTGGTTGGGCCTATGGGTGCCGGCAAAAGCACTATTGGCCGTCAGTTAGCTCAGCAACTCAATATGGAGTTCTTCGACTCCGATCAAGAAATTGAGCGACGTACCGGAGCTGACGTGGGCTGGGTATTCGACGTGGAAGGGGAAGAAGGTTTCCGCGATCGTGAAGAAAAAGTCATTAATGAACTGACGGAAAAACAAGGGATTGTGTTGGCGACCGGCGGCGGTTCGGTGAAGTCGCGCGAAACGCGCAACCGTCTGTCCGCGCGCGGTGTGGTGGTCTATCTGGAAACCACGATCGAGAAACAACTGGCTCGTACCCAGCGTGATAAAAAGCGCCCGCTGCTGCAGGTTGATTCTCCGCCGCGTGAAGTGCTGGAAGCCTTGGCGAAAGAGCGCAATCCGTTGTATGAAGAGATTGCCGATGTCACCATCCGCACCGACGATCAGAGCGCTAAAGTGGTTGCCAACCAGATCATCAACATGCTGGAAAGCAACTGATTGCCGATTTTCGCGTTCGCCGTCGGCCAATGCGGAAAACTGATTTGTGTTCCCCGCTGTTGCGGGGAGCAACCACCGCCGCACCATACAGAGAACTGAGCGCGACATGGAGAGAATTACTGTAACGCTTGGGGAGCGCAGCTACCCGATTACCATCGCCGCCGGATTGTTTAACGATCCGGCTTCTTTTATGCCGTTGAAGGCGGGTGAGCAAGCGATGTTGGTCACCAACCAGACCCTGGCGCCGCTTTATCTGGAGCGTGTCCGGCAGGTGCTGGAGCAGGGTGGCGTCGTGGTGGATCAGGTGATCCTTCCCGATGGTGAGCAGTACAAATCTCTGGCGGTGTTGGAGCAGGTGTTTTCGGCGCTGCTGGAAAAACCGCACGGGCGCGATACCACGCTGATCGCCCTCGGCGGCGGCGTTGTCGGCGATCTGACCGGCTTTGCCGCCGCGTGCTACCAACGCGGCGTGCGCTTCATTCAGGTTCCCACCACGCTGTTGTCGCAGGTGGACTCTTCCGTAGGCGGCAAGACCGCCGTCAACCACCCGCTCGGCAAAAACATGATCGGTGCTTTCTATCAACCCGCTTCGGTGGTGGTTGATCTGGATTGCCTGAAAACGTTGCCGACGCGTGAACTCTCTTCCGGCCTGGCTGAAGTCATCAAATACGGGATCATTCTCGATCGCGCATTCTTCGTCTGGTTGGAAAATAACATTGATGCGCTGATGGCGTTGGATATGCAGGCGTTGGCCTACTGTATCCGTCGCTGCTGTGAACTGAAGGCTGAGGTCGTGGCCGCCGACGAACGCGAAAGCGGCCTGCGCGCCTTGCTGAATCTGGGTCATACTTACGGCCATGCCATCGAAGCCGAAATGGGCTACGGCGTATGGCTGCACGGCGAAGCGGTGGCTGCAGGCATGGTGATGGCGGCGGAAACCGCACACCGTCTCGGCCAGTTCTCGGTTGAAGACATCGAACGCATCAAAGCGCTGCTGCTGCGCGCCGGCTTGCCGGTCTGCGGGCCGCAGGAAATGACGCCGGAATCCTATCTGCCGCACATGTTGCGTGACAAGAAAGTGCTGGCGGGTGAACTGCGTCTGGTGCTGCCGACCGCGATCGGTGCGGCGGAAGTGCGCGGCGGCGTAGGGCATGAGCTGGTGCTGGCGTCGATCGCCGCCTGCCTGCCTGAGCAGCAGCGTAATTAAATCGGACCAAGTAACAGTGGCTTAGCCGCCATTTGCATCTATATTAATACAGTGAGCAGAGCACGACGGGTGTCGCTTTGCCATCATCGGGTTAATCTGCCCGTGCCACGGTAGGTCTACGGTGGTGGGCTTTTGCCTCTAGTTGGAGGGTTTCAGATGGACGAGTTTAAACCGGAAGACGATCTCAGACCTGATAGCAGCGATCGTCGTCCTACGCGTTCGCGCAAGCCGGCAGCCGCGCCGCGCTTCGCCGTTTCGCGTCAGCATTTGATGATTGGCATCGGCATTTTGGTGCTGTTGCTGCTGATTATCGGCATCGGTTCCGCCTTGAAGGCGCCGACCAAGCATGAGGCGGCTCAGGAGAGCGCTGCGCAAAACGGCGCGGCCCGCGATATTAACCTGTCCGGTTCTTCGTCGCTGACCACCGCCAACAACGGCGTGCCGGGCGGCACCACGGATACCCACGACAACAATGGCGTGAGCGTGACTCAGCCACAGCAACCGCAGAACGTCAGCGTTCCGCCGATTTCCGGCACGCCGACCGAAGCGCAAACTCAGCCTCAACAAGGCGGTGCGCAGCAGCGCGTCGATCTGCCGGGCAACATGGCGGATGCGCTGTCGCAGCAGCAGGGGCAGGTGGATGCCGCGACCCAGGGCATGACCGGCGCAGCGTCGACGCTGCCGACCGCACCAGCGACGGTGATGAGCGGCGCCGCAGCGCGCGAAGCGACGCGTCCTGTGCAGGGCACCGCGCCGCAACAGCATAAAACGCCGGCGAAAACCGCCGCCACCAAACCGACCGCGACGCAGCATAAATCACCGACCACGGTGTATACGCCGCCGGCCAAACCGTCTTCCACCGCGAAAGCGGGAGCGGTCGCCAGCAGCGGCAGTTCGCTGCAGTCTGCGCCGGGCAGCCACTATACCTTGCAACTGAGCAGCGCTTCGCGTTCCGATACGCTGAACGCCTATGCCAAGCAGCAGAAGTTGCAGAACTACCTGGTGTACGCCACCAAGCGTGACGGCAAGCCGTGGTTCGTGCTGGTGAGCGGCAACTATGCGTCTTCCGCAGAAGCGAAGCGCGCCATTGCTTCGTTGCCGGCGGATGTGCAGGCGAAAAAACCGTGGGTCCGACCTGTACACCAAGTGCAGCAAGATCTTAAAAAATAAATCATTTAAATTTGTGCGCTGATGTGCTGTCTGAAACAGAGTACAATCCGCCGCTCTGAATTGTATAAGTAGCTAATTGACGGCATGAAGAAAAACCGCGCTTTTTTAAAATGGGCTGGTGGAAAATACCCGCTGGTAGATGAGATTCGTCGCCATCTGCCGGCGGGAGACTGCTTAATCGAGCCCTTCGTGGGTGCGGGATCTGTCTTTCTGAATACGGATTACGACGCCTACATTCTCGCCGACATCAATAGCGATCTTATCAACCTGTATAACATCGTTAAGCTGCGCACGGATGACTTCGTGCGCGATGCCCGCACGCTTTTCGCCGATGAATTCAATAACTCGGATCAGTTTTACCTGCTGCGAGAAGAGTTCAATACTAGCACCGAGCCTTACCGCCGGGCGCTGTTGTTCCTGTACCTGAACCGCCACTGCTATAACGGCCTGTGCCGCTATAACCTGCGCGGCGAGTTCAACGTGCCGTTTGGCCGGTACAAGAAACCGTACTTCCCGGAAGAAGAGCTCTACTGGTTTGCCGAAAAATCGCGCAATGCCACTTTTGTCTGCGAGCATTACCGCGATACCATGGCGAAGGCCGTGGCCGGTGCCGTGGTGTATTGCGATCCGCCTTATGCGCCGCTGTCGGCGACGGCGAATTTCACCGCTTACCACACCAACAGCTTCAGCATCGCCGATCAGCAAAGCCTGGCGAAATTGGCGCACCAGCTCTCGGTAGAGAGCCAGGTACCGGTATTGATCTCCAATCACGATACCGAGCTGACGCGCGACTGGTACCAGAATGCTGCGCTGTATGTGGTGAAAGCGCGCCGCACAATCAGCCGCAACATTCTCGGCCGCAGCAAAGTGAACGAGCTTTTGGCGCTGTATCGCTAAGCCGGGGCACCCCGGCGCATAACAACTCGACCCTACGTTTGGAGAAGCGGATGAAAAAGTTTTTGATTGCCCCGTCCATTCTGTCGGCAGATTTTGCCCGGTTAGGTGAAGATACCGCTAACGTGCTGGCCGCAGGCGGTGACGTGGTGCACTTCGACGTGATGGACAACCACTACGTGCCCAATCTGACCATCGGTCCGATGGTGTGCGAAGCGCTGCGCAACTACGGCATTACTGCGCCGATTGACGTGCACCTGATGGTCAAGCCGGTGGATCGCATCGTGCCTGATTTCGCCAAGGCCGGCGCGTCTTATATCTCTTTCCACCCCGAAGCTTCCGAGCATGTCGATCGCACCATTCAGCTGATCAAAGAGCACGGCTGTAAAGCTGGCCTGGTATTCAACCCGGCGACGCCGCTGAGTTATCTCGATTACGTGATGGATAAAATCGACGTGATCCTGCTGATGTCGGTCAACCCGGGCTTCGGCGGCCAGTCGTTCATCCACGGTACCCTGGACAAGCTGCGCCAGGTGCGCAAGCTGATCGACGACAGCGGTCGCGATATCCGCCTGGAAGTCGACGGCGGCGTGAAGGTGGATAATATTGCCGAAATCGCCGCCGCAGGCGCCGATATGTTCGTCGCCGGTTCCGCCATCTTTGGCCAGCCGGACTACCGCAAGGTGATCGACGAGATGCGCAGCGAGCTGGCGAAGGTTACTCATGGCTGATTTCGGCGCGATCCGCGCATTGGCCTTCGATCTGGACGGCACGCTGGTCGACAGCGCGCCGGGCCTGGCGGCCGCCATCGATATGGCGTTGGAAGAGACGGGCTTGCCGCAGGCGGGTGAAGAACGGGTTGGCACCTGGATCGGCAACGGCGCCGACGTGCTGGTGCAGCGCGCGCTGCGCTGGGCGGAAGCGGAAGGCTCGCCGGAGCAGTGCAGCCGGCTGCGTGAACGCTTCGACCATTTCTACGCGCAGACCGTCGACAGCGGCAGCCGCTTGTTCCCGCAGGTGCAAGAGACGCTGGCCCGACTGGCCGCGCACGGTTACCCGATGGCGTTGGTGACCAATAAGCCGACACCGTTCGTGGCGCCGCTGTTGGCATCGTTGGGCATTGGCGACTATTTCTCGCTGGTGATCGGCGGCGACGACGTGACGGAAAAGAAACCGCACCCGGCGCCGTTGTACCTGGTGCTCGGCAAGCTGGGGTTGCGGGCGCATGAGTTGCTGTTCGTCGGCGATTCGCGCAACGATATTCAAGCCGCGCAGGGCGCCGGTTGCCCAAGCGTCGGCTTTACCTACGGTTATAACTACGGCGAATCGATCGCCCTGAGCCACCCCGATCGGGTGTTGGAGCGCTTCGCCGATTTGTTGCCCGCTCTTGGGCTGTCATCTTTAGAGAATCAGGAAATTTAAACATGAGTAAGCCCATCGTATTTAGCGGCGCGCAGCCGTCCGGCGAACTGACCATCGGCAACTACATGGGTGCGCTGCGTCAGTGGGTGCAGATGCAGGACGACTACGACTGCATCTACTGCATCGTCGATCTGCATGCCATCACCGTGCGCCAGGACGCCGAGAAGCTGCGCAAGGCCACGCTGGATACGCTGGCGCTGTACCTGGCCTGCGGTATAGATCCGGAAAAAAGCACCATCTTCGTGCAGTCGCACGTGCCTGAGCACACGCAGCTGAGCTGGGTGCTGAACTGCTACACCTATTTCGGCGAACTGAGCCGCATGACGCAGTTCAAAGACAAATCCGCGCGCTACGCGGAGAACATCAACGCCGGGCTGTTCAGCTATCCGGTGCTGATGGCGGCGGATATCCTGCTGTATCAAACCAACCAGGTGCCGGTGGGCGAAGACCAGAAGCAGCACCTGGAACTGAGCCGCGACGTGGGGCAGCGTTTCAACGCGCTGTATGGCGACGTGTTCAAAGTGCCGGAGCCGTTTATTCCTAAATCCGGCGCGCGCGTGATGTCGCTGCAGGAGCCGACCAAGAAGATGTCCAAGTCGGACGATAACCGCAACAACGTGATCGGCCTGCTGGAAGATCCGAAAGCGGTGACCAAGAAGATCAAACGCGCAATGACCGACTCGGAAGAGCCGCCTGTCGTGCGTTACGACGTGGTCAACAAGGCGGGCGTCTCCAACCTGCTGGACATCCTCGCCGGCGTGACCGGCAAGAGCATCGCGCAGCTGGAAGCCGAGTTCGAAGGCCAGATGTACGGCCACCTGAAAGGTGCGGTGGCGGACGCCGTCTCCGGCATGCTGGGTGAGCTGCAGGAGCGCTACCACCGCTTCCGCAACGACGAAGCCTATCTGCAGCAGGTGATGCGCGACGGGGCCGCCAAAGCCCGTGCACGCGCGCAGGAAACCCTGGCGAAGGTCTATCAGGCCGTCGGTTTCGTGCCGCCGCAGGCGTAACGCCGGCGCAAATAGAAAAAGCGGCCACAGGCCGCTTTTTTTACGTCGGTATCACGCCATTTGCGCCAGGCCGGAGGGCGATGCCTCGCTGGTGAACCAGTTGAGCTTGCTGCGCAGGCTGACCACGCTGCCGACGACGATCAGGCTGGGGCTGGCGGCCTGTAGTGACAAGACGCCCAGTTGACCGAGCTTGCCTTCGATCACCCGCTGGCGGCAAGAGGTGCCGTTTTCTACCAGCGCCACCGGCGTGTTGGCCGGCAATCCGTGTGCGATCAGCTGGCGCTGGATTTCCGCCGCTTGAGATAGCCCCATATAGAACACCAGCGTCTGTTGCCCGGCGGCCAGCGTCGCCCAATCCAATCCACCGTCGGCCTTGGCGTGCCCGGTCACCAGGCGGACGCTCTGCGCATGGTCGCGGTGGGTGAGCGGGATGCCGCTGTAGGCGGAACAGCCGGAGGCGGCGGTAATGCCCGGCACCACCGAGAACGGCACGTTGGCGTCCGCCAGCGTCTCCAGTTCTTCGCCGCCGCGGCCGAAGATAAAGGGATCGCCGCCCTTCAGGCGCACCACGCGTTTGCCTTGCTGCGCCTGCTGCAGCAGGATTTGGTTGATCTGCTCCTGCGGCACGCAGTGGTGGCCGGCGCGTTTGCCGACGAAGATGCGTTCGGCGTCGCGGCGCACCAGCGTCATGATCTCTTCGGAGACCAGCCGGTCGTAAACCACCACGTCGGCCTGCTGGATCTGTTGCAGCCCTTTCAGCGTTAGCAAGCCGGCATCGCCCGGCCCGGCGCCCACCAGTACCACTTCACCGCGCTCTTCCGGCTGTTCGCTGAACAGCTGCTCGAGCTGGCGTTCGGCCAGCGCGGCGTCATCGTTGGCCAGCGACTGCGCCAGCCGATCGTGGGCGAATAACCGTTCCCAGAAGCGACGGCGCGCGCCGAGGCTGCTGAAACGTTGTTTTACCCGCTGCCGCAGTGAGCCGCCCAACTGGGCCAGCTTGCCGAGGTGCTGCGGCAGCATCGCTTCCAGCTTCTCGCGCAGCAGCCGCGCCAGCACCGGCGCTTTGCCGCCGGAGGACACTGCGACCATGATCGGCGAACGATCGATGATAGACGGCATGATAAAGCTGGCGCGTTTCGGATCGTCCACCACGTTGCAGAACACCCGTTGCTGGTTGGCGCACTGGTACACCAGTGCGTTGACTTCCAGCCGGTCGGTAGCGGCGATCACCAACCATTTTTCCGCCAGCAGGGCCGGGCTGAATTCGCCCACGGTCAGCGTCAGCAGGCCTTCTGCCGCCCACTGGTGGAACTGCGGGCTGAATGCCAGGGCGTTGACGGTCAGCGCCGCGCCGGCGTCCAGCAGCAGGCGCGCCTTGCGTTCGGCGATCTCGCCGCCGCCGACCAGCAGGCAGGCTTTATGTTGCAGTTGGCAGAAAATCGGCAGGTAGTCCATCGGCACTCCTCGGGATAATCAGTGTGGGGGCGAAGTGCGCCCCCGAAAACTCAGGCGGTCTGACGTGCGGCGGCTTTTGCCGCCTGCGGGCGTTCGGCGCGCGGCGTAGCGTACCAATACCCCAGACCCATCAGCACCGAGCCGGACAGGATATTGCCCAGCGTCACCCACAGCAGGTTGTGGCCGATGCCGGTGAGGGTGTAGGCCTCGCTGTGGTTGCCGAACCAGGAGAGGGCGAACAGCGTCATGTTGGCGACGGAGTGTTCGTAACCCGAGGCGATAAAGGCCAGCAGGCACCACCAAATGGCGATGAACTTGGCGGCGCCTTCTACGCGGATCGCCATCCAAATCGCCAGGCAAACCAGCCAGTTGCACAGCACCCCCTTGAAGAACAGCACTTCGGCCGGCGCGGTGGTTTTCGCCAGCGCGGCGCTGTGCACCAGGCTGGTATCCACCGGCAGCAGGCTGCCGCCGCCGTAGTAATACATCAGCGCCACCAGCACCGAGCCGAGCAGGTTGCCGAGCCAGGTTTGCGGCAGCACCGCCCACATCTGGCTCTGGCGGATGGTGCCTGCCTTGACGCCGAGCGTCAGGAACATCGTATGGCCGGTGAACAGCTCGGAACCGGCGATGATCACCAGCGTCAGCGCGATGCCGAAGGTGGCGCCCATCACCAGCGGCCGCACGCTTGGGTCGACCAGGTTGCCGAGGGTGAAGATCAGGATGATGCCGAGGCCGACGTAGGCGCCGGCCATCGCCGAGCTGATCCAGAAGCCGAGCGGGCTCTCCTTCGCCAGGCGAACGATGCGCGCCGCGTTGGCGGCGCATTTGTTGAGGGTGTCGGTAAACATGTTGCCTCCCGAAAGGTTATGCCGCGACTTGGACGATGCCGTCGACCACCCGGCTGGCGAAGCGGGCGACGGAACGGCTGTCGTCTTCCAGACAGTGGCCGTCGTACAGGCGGAAATGCTGCTTCTTCAGCGGGCTGGCGACCCACAACTCACCCTGATGCTCGGCGATGAGACCGCGCGACAGCACGCTGGCCTGGGCGAACGGGTCGATATTGCTGATGGCGAACACCTGCTCGTCGGCATAGGGGCGGAACACCGCCACCTGCCGATCGCCGATCAGGGCGCACACGCCGGTGCCGGGCAGAATGTCAGCGACGGGACAAACGGTAATCCACTGGCTCATGCGTGGCTCTCCTCGGTATCGATCAGGGTGACGGGAATGCGTTCGTCAGGGCGCGCCGGGCGGTGCTGGTCGCGTTCGGCCACTACCTGCACATTCGGATCGCGCAGCGGGCTGTTGATGAAGTGGGCGAAGCGCAGCTGCGTTTCCGGATGCTCGACGGTCTCTTTCCACTCGCAGATCACCGCGTCGCGCAGGCGGGCGATCTCCGCTTCCAGCTGGTCGTTGATGCCGAGCTTGTCGTCGACGATCACCTTGCGCAGGTAATCGATGCCGCCTTCCAGGCTCTCCAGCCACACCGAGGTGCGCTGCAGCTTATCGGCGGTGCGGATATAGAACATCATGAAGCGGTCGAGGTAGCGCACCAGCGTCTCGCGATCGAGGTCGGCGGCCAACAGGTCGGCGTGGCGCGGTTTCATGCCGCCGTTGCCGCACACATACAGGTTCCAGCCGTTCTCGGTGGCGATGATGCCGACGTCCTTGCCCTGTGCTTCGGCGCATTCACGGGTGCAGCCCGAGACGCCGAACTTCATTTTGTGCGGGGTGCGGATGCCTTTGTAGCGATGTTCCAGGGTGACGCCGAAGCCGACGCTGTCGCCGACACCGTAGCGGCACCAGGTGCTGCCGACGCAGGTTTTCGCCATGCGCAGCGCCTTGGCGTAAGCGTGGCCGGTTTCAAAGCCGGCGGCGAGCAGCTTGCGCCAGATGGCCGGCAGGTCGTCTTTCTGCGCGCCGAACATACCGATGCGCTGTGAACCGGTCATTTTGGTGTAGAGGTTGTATTCCTTGGCGATCTGGCCGATGGCCAGCAGGCCGTCCGGGGTGATTTCGCCGCCGGCGGAGCGCGGGATCACCGAGTAGGTGCCGTCTTTCTGGATATTGCCGAGGAAGTTGTCGTTGGTATCCTGCAGCGGCGTATGCTGTGGCTTGAGGATATATTCGTTCCAGCAAGAAGCCAGCAATGAGCCGACGGTCGGTTTACACACTTCGCAGCCGTAGCCTTTGCCGTATTTGGCCAGCAGCGCCTCGAACGACTTGATCCCTTCGACGCGGATCAGGTGGAACAGCTCCTGGCGCGAGTAGGCGAAGTGTTCGCACAGGTGATGGTTGACCTCGATGCCTTGCTTGCTCAGCTCGGCGTTCAGCACCTGGGTGAGCAGCGGGATGCAGCCGCCACAGCCGGTGCCGGCTTTGGTTTCGGCCTTCAGCGCCGCTACGGTGTGGCAGCCTTTGTTGACCGCCTGAATGATGTCGCCTTTGCTGACGTCGAAGCAGGAGCAGATCTGCGCGCTTTCCGGCAGCGAATCCACGCCGATGGCCGGTTTGCTGCCCGCGTGGGCCGGCAGGATCAGGCCGTCCGGGTTTTCCGGCAGCTCGATGCCGTTCAGCGCCAGCTGCAGCAGGTTGCCATAATCGCTGGTGTCGCCCACCAGCACCGCGCCGAGCAGGGTTTTGTTGTCGGCGCTGACCACGATGCGTTTGTAGACTTCTTTGCTTTCATCCAGATAAACGTAGCTGCGGGCGCCCTCGGTGCGGCCGTGGGCATCGCCGATGCCGCCGACGTCCACGCCCAGCAGCTTCAGCTTGGCGCTCATGTCGGCGCCCTGGAAGCCGTTTTCGCGGCCCAGCAGGTGATCGACGGCCACCTGCGCCATTTTGTAACCCGGCGCCACCAGGCCGAAGGTGCGATCGCGCCAGGCAGCGCACTCACCGATGGCGTAGACGTCCGGATCCGACGTCTGGCAGCTGTCGTTGATGGCGATGCCGCCGCGGCGGCCAATCTCCAGCCCGCACTGGCGCGCCAGCTTGTCCTGGGCGCGGATGCCGGTGGAGAACACGATGAAATCCACTTCCAGCAGGCTGCCGTCGGCGAAATGCATGGTTTTGCGCGCCGTGCCGCCGCCGTTGACGATCTCCTGGGTATTTTTGCCGGTGTGTACCTTGACGCCCATGCGCTCGATCTTGCGGCGCAGCTGGTCACCGCCCATCGGGTCGAGCTGTTCGGCCATCAGCACCGGAGCGAACTCGATCACGTGCGTTTCCACCCCCAGGCTTTTCAGCGCGCCGGCGGCTTCCAGCCCCAACAGCCCGCCGCCGACTACCGCGCCGCGTTTGCTGCGGCGCGCGCAGGCTTCGATGGCGTTCAGGTCTTCGATGGTGCGGTAAACGAAGCAGTCCTGGCTATCCGAGCCTTTAATCGGCGGGATCCACGGATAGGAGCCGGTGGCCATGATCAGCTTGTCGTAATAGACGGTGCGGCCGGTGTTGGAGTGGATCACCTTCTCGTCGCGATTGATGGTGATAGCGCGCTCGCCGACCAGCACCTTCACGCCGTGTTTTTCGTAAAAGCCTTCGCGCACCAGCGACAGCTCTTCGGCGGTGTGGTGCGAGAAGTAGGAGGAAAGGTGCACGCGATCGTAAGCGATGCGTGGCTCTTCGCAAAATACGGTGATGTCGAATTGGTCTTTGTCTGCTTTATCCAACAGATCTTCGATGAACCGGTGGCCGACCATGCCATTGCCGATGACGGCAAGTTTGACTCTGCTCATTATTGCCTCAAAATTCTGGTTTCCTAGGCTTACCTTATCTCTCCCGATGGGTAATTTATTGATGCAAATCAATCACACCCTCATATACCTCTAACGTGGTATATGGATGATTTTTCACGTTTTTTGATAAGTTGCGGATTTTATTCACCTTTAGCTGAAGCGAGTCAGTTTGCATGCAAACTACCCCGCAGGGAGTAAACGCTGGGGGTAGGCAGGCAACGGCGACTTTGTCAGCGCGATCCGCTGCCAGTATGATGAAGAAAACCAGTGCAACAGCCGAGGTGAAAGGTGGCGAAACGTCCATTGAAGTTTATCGACAACCTGCGTTTAAGCGGGCATGAAGGATTGTGGCAACTGGCGATCGAACAGGGGCGCATCGCGCATCTGGTGCCGCAGCCGGAAGGCCAGGAGTGGCGCAGCGACGCGTTGGATGCGCAGGGCGGGTTGGCACTGCCGGCGTTCGTCGAACCGCATATTCACCTGGATACCACGCAAACCGCCGGCCAGCCGGCCTGGAACCAGTCCGGCACGCTGTTCGAGGGCATTGAGCGCTGGGCCGAACGCAAAGCGTTGCTGACCCATGAAGACGTCAAACAGCGCGCCTGGCAAACGCTCAAGTGGCAGATCGCCAATGGCGTGCAGTATGTGCGCACCCACGTCGACGTTTCCGATCCCACACTGACCGCGCTGCGTGCCATGCTGGAGGTGAAACGGGAGGTGGCGCCCTGGGTGACGCTGCAGATCGTCGCCTTCCCGCAGGAGGGGATCCTTTCCTATCCCAACGGCGAAGCGCTGCTTGAGGAGGCGCTGCGGCTGGGGGCCGACGTGGTGGGCGCCATTCCGCACTTCGAATTCACCCGCGAATACGGCGTGGAGTCGCTGCATAAGGCGTTCGCGCTGGCGCAAAAATACGATCGGCTGGTGGACGTGCACTGCGATGAAATCGACGACGAGCAATCGCGCTTCGTCGAGACCGTGGCGGCGCTGGCGCTGAAGCTGGAGATGGGCGAGAAAGTCACCGCCAGCCACACCACGGCGATGCACTCTTACAACGGCGCTTACGCCTCGCGGCTGTTCCGCCTGCTGAAAATGTCCGGCATCAACTTCGTCGCCAACCCGCTGGTGAACATTCACCTGCAGGGGCGTTTCGACAGCTACCCGAAACGGCGCGGCGTGACGCGGGTGAAGGAGATGCTGGAGGCAGAGATCAACGTCTGCTTCGGCCATGACGACGTGTTCGATCCCTGGTACCCGCTCGGCACCGCCAACATGCTGCAGGTGCTGCATATGGGGCTGCACGTGTGCCAGCTGATGGGCTATGGCCAGATCGACGATGGGCTGAAGCTGATCACCCACCATAGCGCGCGTACCCTTAACCTGAGCGACTACGGCCTGGCGGCCGGCAACAGCGCCAACCTGGTGATCCTGCCGGCGGAAAGCGGCTTCGACGCGGTGCGCCGCCAGACGCCGGTGCGTTATTCGATTCGCCAGGGGGCGGTGATCGCTGAAACGCGGCCGGCGGAAACCACGCTGCATTTGCAGCAGGATGAGACGGTGGATTTTCGGCGCTAAGGCGCAAAAAAAGGGCGCCTTGCGGGCGCCCTTGGTACATTTAATAAAAAGAAATCAGTGCGTCACGTGGCCGTGGCTGCGGTGTTTGGTCACAAAGCCCAGCAGCAGACACATCACGAACACCGCCAGGTACAGGCCGTTGGCGGTGGTCAGCGCCGCGTGCGCGCCGCCTTTCGCCACGATCGGGCCGGTGACCACGAAGGTCAGCATGGTGCCGATGGTGCCGCAGGTCAGGATAAAGTTGACCAGCTTCGGCGAGGAGACCTTGGTCTGCAGCGAGCCGAGGGTGATCAGCGTGGTGTAGATGGCGCTGGAAACGAAGCCCAAGGCCATGATGTAGTAGCCCAGGTGCTCCGGGTTGTCGGTGCTAACGAACAGGTACATCGCGCCGGTAGCCAGTGCGGCCAGTACGGTAACGATGCGCTGCAGATCGAAGAAGCGCAGGATGAAGCTGAACACCCACATGCCGACCATGTAAGAGGTCCAGAAGTCGCTCACCAGCTTACCGGCCTGGCCGATGTCCATGTTGAACGACTTGGTGGCGTACTCAGGCACCCACTGAATGAAGCCCAACTGGCCGAGGATGTAGCACAGCGCGGCGATCGACAGGAACAACACACCGATGCCCCATTTTTCTTTCTCGACCGGCTGACCGGCGTCGGCGCCTTTTTTGCCCAGCACCGGGAATTCGGAGCACAGGGTCAGCACGAAGATCCCCACGTACAGCAGGCCGATGCAGGCATAAACCCAGTACCAGCCGATATGGCGGGCCAGCAGCATCGCGGCGACGATCGGGAAGATCATCCCGGCCATGCTGAAGAAAGAGTCGGTGAACAATAGGCGCGAACCGCGCTGGCGGCCGGCATACATGTGGGTGATCAGGAAGGTGCCGATCGACATGGTGATACCGCTAACCACGCCGAGGATAAACATGCACAGCGAGAACATGGTCAGGCTCTTGCCGAGCATCAGCCCTGCGACCGCCAGCACCATCAGGACAAAGCCGAAGATCAGCTGACGCTTCAGCGGGATGATTTCCATCAGCCAAGCATTGAGGAAGATCGAAATCAAAATACCGGCGTTGAGGAAAGTAAAGGTGTTACTCATGCTGGAAACCGGCAGATTAAAGTACTCTGCAATGTTTCCCATCACCATCCCTGTGACGATCACTAAAGCACCGGTCAGCGCGTACGAAAAGAAGCTGATCCAGGTAAGCCGTATGCGGTTACTGTCATTCATTGTATAGGCCTGAATATGTCTGTTAGAGGTTTTAACGCTGGCATAAGGCCGCTGGCTTTTCCTGGCAAACGCAGAAAAAAGTCCCGATCAGGCCACCAGGGGGCGGATCCTAGCACAGACAACGGGATTTTTTGTGATGGCTGTCGATTTTTTGATGCAACCTATGAAGGGGTGATACGTATTATTGTGATCTATTTGCGTACCGTCACAATGGAATCACGGTTGACGATCGTCGGCTCAAACCGGTGCGCCGGGGTGGTGGGATCGATCAGCCTGCGCGCCGCGTATTGGGCCATCTCGCTGATGGGAAAATGTACGCTGCTCAACGCCGGGCGCACGAAAGGCGCGCGTTCGCCGCTGTCGTAGCAGATCAAGGAGATATCCTGCGGTACCCGTAGGCGGTGCTCGTTGATCGCCAGCAGGGCGCCGATCGCCATCTCTTCGTTGCAGCAGTAGATGGCGCTGGGCCGCGCGGCTTGCTGCAGCAGCCGATCGGCGCAGCGGTAACCGCTTTCCAGATCGTAGACGCCCTCCAGGCAGGCCACCGGTTCGATATTCGCCGCCTGCATCGCCTCTTCAAATCCCTGCAGCCGCAGGCGACTCGACGGGCGCTCACGCGGGCCGCTGATACAGGCGATGCGCCGGTGCCCGGCATCGAGCAGCTGCTGCGTCGCCATGCGGCTGGCCAGCGGGTGATCGAAGGTGACGCAGCGGGCTTCCAGCCCCGGTACCAGACGATCGAGCAACACGAAATCACGTTGTTCCGCCGCCAATTGGCGCAGCCGATCGTCGCTGAGAAAACGCACGTGCAGGATCACGCCGTCGCAGCGCAGGCTAAATAGCCGCTGCACCGCCTGCCATTCGTTTTCTGCGCTGTTGCGGCCCTGGGTCACCAGCAGCTGTTTGCCGTGGGATTCGGCCTCGGTCTGCACGAAGTCCATCAGCGCGCCGAAGAAGCCGCCGCGGTACGACGTGGTGACCAGCCCGAGGGTATTGCTGTGGCTGGAGGCGAGCGCGCGGGCCGCCGGGTTGGGGGTATAACCGAGCTGGGCGACGGCGCGTTCAACCTTCTCGCGGGTCGGTGCCTTGACGTTGCTGTCGCCGTTCACCACACGCGATACGGTGGCGCGCGAAACGCCCGCCAGCGCTGCGACATCTTCCAGTGTCACCATCGTCCCACTCCTGAATTACGGCTAAAAAAATGGGTTCGGCGCGCCGAACCCCTGTCTGGCTGCGTATAGCCGCTTACCTGAACTGCGGCAAATACGGCGCGTTTATCGTCAACACCTCGTCCAGCAGCGGCTGCGCCAGGTTAGCGTTGCCCACTAACGGGTTGGCGATCAGCGCCAGCAACCCGCTGCGGCGATCGCCGTGCACCGCGGCTTCGATGGTCAGACGTTCGTAGGCTTTCACCTGCTGCGTCAGGGCCTGCATCGGCTCCGGCAGCGGGCCAAAGGTCAGCGGGTGCGCGCCCTGAGCATCGACGATACAGTTGATTTCTATCACAGCATCGTCCGGCAGGCCATGGATTGCGCCGCGGTTTGCGGTGTTGACCACTAATTGCGTGCCGAGATTATTATGGATAGCACGAATCAGCTCCAGCGCAACTTCGGAATAGAAAGAACCGCCGCGGAAGCTGAGCTGCTCCGGTTTCGTGTTTAGCTGCGGATCGGCATACAGCTCGAACAGCTCTTTCTCCACCTGCATCACCTGCTCGGCGCGGGTGCCGCGCTCGCCGGCGGCGGCCATCTCTTCCGCCAGCATCTCGCGGGTCTGGTAAAAATAGCGGTGGTAGGGGCAGGGGATCGCGCCGAGCGCACGCAGGAAGTCCGGCTGCCAGGGCTCTTCCTTGATGTTGTTCATGGTCAGCGCCGCGCCGTCACACAGCATGTCGATCACCTTGGCGGTGACGTCGCGCCCCAGGTGCGTGACCTGATGCACCCAGACCATGTGGTTCAGGCCGGCGAACTGCAGCTGCACATCGGCGTAAGGCGCCTGCAGCATGTTGACGATCATGTGATGCATGCTGATCGGCACATTGCACAGGCCGATGATCTTCGCTTTGGTAAAGCGAGACACCGCCTCGGTGACGATACCGGCCGGGTTGGTGAAGTTGATGATCCAGGCGTCCGGCGCCAGCTTTTCCACTCGGCGAGCGATATCCAGCATCACCGGGATGGTGCGCAGCGCCTTGGCGAAGCCGCCGACGCCGGTGGTTTCCTGGCCGAGCAGCTGGTATTTCAGGCCCAGCCGTTCATCGGCGGCGCGCGCCGGCAGTTGCCCGACGCGGAACTGGGTCAGCACGAAAGCGGCGCCGCGAATGGCGTCGTCCAGCGCGAAATGCACGCTGACCTTCACCTGCTCCAGCCCGTGGCGCGCCAGCATGCGGCGGGTCAAGGCGGCGATGGTTTCCACTTTTTGCCGGCCCGGTTCGACGTCCACCAGCGCCAGTTCGGTGACCGGCAGCTCCTCGATGCGTTGGATCAGTCCATCAACCAGTTCGGGGGTGTAGCTGCTGCCGCCGCCGATCACGGCGATTTTAAGCGTGCTCATGGGCGGCCCTCCGTCTGCGACTGACGGCGATAGAGCTCGATCATGTCGTCGGCCAGATCCTGGATCACCATGGCGTTCATCAGATGATCCTGCGCATGCACGGTGATCAGGTTGATCGCCAGCTTGCCGCAGCCTTCGTCCAGGCCGATCAGCTCGGTCTGGATCAGGTGTGCTTTCTTCACCCATTCTTTGGATTCGACCATGTGCTTGGCCGCGGCGGCGAAGTCGCCGGCACGCGCTTGCCGCAGCGCCATCAACGCATTGCTGCGCGCGCTGCCGGAGAACACCAGCAGTTCCATGATGGTGCTTTCAAACTCGGGGCTGACTTCAGTCATCAATTCACTCACGTCATTTCTCCAGGGGTTGCGCGGCGACGCCGCCGTGGGATGCTTCAGTATCCGTTCTTTTTATAATGAGAGCGCTCTCATTTAAATAGAGTAACGACAATGCGTGTGCAAACTGGGAGGCAGATCGCAAAAACCGACCCAGGGTGGCGCGGGGCAAAAAATGCGTGATGCGGTTGGCAAAAAAGCCTTCTGCGCCCATACTTTCCGCAGCAAAATTCAGGGCCGCCTAGGATATGTCCCGTAATTGGGTAAATATAGGTAAATGGCTGGCACTTGCCGATACAGCTCTTTAGAATCAAAGCGCTTTTCCGTTGTTTGTCTCTCAGAGAAAGGACCCGTTAATGTTCAAACGTACTTTAGTGACCTTCGTCGCGCTGTGTTCCCTGTCCGCAGTGGCGCCAGCCGCACTCGCCGCCGGTGAGACCCACGTCATGCTGACGACCTCGGCGGGGAATATCGAGTTGGCGCTCGACAGCCAGAAGGCACCGGTTTCCAGCCAGAACTTCGTCGACTACGTGAACAGCGGGTACTACAACAACACCATCTTCCACCGCGTGATCCCGGGCTTTATGATCCAGGGCGGCGGTTTCACCGCTGACATGCAGCAAAAATCCACCAAGGCGCCGATCAAGAACGAAGCCGACAACGGCTTGCGCAACCTGCGCGGCACCATCTCGATGGCGCGTACCGCCGACAAGGACAGCGCCACCAGCCAGTTCTTCCTGAACGTGGCGGATAACGCCTTCCTGGATCACGGCCAGCGTGACTTCGGCTACGCGGTGTTCGGCAAAGTGGTGAAAGGCATGGACGTGGTGGACAAAATTGCCCAGGTGCCGACCGGCAACGTCGGCCCTTACCAGAATGTGCCGACCAAACCGGTGGTGATTCTGTCGGCCAAGGTACTGCCGTAAGTTTTTTGGCCGATCCCGCCGGGGTCGGCCGCTCCTTCCTCCCGAAGCCTTGCCTTCATCACTGTTTTCTCCTGCGCCCCATGCTCTAATCGGCAGACAATAATCAGACCGGAAATCCGGCGTTCGCCCTTTGTTGTCTCTGGATGAGTTGCTGCCATGTATGAATTTAACCAGGTGCTGTTGCTGCTGCAGCAGATGTGCGTCTATCTCGTTATCGCCTATCTGCTGAGCAAAACCCCGCTGTTCATCCCGCTGATGCAGGTGACCATTCGCCTGCCGCACAAGCTGCTGTGCTACGTGATCTTCTCGGTGTTCTGCATCATGGGCACCTATTTCGGGCTGCACATTCAGGATTCGATCGCCAACACCCGTGCGATAGGTGCGGTCCTGGGCGGTCTGCTGGGCGGGCCGTCGGTGGGCTTTCTGGTCGGGCTGACCGGCGGCCTGCACCGGTATACGCTCGGCGGCATGACCGACGTGGCCTGCGCGATCTCCACGGTGTCGGAAGGCCTGGTCGGCGGCATCGTACACAGCATCGCCATGCGCCGGGGGCGCATCGAGCTGCTGTTCAATCCGCTGTTCGTCGGCGGCGTGGCGTTGGTGGCGGAAGTGCTGCAGATGGCGATCATCCTGGCGGTGGCGCGCCCCTACGATGAAGCGTTGCAGCTGGTGGAGCATATCGCGCTGCCGATGATGATCGCCAATACCGTCGGCGCGGCGATGTTCATGCAAATCCTGCTGGATAGGCGCGCGATGTTCGAAAAATACACCAGCGCCTTCTCTTCCAAGGCGCTGAAGATCGCCGAGCGCACCGAGGGTATCCTGCGGCAGGGCTTCGATCAGGAGAACAGCATGAAGGTTGCACGGGTGATCTATCAGGAGCTGGGCATCGGCGCGGTGGCGATCACCGATCGCGACAAGCTGCTGGCGTTTATCGGCATCGGCGACGATCACCACCTGCCGGGCACGCCGATCGCCTCGGTGCATTCGCATCGCGCCATCGACAACAACGAGGTGGTGTACGCCGACGGCAATCAGCTCTCTTACTGCTGCTCGATCAATCCGGCCTGCAAGTTGGGATCGACGCTGGTGATCCCGCTGCGCGGCGAAAACCAGCGGGTGATCGGCACCATCAAGCTGTACGAGCCGAAAAGCCAGCTATTCAGCACCATCAACCGTACGCTGGGCGAAGGCATCGCCAGCCTGCTGTCGGCGCAGATCATGGCCGGACAGTACGAACGCCACAAGCAGCTGCTGGCGCAGTCGGAGATCAAGCTGCTGCATGCGCAGGTCAATCCGCATTTCCTGTTCAATGCCTTGAATACCCTGGTGGCGGTGATCCGCCGCGATGGCGAGCGCGCCTGCGATCTGGTGCAGTCCCTCTCGACCTTCTTTCGTAAAAACCTCAAACGCTCGGATGACGAAGTCAGCCTGGCGGACGAGATTGAACACGTGAACGCCTACCTGCAGATCGAGAAAGCGCGCTTCGCCGATCGGCTGGAGATCGCGGTATCGCTGCCGGAGGCGCTGTTGGCGGTGCGGCTGCCGGCGTTCTCGCTGCAGCCAATCGTCGAAAACGCCATCAAGCATGGCACCTCGCATCTGTTGGGCGTGGGCCGCATCGAAATCGGCGCCTGCTGCGAAGGCGAGCATCTGCTGCTGCAGGTGACGGACAACGCCGGGCTGTTCCAGCCGAAACCGAACTGCAGCGGGCTGGGGATGAATCTGGTGGATAAACGCATTCGCGTGCGCTACGGCGAAGGCTATGGTGTGCAGGTGGATTGCCGGCCGGACGCCTACACCCGCATTACGCTCAATGTCCCCATGGAGAGGGCCGCCTGATGTTAAACGCACTGATTGTTGACGATGAACCTTCCGCGCGCGACAACCTGCGCCATCTGCTGGAGGCCGAGGCGGAGATCGCGATTATCGGCGAATGCGCCAACGCCATCGAAGCCATCAGCCAGATCCACCGGCTGCAGCCGGACGTGGTGTTTCTCGATATCCAGATGCCGCGCATCAGCGGGCTGGAAATGGTCGGCATGCTGGATCCCAACCGCATGCCGCACATCGTGTTTCTGACCGCCTACGACGAATACGCGGTGCAGGCGTTCGAGGAGCACGCCTTCGATTATCTGCTGAAGCCGGCGGAGCCGAAGCGGCTGAGCAAGACGCTGCAACGCCTGCGGCAGCGCAGTGCGCCGCAGGACGTGACGGCGCTGGATGAGAGCGCCGGTTACCTGAAATACATTCCCTGCACCGGCCACAGCCGCATCTATCTGCTGCGGTTCGACGAAGTGCTGGCGATCCGTTCCAAGCTGAGCGGGGTCTTCGTGGTGCGCAGCGACGGCATGGAGTGTTTCACCGAGCTGACGCTGCGCACGCTGGAAAGCCGTACCCCGCTGGTGCGCTGCCATCGGCAGTATCTGGTCAACCTGGAGCAGGTGCGCGAGATCCGCTTCGAAGAGGGCGGCGCGGCGGAGATGATCATGTCGGCCGGCGATCCGGTGCCGGTCAGCCGGCGCTATTTGAAGGCGCTGAAGGAACAACTGGGGCTGCGGGGGTGACGCAGGTCTTAGGGGGATTCTGAAAAGACAGGCATCATGGGCGTCCCGACGGCGCCCTTTTTGTTTGTCCTTGACGGGGTTACGCGGCGCTTATAGCTTTATTGCATCCACAGGCGCGTTTCGCGCCGCGTCAGCGTCAAAGGAACAGAAAATGAGTGAACCACGGATTATCGCCAAGGCGATGAAAGACGGAAAACCGGAGCAGGATCTGGTGATTTTGCCGGCGTTGGCCAACCGCCACGGGCTGATCACTGGGGCAACCGGCACCGGCAAGACGGTGACGCTGCAGAAAATGGCCGAACAGTTCTCGCGCATCGGCGTACCGGTGTTCTTGTCGGACGTGAAGGGCGATCTGTCCGGCATCGGCGCCGAGGGCGTGCCTTCCGAGAAACTGCAGGCGCGCCTGGCGACGATCGGCATCACCGACTGGCAGCCGCAGGCTTGCACCATTATCCCGTGGGATATTTACGGCGAAAAGGGCCATCCGATCCGCGCCACGATTTCCGATCTCGGGCCGCTGCTGCTGGGGCGCCTGTTGGATCTGAATGAGGTGCAAAGCGGCGTGCTGCAGCTGGTGTTCAAGATCGCCGATGACAACGCGCTGCTGTTGCTGGACATGAAGGACCTGCGCGCCATGGTGCAGTTCGTCGGCGACAACGCCAAACAATTCCAGACCCAGTACGGCAATATCTCTGCCGCGTCGATCGGCGCCATCCAGCGCGGGTTGCTGACGCTGGAAGAGCAGGGCGCCAACCAGTTCTTCGGCGAGCCGATGCTGGACATCAACGATCTGATGAAAACCGACGCCAATGGTCACGGCGTGATCAACCTACTGGCGGCGGATAAGCTGATCAATCAGCCGAAGCTGTATTCGGTGTTCCTGCTGTGGCTGCTGGCCGAGCTGTTTGAGCACCTGCCGGAAGTGGGCGACCCTGAACAGCCGAAGCTGGTGTTCTTCTTCGATGAGGCCCACCTGCTGTTCAACGATGCGCCGGCGGCGCTGTTGACCAAGATCGAACAGGTGGTGCGTCTGATCCGCTCCAAAGGCGTCGGCATTTACTTCGTCACCCAGAACCCGCTCGACATCCCGGACAGCGTACTTGGCCAGTTGGGCAACCGCGTGCAGCATGCGCTGCGTGCGTTTACCCCGCGCGATCAGAAGGCGGTGAAGACGGCGGCGCAAACCCTGCGCGCCAATCCGGCCTTCGATGCCGAAACGGCGATCACCGAGCTGGGCGTGGGCGAAGCGCTGGTGTCATTCCTCGACGAGAAGGGCCGGCCGAACGTGGTGGAGCGGGCGATGGTGATCGCGCCGGAATCCAAAATGGGCATGCTCGGTGCGGAAGGGCTGAACAGCGCGATCAACAAGTCGCCGCTGTATGGCCGCTATGAGGATATGATCGACCGCGAGTCCGCCTACGAGAAGCTGTCGTCGGGGGGCTTTGCCACCCTCGGCACCCCGCAGCAGGGGCAGCAACCGCAGGCGCAACAGCAACAACAGCAGGCGGGCGGCGGCCTGATGGACGGCTTGAACGAGTTGTTGTTCGGTTCCACTGGCCCGCGCGGCGGCAAGCGCGACGGCATCGTCCAGACCGCCGCCAAGAGCATGGCGCGCGATCTCGGCCGCCAGATCCTGCGCGGCGTGCTGGGTTCGATCACCGGCGGCCGTAAAAAGTAAGCGGAAATTATCGTCGGCAGCGGCGGGTTAAATCAGTACACTGTGGCGGCATTTTTCTCTGTCGGACCTAACATGCTGCTGCTGATCGATAACTACGACTCCTTTACCTATAACCTTTACCAGTACTTCTGCGAATTGGGCGCCGAGGTGCTGGTGAAGCGCAACGATGAGCTGCAGCTGGCCGATATCGAGCGGCTGGCGCCGCAGCATCTGGTGATTTCCCCTGGCCCCTGTACCCCGAATGAAGCGGGCATCTCACTGGCCGCCATTCGTCATTTCGCCGGCAAGCTGCCGATCCTCGGCGTGTGCCTGGGGCACCAGGCGCTGGGGCAGGCGTTCGGCGCCGAGGTGGTGCGCGCCCGCGCGGTGATGCACGGCAAAACCTCGGCGATTCGTCACCTGGGCGTCGGCGTGTTTCGCGGCTTGAGCGATCCGCTGACCGTGACCCGCTATCACTCGCTGGTGCTGAAAGCCGATACGCTGCCGGGCTGCTTTGAAGTGACCGCCTGGAGCGAACGCGACGGCGTGCGCGACGAGATCATGGGCATCCGCCACCGCACTTTGGCGTTGGAAGGCGTGCAGTTCCATCCGGAAAGCGTGCTCAGCGAGCAGGGCCATCAACTGCTGGATAATTTCCTCAAGCGTTAACTCCGGTGCGTTTTTTTCGCCCGTCAGGCGTTTTGCATTTGCGCTTGATTGGTTTTTTATGCATATTTCGTGATTATGTTTTCAATCTGATATTACGATAGCGCTGAAAAACTTTCAGGGTGGAGCCGAAAATGACTGAAAAATCCGCAGTGAGCCGCAGCACCTTTGACCAGGTGATCCTGCCTGTTTATGCACCCGCCCAGTTTGTGCCGGTGCGCGGCAAAGGCAGCCGGGTCTGGGATCAGCAGGGAAAAGAGTACATCGATTTTTCCGGCGGCATCGCGGTGACGGCGCTGGGACACTGCCACCCGGCGCTGGTCGAGGCGCTCAAACGCCAGGGCGAGACTTTGTGGCATACCAGCAACGTCTTCACCAATGAACCGGCGCTGCGCTTGGCAAGCAAACTGATCGACGCCACCTTTGCCGACCGGGTGTTCTTCGCCAACTCCGGCGCAGAGGCCAACGAGGCGGCGTTCAAACTGGCGCGCCATTACGCCATCACCCGCCACAGTCCGTACAAAACCAAAATCATCGCCTTCTATAACGCGTTCCACGGCCGCACGCTGTTCACCGTGTCGGTGGGCGGGCAGGCCAAATACTCTGACGGGTTCGGGCCGAAGCCGGCCGACATCGTGCACGTGCCGTTCAACGATTTGGCGGCGGTGAAGGCGGTGATGGACGATCATACCTGCGCGGTGGTGATGGAGCCGATTCAGGGTGAGGGCGGTATTACGCCGGTCGACGCCGGCTTCCTCAAAGGCGTGCGCGAGCTTTGCGATCAACATCAGGCGCTGCTGGTGTTCGACGAAGTGCAAAGCGGCATGGGGCGCAGCGGCAAACTGTTCGCCTATATGCATTATGGCGTGACGCCGGACATTCTCACCACCGCCAAGGCGCTGGGCGGCGGTTTCCCGGTCAGCGCCATGCTGACAACCGAAGAAATTGCGTCGGTGATGCAGGTGGGCACCCACGGCACCACCTACGGCGGCAACCCGCTGGCCTGCGCGGTGGCGGAGGCGGCGCTGGACGTGATCAATACGCCGGAGGTGCTGAGCGGCATCGAGCAGCGTCATGCGCTGTATGTGCAGGCTTTGCAGCATATCGGTGATAAATACGGTATTTTCACCGCGATTCGCGGCATGGGGTTACTGATTGGCGCCGAGCTGACGCCGCATTATCACGGCAGAGCGCGCGACTTCCTCACCGCCGCCGCCGCGCGTGGGTTGATGATCCTCAACGCCGGGCCGAACGTGATCCGTTTCGCGCCGTCGCTGGTGGTGGAGCTGCAGGATATCGAGGCCGGCATGGCGCTGTTCGAGCTGGCGGTGCAGGATGTGATCAACGCCTGAAGCCCGCGCGGCATATAACGGGGCGCGGCATGCCGCGCCCTTATTGATCGCGCAGTTTGCGCTTGAGCCAAATGCCGTGGTGCGGGCGCTGGCGCCAGGCCAGCGACGAAATGGTGTGCATCACGCTCAGGTGCGACAAAATGCGCCGCAGGTGGCGCTCCATCTCGGTGACGGGCATGTCCGGATGCAGATCCGGCGGCTGCATGATGCCGCTGTTGCCGCTGCTCGGGCCGTCGTATTCCAACCGCTGCTGGCAGCTTTGCAGCGCGATTTCACAGGTTTGCAGATACGCTTCCGCCAGTTTCGGCGTCAGCATGTAGTGCTCGCGCGCCAGAATGGTCATGGCGTTCAGGTGTTCGACGATGAACTGGCTGTGAGTGACCCACAGCCGCATGTCCGCCAGATAGTTCGACGCGAACCCCGGCTCCTGCATCGCCTGATTGAGCGAGGTGAACAGCGCGTTGTGCGCCTGGTTAACCTGCATGCGAGTATAGGCCAACGCGGTGGCGTCCGGTTCCGGTTGCTTCAGCATCAGCCGCAGCGCGGCTTGATCGTTCTCCAGCGCCTGATGGGCATTCTTGCGCAGCAGCCCGCTTTGCCACTGCGGCCACAGCCAAATGGTGCCGCCGAACGCCAGCACGCAGCCGATCAGCGTATCGATCAGGCGCGGCACCAGAAAATGCGAGCCGTTCAGCGCCAGCAGCTGCAGGGTGTAAACCGCCGTGACCGTAAAGCCAATCACCGACAGCCCGTAGTTCTTGCGCGAAACCAGGTAGGCCAGCAGCGTGATCACCAACATGATGCTCAGCGTTTCGCCTTCCGGCAACTGCAGCTGCAGCAGCCCGGCCGCCAGCAATAGCCCGGCAATCGTGCCCAGCGCACGGTGCTGAATGCGCACCCGGGTGGCGTTATACCCGTTTTGGCTTACCAGCATGATGGTGAGCAGGATCCAGTAAGGCTTCGGCAGGTTAAACACCGCGCCCAGACTGCTGCCGATCGCCAGCGTCACGCCCAGCCGTGCGGCGTTGCGCAGGGCGGTGGATTTGAACGACAGGTAGCTGGCCAGCGCCGGCCAAAACGGCAGGCGGTGTTGGCCGGGCATCAGATCGCGGCGGTACAACGGATGCTGGGTACGCAGCAGGCGGGCGATGCGGCTGAAGTGGTAATAACAAAACTGGCCGACCGGGTTATCGGGATGCTGCGCCGCCATTTTTTCCAGCGCCGCCAGCTCGTGGGTCATGGAGAAGCGCTTCGAATGTTGATGGTAGAGAATATCGTGCGCCACCACGCGCAGCCGGCCGGCGATCACCTGAGCATTGCGGCGAATGATCGCTTCGGCCTGGCTCTGCTCCACCAGCTTTTGCACCTCTTCCGGCAGATGCAGGCTGACGGTGATGTGCTCCTGCAGATCCATCGCCACCTGAAAGGCGCGCTGCAGGCGCTTTTGCTCGAGGTTGTTGGCGTGCGGCAGGAAATTAAGCTGTTGGTACAAAAGGCTGATCAGATCCATCACCTTTTGCTGGCGCACCAGCAGCGGCGGCAGCGCGGTTTGCGGATCAATATGCTGGGTCAGCAGCGAGTATTTGGCTTCGAAATAGTCCGCCAGTTCCAGGTAGAGCTGGCTGAGCGTCTCGCGCATCGGCTGCTCTTTCCACAGCTTGAACCAGAACCAAGTGAATAAGCCGTACCAGGCGGTGCCGATGGCGTACAGCAGCGGCGCCTGCCAGAGAGGCACCGTACCGGCCGTGCTGAGGGCGAAGATGGCGGCCACCAGCGCCGCCGGCAACAGCCGGGCGTGCAGCGGGCTGATTTCACCGGTGACGCCGAGCAGCAGTGCCAGGCCCAGCATCAGCGCCGGCAGCGGCACGTGCCACAACATGGCCTGTTGCAGCAGCACGCTGCTGAAGGCGAACAGCGAACCGCCGACGATCAGACGTTTAAAGAAGCGCTTATGCGGTGTGTCCAGACCGGCGATATTGCAGCAGGCGGGCACCAGAGAGAACATCAGGCCGAGCTGTAGCTGGCCTATCAGCAGGCCGAACAGCACCGGCAGGCACAACACCAGCGTTTGTCGCAGTGCGTAGTTGATTTCCGGGTGGTAGATCAGGCGGCGCCACATGGCAGAAAGCAGACAAAAAAACGGCGCAGATTGCGCCGTTTCTTCAGGGATTAACGGGTGCCGTAGACGACAATGGTTTTGCCGTGGGCGGAAATCAGGTTTTGATCTTCCAGCATTTTCAGAATACGGCCAACGGTTTCACGCGAGCAGCCGACGATCTGGCCGATCTCCTGACGGGTGATCTTGATCTGCATGCCGTCCGGGTGAGTCATGGCGTCGGGTTGCTTCGCCAGATTCAGCAGGGTTTGCGCGATGCGGCCGGTCACGTCCAGGAAGGCGAGGTTGCCCACTTTTTCGGAAGTGACCTGCAGGCGGCTTGCCATTTGGGCGGACAGACGCATCAGGATGTCCGGGTTCACCTGGATCAGCTGACGGAATTTCTTGTAGGAAATTTCGGCCACTTCACAGGCGGTTTTCGCGCGAACCCAGGCGCTGCGCTCCTGGCCTTCTTCGAACAATCCGAGCTCGCCGATGAAATCCCCCTGGTTGAGGTAGGACAGGATCATCTCTTTACCTTCTTCATCCTTGATCAGCACCGCGACGGAGCCTTTCACGATGTAGTAAAGCGTTTCGGCCTTTTCACCTTGGTGAATCAGCGTACTCTTCGATGGATATTTGTGGATATGGCAATGAGACAGGAACCATTCGAGAGTAGGGTCTGTTTGCGGTTTGCCGAGAACCATTCGCTGTTATCCTCTGTTGTTATCGCTGCCTTGTGTCACAGGGGTCAGAGTTCCCTGTAAAACCCGCCTGTAGCCGCAGTCATGAGCGAGGGCTACCGGCAAGTTTTGAGGCGTGTCATAAAAATACGCTGTCGCTCTAGCATATTAACTTGCCGTAAGCGCTGCAAGCTACATTCTGTTAACATACCGGTAAAGGAGCCTTTCTCTGGGCGTTTCCCTGAAATTCAGTGTCCCGGAAAGATTTATTGCGGCTCTGTTTGTAGCACAGAGTAAGGCGGGTGTCTCGTGTTGTCTCGCTTCAGCATGATTAGCATCAGGTTACGTTGCCTGTTTCTATGCGAAAGCGTACCCTGATTTTAAGAAATTAACCGGAGTGACCAGAATGCAGGCAAGAGTTAAATGGGTGGAAGGGTTAACGTTTTTGGGTGAATCGGCCTCCGGCCACCAGGTGCTGATGGATGGCAACGCCGGCGATAAAGCGCCCAGCCCGATGGAGATGGTGCTGATGTCGGTGGGCGGCTGCAGCGCGATCGACGTGGTGTCCATCCTGCAAAAAGGGCGCAACGACGTGCGCGACTGTGAGGTGAAGCTGACCTCCGAGCGCCGTGAAGAAGCCCCGCGGTTGTTCACCCATATCAACCTGCATTTCATCGTTACCGGCCAGGACCTGACCGACAAGATCGTCGAGCGTGCGGTGAACCTGTCGGCAGAGAAATACTGCTCGGTGGCGTTGATGCTTAACAAGGCCGCCACGGTGACCCACAGTTTCGAGATCCGCCACCCGGCGTAATCGAGACGGAGCGCGGCCCGGCGCCGCGCTCAACGCGTTTATTCGATCTTCTTGCCTTCCAGCAGCCGCTGCACCAGCGGCGCCATGATCAGTTCCATCGCCAGCCCCATCTTGCCACCCGGCACCACTAACGTATTGATGTGCGAGATAAACGAGCCCTGCAGCATCGCCAGCAAATAGGGGAAGTCAATTTGATCCAGCCCGCGGAAGTGGATCACGACGAAGCTTTCGTCCAGTGAGGGAATCGCCTTGGCGGCGAACGGGTTGGAGGTGTCCACCGTCGGCACGCGCTGGAAGTTGATGTGGGTGCGCGAGAACTGCGGCGTGATGTAGTTGATGTAATCTTCCATCGAACGCACCACCGAGTCCATCACCGCTTCGCGAGAGTGACCGCGCTCGCCGGTATCGCGGATCAGTTTCTGGATCCACTCCAGGTTGACGATCGGTACCACGCCGACCAGCAGATCGACGTGGTTTGCCACGTCGTGGTGCTCGGTGACCACGCCGCCGTGCAGCCCCTCGTAAAACAGCACGTCGGTCGGCGCCGGCAGCGGTTCCCACGGGGTGAAGGTACCCGGCACCTGATTGTAGGGCACCGCTTCGTCGTAGGTGTGCAGATACTTGCGCGAACGGCCGGTGCCGTTCTTGCCGTAGTCGATAAAGCTCTGCTGCAGCAGGCCGAAGTCGTTGGCCTCGGGGCCGAAATAGCTGATGTGTCTGCCCAGATCGCGCGCCTTGCGGATCGCCGCGTCCATTTCCGGCCGGGTGTAGCGGTGGAAGCTGTCACCCTCCAACTCGGCGGCGCGAATGTTGAGCTGTTGGAATATTTTGCGGAACGCCACGCTGGTGGTGGTGGTACCGGCGCCGCTGGAACCGGTCACCGCGATAACGGGATGTTTGGCAGACATGGTGGTTGTCACTCCGTGTTGAATGCGCCGGGGTCAGGGGATTATTGTGGCTCTTGTTGACGCTCTCTATGTCAGGAAAAAATGGCGCGCGCTGGTTTGCAATGCCCCATTGTTACCTGATTTTTTCCGTCAGTCATAGAACCGATCGCCACTAAATTTCTTCCTGCCCGGCGCGGAACTGGCCGCGCGGCATGATGTTGACGCTCTCGTGCAGTTCCGACCACACCAGCACCACTTCGCCGTTTTTCAGCTGGCGGCGCACGTCCTCCACCTTCTGTTCCAGCGAGCGTTCGTGCTCGCCGTAATCGGTGCCTTCGCGCAGCACAAAGGATTCGATCAGGCTGTTCAGGGTGTCGGTTGCCAGTTCTTGCCAGGGAATGATCACGTCGGGATGTCCAGATAAGGGGAAAGCCAGGCCGGAATGCGATGCTCCAGCCACATGTGCGGTTTTTTCAGCGTGCCGCCGACAAAGCCGACGTGGCCGCCGAACTCGGTCAACTGATATTCAATATTGCGCGGCAGGCCGGCGACGTCGGGGATCACCTCATGGGTCATGAAGGGATCGTCCTTCGCATGGATGATCAGCAGCGGCGTCTGGACAGCCGGCAACAGCGGCAGGGCGCTGCAGCGGCGATAATAGTCGATAGCGTCGCTGAAGCCGTGAATGCGTGAGGTGATGGCGTCGTCGAATTCGCGGATGCGTCGCAAGCCGTTCAGCTGTGACAGCTTGAGCGGCAGAGTGTCCGGGTAGTGCAACAGCTTACGGGTGGCGTTTTGTTTCAGCTGCCCCAGCAGGTAGCGCTGATAAACGCGGGAGAAGCCTTGCTCCATGCGGTAGGCGCAAGGCTCCAGCATCAGCGGCGCCGAGACCACCACTGCCGCCTGCAGCAAGCTGTCGGCGCCTTGCTGCGCCAGATAGCAGGCCAGCATGTTGCCGCCGAGCGAAACGCCTACCGCCGCGGTCGGCACCTCGCCGTAGCGGTCACGTAGCCAGCGCAGGAAGAAGCGCGCATCTTCGGTTTCACCGGAGTGGTAGATGCGCTGCTTGCGGTTGGGCACGCCGCTGCAGCCGCGAAAGTGCATCACCACGCCGAGCCAGCCACGCTCACGCCAGGCGTTGAGCAGGCCATGCGCGTAGGGGCTGTAGAAGCTGCCTTCCAGGCCGTGGAACAGCACCGCACGCGGTTTGTCGCGCGCCTGCGCCGGATCTTCGCTCCAGGCGAGATCGACGAAATCGCCGTCGGGCAATTCCAGCCGTTGCCAATGCGGTTTCAATAACACGCGGCGGCGCACCAACCGCGGCAACAGCGTTTGCAGGTGCGGGTTACTGGCCCCGGTCAGAGGGCGAAAGGTGTTAGGCATAGGCTGAGTAAAAATGTTGTGGGCGGCTATTGTGAGATCCCTAGCGCACTGTTAGCTTCAATACCAAGAATTAACAATGATACTGCAAAAAAGCGCCGTGGGTGAGGAGCACCCGTGCCATGGAACCGAGTTTATTCCTTTCGATGCTGGGCTTCCTGTGGGTCGCCGCCATCACGCCTGGCCCCAATAACCTGCTGTTGACCACCTCTGGCGCCAACTTCGGCTTTATGCGATCGCTGTGGCTGATGATCGGTATCATGCTCGGCATGCAAAGCATTTTGCTGCTGGTGGCCTTCGGCGTCGGCAGCCTGATCCTGGTCTACCCGTCGCTGCACCTGATCCTGAAAATCCTCGGCAGTTTGTATCTGCTGTGGCTGGCGTGGAAAGTCGCCACCGCCGCCTATGAAAAACTGGAAACCGACGTGGCGCCGCCGCAGCCGGTGCGGCTGTATCAGGGCTGGCTGCTGCAGTTCCTCAATCCGAAAGCCTGGCTGATGGCGCTGGGGGCGGTGGCCAGCTTCAGCCTGGCAGGCGATAAGTACAACGGGTCCATTGCGGCGATCGCGCTGGGCATTTTGGTGGTCAACATCGTCGCCGGCATTATCTGGCTGGCGTTCGGCACCGTGATCGGCCGCCTGCTGCGCAGCAAAAAGGCCTGGGTTATCTTCAACGTTTCCATGGGGTTGTTGACCGCAGCCTGTGTGTTACTGATCTGGCATTAAGGAGCGAACGATGGCGGAAAATTATTATCACGTGGTCGCCTTTACCGGTGAAGGGCTGCGCGGCAACCCGGCCGGAGTGTGCCTGCTGACGCAGCCGCTGCCGGCGGCGCGGCTGCAGGCGATCGCCAACGAGATCGGCCTGCCGGAAACCAGCTTTGTCTGGGATGACGGCGACATGACCGCCATCCGCTGGTTTACCCCGGAACGCGAGGTCGATCTTTGCGGCCACGGCACGCTGGCGGCGGCGCATGTGATGTTCAGCGCGATCAATCCGGCGCTGCAGGATATTCGTTTCAGATCGGCCGGCGGCGAGCTGTTCGTCAAGCGCGATGCGCAGGACGGGGAACGGCTGGTGCTCGACTTCCCCGCGCGGCCGCCGCAGAAGGTGGCTGAACCGGCGGGCCTCGCGGCGCTGCTGGGTGTGCAGCCACAGGAGGTGTGGCAGGCGAAAGCGCTGATGGTGGTGCTGGAAAGCGAGGCGCAGGTGCGCGCGCTGCGGCCGGACATTCCGGCGCTGATCGCGTTGGCGGAGCGTGCGGTGATCGTTACCGCGCCGGGTGATACCGTGGACTTCGTGTCGCGCTATTTCACGCTCGACGGCGGTGAAGATCCGGTCACCGGCTCCGCGCACTGCACGCTGATGCCTTACTGGACGGCGCGTCTCGGCCGCCATCGGCTGCATGCGCGGCAGATGTCAGCGCGCGGCGGCGAGCTGTTCTGCGAACTGCAAGGGGATCGCACGCTGCTCGGCGGTTATGCTCATGTGTTCCTGCGCGGAAAGATCGCGCTGTAATCTGCGTTTATATTACTCAAGGTAATAAAGAAGACTTTTTTATTCTTTTATCGCCCGTCATCGCTCAGATAAAACTGTCAGCAACTGAACAGATTTTTATCAACGGAGCGGAACATGGCGGGCAAACTCTTTTCCTTACGCAACGCGGCGCTGTTGGCGCTGTCGCTCAGCGCAGCCAGCGCCTACGCGGTGGACGTGACCGTGGCGTACCAGACGTCGGCAGAACCGGCCAAGGTGGCGCAGGCGGAAAACAGCTTCGCCAAACGGTCCGGCGCGACCGTCGACTGGCGTAAGTTCGACAGCGGCTCCAGCGTGCTGCGTGCGCTGGCCTCCGGCGACGTGCAGATCGGCAATATCGGCTCCAGCCCATTGGCGGTGGCCGCCAGTCAGAAACTCCCCATTGAAGTGTTCCTCATCGCCTCGCAGCTCGGCAGCTCCGAAGCGCTGGTGGTGAAGAATGACATCAAAAGTCCGCAGGATCTGATCGGCAAGCGCATTGCGGTGCCGTTTATCTCCACCACCCATTACAGCCTGCTGGCCTCGCTCAAGCATTGGGGCATTAAGCCTGAGCAGGTGAAGATCCTCAATTTGCAGCCGCCGGCCATCGCCGCCGCCTGGCAGCGCGGCGACATCGACGGTGCTTACGTCTGGGCGCCGGTGGTCAACGAACTGGCCAAACAGGGCAAGGTGTTGACCGACTCCGCGCAGGTGGGCGAATGGGGTTCGCCGACGCTGGACGTGTGGGTGGTGCGCAAAGACTTTGCCGAGAAACATCCCGACGTGGTGACCGCCTTTGCCGCCAGCGCCCTGCAGGCGCAAAAGGCCTACCTGGCGGCGCCGGAACAGTGGCTGAAAGATCCAAGCCATCTCAGCACGCTGGCGCGCCTGAGCGGCGTGCCGGAAGCGCAGGTGCCTGAGCTGGTGAAGGGAAACCGTTATCTGCCGGTGGCGGATCAGGTTGCCCAACTCGGCCAGCCGGTGGACAAGGCGATCCGCGATACCGCCGAATTCCTCAAGCAGCAGGGCAAGATCCCGCAGGTCGACAGCGACTACAGCGCTTACGTGACCGACCGCTTTGTGAAACAGGTGCAGGCTGCGCCGCAGTCGTAAGGAAGCAGGATGCTAAACGTCAATCATCTTTCAGCAGAGTATCAGGGGCGGCCCGCGCTGCGTGACGTGTCGTTCCAGATCGCCACCGGGCAACTGGTGGTGGTGCTCGGCCCGTCGGGCTGCGGCAAGACCACGCTGCTGAATTTGATCGCCGGGTTTATCGAGCCTTCAGCTGGCAGCATCACGCTGGATGGAACGCCCGTTCACGGCCCGAGCGCCGAACGGGGCGTGGTGTTCCAGCATGAGGGCTTACTGCCGTGGCGCAACGTGGTGGACAACGTCGAGTTCGGCCTGCAGCTGGCCGGCGTCGGCAAGGTGCAGCGCCGCCAGGTGGCGGAGCAGATGCTGCAGCGCGTGGGGCTGGCGGGGTATGAACAGCACTTTATCTGGCAGCTTTCCGGCGGCATGCGCCAACGCGTCGGCATCGCCCGCGCTCTGGCCGCCGATCCACGGCTGTTGTTGTTGGACGAGCCGTTCGGCGCCCTGGACGCGTTCACCCGCGAGCAAATGCAGGAGCTGTTGCTGACCATTTGGCGTGAGACCGGCAAACAGGTGCTGCTGATCACCCACGATATCGAAGAGGCGGTGTTCCTCGCCAGCGAACTGCTGCTGCTGTCGCCGGGGCCAGGGCAAGTGGTGGAGCGGCTGTCGCTGAACTTCGGCCAACGCTATGCCGACGGCGAAGCCTGCCGCGCCATCAAGTCAGATCCTGAATTTATCGCGCAGCGCGAATACGTGCTGGGCAAAGTTTTCCAACAGCGCGAGGCCTTGCTATGAGCCTGCATTCCACTCTGAAGGCCGCGGCGCAGCCGCAGGGCAAAGCGGCGCGCCGTTTCAGCGTGCCGCGCAATGTTTGGCTGAGCAGCGCCACGCTGTTGACGGTGTTGATCGTCTGGTGGGGCGTGACGGCGCTGCAGCTGATCAGCCCGCTGTTTTTGCCGGCGCCGCAGCAGGTGCTGCACCAGCTGATCGCCATCGCCAGCCCGCAGGGTTTTATGGACGCCACGCTGTGGCAACATCTGGCGGCCAGCCTGGGACGCATTCTGGTAGCGCTGTTGGCGGCGGTGATCGTCGGCATCCCGGTGGGCATCGCCATGGGGCTGAACGACACGGTGCGCGGCATCCTCGATCCGCTGATTGAGATCTATCGCCCGGTGCCGCCGCTGGCCTATCTGCCGCTGATGGTGATTTGGTTCGGCATCGGTGAAACCTCAAAGATCTTGCTGATTTATCTGGCGATCTTCGCGCCGGTGACGCTGTCTGCCGTGGCCGGCGTGCGCAGCGTGGCCCAGGTGCGGGTGCGTGCCGCCCGCGCGTTGGGCGCCACGCGTTGGCAGGTGCTGCGTTTCGTGGTGCTGCCGAGCGCGCTGCCGGAGATCCTGACCGGCATCCGCATCGGGCTGGGCGTCGGCTGGTCGACGCTGGTGGCCGCTGAACTGATCGCCGCCACGCGCGGCCTGGGATTTATGGTGCAATCCGCCGGTGAGTTTCTGGCGACCGACGTGGTGTTGGCCGGCATCGGCGTGATTGCGGTGATTGCATTTGGGCTGGAGCTGGGGCTGCGTGCCCTGCAGCGCCGATTGACCCCGTGGCATGGAGTACAGCAATGAACGAACGTCTGAATATCACCCCGCTGGGGCCTTACATCGGGGCGCTGGTGGAAAACGTCGAGTTGGCCCGACCGCTGGGCGACGGGCAGTTTGAACAGCTTTATCATGCCTTGCTGAAGCATCAGGTGCTGTTCTTCCGCAATCAGCCGATCACGCCGCTGCAGCAGCGCGATCTGGCCGGCCGCTTCGGCGATCTGCATATCCATCCGGTCTATCCGCACGCCACCGACGTGGAAGAGATCATCGTGCTCGATACCCACGACGACAACCCGCCGGACAACGATAACTGGCACACCGACGTGACCTTTATCGAGAACCCGCCGCTGGGGGCGATCCTGGCGGCCAAGACGCTGCCTTCCACCGGCGGCGACACGCTGTGGGCCAGCGGCATCGCGGCCTACGAGGCGCTGTCGGCGCCGTTCAGAACGCTGTTGGCGGGGCTGCGCGCGGAGCATGACTTCACCAAGTCGTTCCCGGAACACAAGCATCGCGGCAGTGAAGAGGAGCATCAGCGCTGGCAGCTGGCGGTGCAGAAAAATCCGCCGCTGTTGCATCCGGTGGTGCGTACTCACCCGGTCAGCGGCCGGCAGGCGTTGTTCGTCAATGAAGGGTTTACTACGCGGATCGTCGATTTGGCGCCGAAAGAGAGCGACGCTTTACTGAATTTCCTGTTTGCTCACATCACCAAACCGGAGTTTCAGGTGCGCTGGCGCTGGCAGGAAAATGACGTGGCGATCTGGGATAACCGCGTGACGCAGCACTACGCGAACGCGGATTATCTGCCGCAGCGGCGCATCATGCACCGCGCGACCATTCTGGGGGATAGGCCTTTTTACAAGGCCTGAAGCTTAGGCTTCGAACGCCTGCGTTAACTGTTCCAGCTGTTCCTGCGCATCCAGCCAGGTCATTTCCGTCTCTTCCAGCACGGATTTGGCCTGGCTTTGCTTTTGCAGGCAGTCGGTCAACTCGGCCTTGCGGCTGATGTCGTACAGTGCGGAATCCGCCAGCTGTGCCTCCACCGCCGCCAGTTCGGCGCCCAGTTTTTCCATCTGTTGTTCCAGCTTGGCGATCTGCTTGCGCAGCGGCTGGGTCTGCGTACGGAACTCCGCCTCGCGGCGTTTTTGATCCTTGCGCGCCTGCGCGCTGTTGCCGCCGCTCTCTTTTTCCGGTGCGTCCTGCTGGCTTTCCTGGCGCTGCAGGTCGACAAGCCACTGCTGGTAGTCGTCGAGATCGCCCTCGAAAGGCTCGACCTGGCCGTCGTGCACCAGGTACAGATCGTCGGTGGTGGAGCGCAGCAGGTGACGGTCGTGCGAGACCACCACCAACGCGCCTTCGAAATCGATCAGCGCCTCGGTCAGCGCCTGACGCATGTCGAGATCCAGGTGGTTGGTCGGTTCATCGAGCAGCAGCAGGTTAGGGCGCTGCCAGACGATCAGCGCCAGCACAAGCCGCGCCTTCTCGCCGCCGGAGAAACGTTCGGTCACTTCGCTGACCTTGTCGCCCTGGAAACCGAAACCGCCCAGATAGTCGCGCAGCTGCTGCTCCAGCACCCGTGGTGCGATGCGGCTCAGGTGCTGCAGCGGCGATTCGTCGGCGCGCAGGAATTCCAGCTGGTGCTGGGCGAAGTAACCCAGCTTTATGCCTTTCGCCAGGCCTATCTCGCCGCTCAGCGGTTCCAGGGTGCCGGCCAGCAGTTTGATCAGCGTCGATTTACCGGCACCGTTGCGGCCGAGCAGGCCAATGCGCGAGCCGGGCACCAGGTTCAGCTTGATTGACTTCAGGATCACTTTATCGCCATACCCGGCGCTGACTTTGTCCATGCGCAGCAGCGGGTTCGGCAGGCTTTCCGGCGGACGGAAGCTGAAGGTGAACGGATTGTCGACGTGCGCCGGGGCGATCAGCTCCATGCGCTCCAGCATCTTGATGCGGCTCTGCGCCTGCTTGGCCTTGGTGGCCTGCGCGCGGAAACGGTCGATATAGCTTTGCAGGTGCGCCACTTTCTCTTGCTGGTGCTGATACAGCGACTGCTGCTGCGCCAGCTTGGTGGCGCGCTGGCGTTCAAACGACGAATAGTTGCCGGTGTATTCATTCATCGTCTGCTGTTCGATATGCAGGATCTTGTCGACGATCGGATCGAGGAAGTCGCGGTCGTGCGAGATCAGCACCAGCGTGCCGGGATAGCTTTTCAGCCAGCGCTCCAGCCAGATCACCGCATCGAGATCCAGGTGGTTGGTCGGTTCGTCGAGCAGCAGCAGGTCCGACCGGCACACCAGCGCCTGCGCCAGGTTGAGGCGCATGCGCCAGCCGCCGGAAAAGTCGCGCACCGGGCTTTGCAGCTGTTCGTTGGAGAAGCCGAGGCCGTGCAGCAGGCTGGCGGCGCGGGAGCGGATGGTCCAGGCGTCGATGGCGTCCAGCTTGCCGTGCAGGGTCGCGATGGCGTGGCCGTCGTTACGGTCGTTGGCCGCCTGCAATTCGGCTTCGAGTTGGCGAAACTCGCGGTCGCCGTCGATAACATACTCAATGGCCGGCACGTCCAGCGCCGGCGTCTCCTGGTTGACCCAGGCCAGCGCCCAGTTGCCGGGGAAGGTAAAGCTGCCGCCGTCCGCCGCGATCTCGCCCTTCAACAGCGACAGCAGCGTGGATTTGCCGCAGCCGTTTTTGCCCACCAGGCCGACCTTCTGACCTGGATTAACCGTCGCCGTGGCGTTGTCCAGCAGGACGCGGATGCCGCGTCGGATTTGTAGCGAGGAGAATACAATCATAAAGCGCCGTATGTTCAGAGTATGTTAAATTATCATTAAGGTAACAGAACGCGTACCGCGCGCTGTTTTTGTCTTTGCGATGCATGGTAACGGAAAACCGCTACCCTGACGACGCTTTGGAGGGGAATGATGTCGCAGCCGCCCAAGGTCTTGCTGCTGTATGCCCATCCGGAATCCCATGACTCGGTGGCGAACCGGGTTTTGCTTCGACCGGCGCAGCAGTTGGAACATGTCACCGTGCACGATCTCTACGCGCACTACCCTGATTTTTTTATCGATATCCATCATGAACAACAGCTGCTGCGTGAGCATCAGGTCATCGTGTTTCAGCACCCGCTGTACACCTACAGCTGCCCGGCGCTGCTGAAGGAGTGGTTGGATCGCGTGCTGTCGCGCGGCTTCGCCAGCGGCGTGGGCGGCAATGCGCTGGCGGGCAAATACTGGCGCTCGGTGATCACCACCGGCGAACCGGAAGGCGCCTACCGCACCGGCGGTTATAACCACTACCCGATGGAAGATATTCTGCGGCCGTTCGAGCTGACCGCCGGGATGTGCCATATGCACTGGTTGACGCCGTTCGTGGTGTACTGGGCGCGGCGGCAAAAGCCGGAGGTGCTGCGCAGCCATGCGGACGCCTACGGCGAGTGGCTGAGCCACCCGCTGCCTCACGGAGGGCGGTGACGATGGAAGGATCGACCTTACTGACCGCCATTTTACTGTTCCTGTTCGCCGCGGTGGTGACGGTGCCGATCGCCCGTCGCCTGGGGATCGGCGCGGTGCTGGGCTATCTGATCGCCGGCATCGCCATCGGCCCTTGGGGACTGGGCTTCATCCGCGACGTCGACGAAATCCTGCACTTCTCCGAGCTGGGCGTGGTGTTCCTGATGTTCATCATCGGCCTGGAACTGAACCCCAGCAAGCTGTGGGAGCTGCGGCGTTCGATCTTCGGCGCCGGCGCGGGCCAGGTGTTGATCACCGCGGCGGTGCTGGGCGCGTTGCTGTACCTGACGCACTTCGCCTGGCAGGCGGCGGTGATCGGCGGTATCGGCCTGGCGATGTCTTCCACCGCCATGGCGCTGCAACTGATGCGCGAGAAGGGCATGAACCGCAACGAAGGGGGGCAGCTCGGCTTCTCGGTGCTGCTGTTCCAGGATATGGCGGTGATCCCGGCGCTGGCGCTGATCCCTATTCTGGCCGGCGCCGGCGGCACCAGCGACGACTGGGCGAAGATCGCGCTCAAGGTGGCGGCGTTCGGCGGCATGCTGATCGGCGGCCGTTTCCTGCTGCGGCCGCTGTTCCGCTATATCGCCGCTTCCGGCGTGCGCGAGATCTTCACCGCCGCGGCGCTGTTGCTGGTGCTCGGCTCGGCGCTGTTTATGGAAGCGCTCGGCCTGTCGATGGCGCTCGGCACCTTCATCGCCGGGGTGCTGCTGGCGGAGAGCGAATACCGCCACGAGCTGGAAATTTCCATCGAGCCGTTTAAAGGGCTGCTGCTGGGGCTGTTCTTTATTTCGGTGGGCATGGTGTTGAATATCGGCGTGCTCTACACCCATCTGGCCGAGGTGTTGATCGGCGTGCTGGCGCTGGTGGCGGTCAAATCCGGCGTGCTCTATGGTGTGTCGCGCCTGTTCGGCCTGCGCAGTTCGGTGCGCCTGCAGTTTGCCGGGGTGCTCAGCCAGGGCGGCGAGTTCGCCTTCGTGCTCTTTTCGGCGGCGGGCGCGCAAAAGGTGCTGCAGCCGGATCAACTCTCTTTGCTGTTGGTGGTGGTGACGCTGTCGATGATGACCACGCCGCTGCTGATGCAGGCCATCGACCGCATTTTGGCGCGCCGCTATAACGCCAAAGGCGAAGACGAGGAGACGCCATACGTGGAGGACGACGATCCGCAGGTGATCATCGTTGGCTTCGGGCGTTTCGGCCAGGTGATCGGCCGCCTGTTGATGGCCAACAAAATGCGCATTACCGTACTGGAGCGCGACGTCAGCGCCGTCGGCGTACTGCGGCGTTACGGTTACCAGGTTTATTACGGTGACGCCACCGAGCTTGAGCTGCTGCGCGCGGCGGGCGCCGAGAAGGCCAAGTCGATCGTGATCACCTGCAATGAGCCGGAAGACACCATGGAGATCGTGCGGCTGTGTCAGCAACACTTTCCAAACCTGAGCATTCTTGCGCGGGCGCGCGGCCGCGTGGAGGCGCATGAGTTGCTGCAGGCAGGCGTGAAGCAGTTCAGCCGCGAGACCTTCTCCAGCGCGCTGGAACTGGGGCGCAAGGCGCTGATGGAGTTGGGCATGCACCCGCATCAGGCCTTCCGCGCCCAGCAGCATTTCCGCCGCCTGGATATGCGCATGCTGCGTGAACTGATGCCGCCGCATCAGGGCGATGTGGCGCAAATTTCCCGCGTGAAAGAGGCGCGGCGCGAGCTGGAAGAGCTGTTCCATCGCGAAATGCAAAAAGAAAGTCGCCAGTTCGACGGCTGGGACGAATACGAATAAGCGGGAGCATAACGATGTCTGCAACACGTAAGAGATTTATCGCCGGGGCGGTGTGCCCGAGCTGTAGCGCCATGGATACGCTGGCGGTATGGCGGGAGGATCAGGTGGAGGTGGTGGAGTGCGTCAAGTGCGGTCACCATCAGCGCCAGACCGAACAACAGGTGGAAAAACACGTTCGCCCGCAAGAACAGGTGATCGGCATTTTCCAGCCGAAGTAGCGTTTTTTTATCCCGGAGGGTACAGCGAGGCAGATTTCCGTTACAATCTGTCCGGAAAAGGCGCGCATCCCGATAACGGTGCGCGTCCTAGTAGCCAACGGTAGGAGATATCATGAAAGTAGCAAAAGACTTGGTGGTCAGCCTGGCTTACCAAGTACGTACAGAAGACGGTGTTTTGGTTGATGAGTCTCCGGTGAGCGCACCGCTGGACTATCTGCACGGGCATGGTTCTCTGATCGCAGGTCTGGAAAAAGCACTCGAAGGCCACGACGTTGGCGATCGTTTTGACGTTCACGTCGGCGCGAACGACGCGTACGGCAACTACGACGAAAACCTGGTGCAGCGCGTACCGAAAGACGTCTTCATGGGCGTTGACGAACTGCAGGTCGGCATGCGTTTCCTGGCTGACACCGATCAGGGCCCGGTACCGGTTGAAATCACCGAAGTTGACGGCGACCACGTGGTGGTTGACGGCAACCACATGCTGGCCGGCCAAAACCTGAACTTCAATGTGGAAGTTGTCGCGATCCGCGAAGCGACCGAAGAAGAACTGGCGCACGGCCACGTACACGGCGAGCACGACCATCACCACGAACACGGTGAAGGCTGCTGCGGCGGTCACGGCCACGATCACGACCATGGTCACGACCACGGTAAAGGCGGCTGCGGTAACGGCGGCTGCGGCTGCCACTAAGCAGATCGCAGTGACGAGACAAGAGGGCAGCCATCGGCTGCCCTTTTTTATGCGCGGCGCAACGGGCGCCGAACGGTATAACAGGACATGCCATGGCCACCATGAAAGACGTTGCGCGGCGCGCCGGCGTTTCCACGGCCACCGTCAGCCGGGTGATCAATAATACCGCCTACGTTGAACCGGTGACCCGCGAACGCGTCGAGAAGGCGATGCGCGAGTTTAACTATCACCGTAACGCCGCCGCGCTGGCGCTGGCGAAAAGAAGCGGCAATATGCTGGGATTGCTGACCGGCAACCTCGACGATCCGTTTTTCTCGCGCCTGGCGCGGGGCGTGGAAGACATCACGCGCCAGGCCGGCGTACGTTTGATGTTGTGCAGCGGCGGACATCAGGCCGAATTGGAAAAAAGCGGCCTCGACTTTCTCATCAACCAGGGATGCGAAGCCATCGTGGCGCACGTCACGCGCATGGGGGAGGAGGAGCTGCTGCGCTACGCCGCCCACACGCCTGCGCTGGTGCTGATCAATCGTTATCTGCCCGCCATCGCCAACCGTTGCATCTGGCTCGACAACGCCAATGCGGCGCAGGCGGCGACCGAGCTGCTCATTCGCCAGGGGCATCGGAGAATCGCCTGCGTGACGGCGGATCTGCCGATTGACGACCGCGCGCAGCGGTTAGCGGGTTACCGCAAGGCCATGGCCGCCGCCGGCATTGAGGTGCCCGGGGTCTGGATCATCAGCGTACCCTTCAACGAGAGAGGGGGCGAACTGGCGGCCGAGCGCGTGCTGGCCAGCGACCCACGCTTCACCGCCGCAGTGACCTTCAACGACGTGATGGCCGCCGGCATGATGCGCACCTGCCACCAACGGCACATTCAGCTGCCCGAGGCGCTGTCGATCGTTGGCTTTGACGACATTGCCCTGGCGAAATATCTCCACCCTTCGCTGACCACGGTGCATTACCCCATCGAGAAAATGGCCCGACGCGCCGCGCGCCTGGCGCTGCAGATCCACAGCGGCAGCGACGTCGCGCCGCAGAACAACCGCTTTTCGGCCGAGCTTATCCTGCGAGACTCCGTAGCCGACGGCGATCCGCATGAGCAAAGCAAGCGCGGCGAATGAGAGACGGCTCACACAACGTTAGCCCATGAAACCGATTACATGGTTGGTTGCCTGCGCTCACATCCTCCGATTATCGAAGCCATTACGCTGTTGCAGTACCCCATCTTCAACAGGAGCCGTATATGGATAATAAGAAAACGCTCAACCTTGGGCTGGCGACGCTGCCGATTGTGGCCATGCTGTTGCTGCTCATCATCGGCTATGGCCAGTTTGGCCTGCGTATTGAACCGCTGCTGCTGGTTTCCGCCGCCATCGCCGCCGCGTTGGCCTGGTGGCAAGGCTACCGCTGGGACGACATCATCGAGGCCATCGTGGCCAAGCTGGCGAAGGCGATGCCGGTTATCCTGATTCTGATCTGCGTGGGCGGCCTGATCGGCACCTGGATGATCAGCGGCACAATTCCTTACATGGTGTATTGGGGGCTGAAGCTGATTAGCCCCCAATACATTCTGATCGCCGCGTTCTTCATCACCAGCGTGATCTCGGTGTGCACCGGTACCTCGTGGGGAGCGGCCGGCACCGTGGGCGTGGCGCTGATGGGCGTGGCCGCCGGTCTGGACGTGCCGCTGGCCGCCGCTGCCGGGGCGGTGGTGTCCGGCGCTTACTTCGGCGACAAAATTTCGCCGTTGTCCGATTCGACGAACTTCGCGGCTATCGTCGCGGATACCGATCTCTACAGCCATATCCAGCATTTGATGTACACGACGCTGCCGAGCTTCATCCTGGCCGCCGTGGTGTACCTGATCGCCGGCCACACCGGCGCGGTGGGCAGCGTGGCAACGCCGGAAAAAGTGACCGAAATCGTCGGCGCGCTCGAAGGGCTGTACCACTTCAATCTGCTGCTGATCCTGCCGCCGGTGCTGGTGCTATGGGGCGCGGTGACCAAACGGCCGGTGATCCCCGTCATGCTGGCCGCCTGCGCGTTGGCGATCGCCATCGGCGTCGCGCTGCAAGGCTTTAGCCTGCAGCAGGGGCTGAATGCGTTGATGGACGGTTTCAATCTTTCGATGTTCGCCACTCAGGGCCACAACGTTGAGGGGATCGTCGCCGATGTGCCGCGCCTGCTGAACCGCGGCGGCATGTTCTCGATGATGAGTACGATCCTGCTGGTGTTCTGCGCCTTTTCCTTCGCCGGTGCCCTGACGCTGACCGGCGCGCTGACGGTGATCATCAGCCGGCTGCTGAAAGTGGTGCACACCACCGGCCAGCTGATCGCCGCCACCGTTGCCACCACTATCCTGGTGACCGGCGCGACCAGCGACGGCAAGCTGGCGCTGCTGATCCCGGCGGAGCTGTTCAAAGGGGCCTATCGACGCATGGGGCTGGACAATAAAAATCTGTCGCGCACCGTCGAAGATGCGGGCACCGTCATCGAACCGCTGATCCCGTGGACGGCCGCCGGTATTTACATGGCGACCACGCTGGGGGTCAGCACGCTCGATCTGCTGCCGTGGGCGATCCAATGTTATGCCGCGGTGGTGTTCGCCCTGATTTATGGGTTCACCGGCTTCGGTATCGCCAAACTCCAACCTCAGCACGACTTGCAGCGTAAGGAAGCCTGACATGACGAGTCATTTCAACGCCATCATCGATCGCCACAACACCGGCTCCGTGAAGTGGGACTTCATCGACCGCTATCTGCAACTGGACGGCAGCGAGCTGTTGCCGATGTGGGTGTCCGATTTCGACTTTCCGTGCCCGCCAGAGGTGCAGCAGGCGCTGCATCAGCGGGTGGAGCACGGCGTCTTTGGCTACAGCGAACGCGACGACGCTTACTATCAGGCGGCGATCGACTGGTTTGCCAAGCGGCACGGCTTGCCGCTGCGGCGCGAATGGTTCACGTCGATTGAAGGGGTAGTACCGGGGGTGGCGATGCTGATCCAACTGCTCAGCAAGCCGGGGGACGGGGTGGTGGTGCAGGGGCCGTACTATGGCTCGTTCGCCAAGATAGTCACCATGAACGGCAGAGAGGTGATTGAAAACCCGCTGCTGGAAACCCCGCAGGGATACCGGATCGATTTCGATCGGCTGGCCGCCTGTCTGGCGCAGCGTAAACCGCCGCTGTTGTTGCTGTGCAACCCGCACAATCCGACCGGCCGTTGCTGGCGCCGCGATGAACTGGAGCGGCTTATGGCGCTCTGTCACGCCCACGATGTCACGGTGATCTCCGATGAAATTTGGGCCGATTTGCTGCTGCCCGGCGAGACGTTTACGTCGGTGTTGCATCTGGGCGAGGAATATCGCGAGCGGGTGATTGCGGCGACGTCCGCCAGCAAAACGTTCGGCCTCTCCTCGCTGCGCATTTCGAATTTCCTGATCCCCAACGCCCGGCTTCGGCAGGCGTTTGTCGATCGGCTGAACGCCCACGGGCTGGATGTATTCAACGCGCTGTCGATGACGGCGGCGACCGCGGCCTATCAACGGGGCGCAGCCTGGCTTGATGAGCTGCTCGACTACCTGGCGGAGAATCGGCGCTGGTTTGAGCAGGCGCTGGCGGCCGCCGCGCCCTGGTGTGCAATGACCCAGGCTGAAGGGACTTATCTCGCCTGGCTGGATTGCCGCTCGCTGGGTTTGAACGATGCTGACTTGCAGCAGGCGCTGGTGGCGGTGGCGAAGCTGGCACCGTCGATGGGCAGCGGTTTCGGCCCGCAGGGGAGCGGTTTTATCCGCATCAACCTGGGGTGCCCGCGCCGGTATCTCGAGCGTGCCGTCGAAGGGCTGGCACGCCTGAAATAACCGCATGGCGGGCCCTCAATAGTGCGGCGGAGGGGTTTCTTCCGATTGCGAGGCGATCATTGAGGTTTGGGTCGAGCGCAGCTTGTCGGTCAACATGCGCAAATGTTCGCGCATCTTCAGCATTTCCATTTGATGCTGGGTAACGGTCTGGTTGAGCTCTTCGATGGTGAGCTCTTGGAAAGCCTGACGGCTCTCCAGTTCTTCAAGCCGCTGTAGCAGGCGTTGAATGTCGGCGTTGTGCATGGGGCTACCTCTGACGCGATAAAATCCTGATTCGGCGCTATGGTAACAGCTGGCGCCGGGTTTGCTCGCGCTATTTCTCCAGACGGCGCGCAACGTTGCGATCGGCAGTGTAAAGTGCTGAAAAGTTGCGCGCCCGATACGCCGTTTTTTGCTAACCTCGCCGAATATTCTGAAAGAAAAATCTGATTTATCATGCGAGTAGCACACGGTGGGAAACTTCTTGGCAAAGCGGGAGTCACACTTTGACTCGATTGGTTACCTGTGCGACTGTTTTGTTTTGTTTCAGGCAGCTATAGTAGCCCGGTTATCTTACCTAATGATTGTTTGGGGCATTGCTTCAGACACTGGAGAAATGGATGAAATCTTTGTTTAAAGTCACGCTTCTGGCAACCACCATGGCTTTTGCTCTGAATGCGACCCAGGTCATGGCAGCCGATGCCGCCAAACCGGCAGAAGCCGCTAAACCAGCGGACGCGGCGGCAGCACCGAGCACCGGCAAGTTCAAAAACGACGACGAGCAAGCGGCCTACGCACTGGGCGCCTCTCTCGGCCGTTACATGGACAACTCTCTGAAAGAGCAAGAGAAGCTGGGTATCAAGCTGGACAAAGATCAGCTGATTGCCGGCGTTCAGGACGCGTTCGCCAACAAGAGCAAGCTGAACGATGCCGACATCGAGAAGACCCTGCAGGGCTTCGAAGCGCGCGTGAAGGCTTCTGCTCAGGCGAAGATGGAACAGGACGCCAAGGACAACGAAACCAAAGGCGCCAAGTACCGCGATAGCTTCGCTAAAGAAAAAGGCGTGAAGAAAACCGAATCCGGCCTGCTGTACCAGGTAGAGAAGCCGGGCGCGGGTGAAGCTCCGAAAGACAGCGATACCGTGGTAGTGAACTACAAAGGCACCCTGACCGACGGTACCGAGTTCGATAATTCCTACACCCGCGGCGAGCCGCTGTCGTTCCGTCTGGACGGCGTGATCCCAGGCTGGACCGAAGGCCTGAAGCACATCAAGAAAGGCGGCAAAATCAAGCTGGTGATCCCACCTGCATTGGCCTACGGCAAAACCGGCGTTCCGGGCATCCCGGCTAACTCCACGCTGGTCTTTGACGTTGAGCTGCTGGACGTGAAAGCGGCGCCGAAAGCCGACGCTAAAGCCGAAAAACCGGCTGATGCGAAAGCTGACGCTAAAGCGAAATAACATCGTCGCTCTGTTTGCCACCGCCGCGGATGCTCTCCGCGGCGGTTTTCATTTCGGCAGCCGCCGCCTCTCTCTCCATTGAACGCTTGACGCCTGCCGGGCATCGGGCTTAACGTCAATACCACGCGCAAACGCAAGGACTTTGCTCCGACCGCTTTGCTAGACTAATAATTCTGACTTATCAGTCATGCGTCTGCCCCTTAGGGCGTGTACCTAAAATTGTTCCCGGCCGCCTCGCCCGCGGATGTCATCGTGCCGTTCGATGCCGCTCTCAGCCGGCCGCGCTGCGGCGTGCCGACGACGGCAGCGATCCGGTCCGAGCGGTTTTAGCTGCGCCCCCTGGCACAGGCGATCTATGAGGGTGGTATCTTCGATGTCGAATTCGCTTTTATCCAGCGAAGCCAGCGAACTTGATTTGCTGAATGAACGTCCGTTTACTCAGACGGATCATGAAATCCTGAAATCCTATGAAGCGGTGGTCGACGGGCTGGCGATGTTGATCGGCGGCCATTGCGAGATCGTATTGCACGCGCTGGAAGACCTGAACAGCTCAGCGGTACGCATCGCCAACGGTGAACATACCGGGCGTAAAATCGGCTCGCCGATCACCGACCTGGCGCTGCGCATGCTGCATGACATGGCCGGCGACGACAGCAGCGTGTCGAAAGCCTACTTTACCCGCGCCAAGAGCGGCGTGTTGATGAAGTCGGTGACCATCGCCATTCGCAATCGCGAGCAGCGGGTGATCGGCTTGCTGTGCATCAACATGAACCTCGACGTGCCGTTCTCACAGATCATGCAGACCTTTATGCCGCCGGCCACGCAGGACGTGCCGTCGTCGGTGAATTTCGCGTCTTCCGTCGACGACCTGGTGGCGCAGACGCTCGAGTTCACCATCGAAGAGGTGAACGCCGACCGCTCGGTGTCCAATAACGCCAAGAATCGCCAGGTGGTGCTCAACCTCTATGAGAAAGGCATCTTCGACATCAAGGATGCGATCAACCAGGTGGCGGATCGCCTGAATATCTCCAAACACACCGTGTATCTGTACATCCGCCAGTTCAAGAGCGGCGATCTGTTGGGAAGCGACCGTTGATGCTCGATTATTGCCTGTTGGTCACCGGCCCGGCTTACGGCACGCAGCAGGCCAGCAGCGCCTATCAGTTCGCTCAGGCTTTGTTGGCGAAAGGGCACCGGCTTTCCAGCGTCTTTTTCTACCGTGAAGGGGTGTTGAACGCCAACCAGCTGACCGCGCCGGCCAGCGACGAGTTCGACCTGGTGCGCGGCTGGACCCAGTTGGCGCAGCAACACGGCGTGGCGCTCAACGTCTGCGTAGCTGCCGCGCTGCGCCGTGGCGTCACCGACGAGCAGGAGGCGGCGCAACAGGGGTTGGCAAGCGCCAACCTGCAGCCCGGCTTTACCCTGAGCGGGCTGGGTTCCCTGGCTGAAGCGTCGCTGAGTTGCGACCGTCTGGTGCAGTTCTGAGGATATGATGAAACGAGTCGCTTTTGTTTTCACCCACGGGCCGCACGGCGGCGCCGGTGGCAGGGAAGGGCTGGATGCGCTGCTCGCCACGTCGGCGCTCAGTGAAGACTTGGGGGTGTTTTTTGTCGGCGATGGCGTATTGCAGCTGTTGCCGGGCCAGCAACCGGAAAAGATTTTGGCGCGCAATTACATCGCCACCTTCGGCGTGCTGCCGCTGTATGACGTGGAGAGGTGTTATCTGTGCCAGGCTTCGCTGCAGGAACGCGGGCTGGGTCAGGTGACCGATTGGGTGCTGGATGCCGAGGTGCTGGCGCCGGACGAACTGCGCCGCGAACTGGCCGGCTACGACACCGTGATGACGTTTTAGGATCCTCTGATGCTCTATACCCTGAGCCATTCGCCAAACCAATGTGACTTACCCGCCCTGCTGCGCCTGACGGCGGAGGGGGACGCGCTGCTGCTGCTGCAGGACGGCGTGCTTGCCGGCCTTGCCGGCAGCGCCCATCTTGAATTGCTGCTCGCCGCCCCCATATCCCTTTACGCGCTGCAGGACGACCTGGAAGCTCGGGGACTGATTGGTCACTTTTCGCACAAAATCACTGTCGTCGGCTATAATCACTTCGTTGAATTAACCGAACAACACCGCAGCCAAATGGCCTGGTAATGAGAGTGATGTTGTATATTTCTTGACACCCATACTGGTCAGCCCTAAAATTCTGCGTCCTCGTACTTTGCCAATAGTGCATACGAGGGGATTTATCACATGTTTACGAAGCTAGTACGAAGCAAAAACCAGGAGCTTTTTTAATGGCAACAATTAACCAGCTGGTTCGCAAACCACGCTCTGTGAAGGCTGCTAAAAGCAACGTTCCAGCGCTGGAAGCCTGCCCGCAGAAACGTGGCGTATGCACCCGCGTATACACCACTACCCCGAAAAAACCAAACTCCGCACTGCGTAAAGTTTGCCGTGTGCGTTTGACCAACGGTTTCGAAGTAACTTCCTACATCGGTGGCGAAGGCCACAACCTGCAGGAACACTCCGTAATCCTGATCCGTGGCGGTCGTGTAAAAGACCTGCCAGGTGTGCGTTACCACACCGTCCGTGGTGCACTTGACTGCTCCGGTGTTAAAGACCGTAAGCAAGCTCGTTCCAAGTACGGCGTGAAGAAGCCAAAGGCTTAATGGTTCTCCGTTAAGTAAGGCCAAACGTTTTAACTTTAATGTCAAAATAAACTCGTAGAGTTTTGGACAATCCTGAATTAACAACGGAGTATTTCCATGCCACGTCGTCGCGTAATCGGCCAACGTAAAATCCTGCCAGATCCTAAGTTCGGATCTGAGCTGCTGGCCAAATTTGTAAATATCCTGATGGTAGACGGTAAAAAATCTACTGCAGAAGCAATCGTCTATACCGCGCTGGAGACCCTGGCTCAGCGTTCTGGTAAAGATCACCTGGAAGCTTTCGAAGTCGCTCTCGACAACGTTCGCCCGACTGTAGAAGTTAAGTCGCGTCGCGTTGGCGGTTCTACTTATCAGGTACCAGTTGAAGTCCGCCCGGTTCGTCGTAATGCTCTGGCAATGCGTTGGATCGTTGATGCTGCACGTAAACGCGGTGATAAATCCATGGCTCTGCGCCTGGCGAACGAGCTGTCTGACGCAGCAGAGAACAAAGGTTCTGCTGTTAAGAAGCGTGAAGACGTTCACCGTATGGCCGAAGCCAACAAGGCGTTCGCCCACTACCGCTGGTAATCACCCGGCTGTAGTCATGCTAACCAAGCGGGCGCGTCAAATCGGCCCGCTTGGGTTAACTGAACTTGAACGCCCTAGGAATAGAGGAATCAAATGGCTCGTACAACACCCATTGCACGCTACCGCAACATCGGTATCAGTGCTCACATCGACGCCGGTAAAACCACCACTACCGAACGTATTCTGTTCTACACCGGTGTAAACCACAAAATCGGTGAAGTTCATGACGGCGCTGCCACCATGGACTGGATGGAACAGGAGCAGGAGCGTGGTATTACCATCACTTCTGCAGCGACTACTGCTTTCTGGTCTGGTATGGCCAAGCAGTTCGAACCGCATCGCGTAAACATCATCGACACCCCAGGGCACGTTGACTTCACCATCGAAGTAGAACGTTCCATGCGTGTGCTGGATGGCGCGGTAATGGTTTACTGTGCTGTTGGTGGTGTTCAGCCACAGTCTGAAACCGTATGGCGTCAGGCTAACAAATACAAAGTGCCACGTATCGCGTTCGTTAACAAAATGGACCGTATGGGCGCTAACTTCCTGAAAGTTGTTGGCCAGATCAAATCTCGTCTGGGCGCTAACCCTGTTCCTCTGCAGCTGGCTATCGGCGCAGAAGACAAATTCACCGGCGTTATCGACCTGGTGAAAATGAAGGCGATCAACTGGAACGAAGAAGACGCAGGCGTAACCTTCGAATACGAAGACGTCCCGGCTGACATGATGGATCTGGCTGAAGAATGGCGCCAGAACCTGATCGAGTCCGCTGCGGAAGCTTCCGAAGAGCTGATGGAAAAATACCTGGGCGGCGAAGATCTGACCGAGGAAGAAATCAAAGCAGCTCTGCGTCAGCGCGTACTGAACAACGAAATCATCCTGGTTACCTGTGGTTCTGCGTTCAAGAACAAGGGCGTGCAGGCGATGCTGGATGCGGTAATCGAATACCTGCCGGCACCAACTGACGTTCCTGCGATCAACGGTATCCTGGACGACGGTAAAGACACTCCGGCTGAGCGTCACGCAAGTGATGACGAGCCGTTCTCTGCTCTGGCGTTCAAAATCGCTACCGACCCGTTCGTAGGTAACTTGACCTTCTTCCGCGTGTACTCCGGCGTTGTTAACTCCGGCGACACCGTGCTGAACTCCGTTAAGTCTGCGCGCGAGCGTTTTGGCCGTATCGTTCAGATGCACGCCAACAAGCGTGAAGAGATCAAAGAAGTTCGCGCAGGCGATATCGCCGCTGCGATCGGTCTGAAAGACGTGACCACCGGGGACACCCTGTGTGATCCAGACTCTCCAATCATCCTGGAGCGTATGGAATTCCCTGAGCCGGTAATCTCTATCGCCGTTGAACCGAAAACCAAAGCTGACCAGGAAAAAATGGGTCTGGCTCTGGGCCGTCTGGCTAAAGAAGACCCGTCGTTCCGCGTATGGACTGACGAAGAGTCTAACCAGACCATCATCGCCGGTATGGGTGAACTGCACCTCGACATCATCGTTGACCGCATGAAGCGTGAATTCAACGTTGAAGCTAACGTGGGCAAACCTCAGGTAGCTTACCGCGAAGCGATTCGCGCGAAGATTACCGACGTTGAAGGTAAGCACGCCAAGCAGTCTGGTGGTCGCGGTCAGTATGGTCACGTTGTGATCGACATGTACCCACTGGAGCCGGGCTCTAACCCGAAAGGTTACGAGTTCGTCAACGACATCAAAGGTGGTGTAATTCCTGGCGAATACATCCCTGCCGTTGATAAAGGCATCCAGGAGCAGCTTAAGTCTGGTCCGTTGGCTGGTTACCCGGTAGTAGACATGGGTATTCGTCTGCACTTCGGTTCTTACCACGACGTTGACTCCTCTGAACTGGCGTTTAAACTGGCCGCGTCTATCGCCTTTAAAGAAGGCTTTAAGAAAGCGAAACCGGTTCTGCTTGAGCCTATCATGAAGGTTGAAGTTGAGACTCCAGAAGAGAACACCGGTGACGTTATCGGTGACTTGAGCCGTCGTCGCGGCATGCTGCGCGGTCAGGAATCTGAAGTGACTGGCGTTAAGATCCACGCTGAAGTACCGTTGTCCGAAATGTTCGGCTACGCAACTCAGCTGCGTTCTCTGACTAAAGGTCGCGCATCATACACCATGGAATTCCTGAAGTATGATGATGCACCGAACAACGTCGCTCAGGCCGTAATCGAAGCCCGTGGCAAATAAGCCGCAGGGTTAAAACCAAAGTCCCGTGCTCTCTCCAGAAGGGGAGAGCGCTATAGTAAGGAATATAGCCGTGTCTAAAGAAAAATTTGAACGTACAAAACCGCACGTTAACGTTGGTACTATCGGCCACGTTGACCACGGTAAAACTACCCTGACTGCAGCGATCACTACCGTACTGGCTAAAACCTACGGCGGTTCTGCACGTGCTTTCGACCAGATCGATAACGCGCCAGAAGAAAAAG
>NZ_PYTW01000011.1:0-220403 GCF_003028435.1 Serratia sp. Nf2 | reverse complement strand
CGGCGCGCGTGGCGGTGGAAGCGGGTATCGCGGACTACTGGTACAAGTACGTGGGCCTGAACGGCGCCATCGTGGGCATGACCACCTTCGGTGAGTCGGCGCCGGCGGAGCAGCTGTTCGCCGAGTTTGGCTTCACCGTGGACAACGTGGTGGCCAAGGCGCAGGCGCTGCTGAAATAAGCAACCCGGCGCCAGCCGATAAAAAAGCCGGTCATCGTGACCGGCTTTTTTTATGGGCGGAACCCGCGCTTACGACGCGGCGTTGGCGCTTACGACGCGGCGTTGGCGCTTTCGACGCTGCGCAACCGGTCGTAAGCCGCCGCCAGCAACAGCACCAGCAACGTAGGCTGCAGCCAGACCAGACCCTGTTCGGCCAGCGGCAGCTTATCGAACCAGGCGGGCAGCAGGCCGCTGAAGCTGGAGGCCTTCAGGCCGTCGGCGAGGCCAAACACCAGGCTGGTGGCGATCACCGGCGCGAAGACGCGCTTGGCGCTGCGCCAGCGGTTCTGGCTGAAGCTGAGTAACACCAGCGCGATGCAAGGCGGATAGATCGCCGTCAGCACCGGCAGCGAGACGCGGATCAGGTTGGCCAGCCCCATGTTGGAGACCAGCATGGCGAAGAGGGCGAGGATAACCACCAGCGAGCGGTAAGAGAGCGGCAGATAGCGGGAGAAGAAGTCCGCGCAGGCGCAGGTCATGCCGACCGCCGTCACCAGGCAGGCGATGAACATCAGCACCGCCATAAAGACGCTGCCCAGATCGCCGAAGGTGTGTTGTACGTAGGCGTGCAGGATCGCCGCGCCATCCTGAGCGCCACTCTCGACCAGGCTGCCGCTGCCGGCGCCGAGTTTGAACATGCAGATATAGACCAGCGTCAGGCCGATGCCGGCGATCAGGCTGGCCCACAGGGTGTAGCGCAGCAGCAGGCCGCTGTCGCTGACGCCGCGCGAGCGGGCGGCGGTGACGATAATCGAGCCGAACATCAGCGCCGACAGCGTGTCCATGGTTTGATAACCCTGCACGAAGCCGGTGGAAAACGCCGATGCTTGATAGCTGCCGACGGCGGAGACCGGTTCACCGGCGGGCCAAACCAGGGCGGCGATGCCGAGCGCGGCCAGCGCCAGAATTTTCAGCGGCGCCAGAATATGGCCGACGTTATCGAGCAAGCGGCCGGGATACAGCGAGACGATCATCGCCAGGGTAAAGAACAGCAGGCTGTAGATGAACTGCGGCAGGGCGCCGTCGCCGGTGAAGGGCGCGATGCCGAGGGCGAAAGAGACATTGGCGGTTCGCGGCGTGGCGAACAGCGGGCCGAGCGCCAGATAGCAGACGGTCGCCAACAGCAGGCCGGCGGTGCGGCCGATGGGGCCGGTGAGCAGGCTAATGCTGCCGCCGACGCGCGCCAGCGCGATCACGGCGATCACCGGCAAGGCGACGGCGGTCACCATAAACCCGAGGGCGGCCGGCCACAGATGTTCGCCGGACTGCAGCCCCACCAGCGGTGGGAAAATGATGTTGCCGGCACCGACAAACAGGGCGAAGGTCATAAAGCCCAGGGCGATAATGTCTTTCGGGGATAAACTCTTGGTCATAACGGTATGGCACTGCCTGTATTCATGAAATAAACGGCCTGCTGCGGAATGGATAACTGCAGAGGGCAGGCTCAGGGGGCAGCGAGCGCCCGCAAAATTTTCGTCCGGCAGGATATAATAATTCGGCGACAAAAACCTGATTAATACAGCGCTGTTTATCCTGGCGTGAACCGGCCGCACAGATAAATCCTGGCGGCCGACCCGGTAGCGCGTTAGCTCGCGCGCGCCACCATGTCTATCGACAGCGGGATTTCGATATGCGGTTTGAAAGAGTCATACGCGAAAGAGACGTGGCCGTCTTCGACCGGTTTACGGGTGAAAAAGATCAGCATATCGCGGGTCGAATGCCGGCGTTTGTCCTGCGCTTCCACCGGTGAGAGGCTGTGTTTGCGTTCATGATCGACAATCAGCAGGGTATCGAGGAAATGCCGATGCTGTATTTCGCCCAAAATCCATTCCGGCCGGGCCCGATCGAATTTGATCCCGCTGATTTCGCGCATATCGTGAATAAAGGTCTTGGCGCTGTCGTCGGTCATGTTGTCGCAGCCGAGGAAGGTCGTCATGGTGTGGTCGACGCCGTCGCTGTGCACGCCTTCCAGCGCCGGTTCACCCAGCATCTGCGGCGTGGTGACGGTGCGCAGGTTGAACACCGTGCAGACGAACTTGTTGATCTCCTGATTAAGCCGGGCGCGCGGCGTCACGCTCACGCCATCGATCACGTAGGCTTTGAATTTCATCAGCGCCTGGAATGCCGTATTCAACTGCAGATCGTCGTTGATGCCGCGGAAGTGGCGCACCTTTCCCGAATCGTAGCGGATGAAGTCTTCCTCGACCGAGAGCACAAAAGGCTGGAACTCCAGCCGCTCAATCTGGGCGCGATCGAAGTCGAAACAGAAGCGGCCGTTTCTGGACTTGCGGAAGGGGAGAGTGGGATCGTCCGCCAGATTGCCGCTGACCTGCTGCAGCTTGGCGAAATCTTCCGGCCGCGCGCCCAGCGCCAGCAAGATCGCTTGCATGGTGGCGCCGGGGATAAAGGCTGAACGGTGTTCCTGGTACGCCTTCTTAACTTCATCAAGCAGGGATAACTGTCGCATTTCTCGGTGGCCTCACGAATGATGTGGCGATTATAAAATCTTGCTGCCGATCTCCACGTCGAAATCGGTTTTCAGCAAGACGGTGCCTTGATCCCGGGTGACCGCGGCAAGTACCAGCACTTCGGATTTAAATCCAGCAACCCGCCTGGCGGGGAAATTAACGACGGAGATGACTTTTTTGCCGAGCAGATCATCTTCCTGATAGTTTTCGCATAATTGCGCCGAGCTGTTTTTAATGCCAATTTCTTCGCCGAAATCAATGCGCAGCTTATAGGCGGGCTTTAACGCCTTGTCGTTATATTCCACGGAAATAATTTCGCCAATACGCATATCCAGTTTCATAAAATCAGTGATTTCGGCCATAAGTCAGTCCAGTTAATTAAGTGGCTTCAGGAAGGCTAGCAAAGGGGAATTATTCCGACAATGTTGCCAAGAGGGGAGGAGTTATACCTGATGTAGCAATTAATTTACATTATCGTAACGTGGTGGGATTAATTATAAGTTTGGTGAATTATATAAGATTGAAACGTCATTATTTCCCGCAATAGTGTTCATTGCGCAGGCTTGAGGGGGCGATGTCGATGCTGTTAAGCCGGTGTTAAATTGGTTAGTATGTTCCGCATTAATTCATCAGCCGCATTTTTTCAGGTAGTGATATGGAAATAACCCAGCGCGAAAAACGCGATCGGCGAAAGGCATTTATCGCGCCGTTTTTCCTGATATTAATTTGGTCGACCGGTTTTATTGCCGCGCGGGCGGTGGCGGATCATGCCGATCCCAACCTTTTCCTGACCTTTCGCTTTTTGATCGCCGCGGCAGTATTCGCTCTGCTGGCGCTGCATTGCGCCTGGCCCAAGGGGCGACAGTTCGTGATGCACCTGCTGACCGGCATGCTGATGAACGGCGTTTACCTCGCCGCAAGCTGGTGGGCGGTGGCGAACGGCCTGGCGGCCGGGGTGATGTCGCTCATTGGCGGATTGCAGCCGCTGTTTACCGCGCTGATTTTCGCGCTGGTGCTGCGTAAGCCTATAGGGTTGCGTTCATGGGCCGGGCTGGCGGTCGGTTTTATCGGCGTTGCGCTGGTGCTCTCCCCGCGGCTGACAGGTATCGACGTCGGCAATATGGCGCTGTTGCCGATCCTGATGGGGTTTGGCAGCATCGTTGCGCTGACGATCGGCATCATGGTGCAGAAGTCTTCGCTGGCGGCGGCCGATCTGCGGGCGGCAGGTGCCATTCAGCACCTCGGCGCCGCGATCGTGACCGGCGTGCTGGCGGCCGTGATGGGCTCCGGTGCCTGGGATAATTCGCCGACGCTGTGGTTCTCGCTGCTGTGGTCGGCCGGCGTGTTGTCGCTGGGCGGCACCGCGCTGTTTATCTGGATGGTGCGCCACGGCGACTTGACTCGCATTACCGCGCTGATGCTGCTGGTGCCGCCGGCGGCGGCGCTGCAGGCTTACGCGCTGTTTGGCGAGGCGCTGTCGTTGCTGCAGCTGGCAGGGTTTGTGCTGACGCTGCTGGGGGTCGCCATCGTACAGCGAATTCGCCTGCTGCGGCGCTCTCGCCTGGCCGAATAGTCTGCAACAGGAAGTGCCGTAAAGCCCGCGCTGCCGGGCTTTTTTATTGGCTGAAAAACGTCCAATCTCACAAAACCGAAAGATAACAAAGCAACGCCGTTGCCTCGTCACACTTATTAACTATATGTTAATTTTTGGTTTATTAAATGTGATCATGGGATGGATGATGATGATGAAAAAAATCAGCGCGACCGTAGCGGCAATCACCTTGCTGGGCTCCGTTTCCGCCTATGCGGCCTTCCCGGCGGGCTACCCCGCCGACTATCAGAAACGGGTCGACGGCGCGAAGAAAGAAGGCAAGGTGGTGATTTACTCGACCACCGACACCAAGGCGGCGGCGCCGCTGATCCAGGGGTTCGAGGCGTTGTATCCGGGCATCAAGGTCGAATACAACGACATGAACAGCACCGAACTGTATAACCGCTTTATCAGCGAGCAGGCGGCCGGCGGCACCAGCGGCGACGTGGTGTGGAGTTCGTCGATGGACACCATTTTGAAACTGGCGGGCGATTACGCGCAGGAATACGCCTCCCCAGAGCAGGCTCAGTTGCCGAAATGGGCGGTATGGCAAGATAAGGTGTATGGCACCACCTATGAGCCGGTGGTGTTTATCTATAACAAACGCCTGATCCCGCAAGGCGATGTGCCGGATTCGCATGCGGCGCTGGCCAAGCTGATCGCCGGCCAGACGGACAAATTCAAGAAGAAAGTCACCACGTACGATATCGAAAAATCCGGCGTCGGCTTCATGCTGTCGGTGCAGGACTTCAAGGCCGATCCTAACTACTTCAAAACGCTGGCCGACGTGGCCAAGGGCGGGCTGGCGGTGCAATCCTCCACCGGCACCATGATGGAGCGCGTTTCTTCCGGTGAAAACCTGATCGGCTTCAATATCCTCGGTTCTTACGCCGAGGCCCGCGCCAAGAGCGACCCGTCGCTCGGCATCGTCTATCCGAAAGACTATACCCTGGTGCTGTCGCGCGTGAGCTTCATCAGCAAAGAGGCCGGCAACCCTAACGCCGCCAAGCTGTGGTTCGACTATGTGCTGTCGGAGAAAGGGCAAAATATTCTCGCCAATCAGGCGGATATCCCCTCGATCCGCAACGATATCGAAGGCAAGAACGACATCGACGGCATGACCAAGCTGTTGGGCAACGCGCTCAAGCCGATTCCGGTCGACGACAGCCTGCTGGAATATCTGCAGCCGGCCAAACGCCTCGATTACATCAAACAATGGCGCGCCGCCGCGGCGAAGTAACAGGGACTGCATTCGGACGCGCGCCTGTCGCAGAGGCGCGCGCCCTTTGGTCGTCGTTTACAACCATAGGGAGCATTTATGCAAGCATGGCGCAGAAAGTGGCAGAGCCTGCCGCGTGGCCTGGTGGTGTTGATAACCGCGCTGGTTATCTATGTCCCCCTGTCGTTTATCATCATTCAAAGCTTCCTCTCGGCACCGTTCTTCTCTCCCTCCAAGGTCTTCAGCCTGGAGGCCTTCGAGTTCATCTTTACCGATCCGGATTTCTACAAAGCGCTGAGAAGCGGCTTTATTCTGGCATTCGGCCTGGTAATCATCGCCATCCCGCTCGGCGGCATTTTAGCCTTCTTGATGGTGCGTACCGATCTGCCGGGGCGGCGGATCATCGAGCCGCTGATTCTGGTGCCGATCTTCGTGTCGCCGATGGTGCTGGGCTTCGGCTACGTGGTGGCGGCGGGGCCGGTGGGCTTCTTCTCGCTGTGGGCGGAGGCGCTGCTGGGCTTCGTGCCGTGGAACATCTATTCGATGGCCAGCATCGTGGTGATAGCCGGATTGACGCACGTGCCCCACGCGTATCTGTATATCTCCTCGGCGCTGCGCAGCGTGGGTTCGGACGTTGAAGAAGCGGCGCGCACCGCCGGCGCCACGCCGCTGCAGGTCATGACCGCCGTCAGTCTGCCGATGGTGCGGCCGTCTATCCTGTATGCCGGGGTGCTGCTGTTCTTTCTCGGGCTGGAAGTGTTCGGCCTGATGTTGGTGCTGGGGGATCCGGAAGGCAACCTGGTGCTGGCGACCTACCTGTACCAGTTGACCAACAAGCTGGGCACGCCGTCTTACCACCTGATGGCGGCGGTGGCGGTAGTGCTGATCTGCATCACCATTCCGCTGGTGATGCTGCAGCGCCGGCTGATGCGCACCGCCAACCGTTTCGTCACCGTCAAGGGCAAAGCCTCGCAAGCCCGCGCGCTGCCGCTGGGCAAATGGCGCTGGGTGGCCGGCGCGGTGGTGGTGTTCTGGCTGACCGTGACCATCGGCGTGCCGCTGATCGGCGTGGTGCTGCGCGCCTTTATCTCCAACTGGGGCGTGGGCGTGTCAGTCTGGGACGAACTGTCGATCAACACCTTCCGCACCATCTGGGCGCAGCCCAACCTGCTGCGCGCCATCGTCAACTCAATGGCGATTGGGGTAATCGGCGGGGCGTTGGCGGTGGCGTGCTACCTGTTTATCGGCATCGCCATGCACCGCAAGCCGGATGGCGCCACGCGCTTCCTCGACTACAGCGTGCTGGTGCCGCGCGCGGTGCCGGGGCTGCTGGCCGGTCTGGCGTTCCTGTGGGTGTTTCTGTTCCTGCCGATGTGGCTGGACAAATCGCTCAAGGAGGGTTGGCTGTCGGCGCTGCCGATGGCCGAGTGGCTGCGTGCTAACTGGATTGTCTGGTTGCGTTCGCTGCGCAGCACCATCTTCAGCGTCTGGCTGGCGTACACCGTGGTGTGGATGGCTTACGGCCTGCGGCTGATCTCCTCGACGCTGTTGCAGGTGGGGCCGGAGCTGGAGGAGGCGGCGCGCAGCGCCGGCGCCAGCCGTGGGCAGATCACCCGCCACGTTACCATTCCGCTGTCGCGCTACGGCCTGATCGGCTCTTGGTTGCTGATGTTCCTGATTTTCGAACGCGAATATTCCACCGGGGTGTATCTGCTGTCTCCGGGCACGGAAACCATCGGCTCGATGCTGGTTTCCCTGTGGGCCGCGGGCGCTATCGATATCGTCGCCGCGCTGTCGTTCATCAATATCCTGCTGGTGGTGCTGGGGTTGGGGATTGCCTTGCGCTTTGGAGTGAAATTACATGATTGAACTTTCGGTAGAGAATCTGCATTTGACCTATGGCGACAATCCGGTGCTGAAAGGGGTGTCGATGGATCTGAAACGGGGCGAAGTGGTCTCGCTGCTGGGCCCGTCGGGCAGCGGCAAAACCACGCTGCTGCGGGCGGTGGCCGGGCTGGAGAAACCGAGCCAGGGCCGGATCGTCATCGGCAATAATGCGGTATACAACGGCAGCGCACGCAGCGAAATTCCCGCCGAAGAGCGCAACCTGGGGCTGGTGTTTCAGTCCTACGCGCTGTGGCCGCATAAAACGGTGTTTGAGAACGTCGCTTACCCGCTGAAGTTGCGTAAGACCGCCTCGGCGGAAATCACCCAGCGGGTGCAGGCGGTGCTGGATCAGCTCGGGTTGGGGCATCTGGCCAAGCGCCATCCGCACCAGCTTTCCGGCGGCCAGCAGCAGCGCGTGGCGATCGGGCGTGCGCTGGTCTACAACCCGCCGGTGATCCTGCTGGACGAGCCGCTGTCCAACCTTGACGCCAAGCTGCGCGAAGAGGCGCGGGTATTCCTGCGCGAGTTGATCATCAAGCTCGGCCTGTCGGCGCTGATGGTGACCCACGATCAGAACGAGGCGATGGCCATCTCCGATCGCATCCTGCTGCTCAATAACGGCAAAATCGAGCAGCAGGGCACGCCGCAGGAGATGTACGGTTCGCCCACCACGCTGTTCACCGCCGAGTTCATGGGCAGCAACAACCGCTTGCCGGGCAAGATCGTGGCGCTGGAAGGCGACCGGGCGCGCATCGAAGGCAAGGATTGGGCGCTGTGGGGCAAAGCGGGCGAAGGCGTGCAGGTTGGCCAGGAGGGCTCGGCGGTGATCCGCGTGGAGCGCGTGCGGTTGGGCGAAGATCCGCAGGGCAACCAGCTTGAGCTGCCGCTGTTGACCAGCATGTATCTCGGCGATCGTTGGGAATACCTGTTCCGCACCGTGGCCGAGGATTTCGTGGTGCGCGCCTATGGCCACGAAGCGCGCGATCGGACGCTGTGCCGGCTCTCCCTGCCGGCCGAGCATCTGTGGATATTCCCGAAAGCCTAGTCAGGACGCCCGCAGGCGCGGGCGCTCCGTTTACAGAGTTAAACTGCTAGCGGCGATCTTTTCCGGACGGTGTACGTTTCCCGGTTGGCAACGTCGACAAAAGTGCGGGTGACGGTCGAATTTTTGCGCGACTATTTCCGCGAGCACTACGGCGAAACGGGGCCGGCGAGCGAAAATCCGCCGCGGCCTTAAGGCCAAAAATGTGCGCCAGATCATCTTATGCTCGTAAAATTCCCCTCCGTTACTTGTGGAACTGTTGCACCTGTTCCTTTTGCCAAAACTTTGGTTTATGCTCAGCTGAAGCGTTTCAGTTGAAGCACTCTTCGACAGAAATGCCGATGTGACGGCGGCGAAAAGCCGCTGAAGCGCGGGAATAATGCAAACGCGGCGATTCACAGCGGGCGGTGCGATCCACTACTCTATGCGGGTTAGTGAGACAACCAGTCAGCGCCTGTCCGGCGCCGGTGAGTCAGCCCGGCGGGGACGGCCCTTTTTCAGGAGCAGCATGACCATCCGCATAGCGATAAACGGCTTTGGCCGCATCGGCCGCAGCGTATTGCGCGCACTGTACGAATCGGGACGACGGGCGGAAATCTCCGTGGTGGCGATCAACGAGCTGGCGAATGCCGAGGGCATGGCCCATCTGTTGAAGTACGATTCCAGCCACGGCCGTTTCGCGTGGGATGTGCGGCAAGAGTGCGACACGCTGAGCGTCGGAGACGACGCGATTCGCCTGTTGCATCAGCCGGCGGTAGAGCAGTTGCCCTGGGGCGAGCTGGGCGTCGACGTGGTGCTGGACTGCAGCGGCGTGTACGGCAGCCGGGCGGATGGCGAAGCCCATCTGGCGGCGGGGGCGAAGAAAGTGCTGTTCGCCCATCCGGGCGGCAACGATCTGGACGCCACCATCGTGTTCGGCGTCAACCATCAGACGCTGCTGGCGGAACATCGCATCGTGTCCAACGCCTCGTGCACCACCAACTGCATTATTCCGGTAATCAAGCTGCTGGACGATGCCTACAGCATCGAATCGGGCACTGTGACCACCATTCACTCGGCGATGAACGATCAGCCGGTGATCGACGCATATCACGCGGATTTGCGGCGCACCCGCGCGGCGAGCCAGTCGATCATTCCGGTCGACACCAAGCTGGCCGCGGGCATTACCCGTATCTTCCCGCAGTTTTGCGATCGCTTTGAGGCTATCTCGGTGCGCGTGCCGACCATCAACGTGACGGCTATCGATCTCAGCGTCAGCGTGAGCGCCGCGGTGAAGGTGGCGGAGGTCAACCAGCTGTTGCAAAAGGCCGCACGGGAATCATTTCGTGGTATAGTTGACTACACGGAATTACCATTGGTCTCGATCGATTTTAACCATGACCCGCACAGCGCTATCGTCGACGGTACGCAGACCCGGGTCAGCGGGCAGCACCTGATAAAGACCTTGGTCTGGTGCGACAATGAATGGGGCTTTGCCAATCGGATGTTGGATACAACACGGGCAATGGCCGCCAGCGGTTTCTAGTACGGCGGCGCCGGCGTGGTTGGCGCGCTGCTCAGGCAATTTTATAGAGATTCAATAAAGAGGGTTCACCATGTCTGTAATTAAGATGACCGATCTGGATCTGGCGGGTAAACGCGTACTGATCCGCTCCGATCTGAACGTGCCGGTAAAAGACGGTAAAGTGACTTCCGACGCGCGTATCCGCGCTTCCCTGCCGACTATCGAAGCTGCGCTGAAGCAAGGCGCCCGCGTGATGGTAACCTCCCACCTGGGTCGTCCTACCGAAGGCGAGTACAACGAAGAATTCTCCCTGCTGCCTGTTGTCAACTACCTGAAAGATCACCTGAAATCCCCAGTGCGTCTGGCGAAGGATTATCTGGATGGCGTCGACGTTGCCGAAGGCGAACTGGTGGTGCTGGAAAACGTCCGTTTCAACAAGGGCGAGAAGAAAGACGACGAAACCCTGTCCAAGAAATACGCGGCGCTGTGCGACGTGTACGTGATGGACGCGTTCGGTACCGCGCACCGCGCGCAGGCTTCCACCCACGGCGTGGGCAAGTTCGCGCCTGTCGCCTGTGCCGGTCCGCTGCTGTCCGCCGAGCTGGAAGCGCTGGGCAAGGCCCTGGGCAACCCGGCCCGTCCGATGGTCGCCATCGTGGGCGGTTCTAAAGTGTCCACCAAACTGACCGTGCTGGATTCCCTGTCCAAAATCGCCGATCAGCTGATCGTCGGCGGCGGCATCGCCAACACCTTCGTGGCGGCGCAGGGCAACAACGTGGGCCAGTCCCTGTACGAACCTGACCTGATCCCGAACGCGCAGAAACTGCTGGAAACCTGCGACATCCCGGTTCCGACCGACGTGCGCGTCGCGACCGAGTTCTCCGAAACCGCGACCGCGACCGTGAAGCAGGCCAACGAGATCCAGGACAACGAGCAAATTCTGGATATGGGCGACGTCTCTGCCGAGCGTCTGGCCGTTATCCTGAAGAACGCCAAGACCATTCTGTGGAATGGCCCGGTTGGCGTATTCGAGTTCCCTAACTTCCGTAAGGGCACCGAAATTGTCGCCCGCGCGATCGCCGATAGCGACGCTTTCTCTATCGCTGGCGGCGGCGACACTCTGGCAGCCATCGATCTGTTCGGTATCGCTGACAAAATTTCCTACATCTCCACCGGCGGTGGCGCATTCCTGGAATTCGTTGAAGGGAAACCGCTGCCTGCAGTCGTGATGCTGGAAGAGCGCGCTAAGCAGTAATTCAGACAACGGGAGGCGAAAGCCGCCCGTTTGTTTTATACCGCGCGGCTCACGCTGCGCGGCGTGAAAACATCGATTTACATCCATCTACGGCCGACGAAACAGGACAAAGTAACATGTCTAAAATTTTTGATTTCGTAAAACCGGGTGTCATCACGGGTGATGACGTTCAGAAAGTCTTCGCAGTTGCTAAAGAGAACAACTTTGCGCTGCCAGCGGTAAACTGCGTGGGTACCGACTCCATTAACGCAGTGCTGGAAGCCGCGGCTAAAGTGCGCGCGCCGGTCATCGTTCAGTTCTCCAACGGCGGCGCCGCGTTTATCGCCGGCAAAGGCGTGAAGACCGATGTGCCTCAGGGCGCAGCGATTCTGGGCGCCATCTCTGGCGCACACCACGTTCACCAGATGGCTGAACACTACGGCGTGCCAGTGATCCTGCACACCGACCACTGCGCGAAGAAACTGCTGCCATGGCTGGACGGCCTGCTGGACGCCGGCGAGAAGCACTTCGCCGCTACCGGCAAACCGCTGTTCTCTTCTCACATGATCGATCTGTCTGAAGAGTCTCTGGAAGAAAACATCGAGATCTGCAGCGCCTACCTGAAGCGCATGGCCAAAATCGGCATGACGCTGGAAATCGAACTGGGCTGCACCGGCGGTGAAGAAGATGGCGTGGACAACAGCCATATGGACGCATCCGCCCTGTACACCCAGCCGGAAGACGTGGCTTACGCGTACGAAAAACTGAACGCCATCAGCCCGCGCTTCACCATCGCTGCCTCCTTCGGTAACGTGCACGGCGTGTACAAGCCAGGCAACGTCAAGCTGACCCCGACCATCCTGCGTGATTCTCAGGACTACGTGTCCAAGAAATTCAACCTGCCGCACAACAGCCTGAACTTCGTGTTCCACGGCGGTTCCGGTTCTACCGACGCAGAGATCAAAGAGTCTGTGGGTTACGGCGTGATCAAGATGAACATCGACACCGACACCCAATGGGCAACCTGGGATGGCATCCTGCAGTACTACAAAGCGAACGAAGCTTACCTGCAGGGTCAGCTGGGCAACCCGAAAGGTGCCGATCAACCGAACAAGAAATACTACGATCCACGCGTATGGCTGCGCGCAGCGCAGACCAGCATGGTGACGCGTCTGGAACAGGCTTTCAAAGATCTGAACGCGGTAGACGTTCTGTAATCTTCGGCACCTGTTGCCCGATGCAAAAGGCTCCCTGCGGGGAGCCTTTTTGTTTATGACAAGCCTGATGGCGTTGCCTGGCTTGCCATTGGCAAAATATAAAAAATAAGGAAAATCAATTTATTGATTTTCGGCTGATGATCACAAAGGAGGAAAACCACGTTTTTTCCTCCTTTGTTTGTGATTTAAAGGCTCCCTGCGGGGGAGCCTTTTTCGTTTCAGCCCAGCAGGCCGGCACCGACGTTGATAGACAGGCCCAGGATCAGCATGTTGAACACGAACGAAATAACCGACTGCACGAGCGCAATTTTACGCACCTCCGCGGCGCCGACCGCCACGTCGGCGGTTTGCGACGCGACCGCGATGGTGAAGGAGAAGTAGGCGAAATCCAGATAGGTCGGATCGGTAAGGTTACCGGGGAACAGCAGCGGCAAAGGATCCTGCTGCGCGCCCTGGCGATAAAACTGGTGGGCATAGTGCATGGTGAAGGCGGTCGGCAGCAGCAGCCAGGAGACCCCCAGCGTTCCGCCGGTTAACGCCAGATGCAGGGTTTTCAGCGAGTCGCTGGCCTGTTTGGCGCTGCTCAACTCGAACAGGATCGCCAGAATGCTCACCAGACAACCGAAACTAACCAGCGCCAACACCGTGCTGGCGCTTTCGTCCTGCCGCCGAGCGATCTGGCGAATGTGCTGTGGCGTACTGACCAACATCAGCCGCCAGAGAAACAGCAGATAGAGCCAGGCCAGCGTATTCCAGCCAATCATCAGGCGCTGTAGCAGCGAGAACTGGGCGGGCAGCAGCAGAAAGCACAACAGCCCGGCGCCGACGGAAAACAGCAGCCTGGGCCGCACTTGCCAATAATGTTTGAGCGAAGAGCGAACGTGCATGATTAACGGATCCCTTGTCGTGAAATGGCCAACGCGCTGTTCTCAGCATAGAAGACGCGGCGGGCAGTTTCGGCTATTTTTAACGCTGACGGTTGGCATGAGCCTTTAATGTTGGTTACCCTTAGGCGGTGGTTTCCTACTGGCTGCCGAGGCCAGTGTATTTTTGCGAGTTTCTCCCGTTAGGGACTGAGTTAGGACGACACGAATGAAAGATTTGAATGTAGTAGACGGCATCAACGGTGCCGGCAACTGGTTGGTGAAGAACCAGGATCTGTTGATCCAGTACGCGGTGAACATCGTCGCCGCCATCGTTATCCTGATCATCGGTTCGATCGTGGCCCGCGTAGTCGGTAATGCGCTGAACCGCGTGATGAAACTGCGCGGCATCGACGCCACGGTGGCCGACTTCCTGTCGGCGATCGTGCGCTACGGCGTGCTGGCGTTCACCTTCATTGCCGTGCTGGGGCGCGTCGGCGTGCAGACCACCTCGGTGATCGCCGTGCTGGGTGCCGCCGGTTTGGCCGTCGGCCTGGCGCTGCAAGGCTCGCTGTCCAACTTCGCCGCCGGCGTGCTGCTGGTGATCTTCCGTCCGCTGCGCGTGGGTGAATATGTCGATCTGGGCGGCGTGGCCGGTACCGTCGATCAGGTGCAGATTTTCTCCACCACCCTGCGCACCGCAGACAACAAAACCATCGTGGTGCCGAACGGTAAAATCATCGCCGGCAACATCATCAACTATTCTCGCGAGCCGAACCGCCGCGTGGATATCGTGGTAGGCGTGGCCTACAACGCCGATATCGACGTGGTGAAGAAGGTGCTGGGCGACGTGATCGCCGCCGACAAGCGCATCATGCACGCCAAAGGCGTGACCGTGCGTCTGAATGAGATGGCGCCGTCTTCCCTGAACTTCGTCACCCGTTCCTGGACCACCAACGCGGAATACTGGAATGTGTACTTCGATCTGATGGAAAACTTCAAGCGCGCGCTGGATGCCCACAACATCGGCATTCCGTTCCCGCAGATGGACGTGCACCTGTATCGCACCGAAGACGCTTCCGCCAAGGCGGAATAACAGAGAAGGGGGCCTGGCCCCCTTTTTCATTACAGGCCGAGACGTCACCGATGGCGTCTCGGCCTTTTCTTTTCCGCGAGTTCAGGCGCCGGCGGCCGTTTCCGCGAGCGGTGCGCGGCGGCGCAGGCTGAGGCGATAGAGCAGGAAGATGGCGACGGCGCCCAGCAGCGCCGGCAGCGCGAGCCAAAGAAAGAACACTTCCGCCGAGCCTGCGGCGGTCATCATCCAGGCGCCGAGCATCGAGCCGACGATCGATCCGAAGCGGCCATTGGCCATGGCCCAACTGACGCCGGTGACGCGGGCTGCGGTCGGGTAAAGGGTGGCGGAGACCAGGTTCAGGCCGTTTTGCGCGCCGGCTACGCCGAAACCTATCAGGAACACAACGGTGGCCAGCATATAGACGTCGTCCATCAGATACCCGGTTGCGCCAATCACCAGCGCGGCGCCCAGGTAGGAGACGGCCAGCACGCGGTAGGGCCCGACGCGGTCCATCAGCAGCGCCATCAGGATGGCGCCCAGGGTGCCGCCGAGCGGCACCATCGCCCCGATGCGCGAGGCGTGGGCGATATCGTAACCGGCGTCTTTGAGGATCGTCGGCAGCCAACTGGTGAGCAGGTAGAACACGAACAGCGAGCAGAAGAACGCCGCCCACAGCAACAGGGTGCGCACGGCGCGCCCTTCGATAAACAGGTGCGAGATCGGCGACGTAGCCTGTGCCGGGCGTTCGTCATCGACGATGGTGACCCCCGTCCAACGCTGGCCGGTGATACGCTCGACCACCCGGCGCAGCCGATCGGCATGTTTGGCGCTGGCGGCCATAAAGCGTACCGACTCGGGCATCTGCCAGGCCAGCAGCGGCAGCAGCGCCAATGGCGCAATGCCGCCGACCAGCAGTACGCCGCGCCAGCCGAATGCAGGAATGATCTGCCCGGCCAGCAGGCCACCCAGGGCAAGCCCTGCGGTAAAGCCGCTCCAGCTCAGGGTGACCATCAGCATGCGCCGGCGTGCCGGTGAGTACTCAGCGCTAAGGGTGATGCAGGTCGGTATCGCGCCCCCGAGGCCAATGCCGGTGATAAAGCGCAGCAGGGTCAGGGATTCGATCGAATGCGTATAGGCCGAAGCCAGGGTACAGCCGCCAAACACCAGCACCGCGACGAGCAGCACGCGTTTGCGGCCGATGGCGTCGGCGATCGGCCCGAACAGCAGGCTGCCGATCAGCAGGCCGAACAACCCTGCGCCGAAGGCGGGGGAGAGCTGCGAGGGCTGCAGGCCCCACTCTTCGCGCAGTGCCGGGGCGATATAGCCGATGATGGCGGTATCGAAGCCGTCCAGCAGGGCGATCAGGAAACACAGGGTAAGGATGAGGATTTGATAGGGCGAGATCCTGGCGCGATCGATAATTTCGCTGATGCGAGCGGTATCTGGGCTCATGAGGGTTCCACTGTTATTAAGCTGTTGTGGGCTGGCTGAGGGGCCGTTCAGGCCGCTGTGGCTGGCATCGCGTAGAAACCCGAGTATACACCAGAGGGGGAACGTTGCGGGGAGAGGGAGTTGAATGATCATCGCCCGCCGCAGGAGGTACCTGTGGCGGGCGCTTGGCAAGGTTATTTGGCTAACAGTTCACGGCGCACGATCTCGGCGCCCGCACTTAAGGCATTCAGCTTGCCGCTGGCGATCTGACGAGGCAGGGGAGCCATGCCGCAGTTGGTCGACGGATAGAGCTTGTCGGCATCAACAAACTGCAGCGCTTTGCGCAGCGTAGCGGCCACTTCCTCCGGCGTCTCAACGGTATGATTCGCTACATCAATGGCGCCGACCATCACTTTCTTACCGCGAATCAGTTCAAGCAGATCCATCGGCACGTGCGAGTTATGACACTCGAGCGAGATAATATCGATAGTAGATGTTTGCAGCTTAGGAAACGCCTCTTCATATTGCCGCCACTCGGAGCCCAGCGTCTTTTTCCAGTCGGTATTGGCCTTAATGCCGTATCCATAGCAGATATGTACCGCCGTTTCACACTTAAGCCCCTCAACGGCCCTTTCCAGGGCGGCGATGCCCCAGTCATTCACCTCGTCAAAGAACACGTTAAATGCGGGCTCATCAAACTGAATAATGTCGACGCCGGCGGCCTCGAGCTCTTTGGCTTCCTGATTGAGGATCTTGGCGAATTCCCAGGCCAATTTTTCGCGGCTTTTATAGTGGCTGTCATAAAGCGTGTCGATCATGGTCATCGGCCCCGGCAGGGCCCATTTAATCGGCTGTTTGGTCAGCTGGCGTAAAAATTTGGCGTCTTCAACGAAAACGGGCTTTTGACGCGCCACCGCACCCACAACGGTCGGCACGCTCGCCTCATAGCGATTGCGGATTTTAACCACTTCGCGTTTCTCGAAATCGACGCCGCTGAGGTGCTCGATAAACGTCGTGACGAAGTGCTGGCGCGTTTGCTCGCCATCGCTGACGATATCGATGCCGGCCTGTTGTTGCTCTGCCAGCGACAAACGCAAAGCGTCCTGTTTCCCTTCGATTAATTCTTCATTCTGCAATTTCCAGGGCGACCACAGGGTTTCCGGTTGGGCCAGCCAGGAAGGTTTGGGCAAGCTGCCGGCGGTCGAGGTAGGGAGCAATATTTTCATGATAGATAACCTGTAATTAAGTGAATCAAAGCGCGTAGTGAGCAGACCATTGCTCAAGAATGGGCTTGTAGGGCTTGATAAATTGCTCTTCCGTAAATTTCCCCTGCTCAATCGCTAACTGGCTACGCTCTTCGCGATCGTAAACAATCTTGGTTAATGAATGATCCTGGTTATTCAGGCTGGGCTGATAGCATTGCCCCGCCGCCGAGTTGGCATTGTAAATTTCAGGCCGATAAATTTTTTGGAAGGTCTCCATCGTGCTGATGGTGCCGATCAGTTCCAGATCGGTGTAATCGCTCAGCAAATCCCCGGGGAAATAAAACGCCAGGGGCGCGACGCTATTTTTCGGCATGAAATAGCGCACCTGCAGGCCCATTTTTTTAAAATACCGGTCGGTCAGCGAAGCGCCGTCTTGCCGATACTCGTCGCCCAACACCGGATGTTGATTGCCCGTCCGATGATAGGTGTCTTTGCTGGACACGCTGAGGCAGATCACCGGCGGTTTGCTGAAATTCTCATGGTATTCGTTTGAATTGACGAAATGCTTAAAGATATTGCCGTGCAAATCGCCGAAATCATCCGGAATGTTGAACTCCGCCGTGTTTTTATTGTGCGCCGGCAGCAAGACGCTAAAGTCGTAATCGCGCACGTAAGAGGAGAAATTGTTCCCGACGATGCCCTCAAGACGCTTTTGCGTTTTTTTATCAATGATGTTGGTTTTCAGGATTTCGATCACCGGGAAGCTGGCACCCTGATCTTCAACGCGCATCTCAACCGAAATGATGTCAAGTTCGACCGAATAGCGGTCGGCCTTGGGGTTATCCCAATTCGCCAACGAATTGAAGCGATTGTTAATCATCACCAGCGTGTTGCGCAGGTTCTCCCGGCGGTTTTCCCCTCTGGCCAAATTGGCGAAATTGGTGGTGATACGCGTACTTTCAGAAGGGTTATAATCTTCATCGAAAGAACTGCTCTTAATCGTAAAGGCAAAGTCTCTATTCATCGTCTTATAGCATCCTGTTATATGATATGAAGGCTGGATTTATCCATGTATTTCAATGGGTTGTTTTTCTCTTTTTTCATTCAGCCGATTTCATATTGTCTGTCGTTAATGAGGTCTATTTTTGCCAGAGTCCCGCAGGGAGTGAAAGAGACTTAATTTCATTACCACATGAGCGGTATTCATGATCTGACGTTCGGCTCGGTTTACCGCCGTTGCCCTGCAGCGCAAACCGCCGGTGGGTTGGGCCGGCAACCTGGTGCAGCCTGAAAAATTACGGGTATAATCCCCCCATAACCCACGGCTTCAGACACGAACATGACAAAACTCACCTTACAAGAGCAGATGCTCAAAGCGGGCTTGGTAACCAGCAAGAAAATGGCCAAAGTCCAAAGAACGGCTAAAAAATCACGCGTTCAGGCCCGCGAGGCCAGAGAGGCGGTGGAAGAGAATAAAAAGGCGCAGCTTGAGCGCGATAAGCAGTTGAACGAGCAGCAAAAGCAGGCCGCGCTGTCCAAAGAATACAAGGCGCAGGTGAAGCAACTGATCGAGATGAACCGTATCGTCCTGGCGAAAGGCGATATCGGTTTCAACTTCACCGACGGTAACCTGATCAAAAAAATTCTGGTGGATAAGGCGACGCAGACCCAGCTGATCAATGGCCGCCTCGCCATTGCCCGCTTGGTGGTCGAGAACCGGGAAGAGTGTGAATACGCGATTATCCCCGCGAGCGTCGCCGATAAAATCGCGCAGCGCGATGTGGCCAGCATTGTGTTGCACAGCGCGCTGAGTCAGGAAGAACAGGATGAAGACGATCCGTACGCCGACTTTAAAGTGCCCGACGATTTGATGTGGTAAGCCGCGTTCAGAACGGCGCGGCGTGACGAGCGGCGATCCGCTCTCCAGTGATGGGGTGCACAAAGTCCAGTTCGCTGGCATGCAACATCAGCCGTGGCGTCTGTTCGGTACCCGGCAGCAGTCGCCCGCCATACAGATCGCAGCCTAAAATAGGGTGGCCCAACTGCCGGCTGTGAATACGCAGCTGGTGGGTGCGCCCGGTCTCTGGGGTGAGCTGCACCCGCGTCAGCGGCAGCGAGATCCCGCCCTCCGCTTCACGATAAAAACGCTCGACGACCCGATAGCGGGAGCGGGCGGGCTTGCCGTGGAGGGCGCAAATCGACATCAGCGGGAACAGCGCCGGATCTTTGGCGATCGCCGCGTCTATTACCCCTTCGTTTTCCGCCAGGTGGCCGCACAGCAGCGCGCTGTACACTTTGCCGACGGTGCGCTCGCTGAACTGCCGGCAGAGCGCGGCGTTGGCGGCCTTGTTGCGGGCCACCACCATCAAGCCGGACGTGCCGAAATCCAGGCGGTGCGCCAGGGCGCAGCCGGGGAAGATCTGTACCAGCCGGTGGTGTACCGAATCGAGATTCTGCGGATTCTTGCCCGACAGGCTGAGCAGCCCAGCTGGCTTATTGATCAGCGCCAGATGGTCGTCCTGATAAAGGATCTCTATCTGGTCATGGCATGGCGGGGCGATAAAGGTATCGGTGATCGTAGACATCGGGCGGCCGGCTGGAAGGTGGGTGCGGATGATAGCGAATTTTTCGCCGATGAGCGAATGCGGTTATCGTTATCACTGCGCCTCATGCCCGCAGGCACCCGATGCGGCAAAGCATCAGGTGCAGCGGTTAAGGCCCCGGCGCCTACTGCCCGTAGTAGGCGTTTTGGCCGTGTTTGCGCAGGTAGTGTTTGTCCAACAGTTCGCGCTGCATGCTGTGAATGCCCGGCGTCAGCTGGCGTGAGAAAATGCCCATGTAGGCGATCTCTTCCAGCACCACCGCATTATGCACCGCGTTGTGGGCGTCTTTGCCCCAGGCGAAGGGGCCGTGGGCGTTGACCAGTACCGCTGGGATAGCGTTGGGATTGATATCGCGCCGGCGGAAGGTTTCGATAATCACCTTGCCGGTTTCCAGTTCGTAATCGTGCTCAATTTCATCCTGGGTCATCAGGCGCGTGCAGGGAATAGCGCCATAAAAATAATCGGCGTGGGTGGTTCCCCAGGCGGGGATGTCCAGCCCGGCCTGCGCCCAGATGGTGGCGTGGCGCGAATGGGTGTGGACGATGCCGCCGATATCGGCAAATTCGCGGTACAGCGCCAGATGGGTGGCGGTGTCCGACGACGGTTTTTTTGCCCCTTCGACGGTGCGGCCGCTGGCCAGATCGACCACCACCATATCCTCCGCCGTCATATGCTCGTATTCAACGCCGGAAGGCTTGATCACCACCAGGCCGCGTTCGCGATCCACCGCGCTGACGTTGCCCCAGGTAAAGGTCACCAGCTTATGGCGCGGCAGATCGAGATTGGCCTCCAGCACCTGTTGTTTTAACTGAGTCAGCATGTCATGCCCCCTTGTTGCATTTTCTGTTCGATCCAGCGGCGGGCCTGAACGATCTCGGCCACCGGCTCCTCGGCTTTTTCTGTCCACATCTCAATCAGGAATGCGCCGCGGTAATTGAGGCGCTGCAGCGTGCGAAACACCTCGACGAAGTCGACGCAGCCTTCGCCAAACGGCACGTCACGGAATTGCCCCGGCGAAGCGGCGGTGACCGGGTAGGTGTCTTTCAGGTGAATGGCGGCGATGCGATCGATGCCCAGCTCCAATTCACGCGGCACGTCGTTGCCCCAGGCGCTGAGGTTGCCGACGTCCGGATACACCGTGAACCACGGCGAGGCCAACAGGGTGTCCCAGGCTTTCCATTTGCCGATCGAGTTCATAAAGGCGGTATCCATAATTTCCACCGCCAGCATCACCTGGGCGGCGGCGGCACGGTCTACCGCCCACTGCATGCCTTCGCTAAAGCGCGCCAGCGTCCCCTCGTCCTGCTCTTCGTAATACACGTCGTAGCCGGCCAGTTGGATGGTGCGGATACCGACGTCTTGGGCCAGCTGAATGGCCTGTTCCATCACGTCGAAGGCACGCTGTCGCAGCGCCGGATCGTGGCTGCCAAACGGAAAGCGCCGGTGGCCGGAGAGGCACATCGACGGGATGCGGATGCCGGTTTCCAGCATGGCATCCACCAGCGCCAGGCGCTGCGCTTTGCTCCAGCTCAGGCGCGCCAGGCGTTCATCGCTTTCGTCCACCGACATTTCGACGAAGTCGAAGCCGCAGGCCTTGGCCAGCGCCAGGCGTTCGGGCCAGCTCAGGTGTTTCGGCAGCGCTTTCTCGTAAATTCCCAACGGGTGCTGACGCATATCATGATCTCCAGATGTCTTCGATGGCGGTGCGGAACTGCCTGGCGGCCGCCGGCGGATCGCCGGCCTCGGCCAGCGCGCGGCCGGCGATAAAAGCGGTGACGGCGATCTCTTTAAACAGCGGCAGGTCGGCGGGCGTGATGCCGCCGGTCACCGACAGCGCGATGCCCAGATCGGACAGTGCCTTCATCCGATCCAAATCCTGCCGGCCCCAGGTTTGCCCACTGGCCTGCGCGTCGCGGCCGCGGTGATAGATCGCCTGGCGAATGCCGAGGCCGCGCCATTGCCGCGCATCCTCTAATGTCCAGCGGCCGAACAGTTCGATCTGGATTTCACCGCCGTGACGCTCGGCGACTTCCCGTGCGCTGGCCATGGTGGCCAACGGCGCGGCGCAGATCACCGTCATCCAGTCCGCGCCCTGGCCGAAGGCCTGCTCGGCCAGCGTCGCGCCGGCGTCGGCCACCTTGAGATCGGCCACCAGCGTGTGCTGCGGACAGCGCTCGCGCAGCGCGCTAACCGCCTGAATGCCGGCGCTGATGCACAAAATGGTACCGGCCTCGATGATGTCCACATGGGGGCTGAGGGTCTCGGCGGTGCGCAGCGCCGTATCCAAACGGGTTTGATCGAGCGCCAGCTGCAGGCGCGGTTTCGTGCTCATGGGGCCTCCTTGTTGGCGGGCTGCAGATGTTGCAATGCAGCAATCAGCGCCTGATAACGTTGGTGTTTGTTGTCGTAAGCCTCGGCAGCGGCCGCATCAGGCAGCAGCCGCTCGATACGCGGCGCCAGCCGGTGCTGTGCGGCGGTGAAATCGTTGAAGACGCCGCTGCCGACCATGGCCGCCATCGCCGCGCCCAGACAGCCGGTTTCTTCCACCTGCGGCAGCTCCACCGGCAGGCCGCTGACGTCGGCGAACATTTGCATCCAGGGGAGGGATTTGGCGGGGCCGCCGGTCACGCGCAGTGCCTGCGCCTCAGGGAAACGCCGGCGCATGCGGTTAAGGTGCGTCATGTGGCAGAACACCACGCCTTCGTAGATCGCCTGCACCAGGTGCTCGCGCTGGTGGAAGGCCTGCAGGCCGTAGAAGCTGGCGCTCAGCCCCAGACCGGCGTTGGAGCCATACAGGAAAGGGGCGAACAGCAGATCGCCGGCGGCTTTCGGCAGGGCGGCGACCCAGCGGTTAAGCTGGCCGTAGTCCTGCAGCCCCCATTGGCGACAGAACCATTCCAGGTTGGCGGCGGAGGTGGGGCTGGCTTCGTGCACGATGTATTGGCCGCTTTCGGCGTGGCGGCCATAGACAAAGGGATGATCGAAACCCTCGACGATGGCGTCGGTGATGCCGCTGGTGACCGACCAGGTCCCCATCACCGCATTGAGTCGGGTTTCGTCCTGCAGGCCGGCGCACAGCGCGGTGGACACCACGTCGAACAACCCGCCGACCACCGGGGTGCCGGTTTGCAGGCCGGTGATGGCCGCGGCGTTTGCCGCGACGCGCCCGGCGATCTCGGCCGAACCGACAATCGTCGGCAGGGCGGGCATGATGTCGCCGATACCCAGCAGCTGCGCCAGCGCCGGGTCATAGCGTCCGCTGCGCATCTGATACAGGTTGGATTCGGAGATATTGGTTTCTTCGCAGGCCAGCTCGCCGGTCAGGCAATAGCGCAGGTAGTCGTGCGCCATCAGCACGCTGCCGATGCGGGCGTAACGCTCCGGCTGATGCCGCTTCAGCCAGCGTAGCAGCGAGACCGGGTGCCCGGTCCACAACGTTTGGCGCGTTTGCGGATACAGCGCCTGCGGCACGCCCTGCCGTTGCCATTCCTGCACCAACGCCAGCGCGCGCTGGTCGGAAGAGAGCATGGCGTTGCCCAGCGGCAGCCCCTGTTTATCCAACAGAAACGCCCCCTTGCCCTGCGCCGAGATGCCGACGGCCTGAATGGCGCCGGCGGCGACGCCGCTGGCGGACAGCACTTCGCGGATCACGTCGGCGGCGGTGTGCCACAGCGATGCCATATCTCGCTCGGCCCAGCCGGGCTGCGGCGCGACGATCGCCAGATTGCGCCGCGCAACGCCGTGTTCATGGCCCTTGTGGTCGTATAATCCCGCCTTGATGAAGGTGCCGCCGCAGTCGAGCCCCAGCCAATATTCCATCATGGGTTCCTCGCGCTGTGGTCGCATTTATTGGGCAGCATCAACGCCAGCACGGAGGCGATCGCCAGCGAAGCCGCCAGGCTGTAGACGCCGACGTCCTTGTTGAACAGGCTGATCAGGACGCCGACCATATACGGGCCGCAAAAGCCGCCGAGGTTGCCCAGCGCATTGATCACGCCGCGTGCGCCGCCGGCCACTTCGGCGTTGAACAATTTGGGCGGTATGGTCCAGAACACCCCGGCCGCCGCCTGAATAAACACGCCGCAGCCGACCAGCGCAGCGTAAGACCACCAGACGTGATCCTTCAGCAGCACCGACAGCGCCATGCAGGCGGCAAAGCAGGCCAGCGGCAGGGCGACGAAGACTTTGCGCTTGCCGGTGCGGTCGGAGAGGGTGGAGATGATCAGCATGCCGAAGATGGCACCGATATAGGGCAGAATAGCCAGCAGGCCCACTTGCTCCATATCGCCGTGGGTCAGCTCTTTCAAAATGGTCGGCAGCCACAGGGTGTAGCCGTAAATACCGGTCTGGTAGAAGAAATTCACCAGGATCAACTGCCACATGATCCGGTCGCCCAGCACCCGGCGTAGCGAGGCGTTGCGCACCGTTTTTCCTTTAATCAGCAGCTGTTCGTCGTGCAGGGTCTTCACCAGATACTCTTTTTCCGCCTGCGAGATCCATTTGGCTTCCTGCGGCCGGTTGCTGATGGTGAAGTACCACAGCGCCATCACCACCAGCGACAGACCGCCTTCCACCAGAAACAGCATGCGCCAGTCCCAGGCGGTGATGATCCAACCCGACAGCGGGGCGGTGAGGATGCCGGCGATCGGCACGAACATGATGACGATGGCGTTGGCGCGGCCGCGCTCCTTATCCGGGAACCAGTTGCTGATCATGGTCAGCACCACCGGCAGCATGCCGCCTTCGGAAACGCCGAGGGCGAAGCGCAAGAACAGCAACTGGTACTGGTTGGTGACCAGCCCGGTCAGCACCGAGATCACCGCCCAGGCCAACAGTGACCAGCCGATGAATTTCTTGCCGTTGCCGTATACCGCCAGCTTGCCGCCGGGCACCTGCAGAAACAGGTAACCGATAAAGAAGATGCCGCCGGCCAGCCCGGCCATTGAAGCAGTGATGCCGAGTTCGTCATCCATGCCGCCGGGCATGGCGAAGGCGATGTTGACCCGATCCATGTAAGAAATGATGCAGGTGATGAGGATCGGCGGCACGATCCTCAGCCAGCGTAGCTTGGGGATAGCCTGGCTTTGGCTGACGGAAACGGAGGCTGTATTCATAAGGACCTCTTTCGATGTTCGCTTTTTTGTAGGGTCGGGCGTTATTGTTTTGTTTGATTTGGGCGCAAGGGAGCCCACACAGGCCCCATGGACCGGTGTTGTTATCGTTACGGGTGTTGCGTCTATCAGGCGCTAAACGACGCCAGCGGTATCTTCACCACCACCTTGCGTATCGCGCAGGGGCGCTGGTTAATGCAGGCCGGGCGATGCACGTCCTGTGGAAAAAATACTGCGAAGTTGCCGGGTTGCATCGTGAGCCAGGATTCGTCGGTCACGTCCTGATAAAACAGGATGTCGCGCTGTGCCAGCAGCTCCTGATGAATGACGTTGTCGCCGCTGTCCGCCGCGACGCCGATAAGCTCGGTGCCGCTGACCAGAAACTGCACGTCGACGTTTTGCCGGTGGACTTCCGGGCGCAGCGCATCCGGTGGTTGGGTATGCAGATCGAGCACTTGCACCACGTAGCCGGTGGCGGGATCTTCATAACGCCCTGCGGGCAAGACGCTGAAATCGGTGCGCTGCAGATAGGCGACGGCGTTGGCGACCGGCGCCGGGTACTGCTCGGGCGCGGTGTTGGCGATGTGGCCGAATATCATGATGATCCTCCCGTTACAGCGCCTGAATGCGCGCCCAAACCCGCTCGTCGACCGGAATGCCGTCGCGCAGGTTTTCTTCCAGAATGCGCGGGAACTTGTGGCCCGGCAGGCGAATGGCGACGTCGGGGTTGTCCCGCTCGGCGCTGGTGACGTAATCCATGATGCGCTGCAGTTTTTGATCGCGGCTGTCGCCGTCGATCAACCGGTCTATCTCAATCGCGATGAACACCTGCGAGACGCCGTATTCGTCGCGGTGATCTTCCGTCACTTCCGCCACCGAGGCGCCGCCGGACAGCAGGGTGGCGATCATGTCCAGCACGATCGACAGCGCCGATCCTTTCCAATACCCCATCGGCAAAATGCGCCGATTCTCTTCGATGATGGCCGGATCGCGGGTCAGGTGGCCGTCGTTGTCGAAGCCGCCGTCCACCGGCAGGGTTTTGCCCGCCAGCCGGTTCAGCTCCAGCGCGCCGTAGGAAAACATCGACATCGACATATCCACCATGGTGATCGGGTTGCCGGGCACGGCGACGATCAACGGGTTGGTGCCGATACGGCACGTTTTGGCGCCCCACGGCGGCATCACGGCGATCGAGTTGGTCCAGCAAATGCCGATATAGCCTTTCTCCGCCGCCTGCCAGCCGTAACCGCCGCCGCGCATCCAGTGGTTGGCATTGCGCAGCGCCACCAGGCCGATGCCATGATCGTCGGCCAACTGCATGGCGCGATCCATCATGCGGCGGGCGGTAAGGTTGCCGATGCCCTGATGCGCATCCCATTGCTCGATCGCCCCCAGAGACAGCAGTTTGCTGGGTTCGGCGTCCGGCACGATATCGCCGGCGTCCAGCTGCTGAATAAAGCGCGGAAAGCGGTTAACGCCGTGGGAGTAAACGCCGCTGGCGGTGGTGTCGGCGAACATGCCGGCGCAGTCGTCGGCGATAGGTTCCGCCACGCCGCGCGCCAGTAGCACGCGTTTGAATTGGTGTTTTAACTCGCTATAACTCACTCTCATGCCGGTTCTCCGCCTGTGCGAATCGTTTGTTTTTGGTTCGCTAAATTTCAATATGCGAAATTGAATTTCAAATAAATGCTATCCCGGCGGTTCAGGGAAGTCAAAGCAAGGGGAAGTAAAATTGTTCATGAAAAACATGACGTTAAAATTGAGTGGTGATTTTGTGATCGCCGCCACGTTTTGGTGGAGATGGCGTGCTTCAGACGTGACAAAGCAGGGCGGATCGAAACCCACCCTGCGTCTTGCGAGACCCCGGCTAACCGCGGGTGTTCAGCACCATGCGGTAGAGCGAGGTGGTGGCGGTGATATAGAGTTCATCGCCGTTCGGGCCGCCGAAGGTACAATTGGAGACGCGTTCCGGCACGCTGATTTTGTCGATCTGCCGCCCCTCTGGATCAAAGACCAGCACGCCGTCGGCACAGCTGCAAAACAGATTGCCGGTCCGATCGACGCAGAAGCCGTCCGGGAATCCGGGCCCCACCGTTGCAAAACGGCGGCCGGCTTCCAGCCCGCGGCCGTTGACCGCATAGACGCGCAGCTCGCGGCGGCCCAGCGTCGGAAAATCCACGATCGACATGTCCGCAACGTACAGCCATTTTTCATCCGGTGAAAACGCCAGGCCGTTCGGGCGCTGCAGGTCGCAGGCGGCGATGGTCAGCGAACCGTCGCGCGGATCGAAGCTGTAGAGATAACAGCCGATCACCTGGCTTTCCGATTTGTAACCCTCTTCGTCGCCGATGATGCCGTAGGGCGGATCGGTGAACCACAGGGTGCCGTCGGAACGCACCGCCACGTCGTTCGGCGAGTTAAAGCGCTTGCCGTCGACGCGATCGATCAACAGACGTACCTCGCCATCGCTTTCGGTGCGGCTAATGCCGCGCCGCCCGTGTTCGCAGCTGACCACGCGCCCTTCGCCGTCGCGCGCATTGCCGTTGGCGTAGTGCGACGGCGAACGGTATAGGGTCAGCTCACCCCGGCGCGACCAGCGGAACATGCGGTTGCCTTTCACATCGCTGAACACCACCGCATCCTCCTGCGGTAGCCACACCGGCCCCTCGGCCCAGATCGCCGGCGAACACAGGCGCTCGAGCCGGGCGTGCGTGCGCAATGAATCGCCGTTCATTTCACGCCCCAGATCGCTTTGTAATGGCCCTGATAATCGTTTTGCGGGTCATACAGGTTATTGGCGCCCCCGTCGGCGGCGATATTGTCGCGGGTCACCAGATGCGCCGGGGTGACGTAGCCGGAAGGCGGCTGCTTGGCAAAGGCGCGGTTGAATTCGTCCAGCAGTTGCCAACCGTGCAGCTTCAAGGGTTCCGGCACCGTCGCCGACTGGCTGTCGCCCGACCGGATACGCTGGTAAGCGGAGATCGAACCGTCGCCGGCCGACACGTTGTAAGGCGCGTTCTTGCCGCCTTTGCCGGCGGTCTTCAGCGCCGGTGCCATAAAGTCGAAGTACAGATCGTTGATCGCCAGCGCATATTGGAATTTGTCGCCGTACTTCTGCAGCAGGCTGAAGGTCATCGCCGGCATGCGGTTGGCGGTATCGGCCAGCGGCGTATCGATGAATTCCAGCAGCGTGCAGCCGCTGCATTTGGCGATCTCGTCTTTCATGACGTTGGCCTTGTCCAGCGCGATTTGATACAGCGAGTCGGTGAAGATCAGCACGCTCGCCTTGCCGCCGGACTGCACCACCGCGTATTGCGCGGCGATGCGCGCCACTTCGTTGGAGTCCGACGTGACGTTATAGAACACATTGTATTTGGCGATGGGGCCCGGTTCCGGCACCGCATGCCAGGCGGTCAGCACGATGCCCTGCTGCACGGCCTTTTTCAGCGGGATCTTGGCGACGTTAGGGTTCCAGCCGCCGATCACGATGCCGTCCGGTTTCTGGGCGATGGCCTGATTGAGCGATGCCAGCTGATCTTTCACCGAGCCGCCGCCGTCGAGCGTTTCCAGCTTCCAGCCGGCGGCTTTTGCCGCTTCGCTCAACCCCTGTTGCACCCCTTGGACGCCGCCGTTCTTCATGTCGGAGGCGATAAAAATGATCTTCTTGTTGGCCTGCAGCTGCGGGCCGCTGGTGGGGCCATCCCACTGGGTGGCGCTGGCGGTGGCCTTCGCGACGGCGGCGGTGGCCTGATCGAGATAGGCGTCGGCCCAGGCCGGCGATGCGGCGAGCAATAATGTGGTGAACCCCGGTAACAGCCAAATGCGTTTCATGGTGTGCTCCTGGTTTAAGGGTGGGTCGCTGTCTGATTGTTGTTGTCAGTTGGCGTCGTCTGGCTGCGTTGTACCGCTTTCTGATTGAGTAGCCGGCGGCGTTGGGCATAGCCGGCCAGGGTGATCGACAGCAACAGCGTCGCGCCGTTGAACAGCGGCTCGACCCAGAATTCACCGCCGAACTGCTGAATGCCGGCGATGCCGATAGCCAGAATGGCGATGCCGACCACGGTGCCCCAGACATTGACGCGTCCTGGGCGAATGGTGGTGCTGCCGAGGAAGGCGCCGACCAGCGCCGGCAGCAGATAGTCCATGCCGACGCTGGCCTGGCCGACGCCCTGTTCGGCGGCGATCAACACGCCGCTGAAACCGGTGAGCACGCTGGAGGCGATGAAAGCGCCGATGGTGAAGCGGTTGACCGAAATGCCGTTCAGGCGCGCCGCCGCCGGGTTGCCGCCCACCGCATACATGCAGCGACCGAGCGGGGTGTGTTCGGTGATGAGCCACAGCACCACCGCGACGATCAGCACGTAAAACGCCACGATCGGAATGCCGGCGATCTCGGTGTGGTGCAGCGCGATAAAGGCATCCGGCAAGTCGCCGACGATCTGCCGCCCGCCGGAATGCCACAGGGCAATGGCGTACAGCACGGTGCCGGAGCCGAGGGTGGCGACGAAGCTGTCGATATCGGCCAGCGCCACCAGAATGCCGTTCAGCAACCCGTACAGCGCCGAGATCGCCAGCACCGTCAGCACCGCCATCTGCCAGGAGAAGCCGTATTCCACCTGCAGCGTGATCGCCAGGATGTGCCACAGCACAATGCCGAAGCCGACGTTAAGATCGATCTTGCCCACGATCATCGGGATGGTCGCCGCCAGCGCCAACAGGGCGATTTTGGCCTTGCTCGACAAGATAGCCTGCAGCGTCAGCATCGATGCGAAAGAGGGGGTGATCAGTGAGAACAGCACGACCAGCGCGACGCACAGCAGCAGCAGGCCATAGCGGGTGAGAACCTGCATCAGCCAGGGGCCGGCGCCGTCCTGCGCCAGGCTGACGCGCTGCTCCAGCGCGGTTGATTTAACGGATGTTTTAGACATGGCCTACCTCGGATTCTGACGTGATTGCGACGCTTTCCCCGGTGCTGGCAGAGGCCAGCTCCAATAAATTGGCGAATGACACCTGTTGATTTTTCAGTTCGCCGACCATTTTCCCGCGGTTGAACACCAGCGCGCGGTTGCAAATATGGGCGATCTCCTCGAAATCGTTGGAGATCACCAGCACCGCCACGCCTTCCGCCAGGGATTTATTCAGCAGGTGGTAGATTTCCGCGCGCGCGCCGACGTCCACGCCGGCGGTGGGATCTTCCAGGATCAGCAGCGGCGCCCCCAGGTGCATCCAGCGCGCCATCACCACCTTTTGCTGGTTGCCGCCGGACAGCGCGCTGATATCGATATTGACGTCCTTGGGGCGCACGTCGAACAGCTGCACTTTCCACCAACTGGCGCCGATCTCCGCTCGTCGCCCGTAGCGGGAGAGCAGCCGGTGGCCACTGGCGCAGGGGTTGATAAACAGGTTTTCACGCACGCTCATCGACATCACCAGGCTTTCGCCGGTGCGATCGCCCGCGACCAGCGAAACGCCGCAGGCCATCGCCTGCTGCGGGGAGCTCGCCTGATAGGACCGATCGCGAAACCGAATCGCGCCGCCGTCGGCCTGACGCAACCCGAACAGCAGCCGGCCGATCTCTTCTTGCCCGGCCCCGCGCAGGCCGGCCAGCGCCAGCATCTCGCCCGGCTGCAAATCGAAGCTCACCGGGCCGATGTCGCCCACCGTGACGCTATCGAGCTGCAACACCGGCGGACGATGTTCCGGCAGCGGTTCGCGCTGATCGTCCGCCATCGCTTCGCCGACGATGGTTTGCACCAGATCGCGCAGGGAGTAGTCGGCGGTGCGGCCGCCGGCGACATAGCGCCCGTCGCGCATTACGCAGACCCGATCGGCGATTTCGATCACTTCGTCCAGACGGTGGGTGACGTAAATCATGCCGACCTTTTTGGCGCGCAGCCGGTTGATCACGGCGAACAGATGACGCACGTCGTTGGCGGGCAGGGAGGCGGTCGGTTCATCCAGCACCAGCAACTCGGCGTTGACCGCCACCGCACGGGCGATCGCCAGCAGCGATTTTTCGGTGCGCGACAGTTCGAAGACGCGCGCATCGGGATCGAGCGCGATACCGACGTCTTGCAGCGCCTGCGCCGCCCGGCGGCGAATGGCGCGCCAGTCGATCAACCCAAAGCGGCGGGGAAACCCCATCACCAGCGCCATGTTCTCCGCCACCGTCATCCATTCGATCAGGCCGAGATCCTGATGAATAAAGGCGATCGGCTGGCGGCTGTCGCTTTTTATCGCGGCGGCGGAGGCGATGCTTGCGCCCTGAAAACGAATATCGCCGCCGTCACGCGGGTAGACGCCCGCCAGCACTTTGATCAGCGTCGATTTGCCGGCGCCGTTTTCGCCCAGCAGTGCCAGAACCTCGCCCGGCATTACCTGCAGGCTGACGTCGTTGACCGCCACGTTGCCGCCAAATCGTTTGACGATGTGGCTGAGGGTAAGGATGGGTTGTGCCGCATTATCCATAGTCATGTGATGCGCCCCTGGTGTTGCGCCCGAGCGAATATGCCGGGCAAATTAGCCAAACCGCTGGTGAGTATCTGGCCTTTAAATTTCAATATGCGAAATTCAATTTCAAAAATAATATGACGTTCGTTGCGCTAAATCAAAGGTGATGAAGTTTTAATTGTTTTTATTAAACAATGGGTTATTTTTTACTTTGCGGAAGTGTGACCGATGGCTCACTTCAATGCGGGGGAAATATTGCGGATTTTTGGCTCGCTGCGGACAATGAAACGGCGTTCCGTCTTCACCTGATGCGGGCCTTGGGGTAACATGCCCGGCAAAGAGCCTGCTGACTTCGCCGCAGCGCCGGTTGGCGGTTCGACACTGGAGAGATTTTCGCTATGAGCCTGAAAGCCGTCGACGAGAAAGATGACAAGAAAGACAAACCGCTGGGCAGCCAAAGCCTGTTCCGCGGTTTGCAGTTGATTGAGATCCTGAGCAATTTCCCCAACGGATGCCCACTGGCGCATCTGTCCGAGCTGGCCGGCATGAACAAGAGCACCGTGCATCGCCTGCTGCAGGGGTTGCACACCAGCGGCTATGTGACCCAGGCGCCGTCGCCGGGCAGCTACCGCCTGACCACCAAGTTCATTTCCATCGGCCAGAAGGCGCTGTCGTCACTCAATATCATTCACGTGGCCGCGCCGCATTTGGAACAGCTGAACCTGGAAGTGGGCGAGACGGTCAACTTCTCCAGCCGCGAAGACGACCACGTCATCCTGATCTACAAGCTGGAGCCGACCACCGGCATGATGCGCACCCGCGCCTATATCGGTCAGCATATGCCGCTGTACTGTTCGGCGATGGGGAAAATCTTCATGGCCTACGGCAACGACGATTACCCAGCCCACTACTGGCAGACCCATCAGCAGGAGATTCAGACGCTGACGCGCAATACCATCACCGAGCTGCCGAAGATGTATGAGGAACTGGCCGATATTCGTCAGCGCGGCATGGCGATGGATCGCGAAGAAAACGAGCTGGGGGTCTCCTGCGTGGCGGCGCCGGTGTTCGATATTCAACAGCGCGTGCCCTATGCGGTGTCTGTCTCGTTGCCGACCGCCAAGCTGCAGCAGATCGGCGTTAAAAGCCTGATTAAACCGGTGCTGGCTACCGCACAACGCATCTCGCAGGAGCTGGGGTTCGTCACGCCGATTTGAGTATTAGTTCCGCTGATGCGGGATTAGAAACATCAATTTCACCTAATGATCGCTTCCTCGTATGATGCGCGTGTTGACCGACACGCGCCCTTGTCCGGCGCCTTTTATCATTCGAGGAATCCCCATGTTAGCCGTCTTCTTGCAGGGTTTTGCCCTGAGCGCCGCCATGATCCTGCCGCTGGGCCCGCAGAACGTATTCGTGATGAATCAGGGCATTCGCCGCCAGTATCATTTGATGATCGCTTCGCTGTGCGCGTTGAGCGATATCGTGCTGATTTGCGCCGGGATTTTCGGCGGCAGCGCTTTGCTGACCCGCTCGCCGCTGCTGTTGGCGCTGGTCACCTGGGGCGGGGTGGCGTTTCTGCTGTGGTACGGGTGGGGTGCGTTCCGTTCCGCCTTGAGCCCGCAACCGGCGCAGGCCGCGGCGCAGGAGCTGGCGCAGAGCCGTTGGCGCCTCGTGGTCACCATGCTGGCGGTCACCTGGCTGAACCCACACGTTTATCTGGATACCTTTGTGGTGCTCGGCAGCCTGGGCGGGCAGCTGACGGCGGATGTGCGCTCCTGGTTCGCGCTCGGCGCGGTCAGCGCGTCGGCGGTGTGGTTCTTCGGGCTGGCGCTGCTGGCCTCCTGGCTGGCGCCATGGCTGAACACGCAGCGGGCGCAGCGCATCATCAACGCGCTGGTCGGGCTGGTGATGTGGGGCATCGCGCTGCAGCTGGCCTGGCAGGGGGCAAATTTATAAGAATTTGTCACTAATCCGAATTCAAAACGCCGCGCGATATGCTACGTTTGATGCCAGGAATCCGGCGGTTCTCACAGGGAAAAGCCGGCGATCAGAGACAGCCTGTCATTAAGGAGACACTGTGAAGCTAAAAGCATTGGCTATGGCCGCAATGGTCGGATTAGGGACGTTACCGATGGCGCTGCAGGCGGCTGAAGTGCCTGAAGGGCCACACGTCGTCACCTCCGGCACCGCCAGCGTGGACGCCACGCCGGATATCGCCACCCTGGCGATCGAAGTGAGCGTTTCCTCCAAAGACGCCGCCCAGGCGAAGAAGCAGGTGGACGAGCGCGTGGCGCAGTACTTTGATTTCCTGCAGAAAAACAACATTGAGAAGAAAGACATCAGCGCCGCCAACCTGCGCACCCAGCCGGAATACGATTACCTGAAAACCGGCGAGTCGGTGCTGAAGGGCTACCGGGCGGTGCGTCAGGTGCAGGTGACCCTGCGTCAGTTGGACAAGCTGAACGAGCTGCTGGACGGCGCGCTGAAATCCGGCCTGAACGAGATCCGCGCGGTGGAGCTGGGCGTCGCCAAGCCGGACGTGTATCGTGAGCAGGCGCGGCAAAAAGCGATCGAGAACGCGACTCAGCAGGCCGAATCCCTGGCCAAAGGCTTCCACGCCAAGCTGGGGCCGGTGTACAGCATTCGCTACCGGGTTGCCAACTACCAGCCGATGCCGGTGGCGCGGATGTATAAGGCGGCCGGCGCGGCGGCGGAAAGCGACGCGGCGCAAACCTATGAGCAGCAAAGCATTCACTTCGACGATCAGGTGGATGTGGTGTTCGAGCTGCAGCGCAACGCCGCGCAGTAAGGCTATCGTGTTGAAGAAAAGGTTCGCTGCGGCGAACCTTTTTTCGTTTTAATCCTGGCGCAGCACCTGATGACCGTGCTCCAGCAGCGCGTCGGTCACTTTGCGCATCATGCGGCTTTCCGGCGCGAAACGGTGCCAGTACAGCATGCGGCGCTGGTACAGCCCCGGCGTCAGATCGATCAGTTCACCGGATGCCAGCTCCTTTTCGATCTGCAGGTGTGGGATCATACAGCAGGTGGTGCCCTGGCGTGCCAGCTGCACGAAGGCTTCCGACGAGTTCACGATGTGGCAGGGCACGCTGCCCGGCGACAGATCGAAGTTCTGCTGCAGGAACGCCTGGTGCATGTCATCGAGATGGTCGAAGGCCACCGCCGGTGCTTTCAGCAGCGCGGAACGGGTGACGCCGCTCGGGAAGTAGCGCTCGGCGAAGCCGCGGGAGGCCACGAACAGGTAATCCAGCGCCCCCAGCCGATCCACCAGGCAGCTCGGCAGCGGCTGCGGCTGAATACTCACCGCGCCCACCACCTCACCGCGGCGGAGCCGCTCCTGGGTGCGGGTTTCATCTTCCACCTGCAGATTCAGGCGAATGGGGGAGTCCGCCAGCACCGGCTTCAGCGCCGGCAGCAGCCAGGTTGCCAGACTGTCGGCGTTGACCGCCAGCGACAGCAGCAGCGGCGTATCGACGCCGGTGTCGTTGCCCAGCCACTCTTCTTCCAGCAATTCCACCTGATGCAGCAGCGCGAGCAGCTTTTGCCCTTGTTCGGTGGGGCGCGGCGGCACGGTACGGACCAGCAGCGGTTGGCCGAACAGATTTTCCAGCTGTTTGATGCGTTGGGATACCGCCGATTGCGTGATACAGAGTTTTTGAGCGGCGCGCTCGAAGCCGCGCTCACGGATCACCGCGTCCAGCGCTTGCAGCGTACGATAGTCTGGGCGTTTCATCGGAAAGATATCCCTTAAATTAGAATGATACCGGCACTATGCCACATTTTGCGCACGGCGCAGGTGGAAAAATCACGCCCCTACCTCGCCGCCAAGCGGGCAAAAATGCGGGCTGCGGTAAATAAGTGTGATCCTGCCAGCGTGAAAAACAGCGTTTTACCCTATAATACGCACACGTTTTCGTACAGAGGCAAGGGACATATTATGACGCAGGATGAACTGAAAAAAGCGGTGGGCTGGGCGGCGCTGGAATACGTGACGCCGGGCACCATCGTCGGGGTCGGCACCGGTTCTACCGCCGCCCACTTTATTGACGCGCTGGGCTCCATCAAGCACCAGATCGAAGGCGCGGTGTCCAGCTCCGATGCCTCCACCGCCAAGCTGAAAAGCCTCGGCATCCCTGTGTTCGACAGCAACGAAGTGGACTCGCTCGATATCTACGTGGACGGCGCGGACGAAATCAACGGCCATATGCAGATGATCAAGGGTGGCGGCGCGGCGCTGACGCGCGAGAAAATCATCGCCGCCATCGCCAAGAAATTCATCTGCATCGTCGACGCCAGCAAGCAGGTGGACGTGCTGGGCAAGTTCCCGCTGCCGGTGGAAGTGATCCCGATGGCCCGCTCTTACGTGGCGCGTGAGCTGGTGAAACTCGGCGGCCTGCCGGAATATCGCCAGAACGTGGTGACCGACAACGGCAACGTGATCCTCGATGTGCATAACCTGAGCATCACCGACGCCATCGCGCTGGAGAACAAGATCAACGGCATCGCCGGCGTGGTGACCGTGGGATTGTTCGCCAACCGCGGCGCGGACGTGGCGCTGGTTGGCACCTCGGAAGGCGTGAAAGTGGTCAAATAAGCTTCTGCCGTCTGTGGCCCGGCAGTGCCGGGCCGCATAATTCTTCGGTTAAAATATCTTTTCTGAAAAACGGCAAATTTGGTGACTTATGTCACATTGTGAAACCTGACTCCCCAAAGCTTCTGCCGAAAACTTTCCCTATGGCATTTTCTGCCGTAAACCGCCATCAACGCTGCGCCTTGTCCTGCCGGGCAGGCAATCGTTTGTATTGCCGCCCGCGTTATTTTTGTTATGTTGGATGGGAGCTGTGTCGTCACAGCCGCTTCTGAAGTCTGAACATAGGGTCGGGTAAATGGCAAAAGTATCATTGGAGAAAGACAGGATTAAATTCCTGTTGGTGGAAGGGGTTCATCAGAGCACGGTCGATAACTTACGTGCCGCCGGTTATACCAACATCGAATACCATAAGGGTGCGTTAGACACCGAATCGTTGAAGGCATCCATCCGCGATGCGCACTTCGTCGGCATCCGATCGCGTACGCATCTGACCGAAGAAGTGTTCGCCGCCGCAGAGAAACTGGTGGCGGTGGGCTGCTTCTGCATCGGTACCAACCAGGTTGATCTGAAAGCGGCGACCAAACGCGGTATTCCGGTCTTCAACGCCCCCTTCTCCAATACCCGATCCGTGGCCGAAATGGTGCTGGGCGAGCTGCTGTTGATGCTGCGCGGCATTCCGGCCGCCAACGCCAAGGCGCACCGCGGCGTGTGGCACAAACTGGCCGTGGGCTCCTATGAGGCGCGCGGTAAAAAGCTGGGCATCATCGGCTACGGCCACATCGGCACCCAGCTGGGCATTCTGGCCGAAGGGCTGGGCATGAAGGTGTTCTTCTACGACATCGAGAACAAGCTGCCGTTGGGCAACGCGCAGCAGGTGCGCCATCTGTCCGATCTGCTCAATATGAGCGACGTGGTGACGCTGCACGTGCCGGAAACGCTGGCCACCAAGAACATGATGGGGGCGGAAGAGCTGGCGCTGATGAAACCGGGTGCCATTCTGATCAACGCCTCGCGTGGCACCGTGGTGGATATCCCTGCGCTGTGCGACGCGCTGGCCAGCAATCACCTGGCGGGCGCGGCGATCGATGTCTTCCCGGAAGAGCCGGCGACCAACAGCGATCCGTTCAACTCGCCGCTGTGTGAGTTCGATAACGTGCTGCTGACGCCGCACATCGGCGGTTCCACGCAGGAAGCGCAGGAGAACATCGGCGACGAAGTGGCCGGCAAGCTGGCGAAATACTCCGACAACGGATCGACTCTGTCTGCCGTCAACTTCCCGGAAGTGTCGCTGCCGGCGCATGGCCCGAACGCCAGCCGCCTGCTGCACATCCACGAAAACCGTCCGGGCGTGTTGACGCAGATTAACCAGATCTTCGCCGAAGAGGGGGTTAACATCGCCGCACAGTATCTGCAAACCGGGCCGGAAATCGGCTATGTGGTGATAGACATTGAAGCGGAAACCGCGCGCGCCGACGCCGCGCTGCAGCGCATGAAGGCTATCGACGGCACCATTCGCGCCCGTCTGCTGTTCTGATTCGGCGGCTCGCCGCAACGAAAAAGGCCGGAGCGATCCGGCCTTTTGTTATTTGGGCTCGTGCCACGCCCAGCTGCAGAGCGGGGTGAGGATTTCCGGCAGCGGGATATCCCAATGTTCGGTTGGCAGGTGCTCCACCTGCTGGCAATCATGGGCCAGGCCGATGGGATAGGGGCCGTCGCTCTGCCAGTTTTGCAGGGTGCGATCGTAAAAGCCGCCGCCCATGCCCAGACGCTGCCCGGTATGATCGAATGCCACCAGTGGCGTCAGCACGACGTCCAGCTTGCCCAGCGGCAACACCTGGCGCACATCGAGGCGCGGTTCGAGAATATTGAAGCGATTGCGCACCAGCGGCGTTTCCGGCGCATAGCGCAGGAACAGCAGGTGCCCCGGGCTGAACGGGTGCAGCACCGGCAGGTAAACCCGTTTGCTGAGGGTCCACAGTTGCTCGATCAGCGGCCTGGTGTCGAGTTCACCGTCAAACGACAAAAATACCGCAATGCTGTGCGCTGCCTGAATACGTGCGTGCGCGACGAGGCGTTCGGCTATCTTGTCTGCGGCAAAGTGTTGTTGGCCCGGCGTAAGCTCGCGCCGACGTTGGCGAATGAGTTGACGAATGGCTTGGCGCTGCTGCGCGAATTGGGGTTGAAAAGGCATCGTATCAGGCTTGCTCAGTGTGGCGTTCAGCACACATAAACCGCTGAGAAGGGGAATCTCCGAGATGCCGTCGCAGGCTGTAACCCTTGAACCCATGGTTCAAGGTGAACGTGCCGTCGCAATCTTAAGGCTTCTCGGCGCACCGAGCGTGCTCACCGATCGCGGAGCAACACATTCTGTTTGTACTAAATATCGGCTCAGGGGACTGGCCCGCTGGCGAACATCTCAGAGAAATTTTGTACTCGTTGCCGAAACTTTGATTTCAACAACTTAAGTTATTCGAATTGTGCATCCTGACGTTCAGAGATGCGACCTTGTTCAAGCAGCGCTTGTTCAATGGTCTGCTGCAGCATCCGTATGCGTTGTTCCATATTGGACGCATAGTCACGGGTTTTCAACCGTTCTTGAGCAAGTTCGTGACAGACGTTCAATGCCGCGATGAAAACCAGTTGCTCAGTATTGGAGACTCTAGTGCGAACTTTAAGATCTTGCAACCGTTGGTTAAGATCGTCCGCCGCCATATTCAACGCATCTTGTTGTTCTGGCGGGCAATTGACTCTTAACGAGCGGCCAAAAATTTGAATATCTACCGGTTGTGCAGACATGCCACCTTCCTGCCTAAATTTCGCGCCAGCCTTGTCCGCCCTGGCCGGGCCGTCAAAGCGGGCGCCACTATATATACCTCGGTACCAAGATACAACCCCTTTTTCAGTACCTGGTTGTAATCTACTGTGGCGCACATTGCCAGTCAAAAAAGGGTTTCAAAATGCGTATTTACCGCACTTTCGCCACCCGCCGGCGCAGTGTGAAACCTGCCACATCGCGATTATAACTAGCCACTGAGGTGTCGCGCTTATCTGGTATAGCGACGGACCTTGGTGGTAGCATAACACGAACTTATCCTGCCAACGATGACGAATGCGCATGTCTATACAGAATACATTTCCAAGTTACCAATCTTTGACCGTGGCCCTCAACCAGCAGTCGGTGGCGCTGACCGCGGCAGAAATGCACGGCCTGATCAGCGGCCTGTTGTGCGGCGGCAGCCGTGATGCCGGCTGGCAGGCGCTGGTGCACGATCTGACCAACGAAGGCGTCGCCTTCCCGCAGGCGCTCAGCCAACCGCTGCAACAGCTGTATGAAGTGACGCGTGAAACGCTGGAAGACGACGAATTCCTGTTCCAACTGATGCTGCCTGAAGGGGAGATCGTCAGTGTGTTTGACCGCGCCGACGCCCTGGGCGGTTGGGTCAACCACTTCCTGCTCGGGCTGGGGATGATGCAGCCGAAGCTGGCCCAGGTGAAAGACGAGGTCGGTGAAGCGATCGACGATCTGCGCAACATTGCGCAACTGGGCTACGACGAAGACGAAGATCAGGAAGAATTGGAACAGTCGCTGGAAGAAGTGGCGGAGTATGTGCGGGTCGCCGCCATCATGTGCCACGGCGAATTCACCCGTCACAAGCCAACGGCGCCGGAAAACATCAAACCGACGTTGCACTAAACGTCCTATCGCCCCTCCGCCGGCGGTGCGGATGGCATGATTTCAGGAGAAGGTAATGATTCAGCAGGAATTCAACAACCGCCGTCAGGCGCTGTTGGCGAAAATGGCGCCGGCCAGCGCGGCGGTTATTTTCTCTGCGCCGGAAACGACGCGCAGTGCAGATTCAGACTATCCCTATCGGCAGAACAGCGACTTTTGGTACCTGACCGGCTTCAATGAGCCGGAAGCGGTGCTGGTGCTGATCAAAAGCGACGAAACGCACAACCACAGCGTGCTGTTCAACCGGGTGCGCGATCTGACAGCGGAAATCTGGTTTGGCCGCCGCCTGGGGCAAGACGCCGCGCCGGCGAAGCTGGGCGTGGATCGCGCGCTGCCGTTCGATGAAATCAATGACCAGCTGCACCTGCTGCTCAACGGCCTGGATGTGGTTTACCACGCGCAGGGTGAATACGCCTACGCCGATCAGATCCTGTTCGGCGCGCTGGACAAGCTGCGCAAGGGGTTCCGCCAGAACCTGCAGGCGCCGGCCACCGTGACCGACTGGCGGCCGTGGCTGCACGACATGCGGTTGTTCAAGTCCCCGGAAGAGCTGGCGGTGATGCGCCGCGCCGGTGAGATCAGCGCGTTGGCGCATACCCGCGCGATGGAAAAATGCCGCCCGGGCATGTTCGAATACCAGCTGGAAGCGGAGATTCACCATGAATTCACCCGCCTCGGCGCTCGCTACCCGTCTTACAACACCATCGTCGGCAGCGGCGAAAACGGCTGCATCCTGCACTACACCGAGAACGAGAGCCAGATGCGCGACGGCGATCTGGTGCTGATCGATGCCGGCTGCGAGTATCAGGGGTATGCCGGCGACATTACCCGCACCTTCCCGGTCAACGGCAAGTTCAGCAAGCCGCAGCGCGCGGTGTACGACATCGTGCTGGCGTCGCTGCTGCGCGCTTTGGCATTGTTCAAACCCGGCACCAGCATCCGCGAAGTCAACGACGAAGTGGTGCGCATCATGGTGGTCGGGCTGGTGGAGCTGGGCGTATTGAAAGGTGAAGTCGACCAACTGATCGCCGAGCAGGCGCACCGGCAGTTCTTCATGCATGGGCTGAGCCACTGGCTGGGCCTCGACGTGCACGACGTCGGCCACTACGGCACGCCGAGCCGCGATCGGCTGCTGGAGCCGGGCATGGTGCTGACCGTGGAACCGGGGCTATACATCGCGCCGGATGCGGACGTGCCGGCGGAATACCGCGGCATCGGCATCCGCATCGAGGACGACATCGTGATCACCGCCGACGGCAACGAAAACCTGACCGCCACCGTGGTGAAAGACGCCGATGCCATCGAAGCGTTGATGGCGGCGGCAAGGTCATAAAATGAGCGTAATTATCGTTGGCGGCGGTATGGCGGGCGCGACGTTGGCGCTGGCTATCTCGTCGCTTACTCAGGGAAGGATTGCGGTGGATCTGGTCGAGGCGACTCGGCCGGGCGACCGCAGCCACCCGGGCTTTGACGCCCGCGCCATCGCATTGGCGCAGGGCACCTGCCAACAGCTGGCGCGCATCGGCGTTTGGCCGGCGCTGCGCGACTGCGCCACGCCGATCACTCAGGTGCACGTCAGCGATCGCGGCCACGCCGGTTTCGTGAATCTGCAGGCGCAGGATTATCAGGTCGATGCGCTTGGCCAGGTGATCGAACTGCACGACGCCGGGCAGCGGCTGTTCGCGCTGCTGGCGAAGGCGCCGGGCGTTACGCTGCACTGCCCCGCGCGGGTGGTGGACGTGATCCGCACCGCAGAGCGGGCGGAAGTACAACTGGATACCGGTCTGCGCCTGTGCGGGCAACTGCTGGTGGCGGCCGACGGTTCGCGTTCGGCGCTGGCGGAGGCCAGCAACGTGCAGTGGCGGCAGGAGGAGTATCCGCAGTTCGCCACCATCGCCAACGTCACCACGGCGGAAGATCCGCAGGGGCGCGCCTTCGAGCGTTTTACCCGCTACGGGCCGCTGGCGCTGCTGCCGATGTCGCAGGGGCGCAGTTCGCTGGTGTGGTGCCATGCGCGCGAAGATCGCGCCCGGGTAGATGCCTGGGACGACGAGCGTTTTATCGCCGAGCTGCAACAGGCCTTCGGCTGGCGGCTGGGGCGTATCCTCAAGGCCGGTAAACGGCACAGTTATCCGCTCAGCCTGCTGACCGCCGATCGCCATGTCAGCCATCGTCTGGCGCTGGTGGGCAACGCGGCGCAGACGCTGCACCCGATCGCCGGGCAGGGGTTCAACCTCGGCCTGCGCGACGTGATGTCGCTGGCGGAAACGCTGGCGGAAGCGGTAGACAGCGGCGAAGACGCCGGTGGTTATGCGCTGCTGAGCCGCTATCAGCAGCGGCGGCAAAACGATCAGCAGGCGACGATCGGCGTGACCGACGGATTGATCCGTTTGTTCGCCAACCGTTATGCCCCGCTGGTGGTCGGCCGTAATCTGGGGCTGATGGCGATGGAGCGTTTGCCGGCGGTGCGCGACGCCTTCGCCAAACGCACATTGGGCTGGGTGGAACGTTAGACACAGAATCGGGTGCCCTGTGGCGCGCCCAAAACGCGGCGCGGCAAGGCGTCGCGCGTTATTTAAGGAAATCGAGCAGCATGCAATCATTTGACGTGATTATCGCCGGTGGCGGTATGGTGGGGCTGGCGTTGGCCTGCGGCCTGCAGGGCAGCGGGCTGCGCGTGGCGGTGCTGGAGCAGCGCCAGCCGGACATGGCGCCGCCGTCGGAGCAGCCTGCGCTGCGCGTCTCCGCCATCAATGCCGCCAGCGAGCGTTTGCTGCAGCACATCGGCGTGTGGGACGACATTCTCCAGCTGCGCGCCAGCGCTTACAACGCGATGGAAGTGTGGGAGCGAGACAGCTTCGGCAAAATCGCCTTCCGCGGCGACGAGTGCGGCTTCAGCCATCTCGGCCACATCATCGAAAACTCGGTGATCCAGCAGGCGCTGTGGAAACGCGCCGAAAGCCTCTCGGACATCACGCTGATTACCCCGGCCGCGCTCAAGCAGGTGGCGTGGGGCGAGAACGACGCCTTCGTCACGCTGGAGGATGGCCGCATGCTGACTGCTCGGCTGGTGATCGGCGCCGACGGAGCCCAGTCGTGGCTGCGCCAGCACGCCGACATCCCGCTCACCTTTTGGGATTACCGCCACCATGCGCTGGTAGCCACCATTCGCACCGAAGAACCGCATCAGGCGACGGCGCGGCAAATTTTCTACGGCGATGGCATTCTGGCGTTCCTGCCGTTCAGCGATCCGCATTTAAGCTCCATCGTCTGGTCGGTGACGCCGGAAGACGCCGAGCGGCTCAAGCAGTTGGAACCGGAACAATTCAACCGCGAACTGGCGATGGCCTTCGATATGCGTCTGGGCGCCTGCAGCCTGGAAAGCGAACGGTTGGCCTTCCCGCTGACCGGCCGCTATGCGCGCAGCTTCGCCGCACACCGCCTGGCGCTGGTGGGCGATGCGGCGCATACCGTGCATCCGCTGGCCGGGCAGGGCGTGAACCTCGGCTTTATGGACGCCGCCGAGCTGATTTCCGAGCTGCGCCGCCTGCAGCGGCAGGGCAAGGATATCGGCCAGCATCTCTATCTGCGCCGCTATGAGCGCCGCCGCAAACATGGCGCGGCGGTGATGCTGGCCAGCATGCAGGGTTTCCGCGAACTGTTCGACGGCAACCACCCGGCCAAAAAGCTGCTGCGCGACGTGGGGCTGAGGCTGGCGGACAGCCTGCCGGGCGTCAAGCCAAAGCTGGTGCGTCAGGCAATGGGCCTGAACGATCTGCCCGAGTGGCTTGCCTGACACCTGCCTTCTGCGAGCCCCCTGAGGGCTCGCGCTTCTCGCCTTATGCCATCGTCTTTCCTTATATAACCCTTCATTTGAAATAATCTAATTTCAGCTGCTTTTTATCATTACTTTTTCTAATTCCATGTTCGGTAATCAAAAGTCGGAATCTCATGCGCGGCCGCCGGTTTGTTATATAACTTCGGAGTTTTGCCGCTTTAATTGTTAATTTTGTGCCTTAAAGCGCATTTTTCCAGTGAAAAACTCTGCACACTAGCCCGGCATTTTACCGCCCCGGAACGGCGATGAGCCTATTTTAACTTATGGTTAATGTGGTCGTTCGGTGATAAGTTCGGGGGAAAGGTATCGTTTGCGTCACGGCGGTTGCACGCAGTTTCCGCCCGTCCCGGCGCAGCATTTGTGTTGAGCAGTCAGTGCGCCATGGCGATCGGGCCGCGAGCCAGGCTCCGCCGCATTGCGTGGCAGCACCCTAACTTCTAGCGACGAGTGGAAAGAGGGCAAAGATGGCAAAGCAAACCCCACTGTACGACCAGCACGTGGCGTGCGGTGCGCGCATGGTAGACTTTCACGGCTGGATGATGCCGCTGCACTACGGCTCGCAGCTCGATGAGCACCACGCGGTGCGTCAGGATGCCGGCATGTTCGACGTGTCTCACATGACCATCGTGGATCTGCACGGCGCCCGCACCCGCGAGTTCCTGCGCTACCTGCTGGCGAACGACGTCGCCAAACTGACCCAACCCGGCAAAGCGCTGTACACCGGCATGCTGAATGCCTCCGGCGGCGTGATCGACGACCTGATCGTTTATTTCCTCACTGAAGACTATTTCCGCCTGGTGGTGAACTCCGCCACGCGCGACAAAGACCTGGCCTGGATTGAAGAGCACGCCGCGCCGTATGGCGTTGCGCTGACGGTGCGCGACGATCTGGCGCTGATCGCGGTGCAGGGCCCGCAGGCCAAAGAGCGTGCCGGCACGCTGTTCACCCCGGAACAAAAAAGTGCGGTCGAAGGCATGAAGCCGTTCTTCGGCGTGCAGGCCGGCGAGCTGTTCATCGCCACCACCGGTTACACCGGCGAGGCCGGCTATGAGATCGCGCTGCCGAAAGAGCAGGCGGCGGATTTCTGGCAAAAATTGCTGGCCGCGGGCGTCAAGCCGGCCGGTCTGGGCGCGCGCGACACGCTGCGTCTGGAAGCGGGCATGAACCTCTACGGGCAAGAGATGGACGAAGGCGTTTCACCGCTGGCCGCCAACATGGGCTGGACCATCGCCTGGCAGCCAGAAGATCGCCGTTTCATCGGCCGCGAAGCGCTGGAACAACAGCGCGAGCAGGGCACCGAGCAACTGGTCGGCTTGATCATGACGGAAAAAGGCGTATTACGTAATGAGCTGCCGGTGCGTTTCACCGACGCGGCGGGGCAAACCCATGAAGGCGTGATCACCAGCGGCTCGTTCTCTCCGACGCTGGGCTTCAGCATCGCGCTGGCGCGCGTGCCGGCAGGTATCGGCGAGCAGGCCATCGTGCAGATCCGCAACCGTGAAATGCCGGTCAAAGTGACCAAGCCCGGTTTTGTTCGCGCTGGCAAGCCGCTGACAAATTGATTTTTATTGATTCTTCCCTAGGGATTTCGCGCTGCGGCTAGGCGGCAAGTGCGCGAGTCCTCGGGAGCTTACTGCGGTAAGTGACCGAGGTGAACGTACGCAGCCAACAACGCTGCAGTGTGAAAGACGACGGGAAATTATTTCTTCGAAGGAGTAACCGGCTATGAGCAATGTGCCAACAGAATTGAAATACGCATCCTCCCACGAGTGGGTTCGTTCAGAAGGTAACGGCGTTTACACCGTAGGCATCACCGAACACGCGCAGGAACTGCTGGGCGATATGGTGTTTGTCGATCTGCCGGAAGTGGGCCGCAACGTCGCCGCCGGTGAAGATTGCGCCGTGGCGGAGTCCGTCAAGGCGGCGTCGGACATTTACGCGCCAATCAGCGGCGAAATCGTGGCGGTGAACGGCGAGCTGGAAAGTTCTCCGGAGCTGGTGAACAGCGAGCCCTACGGTGACGGCTTCCTGTTCCAGATTAAAGCCGCCGACGAAGGCGAGCTGGCGAACCTGCTGGACGCCGCGGCTTATCAGGCCTCGATCGACGAGTAATCGTGACCACGCCCCGGGCCTTTCGGCCGGGGCGTTTTAGTTACCGTTCAAGCTATATCCCGTATCACGCAAGCATTCAGGAATTTGTAGCAATGACTCAGACACTCAGCCAACTCGAACACAGCGAAGCGTTCATCGAACGCCACATCGGCTCTTCTGCGGAACAACGCCAGGAGTTGCTGGCAGCGGTGGGCGCTCGCTCGCTCAGCGCGCTGATCCAACAGATCGTGCCGGCGGACATTCAGCTGCCGGGGCCGCCGCCGGTCGGCGACGCGGCGACCGAACATCAGGCGCTGGCTGAGCTGAAGGCGATCGCCTCGCAGAATCAGCGCTACAAATCCTATATCGGCATGGGCTACAGCGCCGTGCTGACACCGCCGGTGATCCTGCGCAACATGCTGGAAAATCCGGGCTGGTACACCGCTTACACCCCTTATCAGCCGGAAGTGTCGCAGGGCCGCCTGGAAGCGCTGCTGAACTTCCAGACCGTGACCCTCGATCTGACCGGCCTGGATCTGGCTTCCGCTTCGCTGCTGGATGAAGCCACCGCCGCTGCCGAATCGATGGCCTTGGCCAAACGCGCCAGCAAGCTGAAAGACGCCAACCGCTTCTTCGTGGCCGACGACGTGCATCCGCAGACGCTGGACGTGGTGCGCACCCGCGCCGAAACCTTCGGCTTCGACGTCATCGTCGATAAAGCGGAAAAAGTGCTGGAGCTGGACGGCGTGTTCGGCGTGCTGCTGCAACAGGTGGGCACCACCGGCGAGCTGCACGACTACAGCGCGCTGCTGGCCGAATTGAAATCGCGCAAAATCATCACCAGCGTGGCCGCCGACATCATGGCCCTGGTGCTGCTGACCGCGCCGGGCAAGCAGGGCGCCGACGTGGTGTTCGGCTCCGCGCAGCGCTTCGGCGTGCCGATGGGCTACGGCGGCCCGCACGCCGCCTTCTTCGCCTGCCGCGACGAGTTCAAGCGTTCGATGCCGGGCCGCATCATCGGCGTTTCCCGCGATGCCGCCGGTAACACCGCGCTGCGCATGGCAATGCAGACCCGCGAGCAGCATATCCGCCGCGAGAAGGCCAACTCGAATATCTGTACCTCGCAGGTGCTGTTGGCCAACATCGCCAGCCTGTATGCGGTATATCACGGTCCGCAAGGGCTACAGCGCATCGCCGGGCGTATCCATCGCTTGACCGACATCCTGGCCGCCGGGCTGCAGAAGGCCGGCCTGACGCTGCGCCACAACACCTGGTTCGACACCCTGACCGTTGAAGTGAAAGACAAGGCTGCCGTACTGGAACGCGCGCTGAGCTTCGGCATCAACCTGCGTACCGATATCCACGGCGCCGTGGGCATCACGCTGGACGAAGCCACCTCGCGTGAAGACGTGCAGACGCTGTTCGCACTGCTGGCCGGCGACGAACACGGCCTGGACATCGACGTGCTGGACGCGGTGGTGAGCAAGAACAGTCAATCGATCCCGGCCGCCATGCTGCGTCAGGATCCGATCCTGACCCATCCGGTATTCAACCGCTATCACAGCGAAACCGAGATGATGCGCTACATGCATCGCCTGGAGCGTAAGGATCTGGCGCTGAACCAGGCGATGATCCCGCTGGGCTCTTGCACCATGAAATTGAATGCTGCGGCGGAGATGATCCCGATCACCTGGCCTGAATTCTCCGAGCTGCACCCGTTCTGCCCGCCGGAGCAGGCTGCCGGCTACCAGCAGATGATCGGCCAACTGTCTCAGTGGCTGGTGCAGCTGACCGGCTATGACGCGGTGTGCATGCAGCCGAACTCCGGCGCGCAGGGTGAATACGCCGGCCTGCTGGCGATCCGTCGCTACCATGAAAGCCGCAACGAAGCGGGCCGCCACGTCTGCCTGATCCCGAGCTCCGCGCACGGCACCAACCCGGCCTCCGCCCAAATGGCGGGCATGAGCGTGGTGGTGGTCGCCTGCGACAAGAACGGCAACATCGATCTGCACGATCTGCGCGTCAAGGCGGAGCAGGCGGGCGAAGAACTCTCTTGCATCATGGTGACCTACCCGTCGACCCACGGCGTGTATGAAGAAACCATCCGTGAAGTATGCCAGATCGTGCATCAGTTCGGCGGCCAGGTGTATCTGGACGGCGCCAACATGAACGCCCAGGTGGGCATCACCACGCCAGGCTACATCGGCGCGGATGTTTCGCACCTCAACCTGCATAAAACCTTCTGCATCCCGCACGGCGGCGGCGGCCCGGGCATGGGCCCGATCGGCGTGAAAGCGCACCTGGCGCCGTTCGTGCCGGGCCACAGCGTCGTGCAGATCGACGGCGTAACCACCCAGCAGGGCGCGGTTTCCGCGGCGCCGTTCGGCAGCGCCTCCATCCTGCCTATCAGCTGGATGTACATCCGCATGATGGGCGCGGAAGGCCTGAAGCAGGCCAGCCAGATGGCGATCCTGAATGCCAACTACATCGCAACCCGTCTGAAAGACGCCTATCCGATCCTGTATACCGGCCGCGATCACCGCGTGGCGCACGAATGTATCCTCGATATTCGTCCGCTGAAGGAAGAGACCGGCATAAGCGAAATGGACATCGCCAAGCGCCTGATCGACTTCGGCTTCCACGCGCCGACCATGTCGTTCCCGGTGGCGGGCACGCTGATGGTCGAGCCGACCGAGTCGGAAAGCAAAGTGGAGCTGGATCGCTTTATCGATGCGATGCTGGCGATCCGCAGTGAGATTGACCGCGTCGCCAAAGGCGAATGGCCGCTGGAAGACAACCCGCTGGTGAATGCGCCGCACGTGCAGGCGGAGCTGGTCAACGACTGGCAGCACCCGTACAGCCGCGAGCTGGCAGTGTTCCCGGTGGCCGGCGTGCGCGAGAACAAGTACTGGCCGAGCGTTAAGCGTTTGGACGACGTGTACGGCGACCGTAACCTGTTCTGCTCTTGCGTGCCGATGAGCGATTACGAATAACACGTTCGGCAAAGTTTGTGTTCGGGGGACACCGCATCATGCGGTGTCCCTTTTTATTTTATTGCGGCCTATTCTTTCCTGTACGTTCCCACGATTTGAGGAGTCACCATGCAAGCGGCAATCGTAACAGCGCTGGGGCAAGCCCCGGTATTCGGCACCTTTGAGGAGCCCCAGGCGCAGGCGAATGAAGTGCCGATCGACGTTCTGGCGGCCGGCATCAAACAGCTGGATCGCGCCACCGTCGCCGGCACCCATTACTCCAGCCCCAAGCAGTTGCCGATCGTGCCCGGCACCGACGGCGTGGGCCGGACGGCCGACGGGCAACGGGTGTATTTCGCCTCCTTCCGCCGCCCTTACGGCGCGATGGCTGAGCGCAGCGTCGCGTCATGGACGGTGCCGGTGCCGGAGGCGGTAGACGATGCCACGGCGGCGGCGCTGATCAACCCGGCCTTCGCCGCCTGGCTGCCGCTGCGCTGGCGGGCGGATCTGCAGCCCGGCGAAACGGTGCTGATCATCGGCGCTACCGGCACCTCGGGAAAACTGGCGGTCGCGGCGGCGCGTCAGGCAGGGGCCGGGCGCATCGTTGCTGCCGGCCGTCGGCTGAGCGTGCTGGAGGCGTTGGACGTAGACGCCACGGTGGATCTGAGCCTGCAGGGCGAGGCGCTGACGCAGGCTTTCGCGGCGGCGGCAGGGCCGGGCGGTTATCAGGTGATCGTCGATTATATCTGGGGCCCGGCGACTGAAGCGCTGCTCGCAACGCTCAATAATCACGCTCTCTCGTCTTACGCCGGCGGGCGCGGCATTCGCCTGGTCAACGTCGGCTCGATGGCCGCGCCGGACATCCGGCTGCCTGCGGCGGTGTTGCGCAGCAATCAGCTGCAGATCCTCGGCAGCGGCACCGGCAACTTCCCGCCGGTCCCGGAGATGCAGCGCTATGCGACCGAAATTCTGGCGCTGGCGGCGACGGGCGCGCTCGCTATCGAGACGCAGGAGCACGCCTTGGCGGAGATCGCCGAGGTGTGGGATCTGAACAAGAAAAGCGACGTGCGTTCGGTGATACGCATCGCCCGTTAGACTCTTGCCGCTAGCGGCAAAGGCAGACCAGGTGAATATCCTCCGGCTCGCGGGCGAACAGCTCGGCATCCGGGCGCTCGATGAGCCGACAGCCCTGCGCCAGATAGAAGTCTACGGTGCTTTTGTTGGGGATGGAGGAAACGTACAGCCCGGCGGCGCCTTCTTGCGCCGCCTGACGCAGGCAGAGTTGAAACAGCTGCCTGCCTAAGCCCTGGCCGCGTTGGTGCGCGCTGACGTAAAAGAACAGCAGCTGGCGCAGATCCCGCTGTGGGCCGCGCGGCTCGGTGTCCAGCGCCGCCGCCGCGACGATCTCCTCGCCTTCGAACAACGCGAAGAACGTGCCGCCGCGATCGAAGCAGGCTTCGTGGATTGGCGTATAGGTGTCTCGGTCGTGCGGATCCCAACCGCGCACGTCGTAGTAGTCCGGGTAGGCGTGCAGCTTGCCGTCCTGCAGGCGATACAGGGTGTCGATGATTTCACTGCGGTCGATATCCCACAGCCGGTCGAGTTGTTGCCGTTGCAGCAGAACAGGGGGGCTCATGATCGTTGTTCACTCTCAGTCTGTGGCCGGTAACTTTCCGGTAAATCGATAATAAAACCGATGCCGCGATCGTCGAGGCCTTCGGTGACGCGCAGCTGCGCGCCGATCTTGTCGGCCAGGTTCCGGGCGATGGCCAACCCCAGCCCGCTGCCGGTCTGCTGCGTGCCAGGCACGCGGTAAAAGCGTTCAAACAGGCGGGCGCGGTGCTCTTCGCTCACTCCAGGGCCGTTGTCGCGCAACGTAATATAGCAGCCGAGCGGCGCCAGCGAGCGGATATTGGCTTCGATGCGGCTGCCGGGCGGCGCGTACTTGAGTGCGTTGTCCAGCAGGTTGGTGAAGATGGCGATCAGCGCAGGACGGTCGGTGGTAATCACCACGTCCTCGCTGCCGTCGAGCGAGAGTTCCACATCCTTTTCCAGCGCATAAGGGACGTGCTGCGCGATGCATTTGCCGATCTCTGCGTAGATGTCCACCGCCTCGATTTTCAGCGGAAAATCTTCCGCCTCCAGCTTGGCCAGGTTGATCAACTGGCGAGACAGCGACGCCGCGCGATCCAGCCCCTGCTGCATGTCGCCGATGATCTCCCTGCGCTCCTGCTGCTCGCTGACCTGGGTCAGCAGGTGCAGCTGCGCCAGCACGGCGGCGATCGGCGTGCGCAGTTCGTGCGCCGCATCGGCCATAAAGCGTTTCTCGCGCTGATTGGCGGCGTCGATGCGCGCCATCAGTTTGTTGACCTCCACCACCACCGGCCGGATTTCCTGATACTGCTCGCTGACATTGATCGGCGACAGGTTGCCTGGCTGGCGATCGGAGATGGTGCGGGCGATCTGGCGCAGCGGCCGCAGGCTGAAATAGGCGGTAAACAGCAAGGTGACGATGATGGCTGCCAGAATGCCCAGCAGCGGTACGGCGGTGCTCTCCGCCGGGTTGCCGAACAGCGTGGTGCGATCGTTGAACGACTCGCCGACGATTACCCGGTACTGGCGCTTTTCGCTCCAACTGCCGGCGAGATGCCAGTTGGCGCCGGCGTAATTGACGGAGCCGGACAGCACCGAAGGCGGCAGACGCAGCGGCTCTCCCTGCGTTTGCGAACTGTAAAGCACCCGGTTGTCCCGATCGTAAACCACGAACAGCGGGTGATAGTCGATTTGATCCTGCATGCCATTATTGATGGAATCAATGTACATGCCTTCAATGGTCTTGATGATGCCGAGGTAATCGATATTGTCGGTGCCGGTTTCATCGAGAATATTGGCGATGCCTGCGGCGACGATGCGTTGCTGGTTATCGAAATATTTCTCCATGTCGGGGTAATACCAATATTTCACCCAGGCGACGAGGAGCCCCCACAATAATAAAATGGCCAGCACCTGGAAAATAATGGTGCGCATAAAGAAGGATTTGAAACCGATCATTCCGCTACTCTTTCTTCAGCAAATAGCCAATGCCGCGTACGGTAATAATTCTTTCTTTACCGATCTTGCGCCGTAAATTATGCATATGCACTTCCAGCGAGTTGCTTTCCACGCTGTCGCCGTGGCCGAACAGCCGCTGTTCCAGCACCGCTTTGCGCACCACGGTGCCGGCACAGCGCATCAGTTCGTGCAGCAGGTGATACTCTTTTTTCGACAGCATCAGCAGTTCGTTATCCAGCGTCACCTGATGGTTGACCGGATCGAGATACAGCGTGCCGAGGCTCCAGGTTTGCGACGCGAAGCCCGCCATGCGGCGGTTGACCGCCTTGACGCGCGAGATGAGTTCGGGCAGCGCAAAGGGTTTGGCCAGAAAGTCGTCCGCGCCGGAATCCAGGCTGTTCACCAGGCTTTCGATGCGGTCGCGGGCGGTCAGGATGATGATGGGGATATTTTGCCCGGCGGCGCGCCAGGCGATCAGCTTTTGCAAACCGTCGCCGTCCGGCAGCGTGAGATCCAACAGCATCAGGTCGAACCCGCCGGGTGAAAGTTTATTTTCCGCGTCTGCGAGCAGGCGCACCCAGCACAAATTAAAGCCGGTGAGCTCCAATGCGCGGCACAGCGCCTTGCCTAATTGCAGGTCGTCTTCCACCAACAGTATGTTCACGTTTGTTCCGCTGAGTTCTTCGAATCGCGATTATCTAACTATAACCCTGCCGGGAAGACAACGGGGAAACTCGCTTTGCCTGCGTGTTCTTAAGCAAACCTTAATCTGGCTTTAATCTCGCGTTAAGGGAACGCGGGGGAATTTCAGTTATTTTGCTGCCATTCGATATCACAACGGAGGGAGCGAAACATGCAGACTGACGGTTCCCCGCTCGCGGGCACCTCGCGGCGGTTGATGTACGCAGGCGTGGCGACGCTGCTCGTTCTGTTGCTGTTGTCTTTTCGCGGCGATGCGCAGAGCCATAGCCACAGCGGCCTGCATGCTGCCGGCTTGCAGCGGGTTCATCAGGCGACGACGCCGGACGCCTACGGCTGCGTCAAAGTGCGCATCAAAAAGCAGCTGCGCCGCCTGGCTCAGCTTTGAAGCGCTTTTTAGGGCGCCGCTCTATACTCTGACGGGCAAACGGGGCGTCTGCACGCAGGCCGCTATGTTGACATCGCTAACCAGAGAAAAAACAGTATGACGAAAGTGGCATTGGTGACCGGCGCGAGCCGGGGGATTGGCCGTGCGGCCGCGTTGTTGCTGGCCCGGCAGGGTTATGCCGTGGGCGTGAATTACCTGCGTGACGAAAGCGCGGCGCGGCAGGTGGTGGCAGAGATTGAGGCGCAGGGCGGGAAGGCGCTGGCGTTGCAGGCCGACGTGGCCGATGAAGCGCAGGTGATGGCGATGTTCGCCGCGCTGGACGCCCGGCTGGGCACGCTCAGTGCGTTGGTCAACAATGCCGGCATTTTGTTCCAGCAGGCGAACATTGAGCAGTTGACCGCCGAGCGCATCAATCAGGTGCTGAGCACTAACGTGACCGGTTACTTCCTGTGTTGCCGCGAGGCGGTGAAGCGCATGGCGCTGCGCCATGGCGGGCTGGGCGGCGCCATCGTCAACGTTTCTTCCGCCGCTTCTCGTTTAGGCGCTGCGGGGGAATACGTCGATTACGCCGCCTCGAAAGGCGCCGTCGATACCCTGACCATCGGGTTATCGCGCGAGGTGGCGGCGCAGGGCATCCGCGTCAACGGCGTGCGGCCCGGATTCATCTATACCGAGATGCACGCCAGCGGCGGCGAGCCCGGCCGGGTGGATCGCGTGAAGGACAGTTTACCGATGCAGCGCGGCGGGCAGCCGCAGGAAGTGGCGGAGGCGATCGCCTGGCTGCTGTCTGACGCCGCGTCTTACGTGACCGGCACCTTTATCGAGGCCGCCGGCGGGCGTTGAACGCATGAGGGGGTTTTGACATCCCGCCGTGCGGAGTGTATTTTGATTAAATAACAATCAAAATGTAGTTACAAAAATGTATGTTTATTTTGAATGGAATCAGGATAAAAATCACAGCAACCAGCGCAAACACCGCGTCAGTTTTGAGATTGCGCAACGGGTTTTTCTGGATCCCAACCATTTGGCCGTGCTGGAGAGGATCGAGGGCGGAGAAGAACGCTGGCAAACGCTCGGTATGGTCGGCTCCTGTTTGTTGCTGCTGGTGGCGCATACGACGATCGAAACGGATGTCGAAGGCGATACAGTAGAGATCGTGCGTATCATTTCAGCACGCAAGGCCGATGCCAAAGAGAGGGGAAGATATGAAGCGCAAAAATTCAGCCAAAAATCTGGCGCATAGCGTACTCCCTCCGTTGACGGAGGAGCAGAAAGCGCAAATTGCTTCGTTGAGCGCGCTGCCGGATGAGGATATCGATTATGCCGATGCCCCGGCCCTGGGTGAAGAAAAGTGGCAGGCGGCGGTGCAGGGGCGTTTTTATAAACCGATGAAAGTATCGAAAACCATCCGAATCGATGCGGATGTGTTGGCCTGGCTTCAGCGGCCAGGCAAAGGCTATCAGAAACGCCTGAACGCCGTGTTGCGTGAGGCAATGTTGAAAGAGCATGAGCACGAGGAATAAGTCGTGTCAGGCGGGTAACGGTCCGGTGAGGTTCTCACCGGATTTTTTTTGCAGCTTTTCAGGTAAAGCCTACCAGCATTAGCCGCCGCTCGGCAGCGTTCGGTCAAAACCACAAAAACGGTCATTAACGGTCATGTTGCGGAACGTGGAATTGTGACCGTTTACCGTTTCTCTCCTGCCTGTCTAAGACGCACACGCATCATAACTGTCTGTTACTCCACACTTTCGTAATTATTCATTTCATTTCCTTCCCGATTTTTTTGACAACTATCACAGCGCGATCGTTGCCCGATCGCGGGGCGATGTGCTTTGCGTCTGCGCGCAAAACGCGGCGCGGCAAATCGATATCGTAATCATCGTCGTGGAGGAGAAAAGAAACATGCTGCCTGTAGAACGTCATCGCTTTATCACCGAAGTCTTGAGCCAGCGCGGCCGCGTGATGGTGCAGGAGGTGGCGCAGCTGTGCCATATCTCTATCGAGACGGCGCGGCGTGATCTGGCCTTGCTGGAACGGCGCGGCCTGCTGCTGCGCAGCCACGGCGGCGCGGTGTTCGTCGAGCCGCCGGCAGTGGAAAAAACCTATGTGCCCGCCGAGATAGACCAGGGGGAATCTTTCCGCCAGCGCAGCAACGAGGCACCGGAGCAGAAAACGCGCATCGCCAAACGCGCGCTGGAATTTATCGCGCCGGGGGATTGCCTGCTGCTGGACAGCAGCTCCACCAGCTGGTTTTTGGCGCGCCAACTGCCGGATATCTCGCTGGTGGTGCTGACCAACTCGCTGCACATCATCCAGACGCTGGCCTGCAAGGCCAACGTGCGCACCATCGGCCTGGGGGGCGAGTATTCCGCCAAGTACGAGGATTTTATCGGCGTGCTGGCGGAGCAGATGCTGAAGGAGTTCGTGATCAACAAGCTGTTCTTCTCCTGCCACGGCATCTGCCAGGACGGCGGCGTCCGTGAGAGCAACGAGCACCATGCGCGGTTGAAACAGCAGATGCTGCTGGCGTCGGAGCGCAAGTTCCTGCTGGTGGACAGCAACAAGTTCGGCCGCCGCTCGTTCGCGCGCATCTGCCACTACCGGGAGATAGACACCCTGATCACCGACAGGCTCAGCGACGATGAATTTCGTCAGGAACTGGCCTGGAACAACGTCGACGTGATTGAAGTTTCACCCGCCGCGAAAAGGGCGGTGCGATAACAACAACGAAAACCCTTATTACAGCCAACACTTGTGGAGAGAGAACAATGAAAAAATCCGTACTGGTCGGTCTGTTTGCCTCGCTGCTGCTGTCGGTCTCCGCGCAGGCGGCGGACAAGCTGAAAATGGGCGTGGTGGTGAAGATCGGCGGCATTCCCTGGTTCAACGCCATGGAGGCCGGCATCAAAAGCGAAGGTGCCAAACGTGGCATCGACGCCTGGATGGTCGGGCCGACGGCGGCGGACCCGGCGCTGCAGGTGCGCGCCATCGAAGATCTGATCGCGCAGAAGGTGGACATCATCGGCGTGGTGCCGAACGACGCCCGGGTGCTGGAGCCGGTGCTCAAGCGCGCGCAGGAAGCGGGCATCAAGGTGATCGTGCACGAATCCCCCGGCCAGAAGTACGCCGACTGGGATTTTGAGCTGGTGGACGCCTCGCAGCACGGGGTCAACCACATGAAAGCGCTGGCCGCCTGCATGAAAGAGCAGGGCAAGTATGCGGTGTACGTCGGTAGCCTGACGGTGCCGCTGCACATCACCTGGTCGGACTCGGCCATCAACTACCAGAAGCAGCACTATCCGAACATGCAGCTGGTGGGCGACAAGTTCGGCGTGGGCGAATCGCTGGATGACAGCGTGCGCACCACCAACGATCTGATGGCCAAATATCCCGATCTGAAAGGCGTGCTGGCCTTTGGTTCACAGGGGCCGATTGGCGCCGGGCGCGCGGTGCTCAACCGCGGAAAAAGCAATGATATCTGCGTCATCGGGCCATTCAGCCCGGGCCAGGGCGCTTCGCTGGTCAACCGTGGCGCCATCAAGGGCGGTTATATCTGGAATCCGCTGGTGGCCGGCGAAGTGTTCGTGCGCATCGCCGACATGATGCACCAGGGAGAAAAAATCACCGATGGCATGATCATCGAAGGCATGGGCAAGGTGCAGGTGGATGCGCAGCAGCACACCCTTCTCGGCAACGCCACCGAAAGCCTGGATAAGCAAAACCTGCCGAAGCTGGTGAAGATGGGGCTGTAATCATGGCGATTTCCGGCAATACGGCAACGCAGGGCACGCCGCTGATCGCGCTGCAACAGCTGTCGATGACCTTTGGCGGGCAGCGTGCGCTAAACGCTATCTCGCTGGCGCTGATGCCGGGGGAAGTGCACTGCCTGGCCGGCACCAACGGCTGCGGAAAAAGTACGTTGATCAAGACGATCGCCGGCGTGTATCAACCGGACGACGGCAGCCGCATCACCATCGACGGGCAAACCTTCGGCCGGCTGTCGCCGGATCAGGCGCGCGCCTTCGGCATCCAGGTGATCTATCAGGATCTGTCGCTGTTTCCCAACCTGACGGTGGCGGAAAACATCGCCTTCGAGCACAACCTGCGCGGGCTGCTGGGTTGGTACCGCCCTGCGCGGCTGCGGCGCACCGCCGAGCGCCTGCTGCAGGAACTGAGTTTCCATCTGGATCTCGATAAACGGGTGGCGGAGCTGCCGATCGCCCAGCGGCAGCAGGTGGCGATCTGCCGCGCGCTGGTGGCGGAGGCACGGTTGGTGATCATGGATGAACCGACCGCCTCGCTGACGCGCACCGAGGTCAACCAGCTGCTGCGCACGGTGGATTATCTGAAAGCGCAGGGCATCTGTGTGGTGTTCGTCAGCCATCGGCTGGACGAGGTGCTGGAGATCTCGGATCGCGTCACGGTGATCCGCGACGGCAACAAGATCGGCACCTGGCCGGCGGCGGAGATCACCGGCGATCGTCTGACCGAGCTGATGACCGGTCTGACGCTGGACTATCGCCTGAAGTCACCGAGCATGAATAAGGAGCGGGTGATGCTGGAGGCAGACCGTCTCAGCCGCGCCGGGCAGTATCAGGACGTGAGCTTCCGGCTGCATCAGGGCGAGGTGCTCGGGTTGTGCGGGCTGTTAGGCTCCGGGCGCACCGAACTGGCGCTGAGCCTGTTCGGCATGACCCGGCCGGACAGCGGTAAGCTCTACCTCGACAGCAAACCGGTGCGCTTTCGCGGCCATGAGGACGCGATCAAGGCCGGTATCGGCTACGTCTCGGAGGATCGCCTGACGCTCGGCCTGGTGCAGCAACAGTCGGTGGCGGACAACGCAGTGCTGACCATTCTCGATAAGCTGCGCGGGCGTTTTCGCCTGATTGACGACTACCGCAAGAATCGCATCGTCGCGGAATGGATCGCCAAACTTGGCGTGCGGGTGGCGGATCCGGAGCAGGCGGTTTCGACGCTGTCCGGCGGCAATCAGCAAAAGATCGTATTGGCCAAGTGGGTGCTGACCCAGCCGCGGATCCTGATCCTTGACTCGCCGACCGTCGGCGTCGACGTTGGCGCCAAGGCCAGCATCTACCAACTGATCCATCTGCTGGCGCAGGAGGGGATCGCCATTTTACTGATCTCCGACGAGGTGCCGGAGGTGTATTACAACTGCGATCGGGTGCTGCACTTCAGCGGCGGCAGCGTGATCGGCGAATACCTGCCGGGGCAGGTGAGCCAGCAACAGCTGGCGGAGGCGGTCAATGCGTAGATTCAGCCTGAAACCGCGCGGCAACGAAGGCTACCTGGCCTGGGTACTGCTGCTGACGGTCATCGTTTTTTCGCTGCTCAGCGATCGGTTTTTAACGGTGCAAAATCTGCTCGATCTTAGCGAAAGCTATGCGGTGAGCGGCATTTTCGCCCTCGGCCTGTTCGTGGTGCTGGTGACCGGCGGCATCGATATCTCCTTCGCGGCGGTGGCCTCGGTGGTGCAGTACCTGATCGCCACGCTGGCGACCCACTACGGGCTGGCCAGCCCGGCGGGCAGCATTCTGCTGGCGTTGGCGATCGGCGCCGCGCTGGGCATGGTCAACGCGCTGTTGATCTACTGCCTGCGCATCGTCTCGATCATCGTCACCATCAGCATGCAGGCGTTCTTGTTCGGCATGCTGATGTGGCTGACCAACGGCCGCAGCCTGTACGCGCTGCCGGACTGGTGGACGCTGCCGCGCAGCGTGCTGCCGTTCCAGCTGGGTGAACAGAGCTATCAGCTCGGTTTGCCGACGCTGGTGATGCTGGCGGTGGCGCTGCTGACCTGGCTGCTGCTGAACAAGACGCACCTCGGACGCCAGCTGTTTGCCGTCGGCGGCGATGCGGAGTCGGCGCGGCGCATCGGCATCCGCGTCGGCCTGTTGCACCTGTTCGCCTATGGCTATCTGGGCGTGATGGCGGCGATCGGCGGCCTGGTGCAGGTGTACCGCATGGGGGAGGTGGTGCCCAATGCGCTGGTGGGCGGTGAGCTCGACGTACTGGCGGCGGCGGTGCTGGGCGGCGCCAGCCTGAACGGCGGCAAGGGCAGCGTGATCGGCACGCTGATGGGCGTATTCCTGATCGGCGTGCTGAAAAACGGTCTCAACCTGATCGGCGTGTCCAGCTACTTCATGAACGTGGTGATCGGCCTGGTGATCGTCGCGGCGATCACCGTCACCCACTACAAGAAACGCAAAGAAACCGACGTCGGTTTCGCCTGAGGAGCGCCTGATGGGCAACTACCTGAAATTTCGTCCGGACGGCACCGCCGTCGGTCTGTTGGCGCTGCTGCTGGCGGTGGTGCTGGCCTTCAGCTTGCTGATGCCGGGGCGCTTCTTCAGCGGCGCCACCTTCACCAGCGTGGCGTTCCAGCTGCCGGAGCTGGGCCTGCTGACCCTGGCGATGTTCATCCCGATCCTCAGCGGCGGCCTGAACCTGTGCATTATCGCCAGCGCCAACCTGACCAGCCTGCTGATGGCCTGGCTGTTCATCAGCTATCTGCCGCCGGACGCCGGGCTGGGGCTGCAGGCGCTGTGGCTGGCGTTGGCGCTGGCGGCCGCGATGCTGCTGGCCGTGATGATCGGCGCGGCGACCGGCGCGCTGGTGGCCTACATCGGCGCGCATCCGATTCTGGTGACGCTGGCGACCATGACCACGGTTAACGGCATCGGCATCTACCTGACGCGCGGTGCGGCCCTGAGCGGCATGCCGGAGATCGTGCGGTTTATCGGCGCCGAGCGCGTGCTGGGCGTGCCGGTACCGCTGTGGATCTTCCTGGCGGTTGCCGTGCTGCTGGCGCTGTTCTTGCAGAAAACCCGGCTCGGCAAATGCATCTACATGAGCGGCAGCAACATCAACGCCACCCACTTCAGCGGCGTGAATACCCATCGGGTGCTGATCGCCATTTACACCCTCTCCAGCCTGCTGTGCGTGATCGCCGGGCTGGTGATGATGGCGCGCTTCAACTCGGCGCGCATGGGCTACGGCGACTCTTATCTGCTGCTGACGGTGCTGGCGATCATTTTGGGCGGCACCGATCCGTTCGGCGGTTTTGGCCGGGTCAGCGGCGTGGTCCTGGCGCTGGTGGTGCTGCAGGTGATCGCCACCGGTTTGAACCTGATGAACGTCAGCCCGCATTTCAGTCTGGCGATGTGGGGCGCGGTGCTGATCGCAGTGTTGGCGCTGAAGTTTTTCCGCCATCGCTATCGGCAGCGGCGGGCGATGCGCCGCAGTGCGGCCCAGGCCAGAGCCGCAGCGGGCCACTGATCCTTTTTCCCTTTTGCGCAGGATAACGCTAATGAAATACCAGATTTCACCTTCACTGATGTGCATGAACCTGATGGATATCCGGCAGCAGTTGGCGGTGCTGAACCGCCGCGCCGATATGCTGCATATCGACATCATGGACGGGCACTACGTGAAAAACATCACGCTGTCGCCGTTCTTTATCGAACAGATCCGCCCGCACACCTCGTTGCTGCTGGACGTGCATCTGATGGTGGAGAACCCGACCGATTTTATCGACCCGATCGCCCGCGCCGGCGCGGACTTTATCTGCCCGCATGCCGAAACCATCAACCGCGACGCGTTCCGGGTGATCAACCAGATCCGCGCGCTGGGCAAAAAAGTGGGGGTGGTGCTGAACCCGGCCACGCCGGTGGAGTTTATCCGCCACTACCTTCATCTGCTGGACAAGGTTACGGTGATGACCGTCGATCCGGGCTATGCCGGGCAGCCGTTTATCCCCGAAATGCTGGAGAAGATCCGCCAATTGCGCGATCTGAAACGCCAGCAAAACCTGAGCTATCTGATCGAGATCGACGGATCCTGCAATCAGCGCACCTACCGCGATCTGATGGGCGCCGGTGCGGAAGTCTTGATCGTCGGCAGCTCCGGGCTGTTCAACCTCGATCCGGATCTGGAGACGGCATGGGAAAAAATGCTGGATCAGATGCGGCAGGCGGCCTGAGGCGGGGGACATGATGCGGCATTTTCTTGGCGTAGACGTCGGCGGCACCAATACCCGCCTGCTGTTGATGGATGATGACGGTGAGTTTAGCGGATACCGCAAGATAGCGACCGCCGACTGGGCGCAGCAGGCCGATCCGCTGGCGGCGTTGGGCCGCCTGATCGCCGGGCATTGCGAGGATCGGCAGGTGGCGCAGGTGATGCTGGGGCTGCCGGGGATCCTCAGCCGCGACCGTTCACGGGTGCTGTCACTGCCGTTCATTCCGGCGCTGGACGCCCAGCCGGTGGCGGCGCTGTTGGCCGATGTGCTGGCGCTGCCGGTGCGGATGGATAAGGACGTCAATCACCTGCTGTGGTGGGACTTGCAGCAGCTGCCGGCGCTGCCGCAGGTGGCGGTGGGGCTGTATCTGGGCACCGGCATGGGCAACAGCCTGTGGCTGAACGGCGATTTTTACCACGGTGCGCACGGCGCCGCCGGCGAGCTGGGGCACATTCCCTGGCCGGGCCATCATGGCGAGTGCCCGTGCGGCAAACGGGGCTGCGTCGAGAGCCTGACCTCTGGCCATTGGCTGACCGGCTGGGCGCGGGTTAACGCGGCGCAAACGCCGTTCGAACGGCTGTTCGAACGCCACGGCGATCATCCGGATTTGCAGCGTTTCGTCGAACGGTTGGCGCAGACCATCGCCATCGAAATGAACGTGCTCGATCCCCAGCGGCTGATCTTGGGTGGCGGCGTGATCGCCATGAATGGTTTCCCGTTGGCGCACCTTGAGCAGGAGATCCGCCGCCATTTGCGCAGGCCGCAGCCGGCACAGGGGCTGGCGATCTCCATCAGCCGCCTGACCGATGAAACCGGCAGCAAAGGCGCCTGCCTGGCCGCCCGGCGCCACCTCCAATTGAGCAGGGAGTACCCGCAATGAAAGGCAAAGTCTGCGTGTTCGGTTCGTTCAACCTGGATATCGTCGCCGGCATGGCGCGCTTTCCGCAGCCCGGCGAATCGCTGATCGCCCGCAACAGCATGATGGGCGCGGGCGGTAAGGGGGCCAACCAGGCCACCGCTGCGCTGCGCGCCGGGGCAAGGGTGCATTATATCGGCAAGGTGGGGCGCGACGACTTCGGCACCTTCGCCCGGCGCCACCTCGCCGCCGCCGGTTTCGATGCGGTGACGCTGTTCTCGACCGGCGATTGCCCGACCGGCAATGCGCTTATCTACGTTGCCGGCGAGGAGGCGGAGAACATGATCGCCGTCGATCCCGGCGCCAACCTGACGGTCAGCGAAGACGAGGTGCGCCAGTGCCGGCCGGCAATCGCCGCGGCGGACATTCTGTTAACCCAGCTGGAGAACAATCTGCCGGCGATTGAGCAGGTGATCGCCATCGCCCGCGAGGCGCAGACGTTCATCATTCTCAACCCGGCGCCGTTTCAGCCGGTGCCGGACAGCCTGCTGGCACAGGTCGATATGCTGACGCCCAACGCCACCGAGTGTACGTTGCTGACCGGCGTGCCGGTGCGGGATGTGGCTTCGGCGCGCCAGGCGGCGCAGGTGCTGCACGCCAAGGGCATTCGCTTGCTGATCGTGACCTTGGGCACGCAGGGGGCGTTGTTCTCGGACGGGGAAAACAGCGAGCTGATCCCGGCGTTTCCAGCGCAGCCGAAAGACACCACCGGCGCGGGCGATGCGTTTAACGGCGCCCTGGCGGCGCAGTTGGCGAATCAGGTACCGTTAGCCGATGCGGTGCGCTTCGCCGCCGCCTACGCGGCGGTCTGCGTGGAGCGCGCCGGGGCGGCCGGGTCGATGCCGAGCTATGAGGAGGCGTTGGAACGCCAACGGGCGTTCGCTTGACGTTGAAGGGCTGCGGCAGCAGCCCGGTTCACTTACTTCAACCAGCCTTTGCGTTGCGCATCCCGCAGGTGTTGCTCCATGTGGTGCCACAGCTCGGGGTGCACGTCGGCGATTGATGCATTGCGCGCCAGCACCTGCTCCAGGCTGATGCCGTTCTCTACCCAGCTCTGGCCTTCATTGTGCAGGTTCATCAGCATCGGCATGGTGCGATCCAGCAGCAAGGCGAAGCGTGCATCGGCGCTTTCGCCATCTTCATATTCCTGCCATAAAGCGGTGAAATACTCGCGCTGAGCCTCCGGCAACATGCCGAACAGACGGCGCGCCGCCGCCACTTCCTGATCGTGGATCGCCGCGCGGGCCGCCAGATCGTAGACCAGCACGTCGCCGGCGTCGATTTCCACGATGTCATGCAGCAGCGCCATCTGGATCACGCGCTGAATGTTTACGTCATCACCGGCGTAGGGCGCCAGGCTCATGGCGGCGATGGCGAAATGCCAACTGTGTTCGGCGGAGTTTTCCTGGCGCTGGGTGCCCAGCACTTTGGTGCGGCGTTGCACGCCTTTCAACTTATCGATTTCCATCAGGAATTGGATGACCTGGGTCATTGAGCCGAAATCTAACGCGGGTACAGCGGATGACATGGTGTAAACCTCAAGGTGGGTGGGTTGAAGCCTGACGATTGTAGACCACCGGGCGGGCGATTTCGATGGTTACACGCGTTCACATTTTTATTTTAGCGTACACGTGTACACTGGAATTATTCTCAGTTAAGCTGCTTTGCGTTAATTTCGCACAAAGCAGGGCATTTTGAGGGGTTGCGCGTTATGGGGAAAACGGACGTAGTGAAAGCCGGGAACAATAAGATTGTCGCCGCGGCTTATCCGTGGGCGGAAGAGATCGCCAACAGCATCAGCCACGGCATCGGGCTGGTGTTCGGTATCGTCGGCCTGGTGTTGCTGTTGGTGCAGGCGGTGAATACCGGCGCGGATGCGACGGCCATCACCAGTTACAGTCTGTACGGCGGCAGCATGATCCTGCTGTTTCTCGCTTCCACGCTGTACCATGCGATCCCGCATCAGAAGGCCAAGCATTGGCTGAAAAAATTTGACCACTGCGCCATTTATCTCCTGATTGCCGGGACTTACACCCCGTTTTTGCTGGTGGGGCTGGATTCGCCGCTGGCGAAGGGCCTGATGGCGGTAATCTGGGGGTTGGCGCTGCTCGGCGTGCTGTTCAAACTGGCCTTCGCCCACCGTTTTGAAGCCCTGTCGCTGGTGACCTACCTGACGATGGGCTGGCTGTCGCTGATTGTGATTTATCAGCTGGTTACGCGGCTGGAGGCCGGCGGCGTCACGCTGCTGGCGATAGGCGGGGTGGTCTATACCCTCGGCGTGATTTTCTACGCCTCCAAGCGCATTCGCTTTGGCCACGCTATCTGGCACGCCTTCGTGCTCGGCGGCAGCGCCTGCCATTTCATGGCGATCTATCTCTACGTCTAAACGTTATCGCTACGTCTGAATGCGTATTGAACAGGCGCCTCTTTTGTTTTAAAAAAGAGGCGCTTGCTTCTTTCGGGTATCCAGCAAGCCCGTTCTTTCATTTCTGAGCCCGCATACTCTTTCTCTTAACCTTGTTCAGGACTCATCACGATGATCGTTCGCTTATCCAAAGCGCTGCTGGTCTGCGCTATCGCTTTGTTCGCTTCGCTGGTGGCCTTCGGCAATATCACCGATTACGGCTCCAACTTCGCCTTCGTGCGCCACGTCTTTATGATGGACACCATTTTCCCCGACGCCACCATCGGCTACCGTTCGATACAAACACCGTGGCTGCATCACGCCGGCTATATCTTCATCATCGTGCTGGAGAGCCTGACCGCGCTGCTGTGCTGGATCGGCGGCCTGCGCCTGCTGTGCGGCCTGAAACTGCCCGCTAAAGCTTTCAACGGCCGGAAAAAGCTGGCGGTTGTGGGGCTGACGCTGGGCTTCCTCACCTGGCAAGTGGGCTTTATGTCGATTGGGGGCGAGTGGTTTGGCATGTGGATGTCGAAACAATGGAACGGCGTGCCCGATGCGTTTCGCTTCTTCGTCACCATCATTCTGGTGCTGATTTATCTGGTGCAGCGCGACGGGGAGTTGGACGAGTAACGAAGACGGCCGCAGGCAGGGCGCCTGCGGCCGATGAATTATTTCTCTTCGGCCAGCGAGTAGGGCAACGGTTTGATCGCCAACTGGCTGGCGGCATCGTCGCGCACCCGCAGCTTGCTATCGGCGTCCAAATCGTTGTTCATCACGACCTGCACCCACAGCGTGCCGTCGGCCAGTTGGCTCGACGCCAATACGGTGCCGGTACGGCGCCAGTTTTCACCCAGCTGCAGCTCCAGATCTTCCGCCGCCTGCGGGGCGCGGGCCGCCTTACCTTCCAGCCAGTAGAGCGCACGTTTGTTGGCGCCGCGGAATTTGGCGCGCGCCACCATCTCCTGACCGGTATAGCAGCCCTTGCTGAAGCTGATGCCTTCCAGCGCCTGCAGGTTGGTCGCCTGCGGGATCAGCTGTGCGCTGTTGGCGGCGTCGATAACCGGATAGCCGGCTTCGATGTCCAACGCCAGCCATTGGCCGCTGTCATTCAGTTCCGCCTGGTCATGCAGCTTGGCGATCAGCGGTTCGGCCACGGCGGGGCGGGTCACCAGCAGAAAACGTTCCGCCGGCGCGTTGAAGTGCAGAATCGTGGTCTCGCCGTCCTGCACCACCGGGTGTTCGGCGTCCGGCAGCGTGGCGAACAGGCCCGCCAGCGCGGCACGCGCCTGGAAACCGGCGACGCCCAGCAACACCGCATCGTTATCGGCGGCGATGGTGACTTTGGAGAACACCGCGTATTTTTTGATTTCTGCCAGTTGGCTGTCCAGCACGCTGCGGCGTTCCAGATAGGCGAAGCCTTCGCCACGGTGGAACAGACGCAGGTTGCTCCACATTTTGCCCTTGGCGTCGCAGTGGGCGCACAGCACGTGTTGATCGGCCGCCAGCGCGTCGATGTCCGCCGTCACCTGGCCCTGGAGATATTTCACCGTGTCCGGCCCGTTCAGCGTCACCAGCGCCCAATCTTCCAGCGAGATCAGCGTCAGGGGCAGATGGGTGGAAGCGGAGGGCTGACGGGGTGGGAATGGAATGTTATGCGCCATAGTAAGTTCCTGCTCAACGTTTAGCTTACCTGAAGGGTATTGAACCCATGGTAAAAGAGGCGGCGGGCTTTGCAAACTGTTATTCGCGCCGCGGCGCCGGGGTGCGCTTTTTTTGGCATTTTGCGCTTTATTACGTTTTCCGCAGCAAAGCGCCTTCCCGGCGTGTATGTCAAATTGTTACTCTATAGGCTTGCGGCCAGGGCACCCTTGCAGACAGATCCCCGGCTGATGGAATTATATTGCGACGGCGTTGCCATACAGTGTGTCATTTGAACTCTGCGCTGGCGCTGCCGCGCTGAAAAGAGGTGAGTCATAACAACATGGATATTAACAATAAAGCACGTATTCACTGGGCTTGCCGCCGTGGCATGCGCGAGCTGGACATCTCCATCATGCCGTTCTTCGAATACGAATACGACAGCCTGAATGACGCGGACAAGGCGTTGTTCATCCGTCTGCTGGAGTGCGACGATCCCGATTTGTTCAACTGGCTGATGAATCATGGCGCGCCGCAGGACAGCGAGCTGCAGAGAATGGTGACCCTGATCCAAACGCGAAATAAAGACCGTGGCCCAGTGGCGATGTGATATCCGCATTTCCTGGCGCACCCAGCTGTTTTCCCTGTTGACCCACGGCGTTCTGATCTTGCTGATCCTGATTTCGCCCTGGCCGGAAGGCTTTGGCCCGCTCTGGCTGGTGCTGCTGACGCTGGTGGTGTTTCAGTGCATTCGCAGCCAGAAGCGCATCGCCGCGGTGCAGGGCGAGCTGCGGCTGCTGGCGGACCGGCGTTTCAACTGGCACGGCCGCGAGTGGCGGCTGGCGAAAAAACCGTGGATGCCGGGTTATGGCATGCTGCTGACGCTGCTGCCGACGGAGGGAAAAAAACGCCGTCGGCTGTGGCTGGCTTCCGACTGCATGAGCAAAGAGGAGTGGCGCCACCTGCGGCAGCTGTTGCTGTATCCGCCGGCGGGTGACGGCGAAGAGCCCTGATGAAACCCGTACTCTGGTTGGTGGAGGATGAACCCAGCATTGCCGATACGCTGGTTTACACGCTGGAGAGCGAAGGCTTCGAGGTGCGCTGGTTCGAGCGCGCGGAACCGGCGTTGCAGGCGCTGGCGCAAGGCGCGCCCGCGCTCGCTATCCTCGATGTCGGTTTGCCGGATATCAACGGCTTTGAATTGTGTCGCCGCCTGCTGGCTCAGGCGGCCGACCTGCCGATTCTGTTTCTCACCGCCCGCAGTGATGAAGTGGATCGCCTGATCGGGCTGGAAATCGGCGCCGACGACTATGTCGCCAAGCCGTTCTCCCCTCGCGAGGTCAGCGCGCGGGTGCGCACCATTTTGCGCCGCCTGCATAAGCAGCAGCGCTTGCAACAGAGCGCGCTCTACCGTTTCGGCGCTTTCACGCTCGACGAAGACGCGGCCACCATCTCCTACCATCAGCGGCCGTTGCCGCTGACCCGTTACGAATACCTGCTGCTGAAGACGCTGCTGTTGGCGCCCGGACGGGTGTTCTCGCGGCAGCAACTGATGGAAAGCGTTTGGGCGCAGGCGGAAGAAAGCCTGGATCGCACCGTCGATACCCATATCAAAACGCTGCGCGCCAAGCTGCGAGCGGTGGAGCCCGGTGAACCGCCAATCCATACCCACCGCGGATTGGGCTATAGCGTGAGCCGCCAGCCATGAAAATTGGCCTGCGCCTGCTGCTGGGATATTTCCTGATTGTGGCGGTGGCCGGGTACTTCGTGCTGAGCATTTTCGTCCAGGAAGTGAAGCCCGGGGTGCGGCGCGCCACCGAAGGCACGCTGGTGGATACCGCCAACCTGCTGGCGCAGATCGCCCGTCAGGACATGCAGCGCGGCGATGCGGCGCATGGCCAACTGGCGCAGGCATTTACGCAGCTGAACCAGCGGCCGATCGGCGCCAATATATCCGGCATCCGCAAGGATCGCAGCGAATACCACGTCTATCTTACCGATGCTCGGGGCAAGGTCATCTTCGATTCTGCCGGCCGCGCGCAGGGGCAGGATTATTCGCGCTGGAATGACGTTTATCGAACGCTGCGCGGCCAGTACGGCGCCCGCAGCACCCTTAGCGACCCGCAGGATGAAAACAGTTCGGTGATGTATGTGGCCGCGCCGGTGATAGAACAAGGGCGCATTATCGGCGTGCTCACCGTGGGTAAACCCAACAGCACCATGGCGCCGGTGATCAAACGCAGCGAACGGCGCATTCTGTGGGCCGGCGCATTGCTGCTGGGGATCGCGCTGCTGATCGGGGCGGTATTCGTCTGGTGGATCACCCGTTCGATAGGCCGGCTGGTGCGTTATGCCGACGGGGTGGCGCAAGGGGAAACCGCGCCGCTGCCCAAAGTGGGCGGCCGGGAATTGACGCAGCTGGCGCAGGCGTTGGAGAGCATGCGTCTGAAGCTGGAAGGCAAAGCTTATATCGAACAGTATGCACATGCCCTGACGCATGAGCTGAAAAGCCCGCTGGCGGCGATCAGGGGCGCGGCGGAGCTGTTGCAGGAGCTGCCACCGCCGGAGACCGCCCGGCGTTTTCTCACCAATATCGAGCAGCAAAGCGCACGCATCCAGCAACTGGTGGACAAACTGCTGGTGCAGGCGCGGCTGGAGAGTCGGCCTGAAATGGAGACCGCGCCCCTCGCGATCGCGGCGTTGATCGACCAGACGGTGGCGGGCAAAGAGGCGCAGGCGACGCAGCGCGGCGTCAGGTTGCAGCTGGAGGCGTTGGCGGAGGTGACGCTGAACGGCGATGCGTTGCTGATCAGCCAGGCGCTGACCAACCTGCTGGACAACGCGATCGACTTTACCCCGCCGGGCGGTTGCGTCAGCGTGCGAGGCGAACGGCGGGAACAGCATTACTGCATCAGCGTCTGCGATGACGGCAGCGGCATTCCGGACTATGCGCTCGATAAGGTGTTCGAGCGCTTTTATTCGCTGCCGCGCGCCGAACGGCCGAAAAGCAGCGGGCTGGGCCTGAACTTCGTGCAGGAGGTCGCGCGTCTGCATCATGGCGGCATTCACCTGCGCAACCGCCGGCCGCACGGGGTGGAAGCGACTTTCATGTTATCGCTGTGACTTCACCTTCCCTTCACATAACCACATTCTGATTTCACCTGCGGGTTTTATCGTGGCCTCATTACTTATGAGGAGAGAGCATGATGAAATCGGTACTGTTCTGGAAAATAACCACGCTGCTGGGATTGATGGTGGTGATGTTGATCCCCATCGCCCAACTGATGAGCGTGATCGACGAACGCAGCGGCTATCGGCAAAGCGTGGTCGGGCAGGTGAGCGAAAGCACCAGCGGGGCGCAGCGCGTGCTCGGTCCGTTGATTGTCATTCCCTACGTCGAACGAGAAGAGAAGAAAGACGAGAAAGGACAAACGGTAGTGCAGCGGGTGCAGCATTACCGCTATTTGCTGCCGGAGTCGCTTCAGGTGCAGGGGGCGCCGAAAGTAGAGGTGCGCAAGCTGGGCATTTATCAGACGCAGGTTTACCAGGGGCCGCTGAACTTCAAGATGCGTTTCGGCCAGCCGGAGCTGACGGATTTGCAACGCGCCAACGTGACCGTCGGCCAGCCGTTCCTGCTGGTGGCGCTGAGCGACTCTCGCGGCATCAAGAGCATTTCCCCGCTGGCAATGCCGCTGCCGGTGGCGTTTGAGCCGGGCACCGGCGTGGGATCGTTGCGCCAGGGGATCCACGCCCCGCTGACGCTGGGGGCACTGCAACAAAAAGAGGGGCTGAACGCCGAGTTCACCCTGACGCTGGCGGGCACCAGCAGCCTGTCGCTGGTGCCGCTGGGGCGCAGCAGCGAGCTGCAACTGCAAAGCAACTGGCCACACCCGAACTTCCTCGGCAACTTCCTGCCGGATGAACGCAAGGTGACGGAGCAAGGGTTCAGTGCTCGCTGGCGCAGCACCTGGTTCGCCAACAACATCAACAGTGCGTTCCATTACGACGATGGCATTATCGATGAGGACAAGCTGCCGGCCTTCAGCGCCAGCCTGGTCGAACCGGTCGATCACTATCAACTGACCGAGCGCGCGGTTAAATACGCGCTGCTGTTTATCGGGCTGACGTTTATGGCGTTTTTCCTGTTCGAAACCCTGACCGGGCTGCGGGTGCACCCGATTCAGTACCTGCTGGTCGGTGCGGCGCTGGTGTTGTTCTACCTGATTCTGCTGGCCTTCTCCGAACACCTGGGATTCGCTCTCGCTTACCTGGCGGCCAGTATCGCCTGCAGCGGTCTGATCGGCTTCTATCTGAGCGCCGTACTGCGCGGCAAGCTGCGCGGTGCGCTGTTCGCCGCGAGCCTATTGCTGTTGTATGGCGTGCTCTATTTGTTGTTGCAGTCGGAGGACAATGCGTTGGTGTTGGGGGCGGGGCTGCTGTTCGCCATTCTGGCGGGCATTATGCTGTTGACGCGTAAGTTGGACTGGTATCAGGTGGCGGATCCGGCGCGGTTGACCAAGGAAACGCCGGCTGGGGAAGACGAGCCACGCTTCCGTCTGTGGAAATAAGTGAGGAGAATCGGGCGCGCTCAGCGCCCGACAGCGGCTACAGCAGCGGCTCCATCTCCAACAGGATCTGTTCGCACCATTGCTGCAGGCGCTCTTCACTCAGATCGTATTGGTTGACCTCATCGAGCGCCAGGCCGACGAAATGTTTGCCGTCGGCGCTCAGCGGTTTGGGGCTGGTGAACTCGAAGCCGTCGGTCGGCCAGAAGCCGACGAACTGCACGCCCAGCGGCGCGATCTGATCGTGCAGCATGCCCAGCGCGTCGAGGAACCACTCACCGTAACCGAGCTGATCGCCCATGCCGTACATGGCGACGATTTTGCCTTTCAGATCCAGCGCCGGCAGCTGCGGCCAGATCGCTTCCCAGTCTTCCTGCAGTTCGCCGAAATCCCAGGTCGGGATGCCGAGGATCAGAATGGAATAGTCCTCCATCAGCTTGGGAGAGACGTCTTTCAGGTTGTGCAGGTCGACCAGGTCTTCACCCAGAATCTCACGGATTTTTTCTGCCGCCATCTCGGTGTAGCAGGTGCTGGAGCCGTAAAACAGACCAATCTTCATGTGTAAACCGTTACGTTGCTGTTTAGAGAATTGCAGCGAGTATACCTGATTTGCATCGGCTTAAGGCATAATGGCGCGGGTGGAAATGCAACAAAGAGAGGACCGCGTGCAACAGCAAGACAATGCGCTGATTGAACAATTCCTGGATGCGCTGTGGCTTGAGCGCAATCTGGCGGAAAATACGCTGGCCTCCTACCGGCTGGATTTGCAGGCCCTGGGCACCTGGCTTGGCCAGCAAAACACCGCCTTGCTGCAGGCGCAGGCGTTGGATCTGCAGGCGTTTCTCGCCGAGCGGGTGGAGGGCGGCTACAAGGCCACCAGCTCCGCGCGTTTGCTGAGCGCCATGCGCCGCCTGTTTCAGTACCTGTACCGCGAAAAGCTGCGCGCCGACGATCCCACCGCGCAGCTGGCGTCCCCCAAACTGCCGCAGCGTTTGCCGAAGGATCTGAGCGAGGCGCAGGTCGATGCGCTGCTGCAGGCGCCCTGCGTCGATCAGCCGCTGGAGCTGCGCGACAAGGCGATGCTCGAAGTGTTGTACGCCACCGGGCTGCGGGTTTCCGAGCTGGTGGGGCTGAGTATCAGCGACGTCAGCCTGCGGCAGGGCGTGGTGCGGGTGATCGGCAAGGGCAACAAGGAGCGGCTGGTGCCGCTGGGCGAAGAGGCGGTCTACTGGATCGAAAATTATCTGGAGCACGGCCGCCCGTGGCTGGTCAACGGCCAGACGCTGGATGTGCTGTTCCCCAGCACCCGTTGCCAGCAAATGACCCGACAGACGTTCTGGCATCGCATCAAACACTATGCCATCCTTGCGGGCATCGACAGCGAGCGTCTGTCGCCGCACGTGTTGCGGCACGCGTTCGCCACCCATTTGCTGAACCATGGGGCCGATCTCCGTGTCGTACAGATGTTGTTAGGACACAGCGATCTCTCGACCACGCAAATTTATACTCATGTAGCGACCGAACGACTGAAACAGCTACATCAACAGCATCACCCGCGCGCCTGAGCGGCGGGTTCGAAAGGATTGGAACAATGAAAAAAGGTTTAATGCTGCTCTCTCTGCTGGTGGCTTCGGTGACTGGCGCCGCTCATGCCGATGACGCGGCGATCAAAAAAGCGCTCGCCAGCCTGGGCATCCAGCAGGCGGACGTGCAGCCTTCACCGGTCAACGGCCTGAAAACCGTGCTGACCGACAGCGGCGTACTGTACGCCTCCGAAGACGGTAAGCACATCCTGCAGGGCCCGCTGTTCGACGTCAGCGGCAAAGAGCCGGTCAACGTGACCAACCAACTGCTGGGCAGCAAGATGGACGCGCTGAAAGATCAGATGATCGTTTACAAAGCGCCGAAAGAGAAACACGTGATCACCGTGTTCACCGACATCACCTGCGGTTACTGCCACAAACTGCATCAGCAGATGAAAGAGTACAACGATCTGGGCATTACCGTGCGTTACCTGGCATTCCCGCGCCAAGGGCTAGCTTCCCAGGCTGAAAAAGACATGCAGTCTATCTGGTGCACCGCCGACAAGGCCAAGGCGTTCGACGCCGCCATGAAGGGCGACGCCGTTTCTCCGGCGACCTGCAAAACCGACATCAGCAAGCATTACGAGCTGGGCGTGCAGTTCGGCATTCAGGGCACGCCGGCCATCATCCTGGAAAACGGCATGATGATCCCGGGCTATCAGGGGCCGAAAGAGATGGCCGCCATGCTGGATGCGCACCAGGCCGCCACCAAAGCCGGTGGTTAATCGCCGGTGAGTATTAAAACGCAACTACGCCGCCGCCCGGCGGCGGACGACACGCATCTGCCCGCCAGTTTGCCGCCGCTGCTGCGTCGGCTTTACGCCCTGCGCGGCGTGCAGGGTGAGCAGGAGCTGGAGCGCGGCGTCAAGGGCATGCTGCCCTGGCAACAATTGGACGGCATCGACGCCGCCGTCAGCCTGCTGCAACAGGCGCTAGCCGACGGCCGCCGCATTATGGTTGTGGGCGATTTCGACGCCGACGGCGCTACCAGCACCGCGCTGACGGTGCTGGCGCTGCGCAGCATGGGCGGCGCAGCCGTCGACTACCTGGTGCCGAACCGCTTTGAAGACGGCTACGGCCTGAGCCCCGAAGTGGTGGAGCAGGCGGCGGCGCGCGGCGCGGAGCTGATCGTCACCGTCGATAACGGCATCTCCTCCCATGCTGGCGTCGATGTGGCGCACGCCAAGGGGATGCAGGTGTTGGTGACCGATCACCACCTGCCGGGTGAGACCCTGCCGGCGGCCGAAGCGATCGTCAATCCTAATCTGCGCGGCTGCGGTTTCCCGTCCAAATCGCTGGCCGGGGTGGGCGTCGCGTTCTACCTGATGCTGGCGCTGCGCGCCCGGCTGCGGGACAGCGGCTGGTTCGAGCAGCGCGCGCTGGCGATGCCCAATCTGGCTGAACTGCTGGATCTGGTGGCGCTCGGCACCGTGGCCGACGTGGTGCCGCTGGATGCCAACAACCGCATTCTGGTGTATCAGGGGTTAAACCGCATCCGCGCCGGCAAATGCCGACCGGGCATCCGCGCGCTGCTTGAAGTGGCCAACCGCGATGCCCGCCAACTGGCGGCCAACGATCTCGGCTTTGCCCTCGGCCCGCGTCTCAACGCCGCCGGCAGGCTGGACGATATGTCGATCGGCGTGGCGCTGCTGCTGAGCGACGACATTGCGCAGGCGCGCATGCTGGCCAACGATCTCGACGCGCTGAATCAGACGCGACGCGAGATAGAGCAGGGCATGCAGGTGGAAGCCTTGCAGCTGTGCGACCAGTTGGAGCGTACCAGCACCGAGCTGCCTTACGGGCTGGCGATGTATCACCCGGAATGGCACCAGGGCGTGGTGGGCATCCTCGCTTCACGTATCAAAGAGCGTTTCCACCGTCCGGTGATCGCGTTCGCGCCGGCGGGCGACGGCATCCTGAAAGGCTCCGGCCGTTCGGTGCCCGGACTGCACATGCGCGACGCGCTGGAGCGGCTGGATATGCTGAACCCCGGGCTGATGATGAAGTTCGGCGGCCACGCGATGGCGGCCGGGCTGTCGCTGGAAGAGGCCAGGTTTGACGAGTTCCGCCAGCGCTTCGGCGAGCTGGTGGGGGAATGGCTCGATCCGGCGATGCTGGAAGGGGTGATCTGGTCTGACGGCGAACTGGCGATGCAGGAGTTGTCGCTGACGACGGCGGAGCTGCTGCGCGAGGGGGGCCCCTGGGGGCAGGCGTTCCCGGAACCGACCTTCGACGGCAAGTTCCGCATTCTGCAGCAGCGGCTGGTGGGCGAGAAACACCTGAAGCTGATGGTGGAACCGCTCGGCGGCGGCCCGCTGCTCGACGGCATCGCGTTCAACGTGGACACCACGCTGTGGCCGGACAGCAGCGTGCGCGAGGTGGAACTGGCCTACAAGCTCGACGTCAACGAGTTTCGCGGCAACCGCAACGTGCAGCTGCTGATCCAGCATCTTTGGCCGCGCTGAGGCGAAATTGAACACAATTCGGGGATTGGGCTCTCCAATCCCCCGCATCCTTCCCGATCGCCACAAAAACTGACCAACTCGCTATAAACTGCCGCCCGGATCCGTTAGAATTAACGGTTCCAATGGCATTCCGCCATCGACGACATCAACGTAAAAGAACGAAACCATGTTTGAAATTAACCCGGTAAAAAACCGAATTCAGGACCTGTCCGAGCGGACTGCGGTTCTTAGGGGGTATCTTTGACTATGATGCCAAGAAGGAACGCCTAGAAGAAGTCAACGCCGAGCTGGAGCAGCCGGACGTTTGGAACGAGCCGGAGCGCGCACAGGCGCTCGGCAAAGAGCGCGCCGCGCTGGAAGCCATCGTTGAAACCATCGAGCAGTTGGAGCAGGGCGGCGAAGACGTCGGCGGGCTGCTGGAACTGGCGGTGGAAGCCGACGATGAAGAGACCTTCAACGAAGCGGTCGCCGAGCTGGATCAACTGATGAGCAAGCTGGATCAGTTGGAATTCCGCCGTATGTTCTCCGGCGAATACGACAGCGCCGACTGCTACCTGGATATCCAGGCCGGCTCCGGCGGCACCGAAGCGCAAGACTGGGCCAGCATGCTGCTGCGTATGTACCTGCGCTGGGCCGAAGCCAAAGGCTTCAAGACCGAAGTGATCGAAGAGTCCGACGGCGACGTCGCGGGCCTGAAGTCTGCCACCATCAAGATCATCGGCGACTACGCGTTCGGCTGGTTGCGCACTGAAACCGGCGTTCACCGCCTGGTGCGCAAGAGCCCGTTCGACTCCGGCGGCCGTCGCCACACCTCGTTCAGCTCGGTGTTCATCTACCCGGAAGTCGACGACGATATCGATATCGAAATCAACCCGGCGGATCTGCGTATCGACGTGTACCGCGCCTCCGGTGCGGGCGGTCAGCACGTCAACAAAACCGAATCCGCCGTACGTATTACTCACCTGCCAACCAACATCGTGGTGCAGTGCCAGAACGATCGTTCTCAGCATAAGAACAAGGATCAAGCGTTTAAACAGCTGCGAGCCAAGCTGTACGAGTTTGAGATGCAAAAGAAAAATGCTGATAAGCAGACGATGGAAGACAACAAGTCCGACATCGGCTGGGGCAGCCAAATCCGTTCTTACGTGCTGGATGACTCCCGCATCAAGGATTTGCGCACCAACGTCGAAACGCGTAATACGCAGGCCGTACTGGATGGCGACCTGGATAAATTCATTGAGGCAAGTTTGAAAGCCGGGTTATGAGGAATAGAAATGTCTGAACAACAAGTACAGGGCGCCGATCAGGCGCTGGATCTCAATAACGAACTGCAGTCCCGCCGCGAGAAACTGGCCGGCCTGCGCGAGAACGGCATTGCGTTCCCGAACGACTTCCGTCGTGACTCCACCTCCGACAAACTGCACGCCGCGTACGGCGATAAAGACAACGAAGAGCTGGAAGCGCTGGGCGTAGAAGTGACCGTCGCCGGCCGCATGATGACCCGCCGTATTATGGGCAAGGCATCCTTCGTCACGCTGCAGGACGTGGGCGGCCGCATTCAGCTGTACGTCGCGCGCGACGATCTGGCTGAAGGCGTGTACAACGACCAGTTCAAGAAGTGGGACCTGGGCGATATCCTCGGCGCGCGCGGCAAGCTGTTCAAAACCAAGACCGGCGAACTGTCGATCCACTGCACCGAGCTGCGTCTGCTGACCAAAGCGCTGCGCCCGCTGCCGGACAAATTCCACGGCCTGGCGGATCAGGAAACCCGTTACCGCCAGCGTTACCTGGATCTGATCGCCAACGAAGAATCGCGCAACACCTTCAAAGTGCGTTCTCAGGTGATGTCGGCTATTCGCAACTTCATGGTGGAACGCGGCTTCATGGAAGTCGAAACCCCGATGATGCAGGTGATCCCGGGCGGTGCGTCCGCGCGTCCGTTCATCACGCACCACAATGCGCTGGATATCGACATGTACCTGCGCATCGCGCCGGAACTGTATCTGAAGCGTCTGGTGGTCGGCGGCTTTGAGCGCGTGTTCGAAATCAACCGCAACTTCCGTAACGAAGGCGTTTCTCCGCGTCACAACCCAGAGTTCACCATGATGGAACTCTACATGGCTTACGCGGATTACAAAGACCTGATCGAGCTGACCGAGACCCTGTTCCGCACTCTGACCGAGAAAGTGCTGGGCACCTCTCAGGTACAGTACGGCGACGAAGTGTTCGACTTCGGCAAGCCGTTCGAGAAGCTGACCATGACCGAGGCGATCAAGAAATACCGCCCGGAAACCGATCTGGCTGACCTGGCCGACATGGGCAAAGCGGTGGCCATCGCCGAATCCATCGGCATCAAGGTTGAGAAGAGCTGGGGTCTGGGCCGCGTCGTGACCGAGATCTTCGAAGAAGTGGCGGAAAGCCATCTGATTCAGCCGACCTTCATCACCGAGTACCCGGCTGAAGTGTCGCCGCTGGCGCGCCGCAACGACGTTAACCCGGAAATCACCGACCGCTTCGAGTTCTTCATCGGCGGCCGTGAAATCGGCAACGGCTTCTCCGAGCTGAACGACGCCGAAGACCAGGCACAGCGCTTTGCCGATCAGGTGAACGCCAAAGACGCCGGCGACGACGAAGCGATGTTCTACGACGAAGACTACGTCACCGCGCTGGAGCACGGCCTGCCGCCGACCGCCGGTCTGGGCATCGGTATCGACCGTATGGTGATGCTGTTCACCAACAGCCATACCATCCGCGACGTGATTCTGTTCCCGGCGATGCGCCCACAGAAATAATTCCGCTTAGCGTGAAACCACCGGTGCAGGCAACTGCGCCGGTTTTTTTTCGCCCACCGGACTTAACCGCTTAAAACATCGACAGTTACGCGCCATCTCCGCTTGCCCGCCGCCGATAACCGGTTATAATGCCTGTCGCACACCGATGCGGGTGTAGTTCAATGGTAGAACGGCAGCTTCCCAAGCTGCATACGAGGGTTCGATTCCCTTCACCCGCTCCAGCGCTCCCTCCTGAAAACATCCTGATTCTCCGAAAGATTACCCCAACCCAATCCTTTGCCCCTGTAAGCGTTATCACTGGTTGTCTGCCAACCCACCAGCATCATCAGCGCCGTGGTGAGGAAAGCAGGGCAAAAAAATGCCGCCCCTGGGGACGGCATGTCGGCCTTTAGCGCACCAGATGCAAGAAATGCAGGTGCTTTTCGTACTGGTCGAGAATATCGTTGATCAACTGCTCCTGATTCCAGCCCATGACATCGTAGTTCTGGCCGCCTTCTTTCAGGTAGATCTCCGCGCGATAATACTTGTGCTGCTCGGCTTGCTGTTCATCGTTATCCAGCCCGGCCAGAGCGAACGTCGGCGAACTGTAGCCGCGCAGTCTGACTTCATAGATAAAGTTAAGCTCATCGCCCAAATCGACCTCGAAACGAATGCGGTCTTCCGCGGTGGCGTTGATGCTGCTGAGCGTGTTTTGTTTACTCAGCTCTTCCTGCACCAGCGTCATGGCCGGTTGGATAACCTCATCCATAAAGCGCTTAACCAGCGAGCGTTTTGGCAGATAGGCGATATTGCGCAGCCTGCGCTGCCAGGGAATGGGGTTGCGGGCGGCGGTGGGGGCGATGGTGGCCATATTTTGGCTGTCGCGCTTGGTCAGGTCGCGGCGCAGCGCTTTAAGCAAGCCGTAAATGGATATCAGCAAGATGGCCGAGAACGGCAATGCGCTGGCGATGGTGACGGTTTGCAGCGCGCTGAGCCCCCCGGCGATCAGCAAGGCGATGGCGACGATGCCCATCAGCGACGCCCAGAAAATGCGTTGCCAAACCGGCGTGTTGCTGGAGCCGCCCGAAGCCAGCGTATCCACGACCATGGCGCCGGAATCGGCGGACGTGACAAAAAAGACGATCACCATCGCCATGGCGATAAACGAAAGCACGCTGGAGAACGGGAAATGCTCCAGGAAGTTAAACAACGCCAACGCCACGTCTTGCTGTACCGTAGTGGCGAGGTCTGTCGCGCCCTGTTCCATGATGAGGTAAATGGCGCTGTTGCCGAACACCGTCATCCACATGAGGGTGAAGCCGGCCGGGACGAACAGCACGCCCGTGACAAATTCGCGGATGGTTCGGCCGCGGGAAACCCGTGCGATGAACATACCGACAAAAGGCGACCAGGAGAGCCACCACCCCCAGTAGAGCAGCGTCCATCCGCCTAACCAGTTGCTGGATTTTGGCTCATAGGCATACAGGTTGAACGTTTTGCTGACCAGCTCGGACAGATAGCCGCCGGTATTTTCCACAAAGGATTTCAACAGCAGGACGGTTGGCCCCAACAGCAAGACCAAAGCCAGGAGCAACAGCGCCAGGCCAAGATTCAACTCTGACAGAAAGCGTATGCCTTTCTCCAGCCCTGAAACCACGGAAATGGTGGCCAGCCCGGTAATCACCACGATCAAGATCACCTGAACGGTTTCGTTGATCGGCACGCCAAACAGGTGGTTAAGCCCGGCGTTGACCTGCAACACGCCATAACCCAGCGAGGTTGCGACCCCGAATACGGTGCCGATGACGGCGAAGATATCGACGGCATGGCCGATAGGGCCATAAATGCGATCGCCGATGATCGGATAAAGCGCAGAGCGCAGAGTCAACGGCAGGCCATGCCGATAGCTGAAGAAGGCCAGAATCAACGCCACGATGGCGTAGATCGCCCAGGCGTGCAGCCCCCAGTGGAAAAAGGTCAGGCGCATGGCCTGTTTGGCCGCCTCGACGCTTTCGGGCGTGCCGACCGGCGGCGAGAGGTAGTGCATCACCGGCTCAGCCACGCCGAAGAACATCAGGCCGATGCCCATTCCCGCTGAAAACAGCATGGCAAACCATGAGTGGTAGCGAAAATCGGGTTGCGCATGATCGGGGCCAAGTTTGATGTCGCCGTAGCGGGAAAGCCCCAGAAACGTCACGCTGAGCAAAATCAGCGCCACGGCCAAAATATAAAACCAGCTGGCGTTGGTGAAAATTTGTTGCTGCAGAAGTTTGAAGTTCTTGTCAGCGACGTCGGGGAAAAAGGCGGCGAACGCGACCAGAAGAAAAATGAGGACTGCAGAGGTAAAGAATACCGCTTTGTTGATATGGCTCTGCGGCTTTTTTAGGGGGGTGTCTTTCTCACTCATAAATTGATTTATTCCATTTGTTTGATTATCGCCCTGAATGGAGGAGAGGTGTAACCTGTTATATCGTAGCAAAATAGTCAGGCTGTCGGTGCCGGTCAATAGGGCGGAATTACCGCTGCCTGAGCGCGGTAATTTCGAGCTATTCCGTGTTGCCGTTAGTTAAATAAAAATGCCAATAACCCCGTCACCTTATTTTTATTTTCCCATCCTTCCAATTTCATGCAGGCATTAACGTGTTCTGTTCTGCGCATTTCATTGCTGTCCGAGGGAAAGGCGCCGCCACCGGTATTGGGGATCTCTGTGCCGTTGATCGTCATGGAGGAGAAGGTCGGTGAGCTGGCGCGTAAAGACAGATTCACGGGATAGCGCTGTTCGGCTGCCTGCTGGCAGCTTGTTCTGGCCGCTTCAAGGGGCGTTGGGGTTGCCGTTTGCGCTTCCCATTTCTCCGGCGTGGCGCAGGAAGACATCATCAACGCGGCGGCGATAACTGCATATTTTCGCAAAGTAAAAATCCATTTCTAAAATAAAATCCCCTTGATTCTACCCCCAGCGTGCCGCGATGGCCCGCTCAATAAGGTGAGCGGGCCGATGTGGCGAGTTAACTGAGTATATCTTCGGCGATCACCTTAAACAGCGCGTCTATTTCGCCCTGGGTGTTGTAGTGCATCATGCCGATGCGCAGCACGCCGCCGTCCTGTAACCCCAACTGCTGAATCAGACCCAGCGCATAGAAATGCCCGCTGCCGGCGCAGATGTTGTGCTGCCCCAGGCGGCGGGCGATCGCGTCAGGCGTCTGGCCGCTGAAGGTCAGGGCGAAGGTTGGCGTGCGGCGCGCGCTGTCTGCCTGTGAATGGCCGTAGAGTCGCACGCCGTCGAGGTGCTGCAGCCGTTGCAAAAAGTGGCGGCACAGCGCCTCTTCATGCCGATGGTAGGCGGCGAAGCTCTCCTGCAAACGCTGCCTTAACGGCGCGTCGGGCGTTCCCCACTGCGCCAGATAGTCGATCGCGGCCGCGACGCCGGCCAGCGCTTCGAAGCTCTGCGTGCCGGTCTCGAAACGGCCGGGGCCGACATCGGTGGCCGGCTCGACCTTGTAAGGCCGCAGGCGTTGCAGCCACTGCGGTGCGAGGTAGGCCATGCCGACGTGCGGGCCAAAGAACTTGTAGGCGGAGCACACCAGGAAGTCACATCCTAACGCCTGTACGTCGATCAGGTTGTGCGGCGCATAGTGCACGGCGTCGACATACACCTGCGCGCCGACCCGATGCGCGGCTTCGACGATGGTTTTGATATCGACGATGCTGCCGGTGACGTTGGAGGCGTAGCTGACCGCCACCAGGCGGGTGTTGGCGTTGATGCGCTCACACACTTTCGCGGCGTCCAATGCGCAGTCGGCGCTCTCCAGCGGTATCTGATGCACCACGGCCCCTTTGTCGGCGGCAGCCTGCTGCCAGCTGGAGACGTTGGCGTAGTGATCGAGCGCGGTGACGATGACCTCATCGCCGGCCCGCCAGTCGCGGCTGATGATGCGGCTGAGATGAAAGGTCAGCGTGGTCATATTCATGCCGAAGACGATGTTGTCGGGCGAAGGCGCATTTAACAAGGCGCGCACCGATTCTCGCGCCTGGCCCATCACCTCGCCGGTGACCCGGCTGGAGAAGTAGTGGCCGCCCAGGTTGGCATTGTATTTCCCCAGATAGTCGGTCATTTTTTCCAGCACGCCCCGTGAAACCTGTGCACCGCCGGGGCCGTCGAAAAAGATCGCCGGTTTGCCGTCGATGTGCTGGGACAGGGCGCTGAACTGGCGTCGGGCGAGCTCGGGCGTAAAGGTCATGCTTTCTCTCCCCGTGCGGTGAGGACGAAGAGATCCAAATGGCCCTCTTCAGCTGGGCTTACGGCGTTGATCGGCGTAGCGTTGTGCCACAGTTTGCTGTCCGCCAGCAGCACGGCTTCACCGTCCGCCAGCGCTTTTTTAAAGAAGGGATCGTGGTGGCTGTCGTCGTACAGCATGATTTCACCGCCGACGATGTTGTGCCGGTGAATGGCGATCATGGCGATATGGTCGAAGCCATCCTGGTGAATACCTTCCGGCGCCACCTGGGTGTCTTTCTCGATGGCGACCACGCGCATCTGGTGGATCTCTATCTCGGCGCCTTCCGGCAGTTCGTTGCTTTCTGCAAACAGGTTGCACATCTCCGCCATGCCGGCGCTCTGCAGTACGGCGCTGTCGATAGGCTCGAAGCGGCGCACCACGTTGCCCTGGAAGTGGTTGATCTGATCGGACTGCATGAAGGTGCGCGGCCCCACTTCGGCGACGTTGGGGTTGAGGTATTTGACGACCGAATAACGGCGCAGGCGATATTTTCCGTCGGCGTGTTGCGTGTGGGGCAAGGAGGAAAACGAAGGCATCAGTTGTTGGGTGGCTTGCGGGCTTAGTACAGTCATACTTATTACGTTTTCGTGTTTCTGTAACATAATCACCTCTAATAATAATAATTTCTGATGTTGTAGGGGGTAATTCGATTGAATTGTAGACGACTCTATAACCAACGCAATTTGGCGGTGGCGAGGTGTGACGGCGGTCGTAAAGTGGCGTGAACAGTGGGAGGCGTTGTATGCCGGCTGCGATGCGTTAAAGTAGCGAGCTGACTGCAGAGCAATGGTTAGCGCCAGGGTTAATGCTTGAGTTCGCCGCTTACTTCTACTGGGATACCGTTATGATTGAAATACGCGAGATTAACCGCGACAACCTGTTTGACGTGTGCGAACTGACGTCGAATCAAGACGGTGTTGGCACCGTGTTTGAGGCGTTTATTTGCTGTAACGCCATCTCCATTTCCGAGGCGGCGTTTTTTCCGGAATGCCAGCCCCGCGCGCTCTACCGCGACGGCGAACTCATCGGTTTTTTCATGTACAAGCGCTGGCCGCATAACCCGCATGAGGCTGAGCTGTGTCGCTATATGCTTGACCATAAGTTTATGGGGCAGGGGTTGGGGCGTGAGAGCTTCGCCGCGATACTCGCGCATTTCAGGCTGCACGGCGTAGAGCAGGTGACGTTAATGATTGATGAGCATAATCTCGTCGCCAAAAGCCTGTATCTCGCCTACGGCTTTCGCTTCACCGGCAAGATTGAAAAGGAAGAGCATTACTACAGCCTGGCGCTTTAGCGGCCCCGACAAAGGCGGAGTCAGAACGTCTCGAAATACAGCTCGCGCAACAGCCAGGATATTTCATTGTTGGTGCGATTAAGCGTCTCGATTCGGCGAACCCCTTTCGCTTCGGCGCGCAGATCGAGCAGCAAGTTGCGAATCTGTTGGAATAACGGGGTTTGCGGGCTGGGTTTGGCTAGCTGCTGCCCGCACAGTTTGATACCGGCGTCGCAGCCGGTGGCAATGTCCGCCAGGCAGCACGGGCAGGTGGCTTTTTGGCGCGCCATATTGCGACATTGTTGCCCGATTACCTGATTGAAGTGGCGTAATTGCAGGCAAACTTCCCGTGAGTTCAGCGGGTTGGAATGGGTGGTCATCGGCTTTTGCTCCCTTGTCTCCGTCTTATATTGGCACTTACCGATGAAGATAACCACGGACAAGCAGAGGGGGTATCGCCTTGTTTTGTCTGGAAACAACGAAAGCGATGGGGCCCGCGGCGGCGGGCCGGTAGGGTCAGGCGCGTTTAAACAGATTCGCCGCCTGGAACAGTGCAAAGGAGCTGACCAGCATCTCGATGCCGACGATCGCCGTCACCAGCGTGACCGACGCCGCCGGGCCTGAGCCGATCAGCATCCAGGCGATGATCAAGTCGAGCACGCCGATAACGAACTGCAGCCAGTTGCCCGGCAGCCCGCGGCGCATGTAGCCCGCTGCCAGGCGCGCGATGCCGCCGAGCGCGAACAGTACGGCGAGGTACACCGCCAGCGCCAGAATGCCCGCCAGCGGGCTGGTGATGAACACATAGCCGATAATCAGGTAGGCCACGCCCAGCAAAATGCCGCCGATCATCGGCCAGGTATTCTGCGCCCGGTTAGCGATCATGGCGATAATCAGCCCGGCGCCGCTCAACAGCAGCAGGATGCCGACCACGATGCTCAGCGCTGCGCCGGAGGCAAAAGGATTGACCAGGCACAGGATGCCGCCCGCCAGCAGCAGGAAGGCGATGATCAGCAGGGTGGTGCGTTGCTTTTTGAGCAGTTCTTCACTCAGGAGGGGCAGATTATTGCGGTCGAGGTTCAACATGACAGTACTCCATTTCGTCGTTGGGTAATTAATCAGTCATCCTTACCTGTTTAGCATAGACCGTCTGGGGGTTTTTGACTGACCCGGCGCAAATGTTACACTGTGCGGCTGACGCGTATCAGAACCGAAACGACGACTGAGGACTGGATTTGAGCACAGGAAGCAAATGGGCTGGGTGGCGCCGCATCGCGGTGTGTCTGACATTGGGGCTGTTGTTGGCCGGGTGTTCGGGTAAAAACACCTACAACCGCGACTACGATAAACTGCCGAAGGGCAGCTACACCGGCAAGTCCTACACCGTCAAACGGGGCGATACGCTGTACTACATCGCCTGGATCACCGACAGCGAAGTCAGCGATCTGGCCAGAATCAACAAGATACGCCCGCCTTATAACCTGGAAGTGGGGCAGAAACTGCGGCTGAGCGGCAGCGCGCCGACCAAAACCGCCGCCACGCGCCGTAAAGCGTCTTCCGCCGCGATCGCCAAGCAAACGCCGCCGCCGGGCGCAGCCCGCTGTTGGCGTTGGCCGACCAGCGGTCGGATCGTGCAGGCCTACTCCAATTCAGATGGCGGCAACAAGGGCATCGACATCGCCGGCAAACGCGGCCAGCCGATCTACGCTTCCGCCAAGGGCAAAGTGGTGTACGTCGGCAACCAGCTGCGCGGCTACGGCAACCTGATCATGATTAAGCACGGCGAAGACTTTATTACCGCCTATGCGCACAACGACACCACGCTGGTGCGCAACGGCCAGGATGTGAAGGCGGGGCAGAAGATCGGCACCATGGGCAGCACCGGCACCGATTCGGTGTTCCTGCACTTCCAGATCCGCTACCGCGCTACCGCGCTCGATCCGCAGCGTTATCTGCCGCCGCAAGGTTCGTCGCCGTCCTGTTAACGTCAATCTGGCTCCTTGCGGAGCCAGATGTCAGTTACTTCAGCGGCAGGTAAAGATCGGTCACCAGTTCATATTCCGCCACCTCGTGCACGAAGTTGTGGTAGTGGAAATAGAGCGGAAAATCGCGCAGCTCCTCGCCGCTGGCCGGCAACCACTCGCGGTACAGATAATGGGCACTTTCCGAGAGCCCATCCAGCGAGCCGTGATGGCGCAGCAGCGCGCAGCGCCCGGTCGGCAGCGTGCTGTTCACCACGCCAAAGGCGTTGTCCTCGGGGATCGGCGCCGTGACCTCGCCGCAAATGAAGAAGCGGAAGTCCTGCGCTTCGGTGGTAGCCGGATCGTGCGGTGCGATGCCGAAAGTGCGGCTGCTTCTGACCGGCGACAGGCCGCTGGTTTTGCGCCACTCGATAAAGCGCGCGGCGGTTTCGTTGACCAGCGCGGACGGGCCGCGATGTTCGATCATAGCCACCGGCGTGGCCGGGAAGTCGACAATGTCTACCTTCATGGGTTGTTTCCTTTTGTGTTTCGGCTCGGGAAAGCGCTGCTGCCAATCGATCCAGGCCGGCCGTTTGCGAAACTGGCTTGGTGTTTGGCTGAACGCCTGTTTGAAGGCACGGCTGAAGGACTCCGGGTTTTGAAAACCGGCGTCCAGCGCGATGTCAATCACTGGCTCCAGTGGGTTATACGCCAGGCGGTACGAGGCGCGTTTGAGCCTCATCCATTGGATATAACGCCACACCGAGATGCCGCAATACGCGCTAAACTGGCGTTGAAAATGAAAGCGCGAAAAGTGGGCCACTTCGCTCAGTTTTTCGACGGTGAGCGCCTCGTCCAGGTGGCGGTCGATATAGTCAAAGACCTGCGCAAAGCGCTTTGCATACGTCTGGGTCATGTGATTGTCTCCTCCATGCCTGAACTTTGCCCGAGCCGCCGTCGCTTCTCCTGACGGATGATGCTGAGTTGCCGCCGCAGGACAACGGGATGGCTGCGGCGTTCGCCGCCGGCCAGGCCAAACTCATAACCCCCGCGCGGCCGTGTGCCGCGATCCCGACCGAGAAGATGAATATTACATGATGGATCGTTCCCGTTTGCTGAAATTCCTGCTGCCCTACCTGTGGCCGAAAGACAACCCGCGCCTGCGGGGGTATCTGGTGGTGGCCTTCGTATTCATGGTGGCGGCCAAGGTCAGCACCACGCTGGTGCCGCTGGCCTACAAAGCGATGGTCGATGCGCTGAGCGGCGAGACGGCGAAAATGCTGGCGGTGCCGCTGGGGCTGATCGTCGCCTATGGCGTAGCGCGGGTGGGCGGCGCGCTGTTTGAGGAATTGCGCAACGTGATGTTCATTCACGTCAGCCAGAATGCCACGCGCCTGCTGGGCGTGCGGGTGTTTCGCCAGCTGCATGCGCTGAGCCTGCGCTTCCATCTGGAGCGCCAGACCGGCGGGCTGTCGTTGTCCATCGAGCGCGGCACCCAGGCGGTGGCCACGGTGCTGTCGCGCTTGCTGTTCTCCATCGTGCCGATCCTGTTCGAACTCTCGCTGGTCACGGCGATCATGTGGCATATGCTGAACGGCTGGTTCGCGCTGGCGATCCTGACGACGGTCGGCTGCTACATCCTGTTTACCGTGCTGGCGGTCAGCTGGCGCACCCGCTTTCGCCGCGAGCTCAACAAGGCCAACGCCGATGCCAACAGCAAATCCATCGACAGCCTGCTGAACTATGAGACCGTGAAGTACTTCGGCAATGAAGAGTTCGAGGCCGAGCGTTTCGACCTGTCGCGCCGGCTGTACGAATACGCCGCCATCAAGAACCAATTCAGTTTTACGGCGATCAACCTGGGGCAAACTGCCATTATTTCGATCGGGCTGATCGTGATGATGGCCATGGCGGCGCAGGGTATTACGCAGGGGACGATGACGGTCGGCGACTTCGTGCTGGTCAACGCCTATCTGCTGCAGCTGTATCAGCCGCTGAACTTCTTCGGCTTTATTTATTCCGAGGTGCGCCAGGCGCTGATCGACATGGAGAACATGTTCGATCTGCTGCAGGAAAAGCGTGAAATCGTCGATAGCCCGAATGCGCAGCCGCTGCGCCTCGATCGCGGCGAAGTGCGGTTCGATGCGGTCAGCTTCGGTTACGACACGCGCCGGCCGATCCTCAAGCAGGTGAGTTTTACCATTCCGGCGGGCCACACGGTGGCGGTGGTCGGCGCCTCCGGCGCGGGCAAGTCCACGCTGTCGCGGCTGCTGTTCCGCTTCTACGACGTGCAGAGCGGCGCCATTACCCTCGATGGCCAGGACATTCGCCAACTGACCCAGGCCAGCCTGCGGCAGGCGATCGGCATCGTGCCGCAGGATACGGTGCTGTTCAACGATACGCTGCGCTACAACATCGGCTACGGCAAAACCGGCTCCAGCGATGAAGAAATCGAGCGGGCGGCGCGGCTGGCGCATATCCATGATTTTATCGTCGGTCTGCCAGACGGTTACGACACCCGGGTCGGCGAGCGCGGGCTGAAGCTGTCGGGCGGTGAAAAGCAGCGGGTGGCGATCGCGCGCACCATTCTGAAAAATCCGGCCATCCTGGTGTTCGACGAGGCGACCAGCGCGCTGGATACCCAGACCGAACGCGAAATCCAGGGGCACCTGCGCGAGGTGAGCCGCAACCACACCACGCTGGTGATCGCCCACCGGCTCTCCACCGTGGTGGACGCCGATGAGATCATCGTGCTGGAGGCGGGGGAGATCGTCGAGCGCGGGGGGCACGAGGCGCTGCTGGCCGCGAACGGCCGCTACGCCGCGATGTGGCAAACCCAGTACAGCGAAGAGCAGGAATCGCGCTGACGAGGGCGTTCACCCCAGCGGCTGCGCGGAATTGAGCCGCTGTGCCACGTAGTCGCAGGCGATGCGGCAGTCCTGCTTCAGGTCGGTCTCATCACCGGCCAGGCTACCGCGTAGCCAAAGTCCATCGATCATTGCCGCCAGCCCGCGTGCGGCATCACGCGCCTGGCGTAACGGCAGCTCGCGGCGAAACTGATAGCAAATATTGGAATAGAGCCGCCGATCGTTGGCGCGCTGCAGGCGGCGCAGCACCGGCTGGTGCATGCTGGCGGCCCAGAAGTCGAGCCAGGCGCGCATGGACACGGCGTTGGTTTGGCTGGGGTGGAAGTTGCCCTGGATAATGGCGAACAGCTGTGACTGGCTGTCGCTCGCCGCCTGCGCGCGGCATTCGGCCACCGCGTCGCGCAGATCGCGCAGGATTTTGCGCATGGTGGCGCTCAGCAACCCCTCTTTATCGCCAAAATAGTGGCTGACGATGCCGGTCGACAGCCCGGCTTCTTTCGCCACCTGAGACAGGGTGACGCCGGCCAGCCCGACGACGTTAATGGTCTCGAAGGCGGCGTTAATCAGCTGCTCCTTACGCTGTTCCGGAATATCTCTGCGGTACATATTTTCCCCAACTGATAGGCCAATCACACTTTGGATTTGATTGATTGAACGGTCAATCAATACTCTATATGCTGCAAAAATGTCAAATAAATGACGATAAAATGTTAACTGAAAGTTGCATTGAAATCGTCTGTCTTTCGCACCATGGAAGCCTGCCAATGACAACAAAAACTCCTCCATCGCTTGACGAAGAACCTGTCAGATTGAATGCTCCGGTATTTTTCGGCTCGGCGGCGGTGATCCTGCTATTGGGATCGCTGGTCGTGCTGTTTCCCTCCGCCAGCAAACTGTGGCTGAACGCCGCACAAAGCTGGGTCGCCGACGTGTTCGGTTGGTACTACATGCTGTTGATGGTCGCCTGTATGGCATTCGTCTTCTGGCTGGCGCTGTCGCGCTTCGGCCATATTCGCCTCAGCCAGGATGACGAGCCGCCGCAGTTCAGCTATCCCTCGTGGGTGGCGATGCTGTTCTCGTCGGGCATCGGCATTGCGCTGGTGTACTACGGCGCTTATGAACCGCTGGATCACTTCCTGTCGCCACCGGAAGGCAGCGGCGGCACCGTGCAGGCGGCGCGACAGGCGATGGCGTTGACCTTTTTGCACTGGGGGCTGCACGGCTGGGCGCTGTATGCGCTGATCGCCACCGCGCTGGCCTATTTCGCCTATTGCCGCGGCCTGCCGTTGGCGCTGCGCTCTGCGTTATACCCGATCTTCGGTGAACGCATCCACGGCGGCGTTGGTCATCTGGTGGACAGTTTCGGCATTCTGGTGACGGTGATCTCGATGGTAACCAACCTGGGGATCGGCGCGCTGCTGGTGAACTCGGGGCTGTTTTATCTGTTCGATATTCCGCAAAGCACCGGCGTGCTGCTGGCCCTGATCGTGGTGATGATGGTGGTGGCCACGCTGGCGGCGGTCACCGGCGTCGAGAAGGGCATCGCCATGTTGTCGAACATCAACGTCGGCTTCCTGTGCCTGCTGCTGCTGTTCGTGTTTCTGGCCGGGCCGACGCTGAATCTGCTGAACGGCATGTTGCAAAACCTCGGCGATTATCTGACCTCGCTGGTCAGCCGCAGCTTCGATATGTATCTGTACGGCAAGGCGCGCCAGTGGCAGGGCGCCTGGACGCTGTTCTACTGGGCCTGGTGGGTGGCGTGGGCGCCGTTCGTCGGGCTGTTTATCGCGCGCATTTCCAAAGGGCGCACCATTCGCGAACTGATTTTCGGCGTGCTGCTGATCCCGCTGGGTTTCACGCTGGCGTGGCTGTCGATCTTCGGCAATACCGCCATCAGCCTGGTGCTGGAAGGCGGGCAGGCGATCCTGGGGCAGGTGGCGCAAAGCGATCCGCCGATGGCGGTGTTCAAGCTGTTCGAATACCTGCCCTATACCCAACTGACTGCCGGTTTCGTGGTGGTGATCAGTTTCGTGCTGTTCCTGACGCCGGTCGATTCCGGCACGCTGATGATAGCGAACCTCTCCTGCCAGGGCGGTTCCGCCCATGATGACGCGCCGGCCTGGCTGCGGGTGTTCTGGGCGGCGGTCACCACGTTGGTGTGCGCCGGGTTGCTGTACGCCGGCAGTTTCAGCGCGATGCAGACCGCGGTGGTGCTGTGCGGCCTGCCGTTCTCGGCGGTGATCGTGCTGTACATGGTCAGCCTGCGCAAGGATCTGTGCCGTTACGCCATGAAGCCGGTGCTGCCCTGAGGCGGTTTATTCGTCTGCGCGCGGCCGGTGATGCACGTACTCGACAGTCGTGCCGTCCGGCAGGCGCGCATTGAAACAGGCGCCGGTGGGCACCTCCACCGGGCCGAAGAAGATCTCGGCCCCGGCGGCCAGCAGCCGCTGGTGGTAGGGATAAATGTCATCGACCAGCAGCGTGCCGACAGTGCTGCGGAAAGGGCGCAACTGCTCTTCCGCCCCTTCCAGGATCAGAAACGGTCCCACCGCCGCCAGTACCAACCGATGCTCGGGAAAATCGAAGCGCATGTCCGCCGTTACGCCGTGCAGCTGCTCGTAAAACGCGATGGCGCGATCGATTTCGCCTTCGCCAACGTAGACCCGAATCAGCACGCGTGGCTCACGCAGCGATGAAGAGTCGGCGGTTTTGCGCCAGAAACCGGCTTTTGTCAGTGCTGTCGTCATGTTCATCTCCTTGCTGGTTACCTGCCGCTTATCATGCCGCCGTTTTTTCATCCGGGGTTGGATCGAGTTGGCATAAGCTAGCCGCGCCGGTAATAACCCATTCACAGGGCGTTAAAGGGCGTTCTGTTTGTGATTCCGGTCACGGCCTGCGCTTTTATTATTATTCAGCATTGATAATGTCATGGCGTGATTATTGATTAACACAATAGAGTTAATCGTTCGCGCCATAACCGCGATAAAGCAAACGGATTCAAATAATAAAGCGGGTGGGGCAATGCGGCCGATGAAAAGGGAAATGTCGTCCATTTATAAGAAGGAATTAAGTTTTATTTATTAACCTGTTTATAAATCACGGTGCTTTGGCTTTTTAGATAAAATTAAAAAGTGCCGGTTAATTTTATTTAAATCATTAAAAACATAATGTTGATTTATTTTCATGTCATTCGCGTTCTGTGAAAAATACCTGAATCGCCTCTCCGTCGCCGTTTTCAACGGCCGTTTGACATGCCCGTAGCTTGAGATAAGTTTATATCGTTAATATGTTAATGAGTTGTTGTCGTGACCGATGGCCATTATCTCTCTTGGCCGAGCGCTTAACCGACTTATGCCATGGCCGCTCGCCATTCATAAGTTAACTTATGGACTAATGACGCTATGAATAATTCGCCAGGACAGCGCTCGCGATTGAGCGAAGAGAACCGATTGCTGATCATTTTGTTTTTTGTTTTCGGCTGCGTATTCGTCGATCGTCTGACCATCTCTTTTCTGTTTCCGATGATTGCCGCCGATTTGAAGCTGAGCAACGTGCATCTTGGTACGTTGTCGGCGGTGCTGGCATTGACCTGGGCGTTGTCCGGCGCCGGGCTGGGGGCGATTGCCGATCGCTTTAATATCCGTAAACCGATGCTGATCCTGTCGATCCTGGTGTTTTCGCTGTTCTCCGCGCTGTCGGGGTTGGTCAGCGGTTTTGCCATGTTATTGATCTTCCGCGCGCTGATGGGGATCGCCGAAGGGCCGGTGTTGCCGATCGCGCAATCGCTGATGGTGGAAAAATCGCAGCCGCAGCGCCGTGGCTTCAACATGGGGCTGATCCAGGGGGCGGCGCCGGGGCTGCTGGGCGGCATTATCGCGCCGCCGCTGATCATCTATCTGGCACAGAAATGGGGCTGGAGCATGGCGTTTCATCTGACCGCCGTACCGGGCATCATTCTGGCGTGGCTGATCTATCGCTATGTGAACGGCAAGAAGGACCCCGCTTTCAGCGCCGCGCCGGCGGCCGGCAAGGCGGCGAACAAAGGCGCTTACGGCGAGCTGTTTAAAATCAAGAACGTGGCGCTGTGCATTCTGATCTCCTGCGTGTTCGTCACCTGGTTCATGATCATCATTACCTTCACCCCTAATTTTTTGGTGACCGACCGTGGCTTCGGTGAAGGCACGATGGGCGGCATCATGAGCGCCATCGGCGCTGCCTGGGTGTTCTGGGGCGTGGCGGTGCCGGCGATCTCCGATCGCCTCGGCCGCAAGCCGACGCTGATCTTCTTTTCGCTGCTGGCGGTATGCTGCCCGCTGTTCCTGAGCTACGTCGTTAACCCGTGGCTGCTGGGCGTACTGGTGTTCCTGTCTTATACCGGCCTTGGTTGCTTCACGCTGTTTATGGCCACCATCCCGTCTGAAACGGTGTCGCCGGCCCGCATCGCGACCGCGCTGGGGCTGGTGATGGGGATTGGCGAGGTGATTGGCGGCTGTCTGGCGCCGTTTATCGCCGGGCTGATCGCCGATCGCTACGGGCTGGTCAGCGTGATGTGGCTGGCGGCGGCCGGCGCCGTGTGTGCCGGCGTATTGAGTTGTTTTCTCGATGAAACCGCCCCCGCGGTGGTGAGCCGCAGAGCGGTGAAACCGGCGGGCGTCGCCGACGTTTGAGGCGGTTTTCATCCCATTCAATCAAGGAAAGCGAAGATGTCAGCTGAACAATCCGTACTGAATCAAAATGCCGAGCCGGACTGGAAGAATTACGACGATTTCGCGCGCGGTATCGACACTAACCGCCTACCGGGCACCCAGGACTGGCGGGGTAAAACGCTGCAGATCGCCTTTGACAACGACGGGGAAGTCACGCTGCGTTTCAGTGCCGATCGGCAGCGGGTACTGTGGGCCTGGGGTGGGGAGAGCGGCGAGGACGCTTACGAAGAGGTGCAAACCTCCGCCGCGCGTTATTTCTTCAATATTCCGCTGCAGTCGCCGGGCAACGAGTGCCTGACGCTGGTACTCAATCGTGACAGCGGCCGGGCGTTGCTGGTGCGCAGCACGCTGTTGCCGGAACAGACCGTGGAAAAGGGCTCGCGCCTCAAGCAAAGCTTCCACGTCGGCCGGATTGTCGGCGTCACGCCGAGTGGCGTCGCGCCGCATCTGACCCGCGAGCTGATCGGCCATCGTACGCTGAACGTCTACAGCCCCAACCACTATTACGAACACTTCTACGTCAACACCGAGCGCTATGCCTGGCAAAACCTGCGCGGCGAGCAATTCGGCCACGGCGATATGGACTATGCCACCTACTACAAGTTTGAGGACGAGATGTTCCTGTTCACCTTCCGGGAAAAGATTATCCCGGTGTGCTCGGTGTTCTTCTTCGACTTTATTTCCGGGCGCTGTACCGGCACTTTCCTCGGGCTGGACGCCGCCGGCCGGGTGTTGGTGTCACCGGCCGGGGCCTTCATCAGCAAGATGAGCTACAACGCCTACCCGGAAGGCGTGCAGCCGCTTTGATTCAGGCGTTTCTGACCAGCGATCCGGCGTTGATCTCCGCGATGGTTTTCGCGCCGGTGAGCGTCATGGCGACGCGCATTTCCTTGTCGATCAGATCCAGCAAGTTAGCCACCCCGGCTTCGCCGGCCGCCGCCAGCGCATAGACGAAGGCGCGCCCCAGCAGCACGGTGTCGGCGCCCAGCGCGATCATGCGCACCACGTCCAGGCCGCTGCGGATGCCGGAGTCGGCCAACAGGGTAATGTCGCCTTTCACCGCGTCGGCGATCGCCGGCATGGCTCGCGCGCTCGACAGCACGCCGTCCAGCTGGCGGCCACCGTGGTTCGAGACGATGATGCCGTCGGCGCCGAAGCGCACCGCGTCTTTGGCGTCTTCCGGATCCAGAATGCCTTTGATGATCATCGGGCCGTCCCAGAATTCGCGGATCCACTCCAGATCTTTCCAGGAAATCGACGGATCGAAGTTGGCGCCCAGCCAGCCGATGTAGTCTTCCAGGCTGGTGGGTTTGCCGCGGTAGGCCGAGACGTTGCCCAGATCGTGCGGCTTGCCGAGCAGGCCGACATCCCAGGCCCACTGCGGATGCGCAAACGCCTGCAGCACGCGGCGCAGGGCGGCGTTAGGCCCGCTCATCCCCGAGTGGGCGTCACGGTAACGGGCGCCCGGCACCGGCATGTCGACGGTAAACACCAGCGTTTTCACGCCGGCGGCCTTGGCGCGCTCCAGTGCGTTGCGCATAAAGCCGCGATCTTTCAGCACGTAGAGCTGGAACCACATCGGCCGATCGATTGCCGGCGCCACCTCTTCGATCGGGCAGACCGACACGGTGGACAGCGTGAACGGAATGCCTTTTTTGGCCGCGGCGCGCGCGGCCTGCACTTCGCCGCGGCGGGCGTACATGCCGGTCAACCCCACCGGCCCCAGCGCCACCGGCATCGCCAACTGCTCGCCGAACAGCGTGGTCTCCAGACTGAGTTCGGACATATTGCGCAGCACGCGCTGGCGCAAGGCAATATCGGCCAGATCTGCGGTATTGCGCTTCAGCGTATGCTCCGCGTAGGCCCCGCCGTCGATGTAGTGAAACAGAAACGGCGGCAGTTTGGCCTGGGCGGCGGCCCGGTAGTCGGTTGACGCGGAGATGATCATAGTGTTTACCTTCTTGTCTTGCTTGCGATAACGAGTGTTCAGTCAGAGCGTGAGGATCGCTGCCATACCGGCCGCAATCCCGCCGTACGCCAGCATCGGCAGCACGGTCTTTCTGATGATTTTGCCTTCGGCGTTACCGATCCCGAGGATCGAACAGACGGCGATAATGTTGTTCAGGCACACCATGTTGCCCATGGCGCCGCCGACGGACTGCAAGGCCAGCGTCAGATTGACGTCAAGGCCGCTGCTTTGGGCGATCGACTGCTGAATGCCGCCGAACGTCAGGTTCGAGACGGTATTGGAACCGGAGAAGAACGATCCCAGCGCGCCGAGGAACGACGAGAACAGCAGCCAGCTCTCACCGGTCAGCGCCGCCAGCGCTTTACCGATCAGGATCACCGGCGCATTGTCGTCGCCCTGCATCATCAGGTTGACCATCACCAGCGCGCCGAACAGGGCGATAAAGGGCCGCGCGATGCGCCCGCCGGTTTCGCTGAACATTTGCCGCACCTGGCCGCCATTCAGACGGAACAGCGGGATACACAGCACCACCACCAACAGGAACGGGATCAGCGCCGGGACATACAGCGTTTTGTAGCCGGCGGCGGCGGAGGTGCCCAGCACCTGCTGCAGTTCGACGATCAGCGCCCGGCTGATGCGCAGCTCTCCGAGCCAACCGAGGTTTTCTTGCCACAGCAGCGCGGTGTTGTTGAGCAGCGCTTTAAGGCCCAGCTGATGGACGCGCGTCACTATCAGAATAGCAATCAGCAGCAGAGTCGGGGTCATGGCCTTGACCACCTGCAAGAACGGCACCGCCTGCCCGGCGCTCATCGGTTTGCCGCTGCGGGCAAGGCCGATGCCGCCGCGCGCCAGCAGCACCGACAGCGCCAGGCCGATCGCGCCGCCGACCAGTGCCGGGAATTCATAGTTCACCTGAGCCAGCAGCAGATAGGGCACGGTGCAGCTCAGTACGCTGAGCAGGATAAACGGCAGATTGCGGCGAATATCCTGCCAGGAAACGAGAAAGCGCAGCGCCAGCAGAGGAATGACGAAGCCGGCGACGAAGTGGATCAGCGCGGTCTGCCGGCCAATTTCCAGCAGGCTGGCGTCCGACAGGCCGAGATTGGCAAAGCCGAACCAGGTGGGGGTGCCCACGGCGCCGAAGGAGACCGGCACCGAGTTCATCACCAGCGTCAGCAGGGCGACGCGCAGCGGGTTGAAGCCCAGCCCGACCAGAATCGGCGCGGCGATGGCGGCGGGGGTGCCGAAGCCGCTCGCGCCCTCAATCATAAAGGCGAACGCCCAGCCGATAATCATCAGCTGGGCCACGGGATTGGGGCTGATGGTTTCCAGCCAGCGGCGCACCACGTTTTCCGCGCCGCTTACCTGCATCAGTTTGTTGAGCAGGATAGCGCCGGCGATGATAGTGATCGGCGTCAGCGTCGACACCAGCGCGGTGATGATATTGGCATGCAGCAGCCGCAGCGAGGCATCGAACCACAGGAGCTGTACGGCATACACCACGGCGGCCGTCAGCGGCAGGGCGAGGTAAGAGGGCACGCCATTCCTTTTGGTCATCATCCAAATCAGCAGGATGATGGGCGCAATACTGAAAAGCAGGGGCATAAGATCCTCAGGGTTATTATTTTTATGGGCAGAGACATGTAGCTGAAAGGTTAATTAGCGCAACATTTTCATTCTAATCACAACGTTGGCGACGATGCCATGCGGTATTTTTTTAACATCGGCGAACGGCGCCAGCGGTGAAAAAAACGCCGGTCGAAGGGGGTGAATTAACTGCTTTAAAATCAGTTTGATAAGAAGTATTTTTGTGTGATGAATGCGCAGATTCACATTAATTAAGCGGTAATGTTCAATAGATTATGTCCAAAAATGCGGTAATCCCCGCGGCTTTTTACGGCCGCAGGGAAATAATCAGAGCAGGGAACTCAAAAATAATGGCTGATATTTTGGTAGGAACCGATGATATGTTCGATCAGCCGGCGGGTTTTTAACGGCAGATTGCGGGTGTAAGGATAGACGGCATAAATGCCCAAGACTTTGCCGCAGTGGCCGGCCAGGATCTCCGTCAGTTTGCCGTCTTGCAAATCTTCATACACCATGCAGCGCGGCACCATGGCGATGCCATGGCCACCGATCACCGCTTTGCGGATCGCCCGCGCATTGTTGGCCGACAGGTTGCCGTTAACCTGCAGCTCGTAGATTTCGTTGCGCCCCGGCCGTTTCATCAGCCAGTTGGCGGTGCCGCTCTCCTGGTAGGTGTAGGTCAGGCAGTTGTGGTCGAGCAGGTCTTCGGCGCTGCGCGGTTCCGGGTGGCTTTCCAGGTACCCCGGCGAGCAGACGATCACCCAGCGGGAATCGAAGATCGGCCGGGCAATCAGGCTCGAATCCGGCATGGTGCCGGTGCGGATCGCCAGATCGATGCCTTCTTCTACCAGATCGACAAAGCGATTTTCCAGCCGCATCTCGACTTTCAGGTTGGGGTGCAGAGCGCAAAATTCCGCCACGCTTTCACTCAGCAGCAGCTCGCCCGAAATGGTCGGCACCGACATGCGGATGGTACCGGTTAATTCTTCGCTCTTTTCGCTGACGGCGTACAGCGCCTCCTGCACTTTGGTGCCGATCTCTTTGGCCTGTTGGTAGAGCGCCTGGCCGCTTTCGGTCAGCGTCAGGCTGCGGGTGGTGCGGTACAACAGCCGGGCACCCAGCGATTTTTCCAGCCGCCCGATGCGTTTACTGACCACCGAACTGGTGATGCCGGCGCTCTCCGCGGCCTTGCTGAACGAGCCGCAGTCGACAATCAGGGCGAACAGAATCAGGTCGTTGGCGTATTCGTGAGTGGCGAGCATAATCGGCTGTTCCCTTCAGCGGATAGAGGCGTCAGTGTAAGTCGCTTGTTTCAATAAGCAATCATCAAAATGCCCTCGACGGCGAAATCAGAGGCCTCGTCAACAATGAGAATTCGTCTTGATCTCATTCTCCCGCCGCTTACAATGCCTGCCAGAACGCGACTTCAGAGGTTTTTTCATGGAACTGCTACGGGTGGTTTATCACCAGTACCGTTGGCCATTTCTGGCTGTCATGGCGCTGACCCTGGCCAGCGCCGGCTTAGGTATCGGTATCATTGCATTTATCAATCAATACCTGATGGAGGCCGGCGGCGATGCATTGGCCGTGCTGCCGATGTTTCTCGCCCTGCTGGCATTGCTGATGGCGGTCACGCTGGGCTCGCAATTGGCGCTGACGACATTGGGCCACTACTTCGTCTATCGCCTGCGTGGGCAACTGGTGAAGCGTATTTTAGATACCGATATTGAACGCCTTGAACAGTTGGGCAGCGCCTCGTTGTTGGCCAGCCTGTCCAGCGATATCCGCAATATTACCGTCGCCTTCGTGCGCTTGCCTGAACTGGTGCAAGGGGTGATTTTAACCCTGGGGGCGGCGGCCTATCTGGGATGGCTATCGCCGAAAATGCTGGCGGTCACGGCAGTCTGGGTGGCGGTGACCGTCGTGGGCAGCGGCTGCCTGGTATCACGGGTTTATCGTCATATGGCCAGCTTGCGCGAGTCAGAAGAGCGTCTCTATCATCGTTATGAGTCGGTGATTGACGGTCGCAAGGAACTGGCGTTAAACCGCAAGCGTGCGCAGGCGCTGTACGAACAGGCCTACCAGCCCGATGCGCAAGCTTATCGCCACCATATCATTCGCGCCGATACCTTCCATTTGAGTGCGCTCAACTGGTCAAATATCATGATGTTGGGGGCGATCGGGCTGGTGTTCTTTATGGCCAACAGCCTGGGATGGGCGGACTCGACGGTGGCCGCCACCTATTCACTGACGCTGCTGTTCCTGCGCACGCCATTACTGCAGGCGGTCGGGGCGTTTCCGACGCTGGTCAGCGCCGAAGTGGCCTTTAACAAGCTGAAGACGCTGCGCCTGGCCGAGTATCAACCGGCGTTTCCTGCCGCCGTCAGCCGTTCCTGGCAGACGCTGGAGCTGCGTGACGTGGTTTTTCATTATGCAGATACCGAACAGCAGCCCGGTTTTGCCGTCGGGCCGCTCAATCTGACGCTGCGGCGTGGTGAGCTGGTCTTTCTGATCGGCGGCAACGGCAGCGGCAAGTCAACGCTGGCGATGCTGTTGACCGGGTTGTACCGGCCGGTGAGTGGTCACATCGTTCTGGATGGTGTCGCACAGACCGCGGCGGATATGCCGGACTACCGTCGACTGTTTTCGGCGATTTTCACCGATTTTCATCAGTTCGATCGCTTGCAAGGGCCGGAAGGCGGCGAACCCGATGCGGATCTGGTCGCCGTCTGGCTCGAGCGGTTGAATATGAAAAGCAAACTGCAGTTTGACGGCACCAGGGTGACCAACCCGCAACTGTCGCAGGGGCAGCGCAAGCGTCTGGCTTTGCTGCTGGCGGTGGCGGAACAGCGCGATATCTTGCTGTTGGATGAATGGGCCGCGGATCAGGATCCGCAATTCCGGCGCATTTTCTATCGCGAGCTGTTGCCAGAACTGCGAGCGATGGGCAAAACGGTGTTTGCCATCAGCCATGACGATCACTATTTCGAACACGCCGATCGGTTGCTGGAGATGCGCTCAGGTCACTTACGTGAGCTGATCGGCAGCGAGCGTGAACACGCCAGCCGGGATTCCGTCAGCAGAATCGGTTAATTCACGCCGGCCCGAGCGAAACCAAACGGGCCGGTGCTTCTCTTCGTATGATCCCAGTACGTCGCTTCATTTTCTCCCCCGCCTTCAGCGCTGTCTGTTGCCGATTTGGCTTACGGCCAGTCAAATAATTGATAGTTGAATTATTTACCAGTGGTTTAATTTTGACCTTGCAAGGTGTGGCACACTGCACGTTCGTTCGCCTATCAATACAAGTTATCGCCTGCCGATAACAGTGATATCCACGGTGCCGTTCTTACTGAGGCGGTGATGCAGGTCTATGGCTAGCAGCTGTTTTTTTAATTTCCATAGGAAAAAACGACTTTATCGATCGTTAAAACAGATCGATAATCACCATTTGAATGGTTTAATCTATTGGTTGAGGGCGCTGTGGTGAGCAAGGATGGATCAGATATCAAACGTAGAGCATGGCTGTGTGTATTTATCGGTAGCGGGCTGTTCTGGCTGTTCACCGCCGCCGTGATTTACTGGTTACTGAATTAGCAGGTTAAGCAGGAAGGCGATTCGTGAACAAAAAGCAGGCTAAAAACCGTGAGGGCGCTGAACGCCGCGCACAGTCCAAAATTCCGCCGTCATGGGTGCTGAGCGATGAGCAGCGCGCCTTTATTGAAGACTTGTGGCAGGATACCGACTCTGAGCCGGCGCGGCCCCCATCGCGCAGCGGCGTTAGCTGATCACGCGGCGGCGGCCGGCCAGCGCACCGAACAGCATTTGCAAGACGGTCAGGCACAGCAGGGCGATTAACGGCAAACGCCAACCTTCCGTCAGGTCGTGCAGTAGGCCGAATAGGGTGGGCCCCAGCGCCGCCAACAGATAACCGACGGATTGCGCCATACCCGACAGCAGCGTCGCCTGATGATGATGCTGACTGCGCAATCCAAAAAACGACAGCGCCAGCACCAGCGAACTCCCCGCACCCAACCCGGCAAACGTCAGCCACACCAGTGAACTGGCGGGTTGCACCAATAATCCCCCGACGCCGATAAAGATCAGCAGCGAGCTGCCCAGCGCGATTGCCCGCTGATCGTGCGCGCGCGGCAAAATCACCACCATGACAAAGTTGGCGACGATCGCCACCACCTGGTAAACGAACAGCTCGAAACCCGCCTGCTGAGCTGAGGTGCCGTGGCTGGCGGCAAAGGCGCTGAACCAGCCGATGATGGTGTAGAAGGCGATCGATTGCAGCCCCATGAACATCGCCACTTGCCAACCCAGCGCGCTGCCCCAGGGAGAACGATAGCGCTGTGGCTCCGTCGGTTGCGGCTCTTTGGTGGCGGGTATGGCGGAGCGCCGCAGCTGTGGCAACCACACCAGCAGCGCCAACAGCGCGGGCAAGCCCCAGCACAGCAAAGAGAACCGCCAGCCGAGGTCGGCCAGGGCAGCCAGCGGTACCGCCAGACCGGAGGCGATGGCGGCAACCAGTGACATCACCGCCGCATAGGCGGCGATCATCGCGGCGGCGCGATGCGGGAAATCTCTTTTCACCAACGTTGGCAGCACCACGTTGGCGAAGGCAATGGCGGCGCCGATCAGGATGCTGCCCGGCCAGAGCATGGCGTCTTGCGGCAGGGAACGCAGCGCGATGCCGCAGACCAGCAGCGCGAGGGCGAGGCCCAGGGTGCGCTCGATACCGATGCGCTTCGCCAGCGCCGGGGTCAACGGCGAGAGAACGGCGAACAAGATCAGCGGCAGCGAGTTGATCAGGCCGGCGGCGGTGGCGGACAACGCCAGCTGTTGCTGGATCTGCTCCAACAGTGGGCCGACGCTGGTCAGGGCGGCGCGCAGGTTGGCGGCGATCAGCATAATGCCGACGATCAGCAGGACAGGGCGGTGTAACCGGCGACGCGGGGTCGCGGTGGACGCTGGGGATGAAGCGGGTTGCGGCATGGGTTCCTCGCACCAGGGCATGCAGTCAATCCGTGCTGCATGGCGTGATGCGTTGATTGACGTTAACGCTTACGTACCGACAAATCGACGGTATCCGATCGCAAGTGTAGGGAAGATGGCTCGCGCTGACAAGGGTATGGCCCGGTGGGATGGCGGCGGTTAACCTCCGCCAGCCGCAGGATAATTGCCATTATGTGATCCTGGTCACTGAGTGAACTAAAAGTCATGGCGCGGGCCGCGCCACGCGCCGCTTTCGCTTTCCTTGCCGCCAGCGCCGTAACTCCCCGGCGCTTGCGCCCGTCATAGCATTTCACTTTTCCCCCTTTCCGCTTTTTGGCTTTTCGATCCGTTTCGATTCGAAAGGTTTTTTGGCGGTTTTTTTGCTAAAACGGGGCTGTAAGCCCGATCACAATTTCATTGCTTTCGCTTTGCTGTAATGCCAGCGCAGTAGAGCGAAAGCCATCTTCTCCCCGGCGATGCCGGAAACCTGAGGACCGCAGCTCATGCCAGTGAATACCGCAAAGCGACGTGAACACATCATCGATCTGTTATGCGAGCACGGCAGCGTGCGCGTGGAGCAGCTCAGCAAACAGTTTGCGGTATCCACGGTGACGATCCGCAACGATCTGCGCTTTCTGGAACGAAAAGGGTGTGCGCTGCGCGCTTACGGCGGCGCAATGCTCAATCAGCAATTCGCTTTCGATCGGCCGCTGCGGGATAAAGGGCGGCTGAATCGCGACGTCAAAACGCTGATCGCCAACGCGGCGGCCGGCTATGTGCGCGACGGCGATGCGCTGATCCTCGATTCCGGATCCACCACCGCGCAGATCGTGCCGTTCCTGAAGGGGCGGCGCGATCTGGTAGTGATGACCAATGCGCTGAACATTGCCTACGAGCTTTCGGGAAACGACGGGGTGGAAGTCATGGTGCTGGGGGGCAGCGTACGCCGCAACTCTTACTCGCTCTATGGTCCGGCTGCCGAGCAGCAATTGCGTCAGTACCGCTTCGACAAGCTGTTTTTGGGCGTCGACGGGTTCGATCTGAGCGCCGGCATCACCACGCCTCACCCCGGTGAGGCGCACCTCAATCGCGTGATGTGCGAGGTGGCGCGCGAGATTATCGCGGTGGCGGATGCCAGCAAATTCGGTCGCAAGAGCTTTTGCATGATTCGCGAAGCCGGACAAATCCATCGGCTGATCACCGACAGCCGTCTTCCGGACGATTACGAGCGGGCGTTAACCGAGCTGGGCGTGGAGGTCATCATCGCCGATCGGTAGCAGGGCGCCTGCGTGGGGGCTTCATGCAGCAGTTGTTACAGCTTGTCGAGCAGCACAAGGCCGGTATGCCGGTCGGGATCTTTTCCGTCTGTTCCGCCCATCCCTGGGTTCTGAAGGCCGCGCTGCGGCAGGCCAAAGCGCGCGGCACGCCGGTATTGGTAGAGGCGACGTCCAACCAGGTCAATCAGTTCGGCGGCTATACCGGCCAAACGGCGGCCCAGTTCCGCGATGCGCTGTGGCGCCTGGCGGATGAGGTTGGCCTGGCGCGCGATCGCGTGTGGCTGGGCGGCGATCATCTGGGGCCCAACGCCTGGCAAGATCGCCCGGCTCAGGAGGCGATGGCGCTGGCGGAAACCTTGATCGACGATTACGTTCGCGCCGGCTTTCGCAAAATTCACCTCGATTGTTCTATGTCGTGCGCCGGCGATCCCGCTCCTCTGGGGGATGCCACGGTCGCCGAGCGTGCGGCGCGCCTGTGCGCGGTGGCGGAGCGGGCCTGGGCGCAGAGCGGCGGCGAAGCGCCGGTTTATGTGATCGGCACCGAAGTGCCGGTGCCGGGCGGCGCGCAGGAGGCGCTGGCGGGTCTGCAGGTCACCACGCCGCAGGCGGTGGCGCAAACGCTGGAAACGCACCGCATCGCCTGGCAAAAGGCCGAGCTGAACGATGCCTGGCAGCGAACTATCGCGCTGGTGGTGCAGCCGGGCGTCGAGTTCGATCACCACAGCGTTGAGCATTACCAACCGCAGCGCGCCGACGCATTGAGCCATTTCATCGAACGGCAGCCGGGCATGATCTATGAAGCGCACTCCACGGACTACCAACCACCGCAGGCCTACCGTCAGCTGGTACGCGATCACTTCGCCATCCTGAAGGTGGGGCCGGCGCTGACCTTCGCGCTGCGCGAAGCGCTGTTCGCCCTCGATCGCATTGAGCGTGAATGGCTGGGGGAACGCCAGTCGGCGCAGCTATGCGCCACGCTGGAGCAGGTGATGCGCGAGCAGCCGCAGCAGTGGAGCCGCTACTACCACGGCACACCGCACCAACAGTATCTCGATCGCCACTACAGCCTGAGCGATCGGGTGCGTTATTACTGGCCGCAGCCGCAGGTGCAGCAGGCGGTCGACGGTTTGCTGGACAACCTGCGCCGCAGCCCGGCGCCGCTGGCGCTGCTCAGCCAGTACCTGCCGGATCAGGCGCGGGCGCTGAACGCCGGCGAGTTAAGCGCCGATCCGCAGGAGTGGGTGCTGCATAAAGTGACGCAGGTGCTCGACGATTATCACGCCGCCTGCTACCCGGAGGGCCGCTGACATGCCGAACATTTTAATGACCCGCATCGACAACCGCCTGGTGCACGGCCAGGTGGGGGTGACCTGGACCAACACCCTCGGCGCCAACCTGGTGGTGGTGGCCAACGACGAGGCCGCCGCCGATCCGGTGCAGCAGAACCTGATGGACATGGTGGTGGCGGAAGGGGTGCAGACCCGCTACTTCACGCTGCAGAAAACCATCGACGTGATCCACAAGGCGGCGGATCGGCAGAAGATTTTTCTGGTGTGCAAAACGCCGCAGGACGTGTTGACGCTGGTGCGCGGCGGGGTGCCGATCCGTTTCGTCAACGTCGGCAACATGCACTTCGCCGAGGGGAAGCGGCAGGTGCACAAAACGGTGTCGCTGGACGACGGCGACGTGGCCGCGTTTCGCGCGCTGGCGGCGCTGGGCGTGGAGTGCGAGGTACGCCGGGTGCCGGATGAGGCGGGCGAGGCGATCGGCAAACTGCTCTTTTGAGCCAGGGGGAAAGCATGTTGACGGATGCGTTATTGATTGCGCTGTTGGCCGGGCTGGCGGGGGTTGACCTGTTCGACGGCCTGACCCACTTCCACCGGCCGGTGGTGATGGGGCCGCTGGTGGGGCTGATTTTGGGCGACGTCTACACCGGCTTGCTGGTGGGCGGTACGCTGGAGCTGGTGTGGATGGGGATGGTGCCGCTGGCGGGCGCCCAACCGCCTAACGTGGTGATCGGCGGGGTGATCGGCACCGCGTTCGCCATTCTGACCAAGGCCGACCCTAAAGTGGCGATCGGCGTGGCGGTGCCGTTCTCGATTGCGGTGCAGGGCTGCATCACGCTGCTGTTTACGCTGTTCTCGCCGATGATGCACCGCTGCGATCGCATGGTGAAAGCGCTGAACTGGCGCGGCATCGAACGGGTGAACTACCTCGGTATCAGCATCCTGTTCATCTTCTATTTCGTGGTGGCATTCCTGCCGATTTACTTCGGCGCTGATGCGGCCAGCGCCATGGTGCAGAAGGCGCCGGGCTGGCTGCTGGACGGGCTGGCGGTGGCGGGCGGCATGATGCCGGCGATCGGCTTCTCGCTGCTGATGAAGGTGATGATGAAAAAAACCTACGTGGCCTATTTTATTCTCGGCTTCATCTCGGTCACGTTCCTCAAGCTGCCGATTCTGGCGGTGGCGCTGGGCGCCCTGGCGATCGCCCTGATCGACTTCTTCAACACGCAACGCGGCGCGGCAGAGGCGACGGCCCGGCCCGCTCCGCAGGAGGACGCCGAAGATGGCATTTAACGATTCCGACGATCTGCTGGCGCAAAAGGCCGAGCAACGCATGGCGCAGGCGCTGGCCACCAGCCAGGTAGAGCAGGACGACTATCTGGACAGCCAGCCCGCCGAAGCGCTGACGCGCGGCGACATCAACCGCATGGCCTGGCGTTCGCTGCTGCTGCAGGCCTCGTTCAACTACGAACGCATGCAGGCGGGCGGCTGGCTGTATCAGCTGATCCCCGGGCTGCGCAAGATCCACCGCAACCCGCAGGATCTGGCCAACTCGATGAAGATGCACATGGAATTTATCAACGTGCACCCGTTCGACGTTACCTTCCTGTCCGGCCTGGTGCTGGCGATGGAGCAGAACAAGGAGAAGATCTCCACTATTCGCGCGGTGAAAGTGGCACTGATGGGGCCGCTCGGCGGCATCGGCGACGCGCTGTTTTGGCTGACGCTGCTGCCGATTTGCGCCGGGATAGGTGCTTCGCTGGCGCTGGAGGGCAGCCTGTTCGGGCCGATCGTCTTCCTGCTGCTGTTCAACCTGTTCCACTTCGGCCTGCGCTTCGGGCTGGCGCACTACGGTTATCAGGCCGGCACCAGCGCGCTGGCGCTGTTGAAGACCCACACCCGGCGCATTTCTCACGCCGCGTCGATCGTCGGCATGACGGTGATCGGTGCGCTGGTGGCCTCGTATGTGCACCTGTCCACGCCGCTGGTGATGCATGCCGGCAAGGCCAGCGTGGCGCTGCAGACCGACGTGCTGGACAAGTTGATGCCCAACTTGCTGCCGCTGTGCTTCACGCTGCTCATTTTCTTCCTGATGAAGCGCGGTTTCTCGCCGGTGAAGCTGATTGGCGTCACCGTAGCGATCGGCGTAGCGGGCAAATTTATCGGTATTTTGTGAGGAGCGAGCTATGCCAGGCATTGTGATTACCGGCCACGGCGGCTTCGCCACCGGGCTGTTGCAGGCGGTGGAACAGGTGGTGGGGCCGCAGCCGCACTGTGCGGCGGTCGATTTTCCCGAACAGATGAGCACCGCGCAGCTCAACGACGCCTTGCGCTCGGCGTTGGCGGCGGTGGCGCAGCCGGACGGCGTGGTGTTTCTCACCGACATGCTCGGCGGCTCGCCGTTTCGCAGCGCCTGCGAACTGGCCGATGCGCAGGGCGATTGCGAAGTGCTCACTGGCGTCAATATGCAGCTGGCGGCGGAAATGATGCTGGAGCGCGACGGGTTGAGCCTGGATGAGTTTCGCGAGGTGGCGCTGGCGTGCGGCAAACGCGGTCTGACCAGCCTGTGGCATGAGCGCCGCCGGATGAAATGCGAAGACGTGCAGACCGACGGCATCTGAACGAACGCCGGGCGCTACCGCGCCCGGCTCTGCGGGTTATACCGGCAGCGGGCTCAGCGCCAGGCGCGCCGGTTGATCTTCGCTGCGGCTGAAGCGCCAGCAGGTCTGGTGGTACTTCGCCACGCTGTTGCGGTGCGCCACGCTGATCAGCGTCACGTCCGGCAGTTCATCCACCAGCAGGCAGTACATCAACTGTTCGGTTTCGTCGTCCAGCGCGCTGGTGGCCTCGTCGAGGAACAGAATACTCGGGCGAATCAACAGGGCGCGGGCGAACGCCAGTCGCTGTTGCTCGCCCGGCGACAGGCGATGGCTCCAGTTAGCGGAGGTATCCAGCCAGCGCTGCAGGTGCTTCAGGCGGCAGTTCTCCAGCACCCGCATCAGCTGCGAATCGCTGTATTCCGACGCCAGGCTCGGGTAGCTCAACGCTTCGCGCAGCGTGCCGATCGGAATGTAGCTGCGCTGCGGCAGGAACAGCGTGTTGGCGTTGGCCGCTACCCCGATGGCGCCCGCGCCGTAAGGCCAGATACCGGCGATGGCCCGCAGCAGCGTCGACTTGCCGCAGCCGGAAGGGCCGACGATCAGCAGGCGATCGCCGCGTTGCAGCGTCATCTCGGCGCCGGCCAGCAGCGGTTGGCCGTCGGGCAAGTTCAGGCTGAGGTTATCCAGCGTTAACGGATGGGCGGTCTCTTCCCGCAGCTGAATGCCGCGCGGCTGATGATGCACCTGATCGACGGCGGCGTTGAAGCCGGCCAAACGGTTGACGCAGGCTTTCCAGGTCGCCAAATCGTTAAACGCATCGATAAACCATGACAGCGCACCCTGCACCTGGCCGAAGGCCGAGGCGATCTGCATCAGGCCGCCCATCTGAATGGCGCCGGAGAAGTAGCGCGGCGCCGCCACCAGCAGGGGAAACACGATGGCGAACTGGCCGTAGAAGTTGGTGGCGATGTTCAGCCGCCGGGTGATGCGCATAATTGCCCACCAGTTGCTGCGAATGGTGTCGAAACGATCGCCCAGCTGCTGCGCCTCGCGCGGTTCGCCGTGGTACAGCGCGATGGCGTCGTTGTTTTCGCGGATGCGGATCAGGCCGAAGCGGAAGTTCGCCTCGTACCGTTCCTGGTTGAAGCCCAGCATGACCAGCGGTTTGCCGACCCACCAGATCAGCAGCGATCCCAGCACCGCATACAGCAGTGCGAACCACACCATATAACCGGGCAGCGTGATGGCGTGCTGGCCGAGCGCGAAGGTCATCGGCCCGCTGACGTGCCACAAGATGTCGATAAAGGAAAACAGCGTCACCAGGCTGGAGAGCAGCCCGAGCGACAGCGACAGGGTATACTGGGTCAATACGTTGAGATCTTCGGCGATACGCTGATCGGGGTTATCGACGATCTGCTGCTGCTCGGTGTGGTAATACGCCTGGTGCGCCAGCCACTTTGCCATGAACTTTTCCGTCATCCAGCGCCGCCAGCGCATCTGCAACCCCTGGGTCAGGTAGATCTTGTAGACCGCCAGCACGATGAAGATCAGCGCCAGATAGGTAAAGCGCCACAGCTGCGCCTTGAATACCGGGTAGTTTTTGTTCTGCAGCGCATCGTAGAACACCTGGTTCCATTGGTTGATCTCCACGCTGATATAGACCAGACCGAGCGACAGGACGACGATGGCGATCAGCATCATCCAGGCGCGCCATCGCTCCTCCGACACCCAAAAGGGTTTGATCAGCTGCCACACGGCGTGTTTCTGCAAGGGGGTTGCGTTCATAACGGCTCGATAATTGCGGTATTTCGTTCAGCATGGGCTGCGGGCCGGTAACAAACAAACCGTGACTGTAAGCAGTTTTAACTCCGCTAACCGTTTGAAATAAGGCGGCTGAATCGCCGGCAGCGTGCAGGTGGGCGCAATTGCGGCATACACTCCGCCGCCGGGCGGTTATACTGGCGCCGAATTTTTGCAGAAAGGATAAACGATGAAGGCTTGGTTTCCCCTGTTGCTGACCTGCGGCGTCTTCGCCAGCGCCCGGGCCTGGGCGCACATTGACGAGCCGGACATTGCCGCCGACTGCCAAAAGGTGGCGAGCTACGCCGAGCTGGGAAAAAAGGCCTATCAGCGGCAGGATTACGCCAAAGCTGCCGACATCTTTCGCGATCAGGCGGCCTGGAGCGAGTTTTGCGGCCTGAGCGAGCAGGCCGTCGCCACGGCCTACAACAACGTGGCGTTGTCGCTGATGCACGCCGGCGAATTGCTTAAGGCGCAGGCCTATCTGGCACTGGCGCCGCACGATGACAAATCGCAGCACAACATGAGCCTGTTGCGCCAACGGCTGGCGCAGCGGCCGCCGCCGCAGGGGCCGGGCGGCGTGTATTGGCAATACGCCGGGCGCGGCGTGTGGAGCGAGGTGACGGTGAAGCCGCAGGGCGAGCGCTGGCTGATTGATTTTTCCGGCTACGCCATGCCGCAGATGGGGCTGTATTACGGCCCGAACATGGGCGACTTCACCGCCGAGCTGCCGATCGAGCACGGCAAGGCGGTCTACCACCAGCATGACTCGGAAAGCGCGCAGGTCTGCGACGTGACGATGGCGTTTGGTGAGCAAGCGCTGGAAATGCACACGCGGGGCGATTGCGGGTTCGGTCACAACGTGCGGGCGGAAGGGCGGTTCGTGCGGGTCGAATGACCCGCCCCGGCAGCCGGGGCGAGAAAGGTTGGTTACGCCAGCGCGGCGGCGCCCAGCAGGTTTTTCCAGGCTTCCACGTTACCCAGATAGTTGCCGGCCGGCAGCAGATGCAGGCGGCCTTCGCTGTCCTGCAGCGCAAAGGTCGGGAAGCCCTGGCCTTGCACTTTGGCCAGCAGCGCCCGGCTTTCCGCGATATGTTGCGCGGTCGGCGCGCCGCTGTTGAAACGCATTTCGGCGATAAACGCCGCCGAAGGCAACCCCAGCTCTTTCGCCAACGCTTCCAGCACCGGCGTGTCGGCGATGCGACGGCCTTCCTGATAGTGTGCCTGCTGAATGCGGTGCAGCATGTCCAGCCCGCGTCCCGCCAGCTTTTCCGCCGCCAGGATAGCGGTGATCGGCGGCTCGGAATCCATCACCGCCGTGGTGTCGCGCAGCAGACCGTTGAAATAGGCTTCGCCAAAAGGCTGGCCCGTCATCTCGGCGATGCGTTTGTCGTGCGGAATGACGTAGTTGCGCCATTCGTCGGTAATCTGACGGCGGTTGTTGCCGGTCATCATGCCGCCGGCGTGCGGCACGACCTTCAGCCCGGGGAGGCTCTGAGCCGCTTTCACCAGCGGCGCGGCGCCGTAGCACCAGCCGCACAGCGGATCGAAAATGTAATGCAGAGTGGTTTCGGTCATCTTTACTCCTCGCCTGGCGCGCGGCAGCTCACCGCGGCGCCAGGGCTGGTTCAATCACGCACGGGCGCTTATTGTGGCCACTTCATCTCGCCTTTCAGCACTTTCGCGCTCAGTTCCAGGCTCGACTCGTCTTTCAGCGTCGGGTAGTGCGTTTTCATCGCTTCAATCAGCGCGGCGGAATCCTTGGCCTTCGGCAGCTCGGCTTCCAGCGTGGTCAGGTATTTCTGGGTAAATTGTACCGATGCCAGCGTTTGCGCTGCGCCCGGCAGGAAGTGGCCCGGCACGACGACCTGCGGCTTCAGCGCTTCGATGCTTTTCAGCGTCTGCTGCCAGTGCTGGCGCGATTCCACGCTCTGGTTGTCGGCGATCCACGGATGGATGTTGTCACCGGCGACCGCGACACCGCCTACTACCGCTTTCAGCGCCGGGATCCACACGAAGGTGCGATCGGGGGTTGGGCCGTTCAGGCCTTTCACTTCCACTTTCTGGCCGTCGATGGTGAAGCTGTCGCCCTGCAGCGGCTGCGGCACGATCACGGCTTTTGGCGCGTTGTCTTTCAGAATCGGGCCCCAGTAGGCGACTTTGCCGTCTTTGGTGGCGTTGATGTCCTTGATGGTGCCTGGCGAAGCGATGATTTTCGCCTCCGGGAAGGCCGCCTTAATCACGTCCAGACCGAAATAGAAATCCGGGTCTGAGTGGCTGATATAAACGGTGGTCAGTTTCTTGCCGGTCGCCTTGATCTTTTTCACCAGCGCTTCAGCGTCGTTGCGTTGGAACTGAGCGTCGATCAGCGCCACTTCGTGTTTGCCGCTGATGATTTCGGAAGACACCGGGAACACGCTTTTCTCGCCCGGGTTATACACTTCCATGGTCAGGGTGTCGGCAGCGGTGGCGTAGGTGCTGAGGGTGGCGACGCCGGTGAAGGCCAGAGTTAACAGTGATTTCTTAAACATGGGCAGAGGTCCTTAGGTATCGGTTAATGTTGTAATGATGTTAGGTTGCATAAATCGATAGAAAAACCGGATAATAAGCAATTATTCGTTGCATAAATCGGACTAATCATGGATCGCATTACCGCCGCTGAGGTTTTTGTCACCATCGTCGATCGCGGCAGCATGATCGCCGCCGCCGACACGCTGGAGATGTCGCGTGCGATGGTGACGCGCTACCTGGCGCAGATGGAGCAATGGGCCGGGGCGCGTTTACTGCACCGCACTACCCGTAAGCTTAGTCTGACCGACGCCGGTGAGCGCACTCTGGAACGCTGTCGGCAAATGCTGGCGCTGGCGGGGGAGATCGACCTGGTGGAGGAAGGGCAGAGCGATGAGCTGCGCGGCCTGCTGCGCATCACCTGTTCGCAGTCGCTTGGGCAAACGGCGCTGGTGGGGGCCGTCGCTCAGTATTTGAAGCGTCATCCGCAGGTGGCGGTCGATCTGCAGATGAACAACCGGGCGGTGAACCTGGTGGAAGAGCGCATCGATCTGGCGCTGCGCATCACCAACGAGCTGGATCCCAACCTGATTGCCCGCCCGCTGTCCACCTGCGCATCGGTGGTGTGCGCCGCGCCGGCGTATCTGGCGGCGCACGGCACCCCGCGTCAACCGCAGGATCTGGCGTTGCACAACTGCCTGACCTACTCCTATTTCGGCAAAAGCCTGTGGCACTTCGACGCTCAGGGGGTGAAATCGGCGGTGGCGGTCAGCGGCAATCTGAGCGCCAACGAGTCGGTGGTGCTGATGGCCGGCACGGTGCAGGGGGCGGGCATTTCCATGCAGCCCTATTATTCGGCGGCACCGCTGCTGGCCAGTGGCGAACTGGTCGAACTGTTGCCGGATTACCGGCCGCAGTCGATGGGTATCTACGGCATCTATACCTCACGCCGCCAGATGCCCGCCACCTTGCGCACCATGCTGGACTTTCTGGTGGAGTGGTTCGCCACCGATCCGCAGTGGCAGGCGACGCTGCGCTGATGCTTCGGCAATATTCCCACGCCGCTTTCAGCGCCTGACGGCGGCGGCCAGCCGGGCGGCAAAGGCGGCGGCCTGTTGATGAAGGTGGTCGATAAAGGCGGTGACCAGCGCCGATGAAGGGCGGTGCAGCGGCCGGATCAGGCTGACGGTGAACGGCACGTCGATGCTGAACGGTCGCACGTGCACGCCGCTGCCGGCATAGTCAAGCGCCGTCAGCGGGTTGACGATCGACACCCCGACACCGGCCCTCACCATGGCGCACACCGACGCCGCGCTGTGCGTTTCCATCACCATGCGGCGCTCGACGCCCTGTTCGCCGAACAGCGCATCCAACAGGTGACGATAGCTGTCGGTGCTCGACAGGCTGATAAAGTTCTGCCCGGCGAAGTCCTGCGGCGTCAGCCGATCTTTCACCAGCAGCGGGTGGCCCGTCGGCAGCACGCACACTTCGTTCAACGTCATCAGCGTCACCCGCTCGGTGCCCGCCGGCGTCAGGGTGGTTTCCGTCAGCCCAAGATCGTGGCGCTGGGCAGACAGCCACTCTTCCAGCAGCGGCGACTCTTGCGGAATGACGCTGAAGCTGACTTCGGGGTAACGTTCGATAAAGGGCCGGCACACCGCCGGCAGCAGCGATTGGGAAAATACCGGCAGGCACACGATCGACAGCTGCGCTTGCTGAAACTGGCGGATGCCGGCGGCGGCGTTGACGATGCGATCGAGGCCGTAATAGGAGCGCTGTACCTCTTCGAACAGCCGTAACCCCTGCACGGTGGGAGACAGGCGCCCGCGCACCCGCTCGAACAGCTGCAGCCGGATCAGCTTCTCAAAGCGCGCCAGCTCACGGCTGACGGTCGGTTGCGAGGTTTGCAGCAGGGCTGCCGCCTCGGTCAGGTTGCCGGTGGTCATCACCGCTCGAAAGATTTCGATTTGCCGCAAAGAGATGTTATGCATGGCGAGGCCGCTCGGCTGTGGGTAAAGCCATATCATAAATGAATAGACTACGGCTAAATAGATATTTTCCACCCGATTCAGCGTGCGGCACTATGGCGTTATCTGCCGTCATTTTCGAATTGGGAATATCGCCATGCCACGCCCGTTGCACGACACCTCCACCGCGTTGAACGCCGCTAATCTGTTGGCCTTGCCGCCGCGTTTCGGCTGCCCGGTCTGGGCCTATGATGCGGACATCATCAGCCAGCGCATCGCTCAGCTGCGCCACTTCGACACTGTCCGTTTCGCACAGAAGGCCTGTTCGAACATTCATATTTTGCGCTTGATGCGCGAGCAGGGCGTGAAGGTGGATTCGGTGTCGCTGGGCGAGATCGAACGGGCGCTGCAGGCCGGTTTTCAGCCGGGCGGCGAACCGAGTGAGATCGTGTTTACTGCAGACGTGTTGGATCACGCCACGCTGGCGCGCGTCAGCGAATTGAAGATCCCGGTCAACGCCGGCTCCATCGACATGCTGGAGCAGCTCGGCCAGGTTTCCGCAGGGCACCCGGTGTGGCTGCGCATTAACCCGGGGTTTGGCCACGGCCATAGCCAGAAAACCAACACTGGCGGCGAGAACAGCAAGCACGGTATCTGGTATGCCGACCTGCCGCAGGCGGTGGAGAAGATCCGCCGCTACGGCCTGAAACTGATCGGTGTGCATATGCACATCGGTTCCGGCGTCGATTACCAGCATCTGGAACGGGTCTGCGATGCGATGGTGCAGCAGGTGATCGATCTCGGTCATGACATCAGCGCCATTTCCGCCGGCGGCGGCCTGTCTATCCCGTACCAGTACGGCGAAGAGGCGATCGATACCGAACACTATTTCGGTTTGTGGAACCGGGCGCGTGAACGCATCGCCGCGCATCTGGGGCATCCGGTGCAGCTGGAGATCGAACCGGGGCGTTTCCTGATGGCGGAAGCGGGCGTCCTGGTGGCCGAGGTGCGGGCGGTAAAAGACATGGGCAGCCGTCACTTCGTGCTGGTAGACGCCGGTTTTAACGATCTGATGCGCCCGGCGATGTACGGCAGCTATCACCATATTTCGCTGTTGCCGGCCGATGGGCGCGATACTTCGGAGCAACCGCTGCGCGAAACGGTGATCGCCGGGCCGCTGTGCGAATCCGGCGACGTGTTCACCCAGCAGGCGGGCGGCGGCGTGGAAACCCGCGAGCTGCCGCCGGTCCAGATCGGCGATTATCTGGTGTTCCACGATACCGGCGCGTACGGCGCGTCGATGTCCTCCAACTACAACAGCCGCCCGCTGTTGCCCGAAGTGCTGTTCGAAAACGGCGAACCGCGCCTGATCCGCCGCCGCCAGACCATCGAAGAACTGATCGCGTTGGAGCTAATCTGATCAGCGGGCGGGCGTGTTGCGCCCGCTTCACAGCGTCATGCGGCGGTGCGAATTACGGCTGTTCGTGCGCGTTGTTGAGGGGGGCGACCGAGTGGCGGCGCACCAGCGTCGGGCTGAACATGTTGGTGATTTCCGGCAGCGGTTGCCGAGTGGCCAAGGCCAGGGCCAGTTCCGCCGCCTGAGTGGCCATCGCGACGATAGGGTAGCGAATGGTGGTCAGGCGTGGGCGTAGATAGCGCGAAATCAACACGTCGTCGAAACCGATCAGCGAAATTTGCCCCGGCACGTCGACGCTGTTATCGCTCAGCACCGACAGCGCGCCGGCGGCCATCGGATCGTTGTAGCAGGTAATGGCGGAGAACGAACGGCCGCGGCCGAGCAACTCGGTCATCGCCTGTTCGCCGCCGATCTCGTCCGGTTCGCCGTAGGCGATCAGCTTTTCATCCACCGCAATGCCGTGTTCCTGCAGCGCGTCGAGATAGCCCTGTAGCCGGTCGGTGGCGTCAGAAATCTGGTGGGTGGAGCAGATGATGGCGATACGCTGGTGCCCTTGCTGGATCAGATGACGGGTCGCCAGCCAGGCGCCGTAGCGATCGTCGAGCGCCACGCAGCGCGTTTCAAAACCCGGCAGCGTGCGGTTGATGAGCACCATGCCCGGGATCTGTTGCATCCAGCCGCAAAGTTCCTGATCGCTCAGCCTTTTGGCGTGTACCACCAGCGCTTCGCAGCGGTGCCGCACCAGCTGTTCAATCGCCTGTCTCTCTTTTTCGGCGTCGTGGTAACCGTTACCAATCAGCAGAAAATTGTGGGTGGCGTAGGCCACCTGCTCGACTGCTTTGACCATCGCGCCGAAGAAGGGATCGGAAACGTCGGAGACGATCAGGCCCAGCGTCTCGGTGGATTGCTGCGCCAGCGCCCGAGCGTTGGCGTTAGGGTGGTACTGCAGTTGTTCCATGGCGGCCAGCACCGCAGTGCGCGACCCTTCGCTGGCCTTGGGGGAATTGTTTATCACGCGGGACACCGTGGCCACGGAAACACCCGCCAGCCTGGCAACATCCTTTATCGTAGCCATATCAGTCAACACATCCTGGGTAATCGCTTACATCCCCCAGTTTTGCGGAAAAAAACCGGGGCTGCAAGCGGTCTCGTGCGCAACTTGTGGTGGCCGTTGCAGAATCTCTTCGAGTCTGTACGCATAACCATCGGCAGCCGACCGATAGCGCAATTTGTACGTTGGCTCTGGCGGCGGGCTGAGGTAACGTCTGTGCATTCCGAATTGCGCCGAGAACGCCATGTCCATTAAATGCTATCCGCAGCTCGCCCATTGGGGCGCTTATACCGCCGTGGTTGAAGACGGCCGGCTTATCCGTTGTGAACCCTTCGTCGACGATCCTGATCCTTCGCCGCTGCTCGATTCCATCGTACCGATGGTCTACTCCGACAAACGTATCCGCAAGCCGGCGGTGCGCCGCTCGTGGCTGCAAAAGCGCGAGGGCAGCGACCGTACGCTGCGCGGCAGGGAAGATTTCGTCGAGGTGGACTGGGAGCTGGTGCTCGATTTGGTGGCGCAAGAGAATCGCCGGGTGCGCGATCGCTACGGTCCCTCCGGGCTGTTCACCGGTTCTTATGGCTGGTCGTCGGCCGGGCGTTTGCATCATGCACGCTCGCTGGTGCGGCGGTTCTATTTCAGCGGTGGCGGCGGGGTCGATCAGCAGGGCAACTACAGCTGGGGCGCGGCGCAGTTTTTCCTGCCGTATGTGATCGGCACTTTCTCGCCGTTGACCGGGCGTGTCACCAGTTGGCCGAGCGTGGTGGAGCATTGCGAATTGTTTGTGGCGTTTGGCGGTCTGGCACTGAAAAACGCGCAGGTCTCTTCCGGCGGCGCGGCGGAGCATGCGCTCAAGCCCTGGCTGCAAAAGCTGGCGCATAAGGGCACGCCGGTGATCAACATTAGCCCGATGCGCGACGATTGCCCCGGGTTCGTCAACGCGGAATGGATCCCGATCCGGCCGAATACCGACGTGGCGCTGATGCTGGCGCTGGCTTATGAAATCCAGCGGCTGGGTGCGCAGGATGAAGCCTTCCTGCACAGCCACTGCGTGGGCTATCAACAGCTGGCGGATTACCTGAACGGCGTCGGTGACGGCATGGCGAAAACGCCGGCCTGGGCCAGCGCCATTACCGGCATTCCGGCGGCGCGCATCGCGCGGCTGGCGCGGCAGCTGATCGGCGTGCGCAGTTTCATCACCTGTTCCTACTCCGTGCAGCGCGCACACCGCGGCGAGCAACCGTATTGGATGATGATCGCGCTGTCGTCGATGTTGGGCCAGGTGGGGCTGCCGGGCGGCGGTTTCTCGTTCGGCCACGGCTCGATGAACGGCGTCGGTAACCCGCGCGTGGACACCCCTGCGCCGACTATGCCGGTAGGGGATAACCCGGCCGGGCTGGCGATCCCGGTGGCGCGCATTTGCGACATGCTGCTGCACCCCGGCGAAGCCTATCAATTTTGCGGCGAGACGCGGCAGTACCCGGATATCCACCTGGTGCATTGGGCCGGCGGCAACCCGTTCCATCACCATCAGCAGCTGAACCGGCTGGTGGAAGGCTGGCAGAAGCCGGATACGGTGATCGTACAAGATATTTGGTGGACGGCGGCGGCCAAAATGGCGGATATCGTGTTGCCGGTCACCAGTTCGCTGGAGCGCAACGACATCGGCGGCTCCTCGCGCGATCGCTACGTGCTGGCGATGCATCAGGCGATTGCACCGCAGCATCAGGCGCGCAACGATTTCGATATCTTTGCCGATCTGGCGGAGCGCCTGGACTATCGCGAACGTTTTACCGAAAACCGCGACGAGCGGGCCTGGATCGAGGATATCTACCGACAATGCGGCGCAGCGCAGCGGCGTGCCGGTGTCGTCTGGCCCGAGTTTGAGGATTTTTGGCGCCAGGGCTATGTCGAACTGCCCGCGCCGGCCAAGGAGTTCGTCTTTTTTGACGCGTTCCGCGCCGATCCGCAGGCTAACCCGCTGCAAACGTCCAGCGGCAAGATCGAGTTGTTCAGCGAGCGGATCGCCGGCTATCGCTATGAGGATTTCGCTCCGCATCCGCAGTGGCAGCCGCCGGTGGAGTGGTTGGGCGCGCCGCAGGCCAAAACCTGGCCGCTGCATCTGATCTCCATCCAACCGAGCGATCGTCTGCACAGCCAGATGGATCCGGCGCCGCTGGCGCAGGGCAATAAGACCGCCGGGCGCGAAACCCTGTATATGCATCCGGAGGACGCGGCGCAGCGCGGCGTGGCGGACGGCGCCGAAGTGCTGGTCAGCAATGCGCGCGGGAGCTGCCTGGCGGGGGCGTCCCTCACTGACGGCGTGACGCGCGGTGTGGTATTGATGGCAACCGGTGCCTGGTTCGAGCCGGGTTTCGACGCGCAGCGCCGGCCGGTCGAGCAGGCGGGCAACCCGAACGTGCTGACGCTCGATATCGGCACCTCGCCGCTGACGCAGGGGCCGAACGCCATGAGCTGCCTGGTCGAGGTTAGCGCATTCACCGAACGTCGGGATCAAGATAGTTAGCGCTGGCCAGCAATTGGGTCGACAGCGGGATGTTATCGCGTTGCTGTTGACGCAGTTGTGTCGCGGAGGTGGCGAAACTGGACACTGTTAATGACAGAGTGAAGTGTTGCCCAACCTCGTTATCCGGTACAAGAATGTGTAATGCTTCACGATCGACGGATAAACGATAGTTGGGCAGATGTCTTTGGCTCAGCAGCCCGGGGCCAAGTGAAAAGGCAATCGGCTCACCATCACCATTGCGTAATTCATCAACCGTGAGGCTGAGATAGCTAGAAGCATCGGCTGCGCTGCCTCCGTTTCTATTCTCCCGCAGAGTGAATCCCTGCAACTGCACTGGCTCATCGCAAGCCAACCGATACTGCAATGGGGCGCTGTGCAGCAGAGTGGATTGTTGAGACAGTGACCCGATATTGTGCTCTCCCAGATAAACGCTGTTTTGTGTGGCCGTTAGCGTGCAGTTAGCGTTAGCCCCAAAACTGATGGCGATAGCTGTTAACCCGTAATAAATCACTTTCATATTTTCTCCTGATATCGATGAACGTTTAGCGACACACGGCTTCGGAGTGGCTGATGCCGGCACGATTGCGGGGAGAGGTGTCTGCAGCAATTGCGAAATAACATGCCTGTCCCGCAGAGGTTTTCATGCTGAAGCGTTGTGATGACGCATCGTTCTTCGCGCGGTGCGCTTTCTGATGTTCAATGAAGGCTGCGCCCTGATCATTGGTAAAAGCGACCACTCGTTGTTGTTCATCCAAAATCATGCTGCCGATAGCGGGTTTTGTGCCGTCGGCATAGCTAATCTGAACAATGGCCCGCAATGTATTAATGGCATTGATATTGATATGTTTAACGCTGCCACGTGCCAGATTGATATTGCGCACGCCGTTGTCGATATCGGCACCGGGGGGCAAGGTGCTGGTGTCCACGTTAATCAGGCTGGGTTGATATTCACGCAGTCTTGGGATGACCGCCTTACCTTGCTTGCCATAGGTTTTCACCTTTCCGCCTGGCGTGGACACGCTGATTCCGGCGAGGCCCGGTATCGTCAAGATGCCGAAGGTATCGCCGATTTTCTGGGGTGAGAGCGTTAGCCCGCTGCTGTCTGCTACCAGGGAGCCTGTGGCGCTGTAGTAAGATGCCTGCTGATTTTCTGACAGATGGCTATAGCTGCCGGAAAGAGTGGTAAACGGGCTCAAGTAGTTCACATTGCCTGAATAGGTGCCGTTATTGGATTGGGTGCCTTGCGTTGCATTGAGTCCATACGCCAGATCGCCATTCAGCGCTTGGCCGGAAAGCGAATTGCTGATGCTACGATTTCTTCCGTTGCTTATCATATTGGCGCTATAACGTCGGTTTTTTCCCAGCGGTAATGAAAGGGTGGCGAACAGTCGGGTATCGTTATCGCGAACGTCGCGGCTGCGCTCTTTTTCCAGGCTAACGCCAACGGTGGCTGCGCCAAATTGACGGTTCCAGAAGGCGTAGACTCGCTGATTCTGTTGTTCATTTCCCCCTTCAGTGCGTGTAACGCCCAAAGATAGATTTCCAATGTACTGATGGTGCCAACCTAGGCCCAGGCTGTAGCTTTGACGTTGGTGTGAAGATGATGCGCCGTGCGGTAGATGCCAATAAGCCCCTTCGCTGTCATCTTTGCGCGGAGAACGAAGCTGTGTGGGTGAACGGTATCGCTCTGACTGGATGCTGTATCCGGCGTTCAGCTTAAGGTTTTTTATCAGAGGCAATGCACTATTCAGCTGCAGTTTGGTGCCCTTACCGCTTGGTGACTGTGCCACGTGGCTCAAAGCCGTAAAACGATAATCGCTATCGGTAACGCTATAACCGGCGGCGAGGCCGCGATAATCGCGACTGAGGAAACTTCCCCCTCTCACTTGGTGATGATTGAGCCATGGCAAAGAAAATGAGCCAGTGATGAAAGACATTTCTGTGCTTTTTTCCAGGCTGTGAGTGCGCCCGAGAGCAAGGGAATAACTGCCCTGGCGGGGAGCCGGGCGTCCTGATGTCGTCAGATAAGGGACGATGAATTGTTTGCGACTACCGTTGCTTTCCGTGACGGTGACGGACAAATCGACTGCGTCGAACTGCGCGGGGATATCCGTCAGGTGGAAAGCGCCCGGTTGCACCTGCGTGGCGTAAACTAATCTACCATTCTGAAAAATCTCAACCTTGGCTTGGCTCTCGGCGATGCCTTCGACTGCCGGCACATCACTGCGTTGACTAAATGACAGTGACGAGTCAGGTAGCCATTGCAGGCCGTCCAAGGTAATGCCGCTGTATAGCGAATCTGATAACGTTGCTCGTCCCAAACGCATCATGGCGTCGTGGTCCGTCAATGTCCGCTGCACATAACTATTATAAGGCGTGTACCCCTGATGCCGTTCGGACTTGTTATAGGTGCCATTATGGCGAAACAGCCAGTTGCTGCTGTTAAAGCCGGTTTCCAACGCCGCGTAATCACTGCTGTGGTTTTGGCTGTCAAATCGGCTCGCAGTATAATTCAGCATCAGGGCATGGCCACCAAATTCATAGTCGGCCGGTTGTCGACGGATATAGCGCTCGGGCAACAGCAAAATCAATTGATTATTACCGGTTTCATTGTCGATGCGGCTGCCTTGATAGCATTGGCTCATCAGCATATCTGTTTGAGTGTTGAGCTTGCAGGGGTGTAACCCCAGGTTTTCTGCGAGTTCAGCGTCGTATTGCCATTCGCCTTGTTTGTCGATATTGACTTCATGCCGTCCATGGTTTTGGCCGTTGACGCTGATGAAGAGCGATTGTTTTCCTGCGGGGAATTTCGTTCCAGAGGAAAAGTAATCAGCAATCTCACTGGACAATCCAAGTGCGCGCATCATCTCAATATCGTAGTCGGCCTGGCTGGTCGAGACACAGCCGATAGGCAGACAAAACGCCAGCAGACGTAACGGTATGTGCAATTTCAAAGGCTGTCTCACTGGATTGGGGCAAGGTTAACCGTGATATCGGGTATGGCGCGCCCTGTGTTACTGATTGGCGTGAAGTGCAAACGGGAGGGGGGGCTGATAAGCCTATCGCCCTTACGTGTACCGATCGTTTGCCCAGGCAGCAAATAAGGTTGTTCCAAAACAAACTGCTGGTTGCTGGGTTGTACGGTGATAGTCGGGGCTAACCTGACAACGTAAGGGCTGAGATTTTTGACTTGTATAGAATGTCCGTTTTGTTGCCAGATCAGGGTTTGCCAGGGAGATTTGTTTTCTGCCAGCGCGGAGGGCGTGGCGATAGCGACGACCCGATGCCGAGTATTTACCTTAAGTTGGTTGCTTTTTTCTCCCATATCGGGAATTTCCTGGAAATAGATATGGCGCATTTGCTGACGAGCCTTATCAAGTCCCGAGGGATCGGCAAGCATGACGCGTACCAGCTGAGATTTACCCGGATCAATGCGCGCGGCTGGCGGAGAGAGAATGAACAAGGGATCTTCTCCTTGCTTGCTTAATGCATTCTTAACAACGGACGAAAATAACAACACAGGATAATTACCGATATTATCGACTCTTACGGTTGTCTCTCCTTTCTCTTGATTGACCAAGAGGCTTATTTTTTCCAGTTTAATGGTTGCCTGGCCGTAAAATGGAGTCAGCAATATAAATATTGTGGTGAGATAATGGATGAGACCTTTCATTTTATTTCCTGAATAGCGGAGAATAACGAACTCTAGTCAAAGGACGTTAAGATATTTTGCCAAACAACCAGGCTGAAATAAGTGGGGACAGAGAAATGTCCCCACCTGGTGATTACAGGTAGTGAACCGAAAGATTCACAGAGGCTTGCAATGCAATGCTGTCTTGCATTTGGATGCTTTTATCATCAATGTAGCTAAGCGGGGTAAGGAAGGAACGGTAGCTGAATGTACCGCTCAGGTTCTGGCCGATCGCCATATTGTCGTAATTAGCATCTGATGTGACCGCAAAGCGATTACCTGAGGCAGCAGAGAAAATAGCCTGTTCGTGATCTGCACCGTCAGTTACATTGGTCAAATCAAAGATATCATCGCCTTCGGGAATCAGCGCCGCACGGACGGTTTCACCGTCCATAGCGATATCCGACAGTGCCAGGCCCAACACGGCGACATCTTTATTGCTGGCGTCTTTTGCCAGCGATGCGGTGAAGCTTCTGTCCATATACTTGAAATCGGCATCGCCACTGGCGCTGGTCACTTCAATACCCATGTTGGTCGGTGCCGTGCAGTTTACGGTGAACGGAATGCTACCCATGCCGTTGCCTTCCAACTGGACGGGATTTACTTTATCAAAAGCTTCGCTGGAATGGCGGCCAAGATCAATGCTATTGGTGTTGGCAGCAATACTGCAGCTGGTGTTATTGTAAATTTCTCCGGAGAAATCTACAGACGTACTGGCTGTTTTTGCAGCCAATACGCTCGTGCACGACAGAGGTAGCAGAGCTAAAAATAAATATTTCTTCATTCGGAGTTCCTTCTGAGAATATGCCACTAAATAAATGAAAATCGTATTGCTTGAAAAGATAAAGCAAGGATGTCGCAACGTTTTACTCGCGATTCAATGCAGGAGTATTTTATTTATCAATCTCAATCTCTGCAATATTGTGCTAAGGATTTATATAAAAATAGATTTATATTCTAACTAATTGTCTTCTGTTATCGAATCTTACTTGTTTGCCCTGTTTGGTAGCTAACGCATAGGTTTTATTGCTTACGGTTTTTTTAATTATTAATAATTAATTATCCTCGATGCATGCTTTTACTGTGAGGTTACGATAACCGCAAGATCGGGAAGCGGCTCTGTTTTTAGTTTGACCATTTTTAACTTTGTCTTTTTGTTGTTATTGTTGTGCTTGAAAAGCAAGAAAGCGTGTTGCATATGTTGACGAAAATTACACGTTAGATATCTCGTCTAACTTGGTTTTTGCTTTTGAGAATAGTTTTCGTTAATTGATTTCTTTAGCGTTTAGGAGACAAGAGAGATTAGAGGATCTGTTTCAGTTTCGATTTGGCTAAACGCCAATGTGCCGTACGTATCTGCGTATGCACAGGTTTTTTTTCTTACCACCGACCCGCTTCCATCCGATGAGGCATCATTATTGATCTTTCTGTTGTGAGGATTATTTAAGTTTCATTGAGTTATTACAGCAGATCGCGAGAAATTTACAGCTGGTTGCATTTGGAGCAAAACTCTTGCGATTCGTCGGTAGTTTCCTGCACGCCATCTCTCTAGAGTAGGTGATCCCAGAGGTATTGATTGGTGAGAAATCAGCATACTCTGTATGTTGAAGCCATTTTCAATTGCACCAACCTACGCGGATGCGTAGGTTTTTTTTTGCCTGCCATATAGTATTCTTTTCCCTACAACGATTTACGCCTCCATGGCCAAGGGAGAAGGGCATGATCTTTTCACTGCTGCGCGCGCTGTTTCGCCTGCTGTTTCGGGTACGGGTCGAAGGGGACGTCCAGCACTTCGATCGGCAAAAACTGCTGATTACGCCGAACCACGTCTCTTTCCTCGACGGCGTGCTGCTGGCGCTGTTCCTGCCGATTAAACCGGTGTTTGCGGTTTACGCCAGCATCGGCGAGAGCTGGTTTATGCGCTGGCTGCGGCCCTACATCGATTTCGTCTCGCTCGATCCCACCAAGCCGATGGCCATCAAACAGCTGGTGCGGATGGTCGAGCAGGGGCGGCCGATCGTGGTGTTCCCTGAAGGGCGCATCACCGTGACCGGCGCGCTGATGAAAATCTACGACGGTGCGGCGTTTATCGCCGCCAAATCGGGCGCCACTGTAGTGCCGGTGCGGATCGACGGCCCCGAATTCAGCCGGTTCGGCCGCATGGCCGGGGTATTCAAGATCCGCTGGTTCCCGCAAATCAGCATTCGCATCTTGCCGCCGACCACGTTGCCGATGCCGGAAGCGCCGCGCGCGCGCGAACGCCGGGCGCTGGCGGGCGATCGGCTGATGCAGATCATGATGCGGGCGCGGATGGATACGCGCGAACCGCAGACCCTGTTCCATGCCTTGCTGGCGGCGCAGCACCGCTACGGGCGCCGCAAGCCCTGTATCGAAGACATCGCTTTCAAAGAAGACAGTTATCAGGCGCTGATCAAGAAATCGCTGGGCGTCAGCCGCATTCTGCAGCGCTTTACCGCCGAAGGGGAACACGTCGGGCTGCTGTTGCCGAATGCCACCATCACCGCGGCGGCGATCTTCGGCGCTTCGCTGCGTAACCGCATTCCGGCGATGCTCAACTACACCGCCGGTGCTAACGGCCTGAACAGCGCGATGCTCGCCGCCGGCATCAAGACCATCGTTACCTCGCGCCAGTTTCTGGAGAAGGGCAAGCTGACCCACCTGCCGGAGCAGGTGACGCAGGCCAACTGGGTGTATTTGGAAGATCTGAAGGATACCGTCACGCTGGCGGACAAGCTGTGGATTTTGCGGCATTTGCTGCAGCCGCAGCGCGCGGCGTTGCCGCAACGCCCGGAGGACGCGGCGCTGATCCTGTTTACTTCCGGTTCTGAAGGCCATCCCAAGGGCGTGGTGCATTCGCACGCCAGCCTGCTGGCCAACGTCGAACAAATTCGTACCATCGCCGACTTCACGCCGCGCGACCGCTTCATGTCGTCGCTGCCGCTGTTCCACTCGTTCGGCCTGACGGTAGGGCTGCTCACGCCGCTGATCACCGGCAGCCGCATTTTCCTCTACCCCAGCCCGCTGCACTATCGCGTGGTGCCGGAGCTGGTGTATGACCGCAATTGCACGGTGCTGTTCGGCACGGCGACCTTCCTCAACAACTATGCGCGCTTCGCGCATCCGTATGATTTCGCCCGTCTGCGCTACGTGGTCGCCGGCGCGGAGAAACTGGCGGACAGCACCAAACAGATCTACCAGGACAAATACGGCATCCGCATTCTGGAAGGTTATGGCGTGACCGAATGCGCGCCGGTGGTGTCGATTAACGTGCCGCTGGCGACCAAGGTGGGTACCGTCGGCCGCATTATGCCGCAGATGGAGGCGCGCCTGATCGCGGTGCCGGGCATCGATAACGGCGGCCGCCTGCAGCTGAAGGGGCCGAATATCATGAAAGGCTATCTGCGGGTTGAGCGCCCCGGCGAGCTGGAACCGCCGGCGGCGGAAGATGCGAACGGCGTGCTGCAGCCGGGCTGGTACGACACCGGCGATATCGTCAGCTTGGATGAACAAGGTTACTGCACCATTCGCGGGCGCGTGAAGCGCTTCGCCAAGTTGGCGGGGGAGATGGTGTCGCTCGAGAGCGTCGAATTGCTGGCGCAGCGGCTGTCGCCGGAAAAACTGCATGCCGCCACCGTCAAAAGCGACAGCAGCAAAGGCGAAGCGCTGGTGCTGTTTACCACCGATCCTGCTATCACCCGCGAAGCATTGCTGCGGGTGGCGCGTCAGCTGGGCAGCCCTGAGCTGGCGGTGCCGCGCGATATTCGCCTGTTGAAAACGCTGCCGGTGCTCGGCAGCGGCAAACCCGATTTTGTCACCCTGCGTCATATGGCCGAACAGCCGGAGAGTGCCTGATGAATCCTTCGACCGAATCCCCTTTGTTGTCACGCGGCATGATCGCCGTCATCAGCGCGCAGTTCCTCTCGGCGTTCGGCGACAATGCGTTGCTGTTCGCCACGCTGGCGTTGATCAAGCAGCAGCTGTATCCGGACTGGAGCCAGCCGATCCTGCAGATGGCCTTTGTCGCCACCTATATCATTCTGGCGCCGTTCGTCGGCCAGGTAGCCGACAGCTTCGCCAAAGGGCGGGTGATGATGTTCGCCAACGCCCTGAAGCTGGCGGGGGCGTTGGTGATCTGTTTTGGGGGGAACCCGTTTCTCGGCTACAGCCTGGTCGGCGTGGGGGCCGCCGCGTATTCGCCGGCCAAATACGGCATTCTGGGCGAGATCACCAGCGGCGAGAAGCTGGTCAAGGCTAACGGCCTGATGGAGGCCTCGACCATCGCCGCCATTCTGACCGGTTCGGTGGCCGGCGGTATTCTGGCGGACTGGCATGTGGTCGCGGCGCTGGCGGCCTGCGCCTTGGTTTACGCGGGGGCGGTGGTCGCCAACCTGTATATTCCGCGTCTGGCGGCGGCGCGCCCGGGGGCATCCTGGCGCCCGCGGGCCATGACGAACAGCTTCTTCACCGCCTGCGTCACGTTATGGCGCGATGGGCAGACGCGTTTCTCCTTGATCGGCACCAGCCTGTTCTGGGGGGCCGGCGTGACGCTGCGTTTTCTGCTGGTGCTGTGGGTGCCGGTGGCGCTCGGCATCGCCGATAATGCCACGCCGACGCTGCTGAACGCCATGGTAGCCGTCGGTATCGTGGTGGGGGCCGGCGGCGCCGCGCGCTTCGTCACGCTGAAGACGGTAAAACGCTGCATGCCGGCCGGGATCCTGATCGGCGTCGCGGTCGCGGTGTTCGCGCTGCAAACCACCATGCTCAATGCCTATGTCTTGTTGGCGATCATCGGCATGCTGGGGGGCTTCTTCGTGGTGCCGCTCAATGCGTTGCTGCAGGAGCGGGGCAAGCATTCGGTCGGTGCCGGCAATGCGATCGCGGTGCAAAACCTGGGTGAAAACGCCGCCATGTTGCTGATGCTGGCGCTGTATTCGCTGGTAGTGAAGCTGGGCGTGCCGGTGGTGGGCGTCGGCGTAGGGTTTGGCGTGGTGTTTGCGCTGGCGATTAGCGTGCTGTGGTGGTCGCAGCGGCGGTAAAAAAACGGGGCGCAGCCTGGCTGCGCCCCGGCTGTATTAAGGTGCCGGAATGGTAAACCGGGTATGGATCTCTTCCAGCGCCTGCAGCACGTCCTCATCCAATACCACATCGAGGCTGTCGATGTTGATTTTCAACTGCTCCACCGTGGTGGCGCCCAGCAGGGTACTGGCGACGAACGGCTGCTGACGCACGAAGGCCAACGCCATCTGTGAGGGATCCAGCCCGTGTTTTTTGGCCAGCGCCACGTATTCGGCGATCGCCAGCTGGGTTTGCTGCCCTGAATAACGGTTGAAGCGGGTGAACAGCGTATTGCGCGCACCGGCCGGTTTAGCGCCGTTGAGGTATTTGCCGCTCAGAGTACCGAACGCCAGGCTGGAATAGGCCAGCAGTTCCACCCCTTCGTGCTGGCTGATCTCGGCCAGGCCAATCTCAAAGCTGCGGTTCAGCAGGCTGTACGGGTTTTGAATCGACACGATGCGCGGCAGCTCGTGTTTCTCCGCCAGCTGCAGGTAGCGCATCACGCCCCAAGGCGTTTCATTGGAAACCCCGATATAGCGAATCTTGCCGGCGCGCACCTGCTCGGTCAGCGCCTCCAGCGTTTCCAACAGCGTAACCGTAGCTTTGTCATCGGTGTATTGATAGTTGAGTTTGCCAAAGCAGTTGGTGGTGCGCTGCGGCCAGTGCAATTGGTAAAGATCGAGATAATCGGTGTTCAGCCGCTTGAGGCTGGCGTCCAGCGCGGCGCGGATGTTTTTGCGATCCAGCGCCTGCTGCGGGCGGATGCTGCTGTCGGTACCGCGCACCGGGCCCGAGACTTTGCTGGCCAGGACGATTTTTCCGCGATTGACGCGCGCCTTGATCCAGCTGCCGATATAGCTCTCGGTCAGGCCCTGGGTTTCCGGGCGGGGCGGCACCGGGTACAGTTCGGCGGTGTCTATCAGGTTCACGCCTGCGGCCAATGCATAGTCCAGTTGCGCATGGGCGTCGGCTTCGCTGTTCTGTTCGCCAAAGGTCATGGTGCCCAGTCCCAGCACGCTCACTTCTAAAGAACTGTGGGGAATACGGTGGTATTGCATTAACGGCCTTCCTTTCTTGTTAGCGCTGACGGGCCGCGCGGCCCGGTGAAACAGGAGCCCAATGTCAGAAGACGGCGCAAAGTCCGTCGGGCGGCGATGTCGCCTTTCCTGACTATAACCAAGCGGTGAAGATGGGGGAAGCGGATTCCGCGCGGACGCGAATGAGGGCTACCGCGCTCGAGCGGGCGATAGCCGGCGGGCGATGATTAGCGTTCGATAACCTGGGAAACCTGATCGCCGTTGATCTGGCGGTGGTTGCCTTTCTCGTCTTTATAACTGATGAGGCCAGTGTCTTTGTCGATCTCCGGTTTGCCTTGCGTCAGGATCATGTTGCCGTCTTTGGTCGCCATTACGTAGTCGCTGGAACATCCCGCCAGGCCGGCCACCATCACCAGCGCAGATACTGCCATTACCCACTTTTTCATCCTGCGGATCCTCGATTATGCAGAAAACAATGTTCTTTCAAGATTAGCAAACTCTCGGCGGAGGGCGTCTCAGATAAGTCTTTATCTGATAAGAAAAAGTGAAATGAGGGGGCAACGAAGCGATGGAAGCCGCCGATGGCGGCTTCCGGGTAGGGTTATTCCGGCGCGCGATTTTTCTTGCTGCGCATCAGATTGAGCGCTTCTACCGACATGGAGAAGAACATGGCGAAGTAGATGTAGCCTTTCGGCACGTGCACCTGGAAACTTTCCAGCATCAGCGTGAAGCCCACCAGGATCAGAAACGCCAGCGCCAGCATTTTTACCGACGGATGGCGGTTGACGAATTCGCCGATCGGCCGGGCGGCGAACATCATCACGCCGACGGCGATCACCACTGCCGCCATCATGATGAACAGATGGTCGGAAAGACCCACGGCGGTAATCACCGAGTCCAGACTGAAGATAATATCCAGCAGCATAATCTGCACGATCGCGCCGAAGAAGCTATGCACCTTGGTGTGGTGCTCTTCTTCCGATCCTTCGATGGTTTCGTGGATCTCTTTGCTGGCTTTCCAAATCAGGAACAGCCCCCCCAGCAACAGGATCAGATCGCGGGCGGAAATAGCGTGATCCAGCACGGTGAACAGCGGGTGCGTCAAGCGAATCACCCAGGCGATAGAGGCCAGTAGCGCCAGGCGCATAATCATGGCAGCGGCCAGCCCGAGCCGGCGAGCTTTGTTCTGTTGCGCTTTGGGCAGCTTGGCCACCACCAGCGACAGAAAAATGATGTTATCAATACCCAGTACGATCTCAAGAATGGTTAGCGTACCTAACGCTAACCAGGCATTGGGATCCATAATCCATTCGAACATTGCCCGGTACACCTTTTAATACTTAATAAATGCAAAACGTGAATTATACGCGTTTATCGTGGCGCTGACAGTGGGAGCTAAACCAGAGTTAAACGAAATCGCTTAGATTGAGAAATGTCTTGCCAGCAGCGCGCCGGTAAAACTCTTTTTCAGATAGAAACCGCGCGGTAACGTCATGATAGGTTGCCCCTGTTCGCCGATGGCTTCGGTGAGCGCCTTGCTGTTGGCCGCTTTGGGGCGCAGCTGCAGTACTTCGCCATGGCGTGCGGTGATGCGCTCTACGTGGCCGAGCACGATCAGATCCATCAACTCTTCCCAATCGCGGCGCAACATCTCTTCTTCTGCAGTGCTCGGGCTCCACAGCAGCGGCGAACCGACGCGGCGTTCGGCCAGCGGGATCTGCCGTTCGCCTTCTACCGGTATCCACAAGACGCGCGCCAGCTTGTGGCGAACGTGGCTGCTGGCCCAGGTGACGCCGCTGTTGCCGGTGAGAGGAGCAACGCAGACAAAAGTGGTTTCCAGCGGTTTACCGGCGGCGTCGACAGGAATGGTTTTCAGCTCGATGCCCAGTTCGGGAAAGTCCTGCTCCGGTTTGCTGCCGGCCATGGCGCCGAGATACCGCTCCAGCAGCATGCCCACCCAACCTTTATCACGCTTCAGATCTTTGGGTATCGGCAACTGCGCGCGGGCGGCCAGCTCGCCAAAGCTGGCGCCTGCCAGCGCCTGAGCGCGTTCGAACAGCTGCCGTTCATTTTCCGGCGGAGGCGGCAAAGAGGATAAAAACGCCATAAATCAAGCCTGTCGAATATGGTTGAAAAACGTACTGCAATTATACGCGGCGAGCGATAACCGCTATCGTCTGGGGAAAAGAATAATAGTAGCATGATTTTACATGACTTTTTTCCTTTCCTTGCGTGGCCGACAATGCACTCCTGGGGCTTGTTCACCTGAAGCCACCGACAATAAACAGGATCTTACACCTATTTATCCACAGATTTATGGGATAACCCAAATTTTTGCCGATCACTGGTTCAATTTACAGCCTTGACTCGGGCGGTTTTTTACGAATTTGTCCGTTTTGTGCGTAACTTGCCCGGATAATCTGTGGATAAAAACGACGTTGATGGATCTTTCGCCAGGGTAAGATCCTTACCGTGCACAGATCACATTTTTGCCCTGTACATAACGATGCAACATTATTTAATTATATGTTTTTAATGTTATTTTGTTTTTTTAGGGTTGGGAGGGGATTTTGGGGTTTAAGAGTTTTACCGGCTTATCCCTCGAGTTCTACACACACCTATCCACAGAAAAAGTGAATAAAACCGGTCTGAAAGGCTGGGGTATGTTTATAACTTTGCCTATATCTGTGAGTTATCCCAATGTTATCCGGCCCGCAGCGCCGTAAAGCAGTGGTTTACCGCCTGTAGCTTGTGTGAAACAATCAGGACATCTATGCGAATTTAAGCTTATCGAGGTAGTCCGGTGATCGATGATGATGGCTACCGCCCGAATGTTGGTATCGTAATCTGTAATCGTCAGGGGCAGGTCTTATGGGCCCGCCGTTACGGTCAGCACTCCTGGCAGTTTCCCCAAGGTGGGATTAACCCTGGCGAAACTGCGGAGCAGGCGATGTACCGTGAGCTGTTCGAAGAAGTGGGGCTGAGTAAAAAGGATGTGCGCATCCTGGCTTCGACCCGCAACTGGTTGCGCTATAAATTGCCGAAACGTTTGGTGCGTTGGGACACAAAGCCGGTTTGTATCGGCCAAAAGCAAAAATGGTTTTTGTTGCAGCTACTGTGCAATGACGCTGATATCAATATGCAGCGCAGCAGCACGCCGGAGTTCGACGGTTGGCGCTGGGTGAGCTTCTGGTATCCGGTGCGCCAGGTGGTGTCGTTCAAACGCGACGTCTACCGCCGGGTGATGAAAGAATTCGCCGTGACCGTGATGCCGATGCAAGAGCAGGCGGCGCCGCGACAGGCCCCCGCTTATCGCCGAAAGAGAGGTTAAGTTAAGCCGACTATGCTCACGCGCTTGCGAGAAATTGTAGAGAAGGTGGCCGCGGCGGCCAGTCTGACGGATGCGCTGGATCTGCTGGTCAATGAAACCTGTCTGGCGATGGACACCGAAGTGTGTTCCATCTACCTGGCGGACAACGACCGCCGCTGTTACTACCTGATGGCCACGCGCGGGCTGAAAAAGCCGCGCGGGCGCACTATCGCATTGGCGTTTGACGAGGGCGTCGTCGGGTTGGTCGGCCGCCGGGCCGAGCCTATCAACCTGGCCGATGCCCAAAGCCACCCCAGTTTCAAATACGTTCCGCAGGTGAAAGAGGATCGTTTCCGATCATTCCTCGGGGTGCCAATCATTCATCGGCGCCAGCTGCTGGGCGTGCTGGTGGTGCAGCAGCGCGAGCTGCGCCAGTTTGACGAAAGCGAAGAGTCTTTCATGGTCACCCTGGCTACGCAGATGGCCGGGATCCTTTCACAGTCGCAGCTTAATGCCATTTTCGGCCAGTATCGCCAAACGCGCGTGCGCGCGCTGGCGGCCTCGCCCGGCGTGGCGGTGGCGGAAGGGTGGCAGGACAGCAGCCAGCCTTCGCTCGATCAGGTGTACCGCGCGTCGACGCTGGACACCGCCAGCGAGCGCGAGCGCCTGACGCTGGCGCTGGAAGAGGCCGGCGCGGAATTTCGTCGCTTCAGCAAGCGTTTTGCCGCCAGTTCGCAAAAAGAGAGCGCGGCGATTTTCGATCTTTATTCTCACCTGTTAAACGACGCCCGTCTCAAGCGCGAACTGTTCGCCGAAATCGACAACGGTTCGGTGGCGGAGTGGGCGGTGAAACAGGTGATAGAAACCTTTGCCGAGCAGTTCGCCAAACTGCAGGACACCTACATGCGCGAGCGCGGCAGCGACCTGCGCGCGCTGGGCCAGCGCCTGCTGTTCCACCTCGACGACACCACCCAGGGCGCCACCCAGTGGCCGGCGCGTTTTGTGCTGGTGGCGGATGAACTGACCGCGACATTGCTGGCCGAAGTGCCGCAGGATCGTCTGGTCGGCGTGGTGGTGCGCGACGGCGCCGCCAACTCCCATGCGGCGATTTTGGTGCGGGCGATGGGGGTGCCGACGGTAATGGGCGCCGACATCCAGCCTGCTCTGCTCAGCCAGCGGCTGCTGATCGTCGACGGTTATCGCGGTGAACTGCTGGTCGATCCTGAGCCGGTACTGGTGCAGGAATATCAACGGCTGATCAGCGAAGAGCTGGAGCTGAGCAAGCTGGCGGAAGACGACGTCGAACAGCCGGCGCAGTTGAAAAGCGGCGAACGCATTCAGGTGATGCTGAATGCCGGCCTCAGCCCGGAACATGAACAGCTGTTGGGCGGCCGGGTGGATGGCGTGGGGCTATACCGCACCGAAATCCCCTTCATGTTGCAAAGCGGCTTCCCTTCCGAAGAGGAGCAGGTCGCGCAGTACCAGGGCATGCTGCAGCTTTACCCGAGCAAGCCGGTCACGCTGCGCACCCTGGACATCGGCGCCGACAAGCAGCTGCCCTATATGCCGATCAGCGAAGAGAACCCTTGCCTGGGCTGGCGCGGCATCCGCATTACCCTGGATCAGCCGGAGATCTTTTTGATTCAGGTGCGTGCGATGCTGCGCGCCAACGCTGGCACCGGCAACCTGGGCATTCTGCTGCCGATGATCACCAGCCTGGAAGAGGTCGACGAGGCCAAACGCCTGATTGACCGCGCCGGGCGCGAGGTGGAAGAAGTGCTCGGCTACGCGATCCCGAAACCGAAAATCGGCGTGATGCTGGAAGTGCCGTCGATGATTTTCCTGATCCCGCATCTGGCCGGGCGCGTTGATTTCATCTCGGTCGGTACCAACGACTTGACCCAGTACCTGCTGGCGGTGGATCGCAACAACACCCGGGTCGCCTCGCTGTATGACAGTTTGCATCCCGCGATGCTGCAGGTGCTGAAACTGATCGCCGAGCAGGGGAAAACGGCCGGGCTGCAGCTTAGCCTGTGCGGTGAACTGGCCGGCGATCCTATGGGCGCGTTGTTGCTGGTGGGCATGGGTTATCGCAACTTGAGCATGAACGGCCGCAGCGTGGCGCGTATCAAATACCTGCTGCGGCATATCGACCTTGCCGACGCCGAAATGTTAGCGCAGCGGGTGTTGAACACCCAGATGACCACGGAAGTGCGCCATTTGGTGGCGGCGTTTATGGAGCGACGCGGCATGGGCGGATTGATTCGCGGCGGCCGATAATCGCTGCGCGGTGTGATTTTTTTACAGAACTTTTCCCGCCCTGCCGGACCGGACCGCGCTAAGCCTATGTTATGATGCGCAACCTCAGCGCGGCGCATGCTCGTCGCCTTGTAGACCCGCAGCGGCCAATGCTGCCGTTTGCAAGGCGCGGGATAATCTCCGTCGCCGCTTGGCACCTGCCGCCCCCGCATGGGGAAAAATAACAGACATGTTGTGGTGATAGATGAGCAATAGCTATCTGGCGTTTCCTAAATTTGATCCGGTCATTTTCTCCATTGGCCCGGTTTCTCTGCATTGGTACGGCCTGATGTACCTGGTCGGCTTCGTTTTTGCCATGTGGCTGGCGGTGCGCCGTGCCAACAAGCCGGGCAGCGGTTGGACCAAAGACGAAGTGGAAAACTTGCTCTACGCCGGCTTCCTGGGCGTATTCGTCGGCGGCCGCGTAGGCTATGTGCTGTTCTACAACCTGCCGCTGTTCCTGGATAACCCGCTCTATCTGTTCAAGGTCTGGGATGGCGGCATGTCGTTCCACGGCGGCTTGATGGGGGTGATTCTGGTGATGTTCTGGTTCGCTCGCCGCACCAAACGCACCTTCTTCCAGGTTTCCGATTTTATCGCGCCATTGATCCCATTCGGCCTGGGCGCCGGCCGCCTCGGCAACTTCATCAACGGTGAGCTGTGGGGCCGCGTGACCACCGATACCCCTTGGGCGATGCTGTTCCCAAGTTCACGCAGCGAGGACGTGGCCCTTGCCGCCGCCGATCCTTCTTTGCTGCCGTTATTGAATCAGTACGGCGTACTGCCGCGCCACCCATCGCAGCTGTATGAACTGCTGCTGGAAGGCGTGGTGCTGTTTGTCATTCTGAACCTGTTTATCCGCAAGCCGCGGCCGATGGGCGCCGTATCAGGCCTGTTCCTGATCGGTTATGGCGCATTCCGTATCATCGTTGAAGCGTTCCGCCAGCCGGATGCCCAGCTCGGCCTGTTCGACGGCGTGATCAGCATGGGGCAGATCCTGTCCATCCCGATGGTGGTGGCCGGTATTATTATGATGATTTGGGCGTACCGTCGTCGCCCGCAGCAACAACTGTCGTGAGGGACAAATGAAACAGTATCTGGATTTGATGAATAAGGTGCTCGCCGAGGGCACCCCTAAAGCCGACCGTACCGGCACTGGCACGTTGTCGATTTTCGGCCACCAGATGCGTTTCAACTTGCAGGAAGGTTTCCCGTTGGTGACGACCAAGAAATGTCATCTGCGTTCGATCATTCATGAGCTGTTATGGTTCCTGAACGGCGATACCAACATCGCCTACCTGCGTGACAACAAGGTCACCATTTGGGACGAGTGGGCCGATGAAAACGGCGATCTCGGCCCGGTGTACGGCAAACAGTGGCGCGCCTGGGGCGCAGCGGACGGCCGTCAGATTGATCAGTTGAGCAATGTGCTCCAACAGCTGAAGCAAGATCCGGATTCGCGCCGCATCATCGTTTCCGCCTGGAACGTCGGCGAGCTGGATCAGATGGCGCTGGCGCCGTGCCACGCGTTCTTCCAGTTCTACGTAGCGGACGGCAAGCTCTCTTGCCAGCTGTACCAGCGTTCCTGCGACGTCTTCCTCGGCCTGCCGTTCAACATCGCCAGCTACGCGCTGTTGGTGCACATGATGGCGCAGCAGTGCGATCTGGAAGTGGGCGATTTCGTCTGGACCGGGGGCGATACCCACCTGTACAGCAACCACATGGAACAGACTCAGTTGCAGTTGACGCGTGAACCGCGTCCGTTGCCGAAACTGGTGATCAAACGCAAACCGGCTTCGCTGTTTGATTACCGTTTCGAAGACTTCGAGATCGAAGGTTACGATCCGCATCCGGCCATCAAGGCGCCGGTCGCGATCTGACCTTAACCGCATCACACCAGGGGCGCAGCGATTGCGCCCCTTTTTTTATCCGCATTGCGCACCGCGCCGCATTTTTTTGTCGACGTCTGTCGTCGTAGATAAAACATTGCGCAGCTTGCCGCAGCGCTTGCGCATGCGGCTTTACCGCGTTGTTGCGGCCCTTACACTGGCCGCATGAACGATAATACTCTCTCGAACATCGATGACCGCCAGCGTGGCATGACGCTGATTGAGCTGTTGGCGGCGATATTGATCGCCGCCATGCTCACTGGCTGGGGCGTCGGGCAATGGCGCTATCATCAGCAAGCGCTGCGGTTGGAACACACGGCCCAACAGCTGCTGGCGTTTTTGCTGCGATTGCAGGCGGACGCCAACTGGCGTAACCGCACGACGCTGCTGTGGTTCAACAACGGCACGCCCTGGTGCCTGGGCGGTGGCGTGCCGCCGACGGATTGCGCTTCCGCCGAAGGCTCCGTTTTCTCGCCGCCTTATCGCGACGTTGTGCTGAGCGGCTACTCCGGCAAAGAGATTGGGTTTTACGGTTTGCGCAATACTGCGCAGGCAGGGCACATCCTTCTCAGCAACGACGCAGGCAGCCTGCGGTTGGTGCTCTCCGCCCGTGGGCGGCTGCGTTTGTGCAGCGAAGGGCCGCGGGTCAGGGGCATGGCGCTATGCTGACTTGCGAACGCGGTTTTACCTTGCCGGAGGTGATGTTGGCACTGGTATTCGGCAGCGTGATCGCGCTCGGCGCGGCGAAAACTTACCCGCTGTTGCGCCAGCAAAGCGTGGCCGTCGGCCAGCACTTTCGGCTGGAGTCAACGCTGCGGCAGTTGGCGTTCGGCATTGAGAAAGATCTGCGCCGCGCCGGTTTTTGCGCCGGGCAGTGCGCCGGCTGGCCGCTACTGATCGGCCAGGCATCGGGAGAGGCGGCGGGCAGTTGCGTTATCGTCGCCTACGACATCGCTCGCAGCGGGCAATGGCTCACTTCGGGCGAGGATGCGGGCTATTTCGGTTATCGGCTGCGCAATGGCGGCGTGGAAGGGCAGCGCGGCGTGAGCCAATGCGATGGCGGTGGCTGGGAGCGGCTACTCGATCATGGCGAAGTGCGCATTGAGCGTTTTCATGTGGCGATAGCGCGGGGCGATCACGGCGCGGCCTTGGCTCGCCTGACGCTGGTGGGGCGCTCCGCCAGCGATACGCGTATCATGCGCAGCCTGAACGGGAGCGTCGAAATGGCGGCGCTGCCATGAACCGGCAAACCCAGCGAGGCGTTAGCACCCTGGCGGCGGTGATGTTGCTGTTGGCGCTGGGGTTGATGTTGCTTAACGCTCAGCATCGGCAGTTGGATAACGCGCTGTTACTGGCTGCCGATCAGCAGCGTTACCTTCAGGCTTACAATCAGGCCGCTTCGGCGCTGAGTTGGGGCATGAGCCAGCGCTGGCCACGCGCCGAGCTGAGTGCGGCGGCCTGGTTATGCAGGCAGCGTGCGGAGCTGACGGCCTGCGCTCGGCTGTCTGCCAGAGCCGGCGTTGTGACGGTACGCGGCCTTGGCGAGATGCGCGGCGGTGAACCCCTATGGTTGTATCAATGGGGCACTTTTAACGGCGCGGAGGCCGCTGGCAAGGTGCAAGCACAGCCGGGCGGTCGGCTGGATTTTTGCCCAGAGAAAAGGCTGGCCGACTGTGACGGCTAACGCTCGGGCAGGGCGGATATCCCGCAACGGCTTCAGCCTGCCGGAAGTGTTGGTGGCGGCCTTGCTGTTCTCGGTGTCGCTGCTTGGCTTGTTACAGTATCATCAGGTGCTGCTGCAGTCGTTCCAGCGCCAGTGGCACTACCGGCAAGCTTGGGGACTGGCGCATCAGCAGTTGGAGGCGTTCGCCGTCACCGGCCGGCTCGATGCCGAACCGCCGCCGGAAGGCTGGCGTCGCGAGACCGTGCTCGGCGATGTGGAGAGTGATTGCCGCCGATTGACGGTCAGGATCCAAACGCCGCAGCGGCAGTGGGCAATGCTGAGCCGCTGGTATTGCACCCGCTTTTAAGCCGGTATGTCTTTTGTTTTAAAGGAGCCTTGATGTTCACGGTTTATCATTCCAATCAGCTGGATTTGTTGAAAACGCTGACCAGCGCGCTGATAGCCAGAGATCCGTTGGCCGATCCTTTTCAACCGGAAGTGGTGCTGGTGCAGAGCCCCGGCATGGCGCAATGGCTGCAGATGCAGCTGGCGGAGCAGTTCGGCATTGCCGCCAATGTCGCGTTTCCGCTGCCGGCGACCTTTATTTGGGACATGTTCACCCGGGTGTTGCCGGATATCCCGAAAGAGAGCGCCTTCAGCAAGGACGCCATGACCTGGAAGCTGATGTGGTTGCTGCCGGAGATGCTGACCCAGCCGGCGTTTGCGCCGCTGCAGCACTATCTGACTGATGACGGCGACAAGCGCAAGATTCACCAGTTGGCCGGCCGGGTCGCCGACCTGTTCGACCAGTATTTGGTTTATCGCCCGCAGTGGCTGGAGAGCTGGCAGCGCGGTGAGCGTATCGACGGTCTGGCGGAGGCTCAGCAATGGCAGGCGCCGCTTTGGGCGCGATTGGTGGAGTACACGCGCGAACTGGGGCAGCCGGAATGGCACCGCGCCAATCTGTACAGCCGCTTTATCCACGCGCTGGAGCAGGCAAAAACGTGCCCGCCCGGTTTGCCGCCGCGGGTGTTTATCTGCGGCATCTCGGCGTTGCCGCCGGTCTATTTGGAGGCGCTGCAGGCGTTGGGGCGGCATATCGATATCCACCTGATGTTCACCAACCCCTGTCGTTATTACTGGGGCGACATTCAGGATTACGCTTTCCTGGCCCGCTTGCAGAGCCGCAAACGCCGTCACTACCACCAGGCTCGTGAGCAGGGGCTGTTCCGCGAGCCGGACGAAGCGGTGCGCCTGTTTGACGCCGAAGGGCAGCAGCAGCTCAGCAACCCGCTGCTGGCCTCCTGGGGCAAGCTGGGGCGCGATCACCTCTATCTGCTGTCGCAGATGGAAGGGGCGCAAGAGGTCGACGCCTTTGTCGATATCCCGGCTGATACCATGCTGCACGCCGTTCAGCGCGATATGCTGGAGCTGGAAGACCATGCGGTAATCGGTATTACCGCGGAAACGCTGGAAACCAGCTTCAGCAAACGTCCGCTTGATGAGAACGACCGCTCCCTCAGCCTGCATGCCTGCCACAGCCCGCAGCGGGAAGTGGAGGTTTTGCACGATCAACTGCTGAGCATGCTGGCGCAGGATCCGTCGTTGACGCCGCGCGACATCATCGTGATGGTGGCGGATATCGACAGCTACACGCCTTACATTCAGGCGGTGTTCGGCAATGCCCCCGCCGAGCGCTACCTGCCGTTCGCCATTTCAGACCGTAAAGCTCGCCAGGCGCATCCGGCGCTGCAGGCGTTCATTTCACTGCTCGATCTGCCGCAAAGCCGCTTTACTTCGGAACAGGTGCTGGCGCTGCTGGAGGTGCCGGCCCTGGCCGCCCGTTTCGCCATTGGCGAAGAGGGGCTGCGCCTGCTGCGTCATTGGGTCGGTGAATCCGGCGTGCGCTGGGGCCTGGACGACGATAACGTGCGCGAACTGGATCTGCCCGCCACCGGCCAGCATACCTGGCGCTTCGGCATTACGCGCATGCTGCTCGGCTACGCGATGGACAGCAGTGCCGGCGATTGGCAGGGCATTTTACCTTATGACGAATCGAGCGGATTGGTCGCCGAGTTGGCGGGGCAGTTGGCGGATCTGCTGGCGCAGCTCAGTCACTGGCGGCAAATCTTGAGCGAAGCGCGCCCGCTCGAGGCGTGGCTGCCGCTGTGCCGGCAACTGCTGGATGCCTTCTTCGCTGCGGACAGCGACACCGAAGTCGTGCTGGCGCTGATCGAACAGCAGTGGCAACAGGCCATCAATTTTGGCCTGGCGGCGCGCTATCCTGATGAGGTGCCGTTGACCATTCTGCGTGACGATCTGGCGGCGCGCCTCGATCAGGAGCGCATCAGTCAGCGCTTCCTCGCCGGGCAAATCAACTTCTGTACGCTGATGCCGATGCGTTCCATTCCGTTCAAGGTAGTGTGCCTGCTGGGCATGAACGACGGCGTGTATCCGCGCACGCTGCCGCCGCTGGGTTTCGATCTGATGGCGCAGCAGGTCAAACGCGGCGACCGTAGCCGTCGCGATGACGACCGCTATCTGTTCCTGGAAGCGATTTTGTCCGCTCAGCAGCGGCTGTATATCAGCTTCATCGGCCGTTCCATTCAGGACAACAGCCCGCGCTACCCTTCGGTGCTGGTTACCGAGCTGCTGGAGTACCTGGAGCAAAGCTATTGTCTGCCGGGAGATGAGGAACTCAGTGCAGACGACAGCGCTCGGCGGGTTGGTGAGCACTTGCTGAAGTGGCACGCGCGCATGCCGTTCGCCGCCGAGAATTTCTTGCCGGGCTCGGAGGCGCAAAGCTATGCTGCCGAGTGGCTGCCCGCCGCCGATGGGCGCGGTGCGGCGCATCCGGCGTTCAACCAGCCGCTGCCTGCCGAAGCGCTGCAGCAAATATCGTTGGATGAGCTGCTGCGGTTTTACCGCCATCCGATCCGCGCGTTTTTCCAACTGCGGCTGGGCGTCAGTTTTATCCTGGAAGAGACCGAGCTGCCGGACGAAGAACCCTTTACGCTGGATAACCTCAGCCGCTACCAGTTCAACAGCCAACTGCTGAATACGCTGATCGACGGCGACGATCCCGAACGGCTGTTCCAGCGGGTGCGCGCCGCCGGCGGCTTGCCCTATGGCGCCTTCGGCGAAATCTATTGGCAAAAGCAGCAGGAAGAGATGAGCGAACTGGCCGAGCAGGTGCGTGCAGAGCGCGCAGAGAGCCATAGCCTGGAGCTGGATATCGATATCGCCGGCGTGCGCCTCAGCGGCTGGCTGCATCAGGTGCAGGATGACGGCCTGCTGCGCTGGCGGCCCGCTACGCTGTCGGCGGTGGACGGCATATTGCTGTGGCTGGAGCACCTGGTGTACTGCTGCGCCGGCGGCACCGGCGAGAGCCGCATGTATGGCCGCAAGAACTCCGCCTGGCGCTTTGCCGCGCTGGCGCCAGAAGAGGCACAGGCGCAGCTGGCGGAACTGCTGGCGGGCTATCAGCGTGGTCTGAGTCAGCCGCTGCTGTTGCTGAACAAGAGCGGCTGGGCGTGGCTAAGTCAGTGTTATCTGCCGGAAACGCAGCAAATCGACTGGGAGGAAGACGCGCAAATTAAGGCACGCGCCAAATTGCTGCAGGCCTGGCAGGGCGATCAGCGCATTCCCGGAGAAGGGGAAGATCCCTACGTGCAGCGAGTGTTCCGCCAAATGGATAATGAATACTTAGCGCAAATACTGGCCGAAACAGAGCGTTATCTGCTGCCGGTGGCGCGGCATAACCTGGGGTAACAATCCCCCGGTGGTGCTGTGCGGCGGGAGGTGGTAAAAATAACGAAGGTTATATTCAACCATTGGGGTAATTCCCGGTCTTACATAACGTACAGGCATATACCCGCCGTGTTTCTGGCCGCCACATTGGCGAAGAACCCGGCGAGTACCGATTTGGTTATGTGGTTTTGATGCACGTCGCCAACGTCAGGGAGTGGGCGTAGCGACGTCAGAATAGGGGTTTATTTTGGATATGCGCAGACAGTTGGCCCGTATCGTAGGGCTGGTATTATTGGCTATGTGTTGGGCACCGTTGAGTTGGGCCGCGCAAGGATGGCAACCGCTGGCGGAGAAGATCAACAAGAGCGAACACGACCCGCGTCAGTATGAAGCGATCAAGTTGGCTAACGGCATGACGGTGTTGCTGGTGTCCGATGCCCAGGCACCGAAATCGCTGGCGGCGCTGGCATTGCCGGTCGGGTCGCTCGAAGATCCGAACAGCCAACTTGGGCTGGCGCACTATCTGGAACATATGGTGCTGATGGGCTCCAAACGCTATCCAGAGCCGGAAAACTTGTCCGAATTCCTGAAAAAGCACGGCGGCAGCCACAACGCCAGCACGGCCTCTTATCGCACCGCCTTTTATCTGGAAGTGGAAAATGACGCGCTGGAGCCGGCGGTCGATCGCATGGCCGACGCCATTGCCGAGCCGCTGCTGGATCCGGGCAATGCCGATCGTGAGCGCAACGCGGTGAACGCCGAATTGACGATGGCGCGTTCGCGCGACGGCATGCGTATGGCGCAGGTCGGCGCGGAAACCCTTAACCCGGCGCACCCGAGCGCGCGCTTCTCCGGCGGCAATCTCGATACGCTGAAAGACAAGCCGGACAGCAAGCTGCACGATGAGTTGACCGGCTTCTATAAGCGTTACTACTCCGCCAACCTGATGATGGGCGTTTTGTACGGCAATCAGCCGCTGCCGAAGCTGGCTGACATTGCGGCGAAAACCTTTGGCCGCGTGCCGAATCACGACGCCAGCGTGCCGCCTATCACCGTGCCGGCCGTGACGCCGGAACAGCAGGGCATCATCATTCACTATGTGCCGGCACAGCCGCGCAAGCAGCTGAAGGTCGAGTTCCGCATCGATAACAACAGCGCCGCGTTTCGCAGCAAAACCGATACCTACATCAGCTACCTGATCGGCAACCGCAGCAAGAACACCCTGTCTGACTGGCTGCAGAAGCAGGGGCTGGCGGACGCCATCAATGCCGGCGCCGATCCGATGGTCGATCGCAACGGCGGCGTCTTCGCCATCAGCGTCTCCCTGACCGACAAAGGCCTGGCCCAGCGCGATGAGGTCGTCGCCGCCATTTTCAACTACCTGAAAATGCTGCGCAGCGAAGGCATCAAGCAGAGCTACTTCGATGAAATCTCGCATGTTCTGAACCTGGATTTCCGTTATCCGTCGATCACGCGCGACATGGACTACATCGAATGGCTGGTGGACACTATGCTGCGCGTGCCGGTTGAGCATGCGCTGGACGCGCCTTACCTGGCCGACCGTTATGATCCCAAGGCGATCGCCGAACGTCTGGATGCCATGACGCCGCAAAACGCGCGCATCTGGTTCGTCAGCCCCGATGAGCCGCATAACAAGACGGCCTATTTCGTCAATGCGCCTTACCAGGTCGACAAAATCACGCCACAGCGCTTTACGCAGTGGCAGCAGATGGGCAGCGGCATTTCCCTGTCATTGCCGGCGCTCAACCCGTACATCCCGGATGACTTTACCCTGACCAAGCCGTCTCACGAGTTCAAAAAGCCGGAAATGGTGGTGGATAAACCCGGCTTGCGTGTGCTGTACATGCCGAGCCGTTACTTCGCCGACGAGCCGAAGGCCGACGTCACCGTCGCTTTCCGCAACGCCAAGACCATGGATTCTGCGCGTAACCAGGTGCTGTTCTCGCTGACGGATTATCTGGCCGGCCTCGCGCTGGATCAACTGAGCTATCAGGCATCGGTCGGCGGGCTGAGCTTCTCGACCTCGCCGAACAACGGCCTGATGTTTAACGCCAACGGTTTTACCCAGCGTTTGCCGCAGTTGCTGACGGCGCTGATCGAGGGCTATTCCAGCTTCACGCCGACGGAAGATCAGCTCGCGCAGGCCAAATCCTGGTATCTGGAGCAGCTGGACGCCGCCGAGAAGGGCAAGGCGTTTGAGCTGGCCATTCAGCCGGTGCAGATGGTTTCTCGCGTGCCGTATTCCGAACGCAGCGAGCGCCGCGAAGTGCTGAAAACGTTGACGCTGAAAGACGTGCTGGCCTATCGCGACAGCCTGCTGGCCGAGGCCACGCCGGAGCTGCTGGTGGTGGGCAACATGAGCAAGCAGCAGGTAGACACGCTGGCGTCGACGCTGAAACATCGCCTGGGCTGTACCGGCATCGAATGGTGGCACGGCGAAGACGTGGTGGTGGACAAGAATCAGCTGGCCAACCTGCAACAGGTGGGCAGCAGCACCGATTCGGCGCTGGCGGCGGTCTATGTGCCGACCGGCTACGACGAAGTGACCGGCATGGCCTACAGCTCGCTGCTGGGGCAGATTATTCAGCCGTGGTTCTATAGCCAGCTGCGCACTCAAGAGCAATTGGGGTATGCGGTCTTTGCCTTCCCGATGTCGGTGGGGCGCCAGTGGGGCGTGGGCTTCCTGTTGCAGAGCAACAGCAAACAGCCGGCCTACCTGTACCAGCGCTATCAGGATTTCTACCCGAAAACCGAGAAACGCTTGCGCGACATGAGCGAAGCGGACTTTGAACAGTACAAGCAGGCGCTCATCAATGAGCTGAAGCAGCGGCCGCAAACCCTGAGCGAAGAGGCCAGCCGGTTCGCCAACGATTTCGATCGCGGCAATTTCGCCTTCGATACTCGTCAGAAGCTGATCGCGCAGGTGCAACAGCTGACGCCGGCCAAACTGGCGGATTATTTCCACCAGGCGGTGATCCAGCCACAGGGGCTGGCGGTGTTGTCGCAGGTGAGCGGCAGCGGGCAAGACAAGGCGGATTACGCGGCGCCTAAGGACTGGGTCACTTATCCGAACGCGTCTGCATTGCAGCAGATTCTGCCGCGCAAAGTGGCGACGCCATGACGGAAACTGCCCCGCAGAGGCTGGAGCCGCTGACGCTGCCGCTGTTCGGCGAACGCCTGATCGAGGCGTCGGCGGGCACCGGCAAAACCTTTACCATCGGCGCGCTGTACCTGCGCTTGCTGCTGGGGTTGGGCGGTGAAGCGGCGTTTCCCCGCCCGCTGACGGTTGAAGAAATCCTGGTGGTGACCTTTACCGAGGCCGCCACCGAGGAGCTGCGCGGGCGTATCCGCGACAATATCCACGGGTTGCGCATCGCCTGCGTGCGGGGCGTCAGCGTCAACCCGCTATTTTCGGCGCTGATGGCTGAAATTGACGATTTGACCGACGCCGCCTCGCAGCTGCTGGCGGCGGAGCGGCAGATGGACGAAGCGGCGATCTACACCATTCATGGCTTTTGCCAACGAATGCTGACGCACAACGCCTTTGAGTCCGGCATGCTGTTTGAACAAACGCTGGTGCAGGACGAACTGCCGCTGCGGCGGCAGGCCTGTGCGGATTTCTGGCGTCGCCACTGCTATCCGTTGCCGCTGGGCGTGGCGCGTGCGGTCAGCCAGGAGTGGAGCGGCCCGGAAGCGTTGCTGGCCGATCTCTCCGGCTATCTGCACGGTGAAGCGCCGGCGCTGCGTCGGCCGCCGAAAGAGGAAGAAACCGTCCTGATGCGCCACGAGCAGATCGTCGCGCGCATCGACGCCATCAAGGCGCAATGGCGCGCGGCGGCGGGCGATCTGGAGGCGCTGATCGCCCAGTCCGGCGTCGATAAGCGCAGTTACAGCAGCAAACACCTGCCGAACTGGCTGAACAAGGTCGGCGAATGGAGCGGGCAGGAAACTCAGGACTACCAACTGCCGAAGGAACTGGATAAATTTCGCCAGTCGGTGCTGCTGGAGAAGACCAAGAAAGGCGAGCCGCCTCGGCATGTGCTGTTCACGGCGATCGACAAGCTGTTCGATGAGCCGTTGACGCTGCGTGACCTGATCATGGCGCGCGCGCTCAGCGAGATTCGCACTTCCATTCAGCAGGAAAAGCGCCAGCGCGCCGAGCTGGGGTTTGACGACCTGCTCAGCCGGCTGGACGGCGCCCTGCAAAGCGGCGGCGGCGAACAGCTGGCGCAGGCGATCCGCCAGCGTTACCCGGTGGCGATGATCGATGAATTCCAGGATACCGATCCGCAGCAATACCGTATTTTCCAAAAGCTTTACGTCGGCCGGCCCGATTGCGGCCTGCTGCTGATCGGCGATCCCAAGCAGGCGATTTACGCCTTTCGCGGCGCCGACATTTTTACCTACATGCGGGCGCGTTCAGAGGTGAGCGCCCACTATACGCTGGAGACTAACTGGCGTTCGTCGCCGTCGATGGTCGCCAGCGTCAATCACCTGTTTTCTCAGGTAGAAAAGCCTTTCCTGTTCGGCCAAATCCCCTTTATCGAGGTCAGCGCGGCGGAAAAGAACCAAGGGCTGGCGTTTGACCTGCACGGCAAGCCGCAACCGGCGATGCAGTTCTGGCTGCAGCAGGGGGAAGGCGCCGGTGTAAGTGATTACCAACAGCTGATGGCGCGCCTGTGCGCTACGCAAATTCGCGACTGGCTCAGCGCCGGGCAGCAGGGCCAGGCGTGGCTGCAGGGCGGCAAGGAGCCACGGCCGGTGCAAGCCTCCGATATTACAGTGCTGGTGCGCAGCCGCAATGAGGCGGCGTTGGTACGCGATGCGCTGAGCGCGCTGTCCATTCCGTCGGTCTACCTGTCCAACCGCGACAGCGTGTTCGATACCCCGGAGGCCAAAGACCTGCTGTGGCTATTGCAGGCGGTGTTGGCGCCGGAGCAGGAGCGCACGCTGCGCAGCGCCATGGCCACCGGGCTGATGGGGCTGGACGCGCCGACGCTGGACGGTCTGAGTCGCGATGAGCGTGCCTGGGACGCGCTGGTTAACGAATTCGATGATTACCGCACGCTCTGGCTGCGCCGCAGCGTGCTGCCGATGCTGAGCGAGGTGATGAAAGCACGCCAACTGGCGGAGAACCTGCTGGCCAGCGCCGGTGGCGAGCGCCGCTTGACCGACGTGCTGCATCTGGGCGAGCTGTTGCAAGAGGCGGCGGCGCAGCTCGACAGCGAGCATGCGCTGGTGCGCTGGCTGGCACAGCAGATCGCCCAGCCTAATCGCCAGTCCGATAATCAGCAGCTGCGGCTGGAGAGCGACCGGCATCTGGTGCAGGTGATCACGATTCACAAATCCAAGGGGCTGGAGTTCGATCTGGTGTGGCTGCCGTTCGTCGGCAACTTCCGCCAGCAGCAGCAGGCGCTATATCACGATCGCCACAGTTTCCAGGCGTTGCTGGATCTCGACGCCAATGAAGAGAGCCAGGCCTGGGCGGAGGAAGAGCGGTTGGCGGAAGACCTGCGTCTGCTGTATGTGGCGCTGACCCGCTCGGTGTACCACTGCAGCATCGGCATCGCGCCGCTGTTCCAGGGCACGCGCAAGAAACAGGGCGATACCGATCTGCACCGCAGCGCATTAGGCTATCTGGTGCAGAGCGGGCAGGCCGGCGACGCCGTGTATCTGCAGGAGCGCCTGCAGCAATTGGCGGGCGGCGGCATCGCGCTGTCGCTGGTGGAACCGCCGGATGAAGCACCCTGGCAACCCCAGGCGTCGCTGACCGAAGCGCTGGAGGCGAAACGTTTTACCCGGCGGATCCAGGATTTTTGGCGGGTGACCAGCTATACCGGTTTGCAACAGCACGGCGCGAGCCTGATGCAGGATCTGCTGCCGCGTCTGGATGTCGACGCCGCGGGCGAGCGGGGTGAGGAGAGTGAGCCAGCGCTCACACCGCATACCTTCCCGCGCGGCGCAACGCCCGGCACCTTCTTGCACAGCCTGTTCGAAACATTAGATTTCACTCAGCCGTTGGACGAACAGTGGCTGATGGAACAGCTGCAACAGCAAGGCTTCGCCGAGCATTGGCAGCCGATTTTGCTGGCGTGGATGCAGGTGCTGCTCAATACGCCGCTCGACGACAGCGGCGTGACGCTGGCGGCGCTGAGGCCGCAGCACAAGCAGGCCGAGCTGCAGTTTTATTTGCCGATCAACCGGCTGTTGCAGGCGAAGGAGCTCGATGCCCTGGTGAAGCGTTACGATCCGCTTTCCGCACGCTGCCCGGCGCTGGATTTCTATCAGGTGCAGGGCATGCTGAAAGGCTTTATCGACCTGGTGTTCTGCTGGCAGGGCAAATACTACCTGCTGGACTACAAGTCCAACTGGCTGGGGGAAGACAGCAGCGCCTATACCCGGCCGGCGATGGAGCAGGCGATGGCGGAGCATCGTTACGATCTGCAATATCAGCTGTATACGCTGGCGCTGCATCGTTATCTGCGTCATCGGTTGCCGGATTACGATTACCGGCGCCATTTTGGCGGGGTGATTTATCTGTTCCTGCGCGGCGTGGATGCGGCGCACCCGGGCAATGGCATTTTCACCTGCCTCCCCGAGTTTGAGCTGGTGGAGGGGATGGATCGCTTGTTCAGCGGCGAAGCTGCGGCGACGGAGGAAGGATTATGATCGCACTGCTGGAGCAGGCGGTGGCGCTTGGCGTGCTGCGCCCGCTGGACGTGCAGTTCGCCCGCGTGGTGGCGAACGAAGACGAGCCCGATATTTTGCTGGCCGCCGCCTGCTTGAGCGCAGAGGCGGGGGCCGGTCACGTCTGCCTGATGCTGGAACAGCTGCAGGCGGACACGCTGTTTGAAGGGCGCCAGCCGGCGTTGGCGCTGGCGGTGTGGGAGGCGGCCGGGCGACCGGATAGCGCGCGTTGGCAGCAGCGTTTGGCGGCCAGCGCGGCGGTCGGGGACGGCAGCGGCGCGACGCCGCTGGTGCTGCGCGAGCCGCGCTTGTATCTGCAGCGCATGTGGCAAAACGAAGGTGAAGTGGCGGCGTTTATCGGCGGCGAAGGCGAGTCGCTGGCGGTGCCGGAGGCTGAGCTGCGCACCATTCTCGACCGCTTGTTCGGCGCGGCGAGCGACGAACCCGATTGGCAGAAGATCGCCGCCGCAGTGGCCGCTACGCGGCGTATCGCGGTCATTTCCGGCGGGCCTGGCACCGGTAAAACTACCACCGTCGCCAAGCTGTTGGCGGCGCTGGTGCAGCTGGATGAAGGCGCGCGCTTGCGCATTCAGCTGGCTGCACCAACCGGCAAGGCGGCGGCGCGCCTGACGGAGTCGCTTGGCAGCGCCAGCCGTCAGTTGACCCTGACCCCGGCGCAGCAGGCGCTATTCCCGACGGAGGCGGCGACGTTGCACCGTCTGTTGGGGGCGCAACCGAACAGTCAGCGCATGCGCTATCACCGTGGCAACCGGCTGCATTTGGATGTGCTGGTGGTGGATGAGGCCTCGATGGTCGATCTGCCGATGATGGCGCGCCTGATTGCCGCGCTGCCCGATCGGGCGCGGGTGATTTTCCTCGGCGACCGCGATCAGTTGGCCTCGGTGGAGGCCGGCGCGGTGCTGGGGGATATTTGCCGCTTTGCCGAGCAGGGATACAGCGACGCGCGTGCCGCAGAGCTGAGCCGCCTGACCGGCTGTTCGCTCGCAGGGCGGCAGGCCGACGCGGAAGCGGCGGTGCGCGACAGCCTGTGTCTGCTGCGCAAGAGCTACCGTTTCGATACCCGTTCCGGCATCGGTCAGCTGGCGTTGGCGGTCAACGCCGGTGCGGGGGATCGCGCGCTGGCGGCATTAAACGGCAGTTTCGACGATGTCGCGGGCTATGCGCTGGCGACGAGCGAAGAGTATCAGGCGCTGTTGGATGCCTGCGTAGCGGGCTATCGCGATTATTTGCGGCTGACCGCCGAAGGCGCGGACGCGGCGGCGGTGCTGGCGGCCTTTGGCCGTTTTCAAGTGTTGTGCGCGCTGCGTGAAGGGCCGTTCGGCGTCGCCGGCCTGAATGATCGTATTGAGCTCGGGCTGCAGCGTGCCGGTCTGATCGACCGCAAACCGGGCGTGCTCGGCCGCTGGTACCGGGGGCGGCCGGTGATGATCGGCCGCAACGACAGCGCGCTGGGGCTGTTCAATGGGGATATCGGCATCACGCTGCCGGATGAGCACGGCGATCTGCGCGTGCATTTCCAACTGCCGGACGGCAGCATCAAGTCGGTGCAGCCGAGCCGTTTGCCGGCACATGAAACCGCCTATGCCATGACGGTGCACAAATCTCAGGGATCGGAGTTTGACCATACGGTCCTGGTGTTGCCGAATCACTTCCTGCCGGTGCTGACGCGTGAGCTGGTCTATACCGCGATCACTCGCGCGCGTAAGCAGCTCTCGCTGTATGCCACGGAGGCGGTGTTGCTGCGGGCCATTCGCATGCCGACCCAGCGTCGCAGCGGATTGGCTGAACGGCTGCAGGCGACGGAATAAGCGTTGAAGGGGCGCGGCAACGGCCGCGCCGCGGGGATTACAGATCGGCCAGCAGGATTTTGGAACGGCGCTGGTAGTTGTACAGCGCCTGCTTTTGCATCGGCAGCACGTCGACTTCCGCCGGGGTGAATCCGCGCTCCTGGAACCAGTGGATGCTGCGGGTGGTCAGCACGAACAGCTTCTTCAGCCCCATCTGCCGCGCCTGATTTTCCACCCGTTGCAGCAGCATTTCGCCGCGTGATGAGCTGCGGTAATCGGGATGCACTGCGACACAGGCCATCTCACCGATTTTTTCCTCTAAGAACGGGTACAGCGCCGCGCAGGCGATGGTCAGGTTGTCGCGTTCGATAATGGTGAACTTGTCGATTTCCATCTCCAGCTGTTCACGCGAACGGCGCACCAGAATACCCTGCTGTTCGAGCGGCCGGATCAGTTCCAGGATGCCGCCGATGTCGTTGATCGTTGCCCGGCGCACCTGCTCGGCGCTTTCCATCACGATTTGGGTGCCGATGCCGTCGCGCGAGAACAACTCCTGCACCAGCGCGCCGTCCTCCTGGTAGCTGATCAGGTGGCTGCGGCGCACGCCGCTGCGGCAGCCTTTCACCGCGCCGCGCAGGAAGCGCACGGTGCCGGAATGGTAGTCGCCGCCTTCCTCGAGCTCTTCAAGGCGCTTTTGCGCGTCGTTGGGGAACAGCTCGGAAAGGATGTTGCCTTCCGAGTCGGTCACGCCTTGCGAGGAGCAGAAACCGATCATTTTTTCCGCTTTCAGCTTGATCGCCAACTGGGTAGCCACTTCTTCCGAAGTCAGGTTGAAGCTCTCACCGGTGACCGAAACCGCGACCGGGCCGATCAGCACGATGGCGTTGCTGTCGAGCTGGCGATGGATCGCGTCTTCATCGATGCGGCGAATGCGGCCGCTGTGGCAATAGTCGATGCCGTCATCGATGCCCAGCGGTTGCGCGATGATGAAGTTGCCGCTGACCACGTTAATGTGCGCACCCTGCAGCGGCGTGTTGTTGAGACTCATCGACAGCCGGGCGGTGATGTCAAGCTGCAGCAAACCGGCGGCCTGCTTGACCAGTTCGAGCGTATGGGCGTCGGTCACACGGGTGTGCTTATGATAGATCGGCTCATAGTTATGCTGCGCCAGATTGGCGTCGATCTGCGGCCGTGCGCCGTAAACCACCACCAGGCGAATGCCCAGACTATGCAGCAGCCCGATATCGTTGACGATGTTGGAGAAATTCTCGTGTTCGATGGCTTCCCCGCCGAGCATGATGACAAACGTCTTGCCGCGGTGGGCATTGATATAGGGGACTGAGTGACGGAATCCTTGCACCAGCTCTGTACTACGTTCCTTCACGACAAACCTCTTTTGCATATTTATACGGTATTTTTGTATTTTTATTCTTTTATTGTGCCGATGGCAAGCAAGAAATCGTCATGAGAAGTGCGCTAAGGGTGCTAAATCGTTAATAAATTGAAAAACCATAAAAAGATTTTCTGATGACAGGGCTGGAATGATTGGTTAAAGTTTTCGGCATCCCCATTTCATTGGTGTTTTTTTCATCTGTTGTAAACAGCTATTACTGCCGGAGCCGCATGCCAAACTCTAATCACAATCTGGGCCGCCGTCGTTTATTACAGGGGGTTGCCGCCAGCTGGTTGCTGAGTGTGAGTCGCACGGGCTTCGCTGCGTCATCGCACGTGATCGCCGTGCGCGTCTGGCCGTCCTCCACCTATACCCGCGTCACGCTGGAATCCAACGTCGAACTGAAATACAAACAGTTCGCCCTGACTAATCCCGATCGCGTGGTGGTGGATATCGAAGGCGTCCACCTCAACAGCGTGCTGAAAGGCATCGCCGGGCAGGTGCGCGCCGACGATCCGTATCTCAAGCAGGCGCGCGTCGGCCAGTTCGATCAGAATACCGTGAGGCTGGTGCTGGAGCTCAAGCAGAGCGTCAGCCCACATATTTTCACGTTGGCGCCGGTGCCGGAGTATCGCAACCGTCTGGTGATGGATCTCTACCCGACCAAGGGCGGCGGCAGCGGCGAGGAGTATGATCCACTACTGGCGTTACTGGAAGATTACAACAAGGGCGATCTGGAGCGCACGCTGCCGCCGGAAGCGCCGCAGGCCGGCAAAGCGGGGCGCGATCGGCCGATCGTCATCATGCTGGATCCTGGCCACGGTGGTGAAGATCCCGGCGCTATCGGCAAGTACAAGACGCGCGAGAAAGACATCGTATTGCAGATTGCCCGCAAGCTGAGCGCCATGATTAAGCGCGAGCCGAACATGAAAGTATTCATGACGCGCAACGAAGACGTGTTTATCCCGCTCAAAGTGCGTGTCGCCAAGGCGCGCAAGCAGCGCGCGGATTTGTTCGTTTCGATTCACGCCGACGCCTTTACCAGCCGCGCAGCGCGCGGTTCATCGGTGTTCGCGCTGTCCACCAAGGGCGCCACCAGCTCGGCGGCCAAGTTCCTGGCGCAGACGCAGAACGCCTCGGACCAAATCGGCGGCGTCAGCAAGAGCGGCGACCGTTATCTCGACCACACCATGTTCGATCTGATCCAGACCGCGACCATCAACGACAGCCTGAAGTTCGGCAAGGAAGTGTTGAATCGGATGGGGAAAATCAACCGGTTGCACAAGAATCGCGTCGATCAGGCCGGTTTTGCGGTGTTGAAGGCGCCGGATATCCCGTCGATCCTGGTGGAGACGGCGTTTATCAGCAATATCGAAGAGGAGCGCAAGCTGCGCACCAGCCATTTCCAGCAGCAGGTGGCGGAGTCGATTCTGGCGGGCATCAAGGCTTATTTCGCCAACGGCGGCGCGCTGGCGAGCCGATAGAAGCAGGGCCGGGCGCGAGTCCGGCTATTTTTGCGGATTGCAGATACAAAAAAACACCCGTCAGGGTGCTTGTCTGTTTTCATCAAGAGTTGGTTGCGGAGGCCGGATTTGAACCGACGACCTTCGGGTTATGAGCCCGACGAGCTACCAGGCTGCTCCACCCCGCGTCCGTATAATACTTTGTTATCGAAGCCAAACGCAAATACCGCCAATGCGGCATCGGTTGGTTGCGGGGGCCGGATTTGAACCGACGACCTTCGGGTTATGAGCCCGACGAGCTACCAGGCTGCTCCACCCCGCGTCCGATGGATGCGCACTATACTCTCCGTGCGTTTTGTTGCAAACCCTTTTTGCATTTTATTGGCCTAAACCCGTTTTTCTGCTGGATTTGCCCGCAATTTGCCTTCTTTTTCATCACCATCCTCCGTGCGGCTTTTTTTATTTGCAGCGATTCCTTTATCAATGAGCGTTTGTTATCGTTCAGCCGGTAGATCATATCAGTTTGAGAGTGTGCGCGATGAAAGGACGTTGGGGCAAATACCTGCTGGGCGGGTTGATGGTGGCGGTGTTGGCGGGCTGTTCGTCCAAGCCGACCGATCGGGGTCAGCAATATAAAGACGGCCGTCTGGATCAATCGCTGGAGCTGGTCAATCAGCCCAACGCCAAAGGTTCGCCGGTCAACGCCAAGGATTACTCGGATCAGCTGATGGAGATCAAGTACGCGTCGCCTTCGCTGTTTAACCGCAACAACGGTACCTATCAGGCGGTGCAAAGCTGGATGGCGTCCGGCGCCGACACGCGCATGCTGAGTCAGTACGGCCTCAGCGCTTACCAGATGGAAGGCGTCGACAATTTCGGCAACGTGCAGTTTACCGGCTACTACACGCCGGTGGTGCAGGCGCGCTATACCCAACAGGGCGAGTTCCGCTATCCGCTGTACCGCATGCCGCCGAAGGGCAGAGGCCGCTTGCCGGATCGCGCGGGCATCTATTCCGGCGCGCTCGACGATCGCTATATTATCGCTTACACCAACTCGCTGATGGACAACTTCATGATGGAAGTCCAGGGCAGTGGCTATGTCGACTACGGCAACGGCCAGCCGCTGGTGTTCTTCGGCTACGGCGGCAAGAACGGTCACGCCTATCGCAGCATCGGCAAGGTGCTGATCGATCGCGGCGAAGTGGCCAAGGCGGACATGTCGATGCAGGCGATCCGTCAGTGGGCGGATACCCACAGCGCCGCAGAGGTGCGTGAGCTGCTGGAGCAGAATCCGTCGTTCGTGTTCTTCCGCCCTGAAGCTTTTGCGCCGGTGAAGGGCGCCAGCGCGGTGCCGCTGATCGCCAAAGCCTCGGTGGCCTCCGACCGTTCGCTGATCCCGGCGGGCACCACGCTGCTGGCCGAAGTGCCGCTGCTGGACAACAAGGGTAAATTCACGGGAAAATACGAGATGCGCCTGATGGTCGCGCTCGACGTGGGCGGCGCCATCAAGGGCCAGCATTTTGACATGTATCAGGGCATCGGGCCGGAAGCCGGCCACTCGGCGGGGTATTACAACCACTATGGCCGCGTCTGGGTGCTGAAGAACAACGGCGGTGGCCAGTTGTTCAGCGCCAATCAGTCAAACGGCGGCGGTTCGTTGCTGGCCACCCGCTAAACGCATACGGCGTGAAAGAGTGACCCGCAAGGGCCGGATTTTCCGGCCCTTATCATTTGCATTACGAAGGTAATTAAAGCGTTATGAGCACAGCTTATTCGGAAGCCTATCTGCAGCGTTTCGGCGGCACGGCGCGGTTGTACGGCCAGCAGGCGCTGGCGGTGTTCGCGCAGGCGCACGTCTGCGTGATCGGCATCGGCGGCGTGGGTTCCTGGGCGGCTGAGGCACTGGCACGCACCGGCATCGGCGCCATCACCCTGATCGACATGGATGATGTCTGCGTCACCAATACCAACCGCCAGATCCACGCGTTGCGTCAGCATGTCGGGCAATCGAAAACCGAGGTAATGGCGGAGCGTATCCTGGCGATCAACCCGGAATGCCGGGTGACCTGCATCGACGATTTCCTCACCCCGGACAACGTCGCCGAGCTGCTGGACCAGAACTTCAGCTACGTCATCGACGCGATCGACAGCGTGCGGCCGAAGGCGGCGTTGTTGTCATACTGCCGCCGCTTCAAGATCCCGGTGGTGACCACCGGCGGCGCCGGCGGGCAGATTGACCCGACCAAGATTGAAGTGGCCGATCTGGCGAAAACCATCCAGGATCCGCTGGCCGCCAAGCTGCGCGAGCGGCTGAAGCACGATTTCAACGTGGTGAAAAACGGCAAGGGCAAGCTGGGTATCGACTGTGTCTTCTCCAGCGAGCCGCTGGTTTACCCGCAGCCGGACGGTTCGGTGTGCGCTTCACGCAGCACGGCGGAAGGGCCGAAAAGAATGGATTGCAGCGCGGGGTTCGGCGCGGCGACCATGGTCACCGCGACCTTCGGCTTCGTCGCCGTGTCGCACGCGCTGAAAAAGATGGTGGCGAAGGCGGCGCGTCAGGCGTAACGGGCGGCGATCGCCTTTACGGCGGCGGCCAACGCCGCCAGGCCGCTGGCGCGGGTGGCGCTCAGCTGCGCGCGCAATGCCAGGCGGTCGAACAGCGCCAGCGGATCCAATGCGGCGATCTGCTGCGGCGTTTTCCCTTCCACTTCGGTCAGCAGCACTGCCAACAGGCCGCGCACGATGCGGCCTTCGCTGTCGCCATAGAAGTGCAGCGTGCCGTCTTCCAGCAACTGGTGCCCCAACCAGACGCGGTTTTCACACCCGCTCAACGCCATTTCTTCACTGTGCAAAGCCTCCGGCAGCGGCGGCAGCCGTTTCGCGAGCATGATCAGCTGGCGGTAGCGGTCTTCCCACTGTTTCAGCGCGCTGAAGGTGGCGATCAACGCTTCGGCGGTGATCTCTCGGCCGAAAGGATGGGGGGCGAGCATAGTGTCTCCGGGAATCAAGTCAATCGGCCAGCAGATCGAGGGCGTGAGTCAACGCGCTGACCAGCGTATCGACGTCCTGTTGCGTATTGTAGGGGGCGAACGACGCGCGCAGCGTACCGCTGACGCCTAACGCCGCCATCAGCGGCTGCGCGCAGTGCTGGCCGGCGCGTAGCGCAATGCCTTGCTCCGCCAGCAGCGTGACGATGTCGCTGTGGTGTACGCCGGCGATATCGAACGCCAGCAGGCTGGAGCCGGAGCTGCGGAAGCTGCGAAAGCCCGGCAGCTGCGCCAACCGCTGCTCCGCCTGGTCCGCCAGCTCGCGGCTGTAGCGCTCTGCCGCCGCCATGTCCTGCTCGCTGAGCCAGGTGAGCGCCGCGGCCAAGCCCAGCACGCCGGCGATGTTCGGCGTGCCGGCTTCGAAGCAGTGCGGCGGTTTTTGCGGGGTAAAACCGTCGAACGACGCCTGGGTCAGCATCTTGCCGCCGCCTTGCCAGGGTGCCATCTGCGCCAGCAGCTCGGCTTTGCCGTACAGCGCGCCGATGCCGGTCGGGCCATACAGCTTGTGGCCGGAGAAGGCGTAGAAGTCGATGTCGAGCTGCTGGACGTCGGCCGGGCCGTGAACCACGCCCTGTGCGCCGTCGATCATCACGCGTGCGCCGGCGGCATGGGCCATCGCGATCGCCGGCGCCAGATCCGGGCAGCCGCCGGTGACGTTGGACATTTGCCCCAGCGCCAACAGGCGGGTTTTGTCGTTGAGCAGGGCGGGCAGCTGTGTCAAATCCGGCAACCGATTGGCGCCGATCGGCAGTTTCACCACCCGCGCGCCGGTTTGCTCCGCCACCATCAGCCAGGGGATCAGGTTGGCGTGGTGTTCCGCTTCGCTCACCAGAATTTCATCGCCCGGCTGCAGACGCGGACGCAGGTAGCTCTGCGCCACCAGGTTGATCGCCTCGGTGGTGCCGCGCGTCCAGACGATGTCGTCGGCCGACGGCGCATTGATTAACTGCGCCACCTGGCCGCGCGCCCGTTCGAAACGGGCGGTCAGATCCTGCGCCGCCCGATGCTGGCTGCGGTGCACAGTGGCGGCGTCATCGCGATAAAATTGTTGCGTGGCGTCGATCACCGCCTGCGGTTTCAGCGCGGTGGCGGCGCTGTCCAGATAGATACCGTCCTGCGCGAGCGCGGGAAACTGTTGGCGAAAAAGGCTGGGGTTAAAAGGCGTCATACCCTGATTGTCACTGGCTTGAGTCGATGGGTGATCCTGTCCTATTTTGCCGCCGGAGACAAGCGATCCCGCCTATTAGGACTTATCGCCTGGCAAAATTGGGAAAGTTTGTTATGCTATTAAATGTGCGCTTATTAATCGCATCTATACACATAAAAGGTATTTATCAGCATTTAAAACTAAAAAGGAGTCCTCAATGAAGAAAACAGCCGCAGTTCTCTCTGCCCTGATGCTTACGTTCACTCTGGCCGCCTGTTCCAGCAACTACGTGATGCATACCAATGACGGACGCACCATTGTCGCTGACGGCAAGCCTAAAGTGGACAACGATACCGGCATGATCAGCTATAAAGACGCCAATGGCGTCGAGCAGCAGATCAACCGCGCCGATGTGAAAGAGATGGTTGAAAGCAACCAGTAACCGTCAGGCAAAAAAAAAGCACCGCAAGTTTTGCGGTGCTGCATAAAATCACTATGGACAGACAGGGTAAATGTACAGGAAGTGAAAAAACAGTAGCCTAGCTACCATGTCCGGAATCGCCGGACAATTTGCAAACACAACATCACAACCACAAGCCAAAAGTTCATCGGCGTCCTCGACACCCACTCCCTTTTCGTTCCGGCCCGGGAAGTGCCGCCACTATAGGTATTTGCTGGCGCATCCTCAACGGACAAATTATAATGGCTCGGATTAAAAAAACTAATGGCAATATGCCGTTAGCGTTTACCGATGGCTTGCCACACAAAGCCGCCCGATTTTCGGCGCCGAATCATTCGGATTAATGTTACACAAAAGTAGCTAATTTAATGTCTAAACGCTTACCTCCTCTCAATGCGCTGCGCGTGTTCGATGCGGCCGCTCGCCACCTGAGTTTCACCAAGGCGGCGGAAGAGCTGTTCGTGACCCAGGCCGCGGTGAGCCACCAGATCAAGTCGCTGGAGGACTTCCTCGGGCTGAAGCTGTTTCGCCGGCGCAATCGCTCGCTGCTGCTGACCGAAGAGGGCCAAAGTTATTACCTCGATATCAAGGAGATCTTCTCTTCGATCAACGAGGCGACGCGCAAGCTGCAGGCGCGCAGCGCCAAGGGGGCATTGACCGTCAGCCTGCCGCCGAGCTTCGCCATTCAGTGGCTGGTGCCGCGCCTGTCCGGCTTTAACTCAGCTTATCCGGGGATCGACGTGCGCATCCAGGCGGTGGACCGCGAAGAGGACAAGCTGGCGGACGACGTCGACGTGGCGATTTTCTACGGCCGCGGCAACTGGCCGGGGCTGCGCGCCGAGCGCCTGTATGCGGAATATCTGCTGCCGGTGTGTTCGCCGAGCCTGCTGACCGGCGATCATCCGCTGAAAACCGCCGAGGATCTGGCTTATCATACGCTGCTGCATGACGTTTCACGCCGCGACTGGCTGGCCTATACGCGCCAATTGGGGTTGCAGCACATCAACGTGCAACAGGGGCCGATTTTCAGCCACAGCGCCATGGTGGTGCAGGCAGCGGTGCACGGCCAGGGCGTGGCGCTGGTGAACAACGTGATGGCGCAAACCGAGATTGAAGCCGGTCGCCTGGTGTGCCCGTTCAACGATGTGCTGGTCAGTAAAAACGCTTTTTATCTGGTATGTCATGACAGCCAGGCAGAACTGGGTAAAATAGCCGCCTTCCGGCAGTGGATCCTGGCGCGTGCCGCCAGCGAACAAGAGAAGTTCCGCTTCCGCTACGAACAATAAGGCCGGCCGCCGCCTTGCCGCGGCCGGTGATTTTTAATGGGATAGATCACGATGAGCAGCCGTTCCATGCTGGTTTTCGCCGCTATCAGCGGCTTTGTGTTTGTCGCGTTGGGCGCATTCGGCGCGCATGTGTTAAGCGGTACGCTCGGCGCCAACGAAATGGCCTGGATCCGCACCGGGCTTGAGTATCAGGGGTTCCACACCCTGGCCATCCTGGCGCTGGCGGTCGCAATGCAGCGCCGCGTGAGCCTGTGGTTTTACTGGAGCGGAGCGCTGTTGGCGTTCGGCACCGTGTTGTTCAGCGGCAGCCTCTATTGCCTGGCGCTGTCGCACCTGAAGGTCTGGGTATACATCACGCCGGTTGGCGGCGTGTGCTTCCTGATCGGCTGGATATTGATGTTGATTGGCGCTTTGCGTCTGAGGAAAAAGGCCGAGCGCCATGAATAAGATTGCGTTGTACTGCCGTCCCGGCTTCGAAAAAGAGTGTGCGGCGGAGATCACCGACAAAGCCGCCCAGCGGGAGATTTTCGGCTTTGCGCGGGTAAAAGAGCACAGCGGTTACGTGCTGTTCGAATGCTATCAGCCGGATGATGCTGACCGCCTGGCGCGGGAAATTCCGTTCCGTGAACTGATTTTTGCTCGCCAGATGATCGTGGTGGGCGAGCTGCTGCGCGATCTGCCGCCGGAAGATCGGGTATCGCCGATCGTCGGCATGTTGATCGGCGTGGTTGATCGCGGCGGCGAGCTGCGGGTGGAAGTGCCGGACACCAACGAAAGCAAAGAGCTGATGAAGTTCTGCCGCAAGCTGACGGTGCCGCTGCGCGCCGCGATGCGCGAGCAAAAGGTATTGATGGCGCGGGAGAACCCGACTCGCCCGGTGGTGCACGTGTTCTTCATCGCGCCGGGTTGCTGCTATGTCGGTTACTCCTATAGCAACAACAACTCGCCGTTCTACATGGGCATTCCGCGTCTGCGCTTCCCGGCCGATGCGCCGAGCCGTTCGACGCTGAAGCTGGAAGAAGCGTTCCACGTGTTCATCCCCGCCGATGAGTGGGACGAACGCCTGGCCAGCGGCATGCACGCGGTCGATCTGGGCGCTTGCCCGGGCGGCTGGACCTATCAGCTGGTGAAACGCAGCATGATGGTGCATTCGGTGGATAACGGCCCGATGGCGCCGAGCCTGATGGAAACCGGCCAGGTGACGCACCACCGCGCCGACGGCTTCAAGTTCGAGCCGAACAGCAGCAAGATCTACTGGCTGGTGTGCGACATGGTGGAGAAACCGGCGAAGGTGACCAGCCTGATGATTCAGTGGCTGCTGAAAGGCTGGTGCCGCGAAGCGATCTTTAACCTCAAGCTGCCGATGAAAAAGCGCTATGAGGAAGTGTCGCAAAACCTGATGAGTATCCGCGAAGCGCTGGGCGCTGCCGGCATCAGCGTCGAAGTGCATGCCAAGCAGCTGTATCACGACCGCGAAGAGATCACCGTACACGTGCGCCGCATGTGGTCGGCGGTGCCGGGCCGGCGCGACGAGCGCGATTAATCGCGTTAAGCTTGATGAAGGGCGCTGCTTGCAGCGCCCTTATTGTATCGGCAGGCGCAACTGCTGCAGGTTGCCGTCCAGCGACAGATCGGTGCGCAGCGTGGCGACGTGTTTGCTGACGTAGGCCAGCTCGCGGTGCTGCTCCAGCTTGCCGCGCCATTTCTCCGGCACCTTTTCCAGGTGCTGATAGAGCCCGTCCAGACTGCCCGACTGCTGCAACAGCAGCACGGCGGTTTTCGGCCCGATACCGGCCACGCCGGGGATCTTGCTGCTGCCGATCCCCGCCAGCCCCCAATAGTCCGGCAGTTGCTGCGGCTGTACGCCGAACTCCTGCTGCACGAAAGGCATATCCAGCCAGCGTTTCTGGAAGTAATCGCGGATCTGTACGTTCGGCGCCAATAGCTGGCAGTAGCCTTTGTCGGTGGAGACGATGGTCACCTGGTGGCCGCCGCCGGCGACCTTGGCCGCCAGCGTAGCCGCCAGATCGTCCGCTTCGTTGCCGGGAGAATGCCAGCTGGCGACGCCCAATTCGGCGAAGGCCTCGCGCAGCTGCGGCATCTCCTGCTGCAGGTTTTCCGGCATCGGCGAACGCCCGGCCTTGTAGTCCGGCAGAAGTTGGTGGCGCCAGCTGTCGCTGCGATCGTCCTCGTCGAAGACCGCCACCGCGTGGGTCGGGCGGCTGTGTTGGATCAGCTGCTGCAGCGCGTGGCGGCAGGCATTGACGCAAGGGGAGCCCTGCACGGCGTGAATGCGGCGGATGAGGTTCAGGGCGTCGACAATCAGTAGGTGTATCATCATGGGCGGCAAGGTCAGAAAAAACAGGGCGGCTGTTACGCCGCCCGGGATTGAGGGTCAGGCTACGATTTCGTAGCAGGGCACATAGGCGCTGCCCGGTAGCTTCATGCGGTGCTGGGCGACAAAGCCCTGCAGCAGGCTGTCCATCTGCTTCATCATCTGCGGTTCGCCGTGCAGCTTGTACGGGCCGAACTGCTCGATGGCGTGGATGCCGTTTTCCTTCACGTTGCCGGCCACAATGCCGGAGAACGCGCGGCGCAGCGCGGCGGCCAATTGCTCCGGCGGCTGGTTCGGATACAGGTTGAGGTTCGCCATGTTCTCGTGGCTCGGCTCGAACGGCAGCTGCAGATCCGGCGCGATGCGGATCGACCAGTTGAAGCTGTAGGCGTCGCCGGTATTGCGGCGGTTTTCCTTCACCAGAGGCATGGCTTTTTTCATCTGCCGCGCCACTTCCGCCGGATCGTCGATGATGATGGTGTAATGGCGGCGCGCTTCGTCGCCCAGCGTGTTCATGATGAACTCGTCTAGCACGCGGAAGTAGTCGGCGCTTTCTTTCGGCCCGGTCAGAATCAGAGGCAGCACCTGTTCGCTGTTCTCCGGGTTCATCAGGATACCCAGCAGGTACAGCAGCTCTTCGGCGGTGCCGACGCCGCCCGGGAAGATGATGATGCCGTGCGCGATGCGCACGAAGGCTTCCAGGCGTTTTTCGATGTCCGGCATGATCACCAGCTCGTTGACCAGCGGGTTAGGCGGCTCGGCGGCGATGATCGACGGCTCGGTCATGCCGATGAAGCGGCTGTTACGGTAACGCTGCTGCGCGTGACCGACCGCCGCGCCTTTCATCGGCGCTTCCATGGCGCCCGGCCCGCAGCCGGTGCAGATGTTCAGCTCGCGCAGGCCCAGCTGGCTGCCGACCTTGCGCGCGTACAGGTATTCGTTTTCGTTGATCGAGTGGCCGCCCCAGCACACCACCATATTGGGATCTTCATCCAGATGCAGCGTGCGTGCATTGCGCAGGATTGAGAATACCAGGTTGGTGATGTGGGCCGAGTTTTCCAGGTTAAGGTGCTGGAAACGGCCGGCGCTGGCGATTTGGCCGTGCACGAACAGGATGTCGCGCAGCACGGCGAACAGGTTGGCCTGCAGCGAGCGGATGAGGCGGCCGTCGACGAACGCCTCTTCCGGCGGGTTGACCAGCTCCAGCTTCACCCCGCGCTCGCGGCGCAGCACGTTGATGTCGAAGGTTTCATAGCGCGACAGCAGCTGCTTGCTGTTGTCGGTCTGGCTGCCGGAGTTCAACACGGCCAGCGAACAGTTGCGGAACAGGCGGTACAGGTCGCTGCTGGCGGTGCGCTTCAGCATGTCTACTTCCAGCTGCGACAATAAATCCATAGAGCCAAGCGGGCTGATGTGTGTAATCAAGGTAACTCCTTTGCACCCGGTGCGGGGCAGTAGTAATCCATACGCAGCAAAACAGCATCTCGTTATGGTTGGCGTGCTGCGGCACAGCGGGCGCTCTGCCCGGCCGCAGCCTCGTTTTAACCTTACCGCCGTCCCTGTGCTTTTACCAACACAAACCGCTCGTTAGCTCAGTTGTTGAGCAATGTTTCGCACTTATTGGCGCGCCAGGCGGCCGTGCTCGGGGGCGAATTCGACGTTGCTGCGCCACGGGTTGATGTCCAGCCCGCCACGGCGGGTGTAGCGGGCGTAAACCGTCAGGCTTTGCGGCCGGCAATAGCGCATCAGATCGTTGAAGATGCGCTCGACGCACTGCTCGTGGAATTCGTTGTGGTGGCGGAAGGAGACCAGGTAGCGCAGCAGCGCTTCGCGATCGATCTTGCCGCCGCGGTAGCTTATCTGCACCGAGCCCCAGTCAGGTTGATGGGTGATCAGGCAGTTGGACTTCAGCAGATGGCTGACCAAGCGCTCTTCCACCACCTCTTCATCGGCGGCGTTCAGCAGGTAGTCGGCGTTGAACTCATAATTGTCGATGCGGATATCCTGCTGATCGATGCAGTCGCCGGCCAGGCGGGCGATCGGCGTGCCTTCCAACTGCTCGACGCTGAACAGGGTGACGCTCACCTCGCCCTGCGCGCAGGCGGACAGATCGCGCTCCAGCGTGCTGCGCACCGTTTCCCAATCGGCGAACGGGGTTTGGTTGAAGCTGTTGAGATACAGCTTGAAGCTTTTCGATTCGATCAGGTTCAGGCTGTCGGCGTTGAGGCTGATTTCACCGACAGCCACCTGCGGCAGTCCGTTGGCGTTCAGCCAGGAGAGCTCGTACAGCGTCCAGATGTCCGCGCCGTGGAAGGGCAGGTTATCGGGGTACAGCCCCAGCGGCTCGCGGTTCATGCTGCGCGGCACAGCCTGCAGCAGCGTGGCGTCGTAGCGGTCGCGGTAGGCGGTGGGTTTGCCCAGCGTCAGCCCCGACAGGGCCTGGTGGTCTTGATATGAGGACATCTGCTGTCACCTCGGTCAGAGATAGGTACAATGGCCGTCAGTTTAACGTATGCGAGAAAGAATATGGACCATGATGTATCGCACGCTCTGCGTGAATTCACTCAACGCTATGTCGAGTTGTGGCAGCATGAGCGCGGCCACGCGCCGGCCAGCCAGGCGCTGTACGGCGTGCCGTCGCCCTGCATCGTGGAGAACCGCGAGGACGAAGTGCTGTGGTTGCCGCAGCCTTTCGAACCGGCGGCGACGCTGGAGAAGGTAGAGGCCGCGCTGGAGCTGCGTTTGCAGCCGGACGCGCACCGTTTCTACACGCAGCAATATGCCGGCGACATGAGCGCGCAGTTCGGCGAGCATCGCCTGAGCCTGCTGCAGGTCTGGAGCGAAGAGGATTTTATCCGCCTGCAGGAAAACCTGATCGGTCATCTGGTGACGCAAAAACGCCTCAAGCTGTCGCCGACCCTCTTCCTGGCGACCACTGAATCTGAAATGACGATGGTGTCGTTGTGCAACGTCAGCGGTAACGTGGTGCTGGAACAGTTCGGCAGCGATAAGCGCACCCTTCTGGCGGCGACGCTGGGGAATTTCCTCGATGCGCTGCGCCCGGCGCTGGACTGAATCGCGACGGATTCGCCGTCGCCCGTGTGAGAGATCTCTCACACGGGCTGTGAGATATCGCTCTTAATTTTTCCCACCTTTCCCCAGGCTATGAGATTATTGTTATCCAGATCAATTGGTTAGAATTTCTTTAGGATAACTCTTAGTCTTAATTTAGTGTGAGACACCTCCCAAACCCTTGTGATTCCGGGGAATTTAAGCGATCTTATCGTTACCGGAACGGAACCGGCGGAGCAGGAAAGCATCAGGATGATGCAGCTTCAGGAAGAAGAAAGGGATGCGCTCAGGCAAGAGCGAAGGATGGCGTCAGGAGATGCCCAGGATGTTTCAGGATAGAAACCAGGGACACCTCCAGGACGGAGATTGAGAGCCGGCACGGGACTGTCGGCGGGTCAGGAAGGCTGAGGAACCGCGTCAGGACGATGCTGCAGGATGATGCAAGGATCACTTGGTCAGGATGGCCGCAGGAAAAGTTTTCAAGGATTGAGCAGGGAGCACACTGTGTAGCGGGATAGCTATAAAACGAACCGGGGGCACTGTTAACGCAGTGCCCCCAACTTTTTGTTTTATCCCGCCGCGCGGGCGCCCTGCCTTAATCCCTCTTCAGCATTAACCAATCGCGCCCAGCGTATCGCCTGCGCTCTGTTTTTTCGGCAGCAGGAACAGCGTGGCGTAGATATCCAGCAGGTAAATTGCCGCCAGCAGGCTGATGGCCGCGGTAAACGACACCTGCGTCACCAGTGCACCGATCACCAATGGCCCCAGGCCGCCGACGCCGCGCCCGAGATTGAACAGGATGTTCTGCGCGGTGGCGCGCGCCTGCACCGGATAGGTATCGGAAATCAATGCGCCGTAGCCGCCGATCATGCCGTTGACGAACATGCCCATTAGGGCGCCGGCGAACAGCATCAGCATCGGATCGCTCAACTGGGCGTAGCCGATCACCATCACCACGGCGCCGATCTGATAAAGCACGAAGATCTTCCAGCGGGCGAAGCGATCGGCCAGCACGCCAAACAGCCAGATGCCGAACGTCATGCCGACCACCGTCACCGCCGTCCACAGGCCGGACTTGGTGAGCGAGAAGCCGAAGTTTTTCGCCAGGTAAGTCGGCATCCAGATCATCAGGCCGTAGTAGCCGAAGTTCTGCACCGAACAGAGAATGAAGATGCCGACGCTGGCTCTGCTGGTGGCGCGATCCTTAAACAGCAGGCGCAAACGCTGCAGGAAGGAGAGCGGTTGCCCAGCCTCTTTCTGTCGCACGAACGCCTCCGGCTCGCCCAGGGTGCGGCGGATCAGGAATGACGCCAGCGCCGGCAGCAGGCCGACCAAAAACATGCCGCGCCAGCCGATGTGTTCCAGCAGCAGCGGCGTCAGGAAGGCGGCCGCCAGTACGCCCAACTGCCAGCCCATGCCGACGTAAGCCGAAGCGCGGTTGCGCTTCTCTGCCGGCCAGGCTTCGGCGATCAGCGCCATGCCGATGCCGAATTCGCCGCCCAGCCCGATGCCCGCCAGGGTGCGATAGGCCAGCAGATCCCAATATCCTTGCGCCACGGCGCACAGGCCGGTGAACAGTGAAAACATCAGGATGGTGATCGTGAGTACCCGGATACGGCCGAAGCGATCGCTGAGGTGGCCGAAGATCACACCGCCCAGCACCGCGCCGATCAGCGTCCAGGTGACCAGTGAACCGGCGGCCGATGAGGTTAATCCCAATTCGATGCTGATGGCCGGCAGCATAAAGCCGAGGATCAGCAGGTCAAACCCGTCCATGGCATAACCGGTGACCGAAGCCAGCATGGCCTTACCGGGCGTCGCGTGGTTTTTTTTCTCTGTTATTACGGACATGAATCTTTATCTGTGTGGTGAACTCGGTGGGCCTATTGTGCCGCGCGGCGGCGAACGCCACCAGATAAAAACGGCGAGCTGTCTCAGGTGCGCCGAATTTGGGCTATAAAAATGCTATGCTTTGCCGCCTTTCAGCCAGCGCGCTGAATACCATGATGAAAAGAGATCGGGAATGCAGATGAGTATACATAACCAGGTGCGCCGCAGTTTGCAGGCGATTGAACAATCCATGCGCGATCTGGCGCTGTGGCAGGCCGCGCCGCCTGATCATGAGGCTTTCTCCAGCACCGAGCCGTTCTGCATCGACAGCATGTCGGCCGAAGCCTGGCTGCAGTGGGTGTTCTTGCCGCGCATGTATGCGTTGCTGGACGCCGAAGCGCCGTTGCCAACGCGCTTCGCCATCACGCCTTATTTCGAAGAGGCGCTGAAAGATCGTGAGCCGAGCAGCCTGCCGCTGCTGGTGCTGCTGCAACAGCTGGATTTGATGTTGAATAAAGAGCCGTAATTCCCCGGCGGCGCGCAGATTTTTGCCGCCCGGCAGTGTAGAGTACTCGCGCGGATGCCGGGCAGGAGAGCCGACGGCGTCTTTCGGCTCGGTTGAACCGCGGCGGTTGACCGGGGCTGCATTAGGATGATGAGGTGCTGCAATAATGGATTTATTAAGGTTTATCCTGCGTTTGCCTTTTACCCTGGTTAAGGGCGTTTGTCGCCTGCTCGGTGGGGCGTTGTCGCTGTTGGGGCGGTTGCTGAGACCGCTGGTCGGCAACCTCAGCTGGCGTGCGCCGGCCTGGTGGGCTGCGCTGCCGCGCGGTTTTTTGCGGCTCGAAAGCGGCGTGGATAAACACCCGAAAGCGATTGGTCTGGGCCTGCTGCTGTTGGCTGGTGCCGCAGGCGGCGCGTTTTACGGCTGGCACTGGTGGCAAAACCGGCCTCAGCCTATCGAGCCTGCGCCGATGGTAGTCCAAGAGGTCAGCGCCGCGCTGGCCAACCCCGAGCCGATAGATTACGCCGCCGCCCGGCTGGCGCCGCAAACGGTGAGCCTGACCTTCAGCGGGTCGGTCGCGCCGATCGCCGAAGTGGGTAAAACCGTGAGCGCCGGCATCATTCTGAAGCCGACGGCGGAAGGCCAATGGGCGTGGAGCAATGAGTCGACGCTGGTGTTCACGCCGAAAAAACCGCTGCCGATGGGCGCGAAATATGACGTGACCCTCGAGCCCGCCACGTTGCTGGCGCCGCAGGTCAAGCTCGCCAAAACCCGTTATGCCTTCACCGTGCCCGCGTTCGATTACCGTCTGGGGCAGGCCGAGTATTACCGCGATCCGCAAGATGTGCAGAAACGTAGCGCGATTTTCAATTTGCAGTTCAATGCACCGGTTGACGTCGCCAGCTTTGAAAAACAGATTTCGTTGGGATTGAAAGAAGGCAACACTTCCTCCGAGAAAAAGCTGAACTTCTCTCTGGTCTATGACGAGAAAAAACTGAACGCTTGGGTGCATTCCGAGCCGTTGCAGGCGCTGGATCAGGGCGGCGCAGTGCATCTGACCGTCGGCAAGGGCGTTAAATCGACGGCGGCCGGCAATGCGGTCGAAGAGGCGAAAAGCAACTGGGTCAAAGTCCCGACGCTGTACAGCCTGGCGTTGAGTGACGCCAGCGCTCAGGTGGTGGACACCGACGGCGGCCAAGGGCAGCGTGCGCTGGTGGTCGGCTTCAGCGATGCGGTGAAAGATAAAGAGCTGGCGCGGGCCACCAAAGCCTGGCTGCTGCCGCAGCACGATCCGAGCGATGCCGAAGCCGCCAACGATGCCGAAGATTTCTATCAATGGACGGTCGACAGCGTCGGTAAAAACGTGCTGGCGCAGGCGACGGCATTGCCATTGACGCTTAACGAGGCTGAAGAGGCCTACCAGCCGCAGTTCAGCTTCCGCTTTGAAGCCCCGGCGCATCGCTTCGTGCTGATCGAGATAGACAACCAGCTGGTTTCCGTCGGCGGTTACAAAATGCCGAAGAAGGTTTATCGGGTGGTCGAAGTGCCGGAGTTCCCGAAATCGCTGCAGTTCATGTCCGCAGGCTCGCTGCTGTCGGTCAACGGTGACAAACAGATCAGCGTGGCGGCGCGCAACGTGGCGGGCCTGCGGCTGGACATCAAGCGGGTGATCCCGAGCCAGCTGCAGCACATCGTCTCCTTCAAAAGCCGGGAATACTCGTCCACGGAATTCAACCGGCTCAACGACGAATATTTCACCGAGCATTTCAAATACCAGACGGCGCTCAACAACGAGCGGCCGGGCGAAGTGAACTATCAGGGCATCGATCTCTCCCGTTATCTCTCCACCAACGCCAGTTCCCATCGCGGAGTGTTCCTGCTGACGCTGTCTGAATGGCAGCCGAACCGAAAACCGGCGGCGGAAGAGGCGGGCGCCGAGCCAGAACAGGAACCGGACGAGAGCACCGGGGATGATCAGCCCGACGTCGGCGATTCGCGCTTTGTGGTGGTGACCGATCTGGGCATTGTCGCCAAGAGCTCGCAGGATAAGACGCGCGACGTCTTCGTGCAGTCGATTCAAAGCGGCGCGCCGGTCAGCGGCGCCAACGTGTCGGTAGTGGCCAAAAACGGCGTGACGCTGCTCAGCCAAACCACCGGGGCCGACGGCCACGTGCGTTTCCCGGCGCTCGACGTGTACACCCACGAGCGCCAGCCGGTGATGTTCCTGGTGGAAAAGGAAGGGGATGTCTCCTTCCTGCCGACCGGCAGCTATAACGATCGCGGGCTGGACTTCTCGCGCTTCGACGTCGCCGGTGAACAAACGCCGACCGATCCGCGTACGCTCGGCAGCTACCTGTTCTCCGATCGCGGCGTTTATCGACCGGGGGATACTTTCAATATTGGCCTGATCACCCGCGCCGCCGACTGGCGCGTTGGCCTGGCCGGCGTGCCGGTGCGCGCCGAAGTCCGCGATCCGCGCGACAAGCTGATGACCACCGTGCCGCTGACGCTGGGCGCCAGCGGTTTCAACGAGCTGAGCTATACCACCGATGAAAACTCGCCCACCGGCGAGTGGAACGTCTATCTGTATCTGATCGGCAAAAACAACGATACCTCCACGCTGCTCGGCCATACCGCGGTCAATGTGAAGGAGTTCGAGCCGGATCAGCTGAAAGTGAAGCTGGCGCTGACGCCGAATCGCCAGCAAGGCTGGGTCAAACCGTCCGAGCTGAAGGCCAGCATCGATGTGCAGAACCTGTTCGGTACTCCGGCGCAGGATCGCCGCGTGACCACCAGGCTGACGCTGCGGCCGATGTATCCGAGCTTCGATCGCTTCCCGGATTATGCGTTCTATGAAAACCGGCAAAACAGCGACGGGTTCGAAACCGAGCTGGAAGATCGCACCACCGATGAGCACGGCGTGGCTGAGATACCGCTCGATCTGAAATCCTACGCCGACGCTACTTATCAGCTGCAGCTGTTGTCGGAGGCGTTCGTCGCCGGCGGCGGGCGCTCGGTGGCGGCTACCGCCCGTACGTTGGTTTCCCCTTACGATTACCTGATTGGGGTGAAGGCGGACGGCGATCTGGGCTACATCAACCGCGACGCGGAGCGGCATCTGAACGTGATCGCCATCGATCCGGACCTGAAACAGATCGCCATGCCGAACCTGAAGCAGGTGTTGATCGAACAGAAATACATTTCGGTGCTGACCAAACAGGATTCGGGCGTTTACAAATACCAGTCGAAGATGAAGGAAGTGCAGCTGTCGGAACAGCCGCTGGCGCTGAGCGAGCAGGGCGCGGATCTGCGGCTGGCGACCGATAAGCCGGGCGATTTCGTGCTGGTGATTGAAGATGCGCAGGGCAAGACGCTCAACCGCGTTGCCTACAGCGTGGCAGGCAACGCCAACCTGAGCCGTTCGCTGGATCGCAACGCCGAACTGAAGCTGAAACTGAACCAGGCGGAATATCAGCCGGGCGAGGAGATCGAGGTGGCGATCAACGCGCCTTATACCGGTAGCGGTTTGATCACCATCGAGAAGGACAAGGTTTACGCCTGGCAGTGGTTCCACACCGACACCACCAGCTCGGTGCAGAAGATCCGCGTACCGGCCGGCATGGAGGGCAACGGCTACATCAACGTTCAGTTCGTGCGCGATATCAACTCCAGCGAAATCTTCATGAGCCCGCTGAGCTATGGCGTGATGCCGTTCAAGATCAGCACCAAGGCGCGCCAAAACAGCCTTGAGGTGACGGCGCCGGAGGTCATCAAGCCGGGTGAAAACCTGACGATGACGGTCAAGACCGACGCGCCGCAGCAGGTGGCGCTGTTTGCCGTCGATGAGGGCATTCTGCAGGTGGCGCGTTACCGCCTGAAGGATCCGCTGGAGTTCTTCTTCAGCAAGCGCGAACTGAACGTGAGCAGCGCCCAGATCCTCGACCTGATCCTGCCGGAGTTCAGCAAGCTGATGGCGCTGACCGCGGCGCCGGGCGGCGATGCGGGCGAAGGGCTGGATCTCAACCTCAACCCGTTCAAGCGCAAGCGCGACAAGCCGGTGGCCTATTGGTCCGGCATTACCGAGGTCAGCGGCGAGAAGCAGTTCGTCTACCCCGTACCGGACTACTTTAACGGCAAGATCCGCGTGATGGCGATTTCGGTGACGCCGGAGAAAATCGGCAAGGCGCAAACCGCCGCCACGGTGCGCGACAACTTCATCATGACGCCTAACGTGCCGGCGATGGTGGCGCCGGGCGACGAGTTCGACGTCAGCGTGGGCGTCAGCAATAACCTCGAAGGGTTGAACGGCCAGTCGGTAGCCATCAACGTTCTGCTGACGCCGCCGCCGCAATTGGAGGTGGTGGGCAGCGCGACGCAAAGCCTGACGCTGGCGGAAAAACGCGAAGGCGTGATCGCTTTCCGTCTGCGCGCCAAATCCGTGCTGGGCGATGCGCCACTGGTGTTCGACGCCCGTTACGGCGACCAGGCCAGCCGCCGCACCGTCAGCACCTCGGTGCGGCCGGCGGCGCCATACCGTACCCAGTCGGTGATGGGGCGGATGGGCGGCAGCAGCCAGAACGTTGATGGCCTGCGCCAGATGTTCGACGCTTTCGCGCAGCGCAGGGCAGCGGTGTCGAATTCGCCGCTGGTGCTGACCAGCGGGCTGGCGCAATACCTGGCGGATTATCCGTATTACTGTTCCGAGCAGATTGTCAGCCGCTCCATTCCGCTGATGCTGCAGAGCCGCCACCCAGAGATGAAAAGCAGCCTAAGCCAGGCGGAAGTCAGCAAGCAGCTGCGCAACCTGCTTGGCGTGCTGCGCGCCCGCCAGAACGACAGCGGAGCGATCGGCGCCTGGCGTTCGTCGCCGGATGCCGATCCTTTCGTCACGCCTTATGTAGTGCAGTATCTGCTCGAAGCCAAAGCGGCGGGCTACCCCCTGCCAGAAGGTATGCTGGACGAGGCCAACGGCGCATTGCGCGAACTGGCGGCCAGCGGATTCGACGATCTGTATCTGCTGCGCCTGCGCAGCTGGGCGGTTTACCTGCTGACGCTGCAGGGCGAAGTGACCACCAACTCGCTGGCGGCGGTGCAGGATACGCTGCAAAAACGCTATGGCGAAGGGTGGAAAACCGATCTGAGCGCGCTGTATCTGGCCTCTTCCTATCGCCTGTTGAAGATGGACGACGAAGCCGCCGCGTTGCTGCAACCGAGCTGGCAGCAACTGAGCAAGGCGTATGACAGCGCCTGGTGGACGCAGAATTATTTCGATCCGCTGGTGCAGGATGCGACTCGGCTGTATCTGATTACCCGTCACTTCCCGGAGAAGGTGGCGTCGATCCCGCCGCAGGTGCTGGAGAATATGGTCAAGGCGCTGAAAGAAGAGCGTTACACCACCTACTCTTCCGCGATGAGCATTCTGGCGCTGGAAAGCTATTCGACCCAGGTGGCGGCGCAATCCGCCAACGCGGACGCCTTGGGCATCGTGCAGGTAGGCAAAACCGGCGGTGAGCCGCAGCGCATCAGTGAGCTGCAGGGGTTGTTCGTGCAGGGGCAGTTCAACGCCGATGCAACCGCGGTGCGCTTCACCAACGGCGGCAATGCGCCGGCCTGGTATGTGGTGACGCAGGCCGGTTACGATCTGAATGCGCCGCAAAAAGCGCTGTCGCGCGGGATTGAGATCGTCCGCGATTACACCGACGAACAGGGCAAACCGGTGACGCAGGTGACGCTGGGGCAGAAGATCAACGTCCATCTGAAGGTGCGCGCCAACTCGAAAGAGGGGCAGAGCAACCTGGCGATCGTCGATCTGCTGCTGGGCGGGTTCGAAGTGGTGCAGCAGACGCCGCCGGAGCCGGCCGATGCCGGCGAGGAGAGCGACGATCGCGGCGGTTGGCAGTCGCCGCTGGCCGCTACCGGCTCCACCTGGGCGCCGGATTACAGCGATATCCGTGAAGATCGGGTAATTATCTACGGCAGCGCCGGCACCGAGGTGCAGGAGTTCGTCTATCAGATCAAGGCCACCAATACCGGCAGCTTTATTATTCCACCGGCCTATGGCGAAGCCATGTATGACCGAGAAGTGCAGGCCATGTCGGCCGGTGGCGGCAAGCTGGTGGTGGTGCCAGCGGGCAACGACTAGGCCGGATCCGGCGCCAGGCCAGCGTCTGGCACCGGGGTGATGAGAACGTATGAAGATCCTGACCGGGCGCGTGCTGCAAAACGGCTTGATGGCGGCGTTTTTACTGGCGCTGCTGTTGACCGCGATTCGGCTGTGGCCGCATCCGCCCCTGTGGCAGGGGCTGCCGCAGGCTTCCGTCTATTACGACAGGCATGGCGCGCTGCTGCGCATCACCCTGGCCAACGACGATCGCTACCGGCTGTGGACCCCGCTGGAGCAGGTGTCACCGCTGGCGGTACGCGGGCTGCTGCTGCACGAAGACCGCTGGTTCTACTACAACCCCGGCTTTAACCCCGTCAGCCTGATGCGCGGCTTCTGGCGCAGCTATGTCGCCGGCGGCAAAATGCAGGGCGGGTCGACCATCAGCATGCAGCTGGCGCGCATGCGCTGGCATCTCAATACCCGTACGCCGGGCGGCAAGGTGCTGCAGGTGCTGCGCGCGGTGCAGCTGGAGCTCAGCTACTCCAAGCGCGATATCCTGGAAGCCTATCTGAATTACGCCCCCTATGGCCGCAACATCGAAAGCATCGGCGCCGCCAGCCTGATCTATTTCGCCAAGTCGCCGAAGGATTTGACCCTGCCGGAGGCGCTGACGCTGGCGGTGCTGCCGCAGTCGCCCAGCTACCGTCTGGAGCCGAAAACCGGCGTGCTAGGCGCTGCGTTGACGCAGGCGCGTAACCGTCTGTTCCAGCGCTGGCGGCAGGTTTACCCCACCGACGCCAGCCAGCAAACGCTGTTCCGCCTGCCGCTGGCGCTGCGGCAGCCTGAGCAAGTACCCTATATCGCGCCGCACTTTATCGAACAGCTACGCCAGCAGACGCAGCAACTGGTGCAGCGCGATACGCGCGTCGACACCACGCTGGACGCCGGGTTGCAGCGGCTGGTCGAACGGCAGGTCAACGCGTTTATCGCCCGCAACCGCAGCCGCGGCATTCAAAACGCCGCGGTGCTGCTGGTGGACAGCCGCGATATGGGGGTGCGTGCGCTGGTGGGATCGGCGGACTATTACAACCGTCCAATCCAGGGACAGGTGAACGGCACCAACGCCAAGCGTTCGCCGGGATCGACACTGAAGCCATTCATCTACGCGCTGGGTATGGAGCAGGGCGTGCTGCATCCGATGACCATCCTGAAAGACGTGCCTTCGTCGTTCGGCGCCTATGCGCCGGAAAACTTCGACCGGCGCTTTCTCGGCCCGGTGACCGCCACCGATGCGCTGAATTTCAGCCGCAACATTCCGGCGGTGTATGTCGCCTCGCAGCTGCGCCAGCCGACCTTTTATCAGTTTTTGCGTCTGACCGGCGTGTCCAATATGGCCAGCGAGAGCCACTACGGGCTGTCGCTGGTGCTGGGCGGTGGTGAGGTGACGGCGCAGGAATTGGCGAAGCTGTACGCGCTGCTGGCGAACCGCGGCGAGCTGCGGCCGCTTCGCATGCAGCTGAACGAGGTCGAATCGACGCCGGTGCGGCTGCTGAGCGAGGAGGCCAGTTTCATCACGCTGGATATGCTGCGCCAGCACCGGCGGCCGGGCGATACGCTGGCACAGCGTTCTTCATCGCTGCCGGTGTACTGGAAGACCGGCACCTCCTGGGGCTTTCGCGACGCCTGGAGCGTCGGGATTTTCGGCCCTTACGTGCTGGTGGTGTGGGAGGGCAATTTCGACGGGCGCGGCAACAATGCGTTGGTCGGCGCCGAGGCCGCCGCACCGCTGTTCTTCAACATCATCGACAGCGTCAACGCCAGTTACCCCGGCCTGCGGGAACCGAAGCACCCGTTCCCCCAACGGCTGCGGCGGGTGGACATTTGCCTCGCCAGCGGCGATCTGCCAACGCCGTGGTGCCAACAGAAGGGCAAGACCTGGTTTATTCCCGGCAAGTCGCCGATCAAGGTCGACAGCGTCTATCGGCCGGTGGTGCTGGATATTCACAGCGGCGAGGTCGTTTGCCCACCGTATGACGCGGCGCAGACCCGCACCGAAATCTTTGAGTTCTGGCCTTCCGATCTGGCCAACGTCTTCGCTCAGGCCGGGTTGCCTAAGCGCACGCCGCCGGTCAACCGCTGCAAGGACAACGGCATCGCCGTCGGCGGCAACGCGCCGCGCATCACTTCGCCGCTGAAAAATACCACCTATACCTTGCGCCAGTCGCAGCAGGGACGGGACAAAATCGCCTTCAATGCGGTGACGGACGCCGACAGCAAAACGGTGTACTGGTTCGTCGACGATATCTATCTCGGCAGCAGCGCCAGCAAAAAGCCGATCGACTGGCGGCCGATAAACAACGGGCGCTACCGCATTCGGGCGGTGGACGATCGCGGCCGCGCCGATACGCGGCTGGTAACCATCGAATGGGTGAACTAGCGCTGAGCCGCACGCCTGTTATACTCGCGCCCGAAACGGCTATTTACCTGGGAAAGCGATGTGATTGAGATTTTGTATCAGGATGAACACCTGGTGGCGGTGAACAAACCGTCGGGCTGGTTGGTACACCGCAGTTGGCTGGATCGTCATGAAACACGCTTTATGATGCAAACGGTGCGCGATCAGCTCGGGCAGCACGTCTTTACCGTGCACCGTCTCGATCGCCCGACGTCCGGCGTGCTGCTGATGGCGCTCTCCAGCGAGGTGGCGCGCCTGCTGTCTCTGCAGTTCGAGCAGCATCAGGTGCAGAAAACCTACCATGCGGTGGTGCGCGGTTATGTGCGGGAGGGGGCGACCCTCGACTACCCGCTGACGGCGGAGCTGGACAAAATCGCCGATAAACATGCCGATGCCGATAAGGGGCCGCAGCTGGCGGTGACGCACTACCGTCCGTTGGCGCAGGTAGAAATGCCGGTGGCCGTCGGCCGCTACGACAGCGCGCGGTACAGCCTGGTGGAGCTGCAGCCGGAAACCGGCCGCAAGCACCAGCTGCGGCGCCATATGGCGCATCTTCGCCATCCGATCATCGGCGACAGCAAGCACGGCGATCTGCGGCAGAACCGCGGTATGGCGCAGCATTTCGGCTGCCCGCGCCTGATGCTGCACGCCAGCCATCTGCAGCTGACGCACCCGGTGACCGGCGAGCCGCTGCGGGTGACGGCGCGCTGGGACGAAGACTGGCAAGGGGTGATGACGCAGTTCGGTTGGGCGGGGCTATTCCCTGAACTTGCCGGGGTTGAGTTTAGCGCGGCTAACGGTCAGGATAGCTGACAATTTTTAAAGGTAATGAAGGGAGTAGGAGCCATGGCTCAGGTTGGTATCTTCGTGGGAACGGTCTACGGCAATTCGCTGCTGGTGGCGGAAGAAGCGCAAAACATCCTCAGCGAGCAGGGCCATGAGGTCAAACTGTTCGAAGAGGGCACGCTGGAGGCCTGGCAGTTTTATCGCCAGCACTACGCGCTGGTGATCACCTCCACCACCGGGCAGGGCGATCTGCCGGATAGCATCGCGCCGCTGTTCCACGCCATTCGCGATCAGGTCGGCTACCAGCCGGAGCTGCGTTATGGGCTGATCGCCCTCGGCGACAGCAGCTATGACAACTTCTGCGGCGCCGGGCGCGCGTTCGACGCGCTGTTGCAAGAGCAGGGCGCCACCCGCGTTAGCGAAGTGCTGGAGATCGATGCGATGGAACAGCCGGAGCCGGAAGTGGCCGCCTGTCCGTGGGTCGAGCAGTGGGGCACGCTGCTGCAATCGTAAAGTAAAAAGGCGCCGCGAAAGGGCGCCTTGGCGATGATGCGGATCAACCGATCCGCATTACTTGCCGCGGGTGAGTTTTTCCAGATCGGCTTCGATCTCGGCAATCTTGTGCGACACCACGCCTTCGAGATGGCGCAGGTCGTCGAGGATTTTACGTTTCAGATCCACTTCCACCTGATCGCGCTGGCAAAGCTGATCCAGTTCGTCGATCACGTAACGCAGGTTCGGGTTGATCTCGTGAATTTCCTTGTAGCCCTGGCCGGCGTTGTCCGCCACCACGGTTTTACGCTGACGCGGGTACTTGAACTTCACGCTCTTGGCGAAGAACTCGCCCTTGTCCTTGCGGAAATAGATCTTGAGGATGTCGTTGTTGGCCTCTTGACGCAGGCTATAGCGATCGACGTCTTCCGGTTGATTGATGCCCAAACTCTTCAAGTTATCGTACATACTGCGCCCTCTTTAGATGTGATCGTTATATTCCACGACTGCAATTATGGCGGAAAGCGAGATCTGCGACTGTGACTGCCAGCGAAACGCAGACAAAAAAATAGCGGGTGAATCACCCGCTATTTCAATTTAGTCGATAGTACGCAATAACTCATTAATGCCGACTTTACCGCGCGTTTTGGCGTCGACTTTCTTGACGATCACCGCGCAGTACAGGCTGTAAGAACCGTCTTTCGACGGCAGGTTGCCGGAAACCACCACCGAACCCGCCGGTACGCGGCCGTAATGGATTTCGCCGGTCTCGCGGTCATAGATGCGGGTGCTCTGGCCGAGGTATACGCCCATCGAAATCACCGAGCCTTCTTCCACGATCACGCCTTCCACCACTTCGGAGCGCGCGCCGATGAAGCAGTTGTCTTCGATGATGGTCGGGTTGGCCTGCAGCGGCTCCAGCACGCCGCCGATGCCGACGCCGCCGGACAGGTGAACGTTTTTGCCGATCTGAGCGCAAGAACCGACGGTGGCCCAGGTGTCAACCATGGTGCCTTCGTCGACGTAGGCGCCGATGTTAACGTAAGACGGCATCAGTACAGTGTTGCGCGCGATGAACGCGCCCTGGCGCACGGTGGCCGGCGGCACGACGCGGAAACCTTCCTTCTGGAAGCGCGCTTCGTCGTAGTCGGCGAACTTCATCGGCACCTTGTCGTAGTAGCGGGTTTCCGCGCCGTCCATCACCTTGTTGTCGTTGATGCGGAAAGAGAGCAGCACGGCTTTCTTCAGCCACTGATGGGTGACCCATTGACCGTCGATCTTCTCGGCGACGCGCAGGGCGCCGCTGTCCAGCAGGCCGATCACCTGGTTTACCGCTTCGCGCGTTACGGTGTCTACGTTCGCCGGGGTGATGTCCGCACGGCGCTCGAAGGCGCTTTCAATAACGTTCTGTAATTGCTGCATGCTGTTCTCTTTCCTGATGTTGTCGGTAAAAAGTTACTTGTATCACATTTTATCGTTTGGGGTGAGGGCCTCTGTCAACCGTAGCTCCAACTTTCTGCGCGTTTCTTGGTCGAGTGCGCGCCGCTCGCCGTCGGCCAGGATAAACAAATCCTCGACCCGCTCGCCGATGGTGGAAATGCGCGCGCCGTGCAGCGACAGCCCCAGGTCGGCGAACACTTCGCCCACCCGCGCCAGCAGGCCGGGCTGGTCGAGCGCGGTCAGCTCCAGGTAGCTGCGACGGTCGGTATGGGTCGGCAGGAAAGTGACCTCGGTCGGCACGCTGAAGTGACGCAGCTTGGAAGAGGGCCGGCGCACGCGCGGTGGCTGATACTCCCGCTGGGTGATGGCCTGCAGCAGCGCCTGGCGGATCGCCGCGTGGCGATCCTGCGCCAGCGGGCTGCCGTCCGGCTCCAGCACGATAAAGGTGTCCATCGCCATACCGTCGCGGTTGGTGAAGATCTGGGCGTCGTGCACGCTCAGATTGCGGCGATCCATTTCCCCGGCGACGGCGGCGAACAGATAAGGACGGTCCGGGCTCCAGATGAAGATCTCGGTGCCGCCGCGCGTCGCCTGGCGGCTGACCAGCACCAGCGGCTGGGTGGAATCGTGGGCCAGCAGGTGGCGGGCGTGCCACGCCAGCTGATTTGGCGAGTGGCGCAGGAAATAGTCGGCGCGGCAGCGGCTCCAGATGCGGTGCAGCGCCTCTTCGTCGATGTTGTCCATGCGCAGCAGCGCCAGCGCCTGCAGGCGGTGGTGGCGCACGCGTTCGCGCAGATCGGGGCTGTTCTGCATGCCGCGGCGCAGCTGTTTCTCGGTGGCGAAATACAGCTCGCGCAACAGGCTCTGCTTCCAGCTGTTCCACAGGGTTTCGTTGGTGGCGCAGATATCCGCCACCGTCAGACACACCAGATAGCGCAGGCGGGTTTCGCTCTGCACTTCGCTGCTGAACTGCTGAATCACCGTCGGATCCTGGATATCGCGGCGCTGCGCGGTGACCGACATCAGCAGGTGGCAGCGCACCAGCCAGGCTACCAGTTGGGTTTCTCGCGAGTTGAGGCCGTGCAGTTCGGCGAATTCCACCACGTCTTCCGCGCCGAGGATCGAGTGATCGCCGCCGCGCCCTTTGGCGATATCGTGGAACAGTGCTGCCAACAGTAATAATTCCGGGTGCGGCAGGCGCGGGTACAGCTCCACGCACAGCGGATGGCGCGGCCGGGTTTGCGCATCGGCGAAGCTCTCCAGCTTCTGCAGCACGCGGATGGTGTGTTCATCGACGGTATAGGCGTGGAACAGGTCGAACTGCATCTGCCCGACGATCTTGCCCCACTGCGGCATATAGGCCCACAGCACGCTGTGACGGTGCATCGGCACCAGCGCGCGCGACACCGCGCCGGGGTGGCGCAGGATGGCCATAAACAGATCGCGCGCTTCCGGAATGGTGCACAGCGGCTGTTTCAGATGGCGGCGCGCGTGGCGCAGCTGGCGCACGGTGGTGGAGTAAATGCCCTTGATTTCGCGGTTGCGCACCATCAGGTAGAACATGCGCATGATGGCTTGCGGCTCGCGGATAAACAGCGTTTCGTCGCGCAGATCGATCAGATCGCCACGCAGCTGGAAATCGTCGTTCAGCGGGCGCGGCTTCTCGGTGGCGTCCAGCGCCAGGATGGCCTCGTCGAACAGCTGCAGCAGCATGTGGTTCAGTTCGCTGACGCGCCGCGTCATGCGGTAGAAGTCTTTCATCATGCGCTCGACCGGCTCGTTGCCTTCGCCTTCATAGCGCAGCAGCTGCGCGACGCTGAGCTGCCGATCAAACAGCAGGCGGTTGTCGTAACGCGGCAGCACCAGGTGCAGCGCGAAGCGGATGCGCCACAGGAAGCTCTGGCACTCGTTCAGCTCGTTGCGCTCGGCCTGGGTGAGGAAACCGAAGCCGACCATTTCGTCCAGCGAGGTGGCGCCGAAGTGGCGGCGCGCCACCCACAGCAGCGTGTGGATGTCACGCAGGCCGCCGGGGCTGCTTTTGATATCCGGCTCCAGGTTATAGCTGGTGCCGTGGTAGCGCTGGTGGCGCTCCTGCTGCTCGTTGATCTTGGCGTGGAAAAACTGCGGTGAAGGCCAGAAGCCGTCGCTGAAGATATGTTTTTGCATCTGCAGAAACAGCGCGACGTCGCCGCAGATCATGCGCGATTCGATCAGGTTGGTGGCCACGGTCAGATCCGCCAGCCCTTCCAACAGGCATTCTTCCAGGGTGCGTACGCTGTGGCCCACCTCCAGCTTGAGATCCCACAGAAGGGTGATGAATTCGCCTACCCGCTGCGACTGCTGCTCCGTCAGCCGGCGCTGGCTGAGCACCAGAACGTCGATGTCCGACAGCGGGTGCAGTTCGCCGCGGCCATAGCCGCCGACCGCCACCAGCGCAGTTTCCGGGATATCTTCGAAGCCGTAGAAGGTCCACAGCCGGCGCAGCAGGCGATCGATGAAGTCGCTGCGCGCCGCCACCAGGCTTTCGGCGCTGGATCCGGCGTCGAACGCCGCTGCCAGCCACAGCTGGAACTGCTCCAGCCGCTGTTTCAGCTCCGGACAGGTGAGCTCGTCGTCGCCGTAGGCGCTGGGAGAGACGGGTGGCATCGGCACGGCCGGGGCCGCCTGTTGAAGGAGATTGTCAGACATAGTGCGCAGCCCATAAAAAAGGCCGGCAAAAGCCGGCCTGGTGATATTCTGCACGCGGCGTTCGCCGCGGTGCTTACATCTCGTGCGTAATGATGTTGGGGATGGTGTCATCCTTGCGCAACGTCATTATCTCGCAGCCGTTATCAGTGACCACAATAGTATGCTCATACTGCGCCGACAAGCTGCGATCTTTGGTTTTTACCGTCCAGCCGTCTTTCATGGTGCGGATGCGGTAGTCACCGGCGTTGACCATCGGTTCGATGGTGAAGGCCATGCCCGCCTGCAGCACCACGCCGCCGTCGTCGGCGTCATAGTGCAGCACCTGCGGCTCTTCGTGGAACACTTCGCCGATGCCGTGGCCGCAGTACTCGCGTACCACGGAGAACTTCTCGGCTTCGACGAATTGCTGGATAGCCTTGCCCAGGGTGCGCAGGCGGATGCCCGGCTTGACCATCTTCAGCGCCAGATACAGGCTTTCCTGAGTGACGCGGCACAGGCGCTCGCCCAGAATGGTCGGTTTGCCGACGATGAACATCTTCGAGGTGTCGCCGTGGAAGCCGTCTTTAATCACGGTCACGTCGATATTGACGATGTCGCCGTCTTTCAGCGTTTTATCGTCGCTCGGGATGCCGTGGCACACCACTTCGTTCACCGAGATGCACACGGATTTCGGGAAGCCGTGGTAGCCGAGGCAGGCGGAGATGGCCTGCTGCTCGTTGGTGATGTACTCGTGACAGATACGGTCCAGCTCGCCGGTGGTCACGCCAGGTTTGACGTGCGGCTCGATGATTTCCAGCACTTCGGCGGCCAGGCGGCCGGCCACGCGCATTTTTTGGATGTCATCAGGTGTTTTAATTGAGATTGCCATGAAATTCGTCCGCAGGTGTCGTTATCGTCGACAATAAGAAGCAGTGACTTATGGTATCAGCCCGGCCGGAGGCTGCCAAATTTCATTTCCCGATGCCCGGCGCAAAGCAACAAAAGTTGGTGTCGGCAGCGGGTTTATGGTATAAAGCGCGCCGGCGATCCGCGACTTGGTTCTTGTGACCTGGCAGGAATTGGCCGAAAATACTTTAACTGCACTCATTTTGTGTAAATAACACACACGTATCGGCACATCCGCCGGGGTGCCCTGAGGTGACTTGTCGCCGCCAGGGTCGGCGTTATGGGATACGTGGAGGCATAACCCCAATTAATCTATAGAGGTTTAATCATGGCAACTGTTTCCATGCGCGACATGCTCAAGGCTGGTGTTCACTTCGGTCACCAGACCCGTTACTGGAACCCGAAAATGAAGCCTTTCATCTTCGGCGCTCGTAACAAGGTTCACATCATCAACCTGGAGCAGACCGTACCAATGTTCAACGCCGCTCTGGCTGAACTGAGCAAGATCTCTTCCCGTAAAGGCAAGATCCTGTTCGTTGGTACCAAACGCGCAGCAAGCGAAGCGGTAAAAGACGCTGCGAACAGCTGTGACCAGTTCTTCGTAAACCACCGCTGGTTGGGTGGCATGCTGACTAACTGGAAAACCGTTCGTCAGTCCATCAAGCGTTTGAAAGATCTGGAAATCCAGTCTCAAGACGGCACCCTGGACAAGCTGACCAAGAAAGAAGCGCTGATGCGCACTCGTGAACTGGCCAAGCTGGAAAACTCCCTGGGCGGTATCAAAGATATGGGCGGTCTGCCAGACGCACTGTTCGTTATCGATGCCGATCACGAGCACATCGCGATCAAAGAAGCCAACAACCTGGGTATCCCGGTATTCTCTATCGTTGATACCAACTCCAACCCAGACGGCGTTGACTTCATCATCCCTGGTAACGACGACGCAATCCGTGCAGTAAACCTGTACCTGACTGCCGTTGCTGCCGCTGTGCGTGAAGGTCGTTCTCAAGATCTGGCCGTTCAGGCGGAAGAAGGCTTCGTAGAAGCTGAATAATAAGGCAAGCTCGTCACTGAGCCCTTATTAACCAGGTATTGACATATGTTGGTTAGGGGGGCCTGTAAAGGCCCCCTTTGCTTATCTGAATGAGAACTGTCTCCACGCGAGATAACCGAGGAAAAATAAATGGCTGATATTACCGCTGCCCTGGTAAAAGAACTGCGCGAGCGTACCGGCGCTGGCATGATGGATTGCAAGAAGGCGCTGGTTGAATCCAACGGCGACATCGAACTGGCAATCGAAAACATGCGTAAGTCCGGTGCGATCAAAGCCGCTAAAAAAGCAGGCAACGTAGCTGCTGACGGCGTGATCAAAACCAAGATCGAAGGCAACTACGGCATCATTCTGGAAGTTAACTGCCAGACTGACTTCGTAGCGAAAGACGCCGGTTTCCAGGCGTTCGCCGACAAAGTGCTGGATGCCGCTATGACCGGCAAAATCACTGACGTTGACGTGCTGAAAGCACAGTTCGAAGAAGAGCGCGTAGCGCTGGTGGCAAAAATCGGCGAAAACATCAACATTCGTCGCGTTGCTTCCCTGGAAGGCGAAGTGCTGGGCAGCTACCTGCACGGCGCGCGTATCGGCGTTCTGGTTGCGGCTAAAGGCGCTGACGACGAGCTGGTCAAGCAAATCGCAATGCACATTGCGGCGAGCAAGCCAGAGTTCGTGAAGCCAGAAGACGTGTCTGCTGAAGTGGTAGAAAAAGAGTACCAGGTTCAGCTGGACATCGCCATGCAGTCCGGCAAGCCGAAAGAAATCGCAGAGAAAATGGTTGAAGGCCGCATGAAGAAATTCACCGGCGAAGTGTCTCTGACCGGTCAGCCTTTCGTTATGGATCCGAGCAAATCTGTTGCTCAGGTGCTGAAAGAGCACAACGCTGACGTGACCAACTTCATTCGCTTCGAAGTGGGCGAAGGCATCGAGAAAGTCGAAACCGACTTCGCTGCTGAAGTTGCCGCGATGAGCAAACAGTCTTAATGACTGTCGATGGAACCGCCGTCTGGCGGTTCCATACTATCCAGCCAGAATTACACCGGTGGCAGGCCCTGCAGCGTGATACTCACCTCAGGCGCGTTTCATCGGCTGAAATCCCCAATACTAATACTGCTTCTTAGGACAGAACACCATGGCAACCAATGCAAAACCCGTATATCAGCGTATTCTGCTTAAACTGAGTGGCGAAGCCCTGCAAGGTGCAGAAGGTTTTGGTATCGACGCCAGCGTTTTGGATCGCATGGCTCAGGAAGTGAAAGAGCTGGTCGAACTGGGAATTCAGGTCGGTGTAGTTATTGGCGGCGGGAACCTGTTCCGCGGCGCGGGCCTGGCGCAAGCCGGCATGAACCGCGTAGTGGGCGACCACATGGGAATGCTGGCTACCGTGATGAACGGCCTGGCTATGCGTGATGCACTGCACCGTGCCTATGTGAACGCCCGCCTGATGTCGGCGATCCCGCTGAATGGCGTATGTGACAATTACAGTTGGGCAGAGGCGATCAGCCTGCTGCGCAACAACCGCGTGGTGATCTTCTCCGCCGGTACCGGCAACCCGTTCTTCACCACCGATTCCGCCGCTTGCCTGCGCGGTATCGAGATCGAAGCGGACGTGGTGCTGAAAGCCACCAAAGTGGATGGCGTATACTCCGCCGATCCGGTGAAAAACCCGGATGCGACGCTGTATGAACAATTAACCTATCAGGACGTGCTGGAGCGCGAGCTGAAAGTGATGGATCTGGCGGCGTTTACGCTGGCCCGCGATCACGGTCTGCCGATCCGCGTATTCAACATGAACAAGCCAGGCGCACTGCGCCGCGTGGTGATGGGTGAGAACGAAGGTACGCTGATCAGCAAATAAGGCTGTTCACACCCCTTTTTCGGCGCGCGTGACGCCAGGCGCCGCGCGCTCTCCGAGTACGATTACGGGCTATACTTGAGTATCGCCTGCCAAGTAACCAGCTTCCAAGGGTTTGCAACGTGACTAATGAAATCAGAAAAGATGCTGATTCACGCATGGAAAAAAGCGTAGAAGCATTCAAAAACCAAATCAGCAAGATCCGCACCGGCCGCGCTTCTCCAAGCATTTTGGACGGCATCATGGTGGAATACTACGGCGCCGCTACGCCGCTGCGTCAGCTGGCCAACGTGACCGTGGAAGACTCCCGCACGCTGAAAATCAACGTGTTCGACCGCAGCCTGAGCCAGGCCGTTGAGAAAGCGATCATGAGCTCCGATCTGGGCCTCAACCCGTCTTCCGCCGGTTCTGACATTCGCGTTCCGCTGCCTCCGCTGACCGAAGAGCGTCGTAAGGATCTGATCAAGATCGTGCGCGGCGAAGCCGAGCAGGGCCGCGTTGCGGTGCGTAACGTGCGTCGCGATGCCAACGACAAGGTCAAGGCGCTGCTGAAAGATAAAGAGATCAGCGAAGACGAAGAACGTCGTTCACAAGACGAGATTCAGAAAATGACCGACGCTTACATCAAGCTGGTCGACGCCGCGCTGGCGGAGAAAGAAAAAGAGCTGATGGATTTCTAATCAGCATCGCGCAGAAAGAAAGCGTCGCCTGGGCGGCGCTTTGTTTTTTGTGGCGCAGATCCCGTTTCATCGTACTGAAAGATCATGGACAAGCGGTGTCCAAGGTTCCACACTGGAACACCTCCGATCTCATCAGACAGTTATTCAGAGTGAACTCATGAAGCAACTGACCATTCTTGGCTCGACCGGCTCGGTAGGGACCAGCACCCTGGCCGTGGTCAGGGCGAATCCCGACCGTTTTGCGATCAAAGCGCTGGTGGCCGGCCGCAACGTCGCGGTTATGGCGCAGCAATGCATGGAATTTCGGCCCGCCTTCGCCGCAATGGCGGATGAAAGCGCCGCGCGTGAGCTGCGCGCTGTTCTGGCGGAAAGCGGCGTCGCTACCGAAGTCTTGGCCGGAGAACAAGCGGCCTGCGAGCTGGCCGCTTTGGACGACGTCGATCAGGTGACGGCGGCGATCGTTGGCGCTGCGGGGCTGTTGCCAACGCTGGCGGCGATCCGCGCAGGCAAGCAGGTACTGCTGGCCAACAAAGAGTCGCTGGTCACCTGCGGCCGTCTGTTTATGGATGCGGTGCGGCATAGCCAGGCGCAGTTGCTGCCGCTCGACAGCGAGCACAACGCGATTTTTCAGAGTTTGCCTGAGAGTATTCAGCGTCAGTTGGGATACTCTTCCCTGGACAGTCATGGTGTTTCGCGCATCGTGCTTACCGGCTCCGGCGGCCCGTTCCGCACCACGCCGCTGGAGCAGTTCGCCGCGATGACCCCGGATCAAGCCTGCGCCCACCCGAACTGGTCGATGGGCCGCAAGATCTCGGTGGACTCCGCCACCATGATGAACAAAGGTCTGGAATACATTGAGGCCCGCTGGCTGTTTAACGCCTCGGCCGAGCAAATGGAAGTGATCCTGCATCCGCAGTCGGTGATTCACTCGATGGTGCGTTACGCCGACGGCAGCGTGCTGGCGCAGCTGGGTACGCCGGATATGCGCACGCCGATCGCTCACGCGATGGCGTATCCGCAGCGCGTGAACTCCGGCGTCGAAGCGCTGGACTTCTGCCGCATCGGTTCGCTGACCTTCGCCGAACCGGAGCGCGAGCGTTATCCTTGCCTGTATCTGGCGATCGAAGCGTTCGACGCCGGCCAGGCGGCGACCACCGCGCTGAACGCGGCCAACGAAATCGCCGTGGCGGCATTTTTGCAGCAGCAGATTCGCTTCACCGACATCGCGGCGGTCAACCGCCAGGTGGTGGAACGTCTCGCGCTGCAGGAACCGACCTGCATCGAAGCGGTCTTAGACATTGACCGCCAGGCGCGCGCCGCCGCCGAGGAGCGCGTTCGCGCGTTGCGCGGTTGAGCACGGCGATTATCCGATTTTGCTCGTAATTCACGCGTGCCGCAGCGGGGCCGTTTGTTCATGCCCCGCTGAGGTGGTATAGTCTGCGCCACCTGTCAGCGGTTATACCGTTGAATTATGGCCCGATTGGCGCTGTATGCGCCAATGGCGACCCGGCTGCGCCGGGTATCGCGAGGGCAGGCTGAAAGCCGTGTCGGGCACACGGCTTTTTTTGCGCGTAAGGGCCTGATGTTCCGGAAAGGCAGTTATATTTCTACTGAGGAAATAAGTACGAGTTATGTCGTCCGCAAACCAACAAGAGGCTAATCCATCTTCCCCGGGGCCGCGCCATGTCGCCATCATCATGGACGGTAACGGACGCTGGGCCAAACGTCAGGGCAAGTTACGTGTCTTCGGTCATAAAGCAGGGGTGAAATCGGTTCGCCGCGCGGTCAGTTTTGCCGCCAGCCACCATTTAGATGCGCTCACGCTTTATGCCTTCAGCAGCGAAAACTGGAACCGTCCGGTGCAGGAAGTCTCCGCCCTGATGGAGCTTTTTGTCCGTGCTCTGGATAGTGAAGTAAAAAGCCTGCATAAACATAACGTCAGGCTGCGGGTGATCGGCGATATCAGCCGCTTCAGCGCGCGTTTGCAGGAGCGGATCCGCCGCTCTGAAGCACTGACGGAAAATAACGATGGCCTGACGCTCAATATCGCTGCCAACTACGGTGGCCGTTGGGATATCATTCAGGGAGTAAAGGAACTGGCCGAACAGGTACGGGTAGGGGAGTTGCACCCGGATCAGATCAGCGAGGAATTATTGAGCGAGCGGGTTTGCATGAGCGACCTGGCGCCGGTGGATCTGGTTATCCGCACCGGTGGCGAGCATCGCATCAGTAACTTCCTGCTGTGGCAAATCGCCTATGCTGAACTTTACTTTACTGATGTGCTCTGGCCTGATTTCGATGAACTTGTCTTTGAAGGTGCGCTGAATGCATTTGCACAACGTGAGCGCCGCTTCGGGGGAACAACACCTATCGGCGCCGATGCGTCCTAGGGAGAACTTTTGCTGAAGTATCGCCTCATAACTGCTCTGATTTTAATCCCGATCGTTATCGCGGCGCTGTTCCTGTTGCCGCCGCTGGCCTTTGCTCTGGTAACGCTCGTCGTGTGCATGTTAGCAGCCTGGGAGTGGGGCCAACTGGCCGGTTTTACCTCCCGTTCGCAGCGCATCTGGCTGGCGATACTGTGCGGTTTTCTGCTGGCGCTGATGATGCTCAGCGTCCCTGCTTACCATCAATCCGTGCCGCAGATAAGCGGCTCGCTGTGGCTGTCGCTGGCCTGGTGGCTGGCGGCGCTGCTGCTGGTGTTGTTCTATCCCGGCTCGGCCGCCATCTGGCGCAATTCGCGCCCGCTGCGCCTGCTGTTCGGTCTGCTGACCATCGTGCCGTTCTTCTGGGGCATGCTGGCGCTGCGCCAGTTCGGCTACGAGCAAAACCCGTTTACCGGCGCCTGGTGGCTGCTGTACGTGATGCTGCTGGTGTGGGGCGCGGATTCCGGCGCCTACATGTTCGGCAAGCTGTTCGGCAAGCATAAGCTGGCGCCAAAGGTCTCGCCGGGTAAAACCTGGGAAGGGCTGATTGGCGGGCTGCTGACGTCGGCGGTCATTTCCTGGCTGTTCGGTCGCTACGCGCCACTGAACGTGGTGCCGACCACGCTGTTGGCCTGTTCTGTGCTCGCCGCGCTGGCTTCGGTGCTGGGCGATTTGACCGAAAGCATGTTTAAACGCGAAGCGGGCATCAAGGACAGCGGTCATTTGATCCCCGGTCACGGCGGCATATTGGATCGTATCGACAGCCTGACCGCGGCGGTGCCGGTGTTTGCCTGCCTGATGCTGTTGGTGTTTTAATCCGTCGATGACGGAAAGTGAGGGATGATGGTCAGCGTGCTTTGGAACCTGGTGGCGTTTCTGATTGCGCTCGGTATTTTGATTACCGTGCACGAGTTCGGACACTTTTGGGTTGCCCGTCGTTGCGGCGTGCGCGTTGAACGCTTCTCCATCGGCTTTGGCCGGGCGCTGTGGCGCCGTACCGATCGCCAGGGCACCGAGTACGTCATCGCTTTGATTCCGCTCGGCGGCTACGTGAAGATGCTGGACGAGCGCGTGGAGTCGGTGGCGCCGGAAATGCGTCACCAGGCCTTCAACAACAAAACCGTCTGGCAGCGCGCGGCCATCATCAGCGCCGGCCCCATCGCCAATTTCCTGTTTGCTATCCTTGCCTATTGGCTGGTGTTCATCATCGGTGTGCCGAGTTTCCGCCCGGTGATCGGCGAAATCGCGCCGCAATCCATCGCCGCCAAGGCTGAAATTTCGTCTGGCATGGAACTAAAGTCGGTTGACGGCATCGAAACGCCTGATTGGGAATCAGTTCGTCTGGCGCTGGTGGCGAAGATTGGCGATGCGCAAACCGAAGTCGGCGTCGCGCCGTTCGGTTCTTCGCAGGTGGTGACAAAAACCCTGGATTTGCGCCAGTGGAACTTTGAACCGGACAAGCAGGATCCCGTTGTCGCGCTGGGCATTATGCCGCGCGGCCCGCAGATAGAATCCGTGTTGGCGGAAGTGCAGCCTAACTCGGCGGCGCAAAAGGCGGGTTTACAAGCGGGGGACAGGATCGTTAAAGTCGATGGTCAGCCGTTGGGTCGTTGGCAGACGCTGGTGAAGCGTATCCACGATGGCCCGGGGCAGCCGCTGGCTTTGGAGATTGAAAGAAACGGCGCCCCCTTGTCTTTGACGCTGATACCGGATACAAAGCCGGTGGGAAAAGACAAATCGGTGGGTTTTGCAGGCATCATTCCAAAAGTGCTGCCGCTGCCGGACGAGTATAAGACGATTCGCCAGTATGGACCGTTCCCGGCGCTGTATCAGGCCGGCGACAAGACCTGGCAGCTGATGCGGCTGACGGTCAACATGCTGGGCAAATTAATAACCGGTGATGTAAAGCTGAACAACCTGAGTGGCCCGATCTCGATTGCACAGGGAGCTGGGGCGTCAGCCGGAGTCGGGTTCGTGTATTATCTGATGTTCCTGGCGTTGATTAGCGTCAACCTGGGTATCATCAACCTGTTCCCATTACCGGTGTTAGATGGTGGGCATCTCCTCTTCCTGGCGATAGAAAAGCTGAAGGGTGGGCCGGTTTCCGAGCGAGTACAGGACTACAGCTACCGCATAGGTTCTATCGTGCTGGTGTTGTTGATGGGTCTTGCACTTTTCAATGATTTTTCCCGCCTCTAGGGGCGGGGATAGGTTAGGAAGAACGCATAACAACGATGGCGATGAAAAAGTTGCTCATAGCGTCGCTGCTGTTTGGCAGCGCCACCGTATACGGTGCAGACGGGTTCGTAGTGAAAGATATTCATTTCGAAGGCCTGCAGCGAGTCGCCGTCGGTGCGGCGTTACTCAACATGCCGGTTCGCGTCGGCGATACCGTCACTGACGATGACATCAGTAATACCATTCGTGCCTTGTTTGCCACCGGCAACTTCGAGGACGTGCGCGTACTGCGCGATGGTAATACCTTGATCGTGCAGGTGAAGGAACGTCCTACCATCGCCAGCATCACTTTCTCCGGCAATAAGTCGGTGAAAGATGACATGCTCAAGCAGAACCTGGAAGCCTCCGGCGTCCGGGTGGGCGAGGCGCTCGACCGCACCACGATCTCCAGCATTGAAAAAGGGCTGGAAGACTTCTACTACAGCGTCGGTAAATACAGCGCCTCGGTGAAAGCCGTAGTCACGCCGTTGCCACGCAACCGTGTCGACCTGAAACTGGTGTTCACGGAAGGGGTCTCCGCCAAGATTCAACAAATCAACATCGTCGGCAACCATGCCTTCACCAACGACGAACTGATCTCGCGCTTCCAACTGCGTGACGAAGTGCCGTGGTGGAACCTGGTCGGCGATCGCAAATACCAGAAGCAGAAACTGGCGGGCGATCTCGAAACCCTGCGCAGCTTCTATCTGGATCGCGGCTATGCCCGCTTCAATATCGATTCTACTCAGGTGAGCCTGACGCCGGATAAAAAAGGCATCTACATCACCATCAACATCACCGAAGGCGATCAGTACAAGCTTTCCGATGTTGTCGTGAACGGCAACCTGGCCGGCCACTCGGCGGAAGTCGCTCAGATCACCAAAATCGAACCGGGCGAGCTGTACAACGGCAGCAAGGTGACCAAAATGGAAGACAACATCAAAACGATGTTGGGCCGTTATGGTTACGCCTACCCGCGCGTCGGCACTCAGCCTGAGATCAACGATGCGGATAAAACCGTCAAGCTGCACGTCAACGTTGACGCGGGCAACCGCTTCTACGTGCGTCGCATCAAGTTCGAAGGCAACGACACCAGCAAAGATTCCGTACTGCGTCGTGAAATGCGCCAGATGGAAGGCGCCTGGCTCGGCAACGAGCAGGTCGAGCAGGGCAAAGAGCGTCTGAACCGTCTGGGCTACTTCGAAACGGTTGACGTGGAAACCCAGCGCGTGCCGGGCACCGCCGATCAGGTCGACGTGACCTACAAGGTGAAAGAGCGCAACACCGGTACCTTCAACTTCGGCGTCGGTTACGGCACCGAGAGCGGCGTCAGCTTCCAGGCGGGCGTGCAGCAGGATAACTGGTTGGGTACCGGCTACTCGGTCGGCATCAGCGGCACCAAGAACGACTACCAGACCTATACCGAACTGTCGGTCACCAACCCGTACTTCACCGTTGACGGTGTGAGCCTGGGCGGCCGCATCTTCTACAACGACTTTAAGGCGGATGACGCGGATCTGTCGGACTATACCAACAAGAGTTACGGTATCGACGGCACGCTGGGCTTCCCGATCAACGAGAACAACTCGTTGCGTACCGGTCTGGGCTACGTCCACAACGGCCTGTCGAACATGCAGCCGCAGATCGCCATGTGGCGTTACCTCGACTCGATGGGCGTGGATGCGAACAAGACCGACCGCGCCAGCTACTCGACGGACGACTTTACGCTGAACCTGGGTTGGACCTACAACAACCTGGACCGCGGCTACTTCCCGACGTCGGGTAACCGCACCACGTTGAACGGCAAGGTCACCATTCCGGGCTCGGACAACGAATACTACAAGGTGACGCTGGACAGCGTACAATATGTGCCGATCAACGACGATCGCACCTGGGTGCTGTTGGGCCGTGGCCGTCTGGGTTACGCGGATGGATTGGGCGGCAAGGAAATGCCGTTCTACGAGAACTTCTACGCCGGTGGTTCGAGCACCGTGCGCGGCTTCCAGTCAAACACCATTGGTCCGAAGGCGGTGTACTACAACTCCAACTCGTACCAGTGCCAGTTCAACGCCGGCAGCACGACCGATCGTCAGAGCATCTGTAGCTCGGATGACGCGGTGGGCGGTAACGCCATGGCGGTCGCCAGCCTGGAGCTGATCACCCCGACGCCGTTCATCAGCGAGAAATACGCCAACTCGGTGCGGACGTCGCTGTTCATCGATGCCGGTACCGTGTGGGATACCAAGTGGAAAAATACCAACGAAACGCTGATGTACGGTGTGCCGGACTACAGCAAGGCCAGTAATATTCGTTCTTCCGCCGGTATCGCGCTGCAGTGGATGTCGCCGCTGGGGCCGTTGGTGTTCTCTTACGCCAACCCGATCAAGAAATACGAAGGCGACAAATCCGAACAGTTCCAGTTTAACATCGGTAAGACCTGGTAACGGGCCTCGCCTCTGGGCATAAAAGTTATTAAGAATCGCAATGGCCAGGCGACCACCGGCAGAGGGAGATGATTCTCATTGTTTGGTGGGATAAGTCTGGCAAATTGTGTACTTCAGTGTCATATGACACAAATGGGTGATGGTAAGGAGTTTATAGTGAAAAAGTGGTTGTGTGCCGCAGGCCTCGGTTTAGCAATGGCTGCTTCAGCTGGTGTTCAGGCAGCAGATAAGATCGCTGTCGTTAACGTCTCCAGCATTTTCCAACAGCTGCCGGCCCGCGAAACGGTCGCTAAACAGCTGGAAAACGAGTTTAAAGGCCGTGCAAGCGAACTCCAGAATATGGAACGTAGCTTGCAGACCAAAATGCAACGTCTGCAGCGTGACGGCGCTACCATGAAAGCCAGCGATCGCAGCAAGTTGGAAAAAGACGTGATGGCGCAGCGCGAGCAGTTCTCTCAGAAAGCCCAGGCTTTCGAGCAGGACAACCGTCGTCGCCAGATGGAAGAGCGTAACAAGATCCTGAGCCGTATTCAGGACGCGGTGAAATCTGTCGCCAGCAAAGGCGGTTATGACGTGGTGATCGACGCCAACGCCGTTGCCTATGCAGACTCTTCCAAAGATATCACTGCTGACGTGCTGAAACAGGTTAAATAACACATGCTTTCAATTCGACTGGCTGATTTAGCGCAGCAGTTGGATGCACAATTGCACGGTGATGGCGATCTCGTCATCACCGGCATTGCTTCTATGCATTCGGCACAGCCTGGCCAAATCACGTTTTTGTCAAACAGCCGCTATCAAGAGCAGCTGTCTTCCTGCCAGGCAAGCGCCGTGGTGCTTACCGAAGCGGATTTACCACACTGCCGTGCTGCGGCGCTGGTGGTTAAGAACCCTTACCTGACCTACGCGCGCATGGCGCAGCTGATGGACACCACGCCGTCGCCGGCCCAGGATATCGCGCCAAGCGCGGTGATCTCGCCTGAAGCGCAGCTGGGGCAGAACGTCGCCATTGGGGCGAACGCGGTGATCGAGTCGGGTGCGGTGCTGGGCGATAACGTGGTTATCGGCCCGGGCTGCTTCATCGGCAAACACGCACGCATCGGCGCGGGAACGCGTCTGTGGGCGAACGTCACGATTTATCATGCGGTTGAAATCGGCCAGCGCTGCCTGATCCAGTCCGGCACCGTGATCGGCGCGGACGGTTTCGGCTATGCGAACGAGCGCGGCGAGTGGATCAAAATCCCTCAATTGGGCACGGTGATTATCGGCGATCGCGTCGAAATCGGCGCTTGCACCACCATCGACCGCGGCGCTTTGGATAACACCCAAATCGGGAATGGTGTTATCATCGACAACCAATGCCAGATTGCACATAACGTCGTGATTGGCGACAATACCGCCGTCGCCGGCGGTGTGATCATGGCCGGCAGCCTGAAAATCGGCCGCTACTGCCAGATTGGCGGTGCCAGCGTGATCAACGGTCACATGGAAATTGCCGACAAGGTTGTTGTTACCGGAATGGGAATGGTTATGCGACCAATCACCGAACCTGGGGTATACTCTTCGGGCATTCCGTTGCAGCCTAACAAGGTTTGGCGTAAAACCGCTGCGTTGGTGATGAATATCGATGAGATCAGCAAACGCTTGAAAGCTGTCGAACGTAAAGTCGGAAAAGACTAATCATTGCCGCCCGCCCTGGCGGGTACAAAACGAAACGCGTTGGTCGTGAGACCAAAAGCGCAAAGAGATGTTAATTTGCGGCCTGCATGATGATCTCCTTTTGGGGTCAGCGCAGGCCGTGTTGTTGATGCCATCAGTTTTTAGAGACAGGAAGAGTATTTTGACTACTGACACTCATACTCTGGATATTGCAGAAATTTTGGATCTGCTTCCTCACCGTTACCCGTTCTTGCTGGTCGACCGCGTCCTCGAGTTTGAAGAGCACAAATATCTGCGTGCGGTGAAGAACGTATCGGTGAACGAACCGTTTTTCCAGGGCCACTTCCCTGGCAAACCGATTTTCCCAGGCGTATTGATCCTGGAAGCCATGGCGCAGGCCACCGGTATCCTGGCGTTTAAAAGCGTCGGCAAACTGGAGCCGGGCGAGCTGTATTACTTCGCCGGTATCGACGAAGCACGCTTCAAGCGCCCTGTGGTGCCAGGCGATCAGATGGTCATGGAAGTCACCTTCGAGAAAACTCGCCGCGGCCTGACTCGCTTCAAAGGCGTGGCGACCGTTGACGGTAAAATTGTCTGCGAAGCAACCATGATGTGTGCCCGCAGCCGGGAGGCTTAATCCGTGATTGACCAAACCGCCTTTATCCATCCTAGCGCGATAGTCGAAGAAGGCGCCGTGATCGGCGCCAACGTGCATATCGGCCCTTTCTGCTACGTCGGCTCCCAGGTGGAAATCGGCGCCGGCACGGTGCTGAAATCCCACGTGGTGGTGAACGGCATTACCAAGATTGGCTGCGATAACCAGATTTATCAGTTCGCCTCCATCGGTGAAGTGAACCAGGATCTGAAATACGCGGGCGAACCGACGCGCGTTGAAGTGGGCGATCGCAATCGCATCCGCGAAAGCGTCACCATCCACCGCGGTACCGCGCAGGGCACCGGCCTGACCAAAGTGGGCAACGACAACCTGCTGATGGTCAACGTGCACGTCGCCCACGACTGCGTGGTCGGCAACGCTTGCGTGCTGGCCAACAACGCCACGCTGGCGGGGCATGTGGAAATCGACGATCACGCCATCATCGGCGGCATGACGGCGATCCACCAGTTCTGCATTATCGGTGCGCATGTGATGGTAGGCGGTTGTTCCGGTGTCGCTCAGGACGTGCCTCCATTCGTCATCGCTCAGGGCAACCACGCGACGCCGTTTGGCGTCAACGCGGTCGGCCTGAAGCGCCGCGGTTTTGACAAGGATGAAATGCAGGCGATCCGCAATGCCTACAAAATCCTGTATCGCAGCGAAAAAACGCTGGATGAAGCGAAGGCGGAAATCGAAGCCCTGGCCAAAGAGCAACCGGTGGTGCAGCAGTATCTCGATTTCTTCACCCGTTCCACCCGCGGCATCATTCGCTGAGTTATGTCGAATCGTCCATTGACTATCGGGTTGGTCGCCGGGGAAACCTCCGGTGACATTCTCGGCGCCGGTTTGATCCGCGCGCTCAAGGCGCAGATCCCCGACGCGCGTTTCGTTGGCGTCGCCGGCCCGCTGATGCAGGCCGAAGGCTGCGAAGCCTGGTACGAAATGGAAGAGCTGGCGGTCATGGGCGTGGTGGAAGTGCTCGAGCGCTTGCCACGCCTGTTGAAGATCCGCAAGGATCTCACTCGCCGCTTCGGCGAGCTGCGGCCGGACGTGTTTGTCGGCATCGATGCGCCGGACTTCAACATCACGCTGGAAGGCCGCCTCAAGCAGCGCGGCATCCGCACCATCCACTATGTCAGCCCTTCCGTGTGGGCCTGGCGGCAAAAGCGCGTTTTCAAAATTGGCAAAGCCACCGATCTGGTGCTGGCCTTTCTCCCTTTCGAAAAAGCGTTTTACGATCGCTTCAACGTACCTTGCCGGTTTATCGGCCACACCATGGCGGACGCCATGCCGCTGCAGCCCGATCGGCTGGCGGCGCGCGCTCAGCTTGGCATCGCTCCGCAGGCGCGCTGTTTGGCCTTGCTGCCGGGCAGCCGCGGCGCCGAAGTCGAGATGCTGAGCGCCGACTTCCTCAAAACCGCGCAGTTGCTGCGCACCCGTTATCCTGAGCTGGAAGTGGTGGTGCCGCTGGTCAACGCCAAACGGCGCGAGCAGTTTGAGCGCATCAAGGCGGAAGTCGCGCCGGATCTGACCGTACACCTGCTGAACGGTCAGGGGCGCGAGGCGATGATCGCCAGCGACGCGGCTCTGCTGGCGTCCGGCACGGCGGCGCTGGAGTGCATGCTGGCCAAGTGCCCGATGGTGGTGGGCTATCGCATGAAGCCGTTCACTTTCTGGCTGGCGCAGAAGCTGGTGAAAACGCCTTACGTTTCGCTGCCGAACCTGCTGGCGGGGCGTGAGATCGTTACCGAGCTGCTGCAGCATGACTGCGTGCCGGACAAACTGGCCGCCGCCGTGATGCCGCTGCTGGAAGAGAGCTCGGAAACCGAAGCGCTGAAACAAACTTTTCTTACCTTGCACCAAAGCATCCGTTGCGGTGCGGACGAACAGGCCGCTCAGGCTGTGTTGGAGCTGGCGAAAGCATGATTGAACCCTTTATCTATCCCGCTGCCACGCTGATTGCCGGTGTGGACGAAGTGGGCCGCGGCCCGTTGGTCGGCGCGGTGGTCACCGCCGCCGTGATCCTCGATCCGGCGCAGCCGATCGTCGGGCTGGCGGATTCCAAGAAACTCAGTGAAAAACGCCGTCTGGCGCTGTATGACGAAATCGTCGCCAAGGCGTTCTCCTGGAGCCTGGGGCGCGCCGAACCGGCGGAAATCGACCAACTGAACATTTTGCACGCCACCATGCTGGCGATGCAGCGTGCGGTGGCCGGGTTGCATATCGCGCCAGACATGGTTTTAATCGACGGTAATCGTTGCCCGAAGCTGCCGATGCGTTCGCAGGCGGTGGTGAAAGGCGACAGCCGCGTGGCGGAGATCAGCGCGGCGTCCATTCTGGCGAAGGTCACGCGCGATCGCGAAATGGCCGAGCTGGACAGCGAGTTCCCGGACTACGGTTTCGCGCAGCATAAAGGCTACCCGACCGCCCTCCACCTGGAGCGGCTGGCCGCGCTGGGCGCCACCGAGCACCACCGCCGCAGCTTCGCGCCGGTGAAAAGGGCGCTGGCGCTGTAGTCTGCGGGCCTGGTTGACCAGGCCCGACGAGAGCATTAACCCGGGTTCAGCTTGCTGAGCCCCTTCAATCAGGTATCTGGAGATGGCCGAACCTCGTTTTATTCACCTGCGCGTCCACAGTGACTACTCCATGATTGATGGATTGGCCAAGACGGCGCCGTTGGTGAAAAGAGCCGCCGCGTTAGCCATGCCTGCTCTGGCAATCACCGATTTCACCAACCTGTGCGGGTTGGTGAAGTTCTACGGCAGCGCGCACGGCGCCGGGATCAAACCGATCATCGGCGCGGATTTCCATGTGCAAAGCGAAGAGCTGGGCGACGAGCTGGCCCAGTTGACGGTGCTGGCCAGCAACAACGAAGGCTACCAGAACCTGACGCTGCTGATTTCCCGCGCCTATCAGCGTGGCTACGGGGCCGCCGGCCCGACCATCGATCGCGACTGGCTGATTGAACATCGTGAAGGGCTGATTCTGCTCTCCGGCGCGCGTCAGGGCGACGTCGGCAAGTTTCTGCTGCGCGGCAACCAGGCGCAGGTGGATCAGTGCCTGGACTTCTACCAGCAGCACTTCCCGGACTGTTACTACCTGGAACTGATTCGCACCGGCCGCCCGGACGAAGAGAACTACCTGCATGCGGCGGTGGCGCTGGCCACTGAGCGCGGTTTGCCGGTGGTGGCCACCAACGACGTGCGCTTCCTGGTGGAAGACGACTTCGACGCCCATGAAATTCGCGTCGCTATTCACGACGGCTTTACGCTGGACGATCCCAAGCGGCCGCGCAACTACAGCCCGCAACAATACATGCGCAGCGAAGACGAGATGTGCGAGCTGTTCGCCGACATCCCGGAAGCGCTGCTGAACAGCGTCGAGATTGCCAAGCGCTGCAACGTCACCATTCGCCTCGGCGAATACTTCCTGCCGCAGTTCCCGACTGGCGATATGAGCACCGAGGACTTCCTGGTACTCAAATCGAAAGAGGGGCTGGAAGAGCGTCTCGAGTTCCTGTTCCCCGATCCTGAAGTGCGCGCGCAGCGCCGCCCGGAATACGACGAGCGTCTGGACGTCGAGCTGAAGGTGATCAACCAGATGGGGTTCCCTGGCTACTTCCTGATCGTGATGGAGTTTATCCAGTGGTCGAAGGACAACAACGTGCCGGTTGGCCCGGGGCGCGGCTCCGGTGCCGGTTCGCTGGTGGCCTATGCGTTGAAAATCACCGACCTCGATCCGCTGGAGTTCGACCTGCTGTTCGAACGCTTCCTGAACCCGGAACGTGTTTCGATGCCCGACTTCGACGTCGATTTCTGCATGGAGAAGCGCGACCAGGTAATTGAGCACGTGGCGGAGATGTACGGCCGCGAAGCGGTATCGCAGATCATCACCTTCGGGACCATGGCGGCGAAAGCGGTTATCCGCGACGTAGGCCGGGTGTTGGGGCACCCGTATGGCTTTGTCGATCGTATCTCAAAACTGGTGCCGCCGGATCCGGGCATGACGCTGGAGAAAGCCTTCGCCGCCGAACCGCAGCTGCCGGAAATTTACGAGGCCGACGAAGAGGTCAAGGCGCTGATCGACATGGCGCGCAAGCTGGAAGGGGTGACGCGCAACGCCGGTAAACACGCCGGGGGCGTGGTAATCGCGCCGACCAAGATCACCGACTTCGCGCCGCTGTACTGCGACGCCGAAGGGCACCATCCGGTGACCCAGTTCGACAAGAACGACGTGGAATACGCCGGGCTGGTGAAGTTCGACTTCCTCGGTCTGCGCACCCTGACCATCATCGACTGGGCGCTGGAGATGATCAACGCCCGGCGTGCGAAGACCGGGCTGGAGCCGATCGACATCGCCGCCATTCCGCTCGACGACAAGAAAAGCTTCGATATGCTGCAGCGCTCGGAAACCACGGCGGTGTTCCAGCTTGAATCGCGCGGCATGAAAGACCTGATCAAACGTCTGAAGCCCGACTGCTTCGAAGACATGATCGCACTGGTGGCGCTGTTCCGTCCGGGGCCGCTGCAGTCGGGCATGGTGGATAACTTCATCGACCGCAAGCACGGCCGCGAAGAGATCTCCTACCCGGATATCCAGTGGCAGCACGAGTCGCTCAAACCGGTGCTGGAACCGACCTACGGCATCATCCTGTATCAGGAACAGGTGATGCAGATTGCCCAGGTGCTGGCCGGCTACACCCTGGGCGGCGCGGATATGCTGCGTCGTGCAATGGGTAAAAAGAACCCGGTCGAAATGGCCAAGCAGCGCGGCGGCTTTGAAGACGGCGCGAAATCGCGCGGCATCGACGGCGAACTGTCGGTGAAAATCTTCGACCTGGTGGAGAAATTCGCCGGTTACGGCTTCAACAAATCGCACTCTGCCGCCTATGCGCTGGTCTCTTACCAGACGCTGTGGCTGAAGGCGCACTACCCGGCCGAGTTTATGGCGGCGGTGATGACCGCCGATATGGACAACACCGACAAAGTGGTGGGGCTGGTGGACGAATGCTGGCGCATGGGGCTGAAGATCCTGCCGCCGGACATCAACAGCGGCCTGTATCACTTCCACGTCAACGACGACGGCGAGATCGTTTACGGCATCGGCGCCATCAAGGGCGTGGGGGAAGGGCCGATCGAAGCCATCATCGAGGCGCGCAACAGCGGCGAACAGGGTTACTTCAAAGACCTGTTCGATCTCTGCGCACGCTCTGACATCAAGAAATTGAACCGCCGCATTCTGGAAAAACTGATCATGTCCGGGGCGTTCGATCGCCTCGGGCCGCACCGCGCCGCGTTGATGAATTCGCTCGGCGACGCGTTGAAAGCGGCGGATCAGCATGCCAAAGCCGAAGCGATCGGCCAGGTGGACATGTTCGGCGTGCTGGCGGAAGCGCCGGAGCAGGTAGAGCAATCCTACGCCAACGTCCCCCCGTGGCAGGAGCAGGTGGTGCTGGACGGTGAGCGGGAGACGCTGGGGTTATATCTGACCGGCCACCCGATCACCCAGTACCTGAAGGAGATCGAACGTTACGCCGGTGGCCAGCGTTTGAAAGACATGCACCCGACGGACCGGGGCAAAATGACCACCGCCGTCGGGTTGGTGGTCGCCGCGCGGGTGATGGTGACCAAGCGCGGCAACCGCATCGGCATCTGTACATTGGATGACCGTTCGGGTCGCCTGGAAGTGATGTTATTCACCGAAGCGTTAGAAAAATACCAGCATTTGTTGGAAAAAGACCGTATCCTTATCGCCAGTGGACAGGTCAGCTTTGATGACTTTAGCGGTGGGCTTAAAATGATGGCCCGCGAGGTAATGGACATCAGTGAAGCCCGGGAAAAATACGCTCGCGGGCTTGCTATCTCGCTGACTGACAGGCAAATTGATGACCAGCTTTTGAACCGTCTCCGCCAGTCGTTGGAACCCCATCGATCGGGGACGATTCCAGTGCATCTCTACTATCAACGGGAAGATGCGCGAGCCAAGCTGCGTTTTGGCGCAACCTGGCGCGTGACGCCCACCGACCGCTTGTTGATCGACTTGCGGACGTTGGTAGGCAATGAGCAGGTGGACTTGGAATTTGACTAAAATAGGAATGCTATGAGTCTGAATTTTCTTGATTTTGAACAGCCGATTGCAGAGCTGGAAGCGAAAATTGACTCGCTGACTGCAGTCAGCCGTCAAGACGAAAAATTAGATATTAATCTGGACGAAGAGGTTCAGCGCCTGCGTGAAAAGAGCGTTGAGCTGACGCGCAAGATTTTTGCCGATCTTGGGGCCTGGCAGATTGCCCAATTGGCACGCCACCCGCGCCGTCCTTATACCCTGGATTATATCAAACACATCTTTACCGACTTCGAAGAGTTGGCGGGCGATCGCGCTTACGCCGACGACAAAGCGATCGTCGGCGGCATTGCGCGCCTGGATGGCCGCCCGGTGATGATCATCGGGCACCAGAAAGGCCGTGAAACCAAAGAGAAGATCCGCCGCAACTTCGGCATGCCGGCGCCGGAAGGCTACCGCAAGGCGCTGCGCCTGATGGAAATGGCCGCCCGCTTCAAGATGCCGCTTATCACCTTTATCGATACCCCGGGCGCTTATCCGGGCGTGGGCGCGGAAGAGCGCGGCCAGTCCGAAGCCATCGCGCGCAACCTGCGTGAGATGTCGCGTCTGAACATCCCGGTCATCTGCACCGTCATCGGCGAAGGCGGCTCCGGCGGCGCGCTGGCGATCGGCGTGGGCGATAAGGTGAACATGCTGCAGTACACCACCTACTCGGTGATTTCGCCGGAAGGCTGTGCCTCCATCCTGTGGAAGAGCGCCGACAAGGCGCCGCTGGCCGCAGAAGCGATGGGCATTACCGCGCCGCGTTTGAAAGAGCTGAAGCTGATCGATTCGGTGATCCCGGAGCCGCTGGGTTCCGCGCACCGCGACGTGCCGGCGATGGCAGCCGCGCTGAAAGCGCAGCTGCTGGCCGATCTGAAAGATCTGGACGGTCTGAACGACGAAGAGTTGCTCAACCGTCGCTACCAGCGTCTGATGAACTACGGCTACTGCTGAGTTCTGTGCTTCGCTGCAAGAAACCGCCTCCGGGCGGTTTTTTTTTTGGCTACACACCGCCGGATTTTCGTGGTGTTATAGAGACTTGGCCGTTAACTGACAGGAGCTGCCGATGAATATCATCGCCATCATGGGCCCGACGGGCGTCTACTACAAAGATGAGCCGATCCGCGAGCTCCACGCTGCGCTGGCCGCCATGGGATTCCAGCTGGTGTACCCCAAAAACAGCGGTGACCTGCTGAAGCTGGTCGAAGCCAATGCCCGCATTTGCGGGGTGATCTTCGACTGGGACGACTACAGCCTGGAGCTGTGCAGCGAGATCAACGACCTGAACGAATACCTGCCGCTGTACGCCTTTATCAATACTCACTCCACTTTCGACGTCAGCCTGCATGAAATGCGCATGGTGCTCTATTTCTTCGAGTATGGCCTGAATGCGGCGGACGATATCGCGCAGCGCATCCAGCAATACACTGCGGAATACATCGACACCATTACGCCGCCGCTGACCAAGGCACTGTTCAACTATGTGCGCGAAGGGAAGTACACCTTCTGCACGCCGGGCCATATGGCCGGCACCGCGTTCCAAAAAAGCCCGGTGGGCTGCCTGTTCTATGACTTCTTCGGCGCCAATACCCTGAAGGCCGACATCTCGATTTCGGTCACCGAGCTCGGTTCGCTGCTGGATCACACCGGGCCGCACCTGGAGGCCGAAGAGTATATCGCGCGCACCTTCAACGCCGAGCAGAGCTATCTGGTCACCAACGGTACCTCCACTGCCAACAAGATCGTCGGCATGTATTCGGCGCCGGCCGGCAGCACGGTGCTGATCGACCGCAACTGCCACAAATCGCTGTGTCACCTGCTGATGATGAGCGATATTGTGCCGATCTATCTGCGCCCGCTGCGCAACGCCTACGGCATCCTCGGCGGCATTCCGCAGCGCGAGTTTACCCGCGAAAGCATCGCCGCCCGGGTGCAGGAGACCCCGAACGCCACCTGGCCGGTGCATGCGGTGATCACCAATTCCACCTATGACGGCCTGCTGTACAACACCGACTACATCAAGCAGACGCTGGAGGTGCCGTCGATCCACTTCGACTCCGCCTGGGTGCCTTACACCAACTTCCATCCGATTTACGACGGCAAAAGCGGCATGAGCGGCGAGCGGGTGCCCGGTAAGGTGATTTACGAAACCCAATCGACGCACAAGCTGCTGGCGGCCTTCTCGCAGGCTTCGATGATTCATATCAAGGGCGATTACGACGAGAGCACCTTCAACGAAGCCTACATGATGCACACCACCACTTCGCCGCACTACGGCATCGTGGCGTCGATGGAAACCGCCGCCGCCATGCTGCGCGGCAATCCGGGGCGCCGCTTGATCAACCGCTCGGTGGAGCGCGCGCTGCATTTTCGCCGTGAAGTGCAGCGGCTGCGCGAGGAGAGCGACAGTTGGTTCTTCGACATTTGGCAGCCGGAAGAGATCGATGAGGCGCAATGCTGGCCATTGGATCCGGACGACAACTGGCACGGTTTCGGCCAGACCGATCGCGATCACATGTACCTCGATCCGATCAAGGTGACGATCCTGACGCCGGGCATGAACGAGCTGGGCGCGCTGGAGGAGGAGGGGATCCCGGCGGCGCTGGTGGCGAAATACCTCGACGAGCGCGGCATCGTGGTGGAGAAGACCGGGCCGTACAACCTGCTGTTCCTGTTTAGTATCGGCATCGATAAAACCAAGGCGATGAGCCTGCTGCGCGGCCTGACCGACTTCAAGCGCGCCTACGATCTCAACCTGCGGGTGAAGAACATGCTGCCGGATCTGTACGCCGAGGATCCGGATTTCTATCGCAACATGCGCATTCAGGATCTGGCCGCCGGCATTCATCGCCTGATCTGCCAGCATGATCTGCCGCGCCTGATGCAGCGGGCGTTCGACGTGCTGCCGGAAATGAAGCTGACGCCGCACCAGATGTTCCAGGAGCAGGTGCGCGGCAACGTGGAAACCTGCGAGCTGGATCAGCTGGTGGGCAAGGTGGCGGCCAATATGATCCTGCCGTATCCGCCGGGCGTGCCGCTGGTGATGCCGGGGGAAATGATCACCGAAGAGAGCCGTGCGGTGCTCGATTTTCTGCTGATGCTGTGCTCGATCGGCGAGCGCTATCCCGGTTTTGAAACCGACATCCACGGCGCCAAGCTGACGGAAGAGGGGCGCTATCTGGTGAAGGTGTTGAAAGCCCCGCAGCCGTAATGCATAACACGCCCGGCGGTTTGGAAAGATATGCCGGGCGTTCTCATTGACGTTATCGCCGCCGCCGGATACCTTGCCTCATCAGACCGAACAGGAGCGGCCGTCATGCTGGCGTTACATCAGGTACACCATATCGCGATCATTGGCGCGGACTACGCCGCCAGTAAGCATTTTTACTGCGACATTCTCGGATTTACCCTGCTGAGCGAAGTCTACCGCGAGGAGCGCGGCTCCTGGAAAGCGGATCTGGCGCTCAACGGGCAATACACTATCGAGCTGTTTTCTTTCCCTTCGCCGCCGGCCCGCGTCAGCCGCCCGGAGGCCTGCGGCCTGCGCCATCTGGCGTTCAGCGTCGACGACATCGAACAGGCCATCGCCCATCTGCAGGCGGCCGGCGTCGCCTGCGAACCGGTACGCGTCGATCCTTACACCCAATCCCGTTTTACCTTTTTCAGCGATCCCGATGGTTTACCGTTAGAATTATACGAGAGTTAACGGCTTAATCGCCTCCCGGCGGCCACAGCCGGGGGCGGTTATGCTATGATCGCGCCCTTGCCCTACATGCCTACAGAGTTATTTCCGCCATGCAAGAGCCTGCTTTTCGCGTCGGGGAGTGGCTGGTTACCCCTGCCGACAACACCATCAGCCGCGACGGACGCCAAAAAACGCTGGAACCGCGCCTGATCGACATGCTGTGCTATTTCGCCCGCCATCCCGACGTGGTGCTGAGCCGCGACGAGCTGATCGACAACGTCTGGAAGCGCAATATCGTCACCAACCATGTGGTGACCCAATGTATTTCAGAGCTGCGCAAATACCTGAAAGACGGTGACAGCGACAGCCCGGAATACATTATCACCGTGCCCAAGCGTGGGTATAAGCTGGCGACGTCGGTGATCTGGTGTGAAGAGGGGGAGACGCAACCCGCTCCCGCACAGGCGCCGCAGATCGCGGTGATCATGCATGAACCGGAAGACGGCAGTGACGACGACGAGACGCCGTACGTGCCGCCGCGCCGGGCAAGTGCGCCGGTTGCCGCGCCTGACGAAAAGAAGCCGCGTTTTTATCGCCGCTCGACCTTCTGGGTTTGGCTGGCGTTTCTGGCGGCGCTCAGCGTCTGCGTGGCGTTTGTCGGCATCGCCACGCTGTCGCAGCGCGTGCCGGTATCCACCATGCCGGTGCTGCTCAACCCGCGCGACATCGATATCCGCATCCAGGGCGGCGAGAGCTGCAGCAACTGGATGCCGCAGCTCTCTTATGTGGTAGGCGTCAGCGAGCTGATCACCGATTCGTTGAACACCTATTCGACCTTCCTGGTGCACGATCAGACCAACTACAACTATTCCGGCCCCAGCAACTCGGGCAAGTCGCTGTATATCGAGTTCGTCAATCAGCGCCACTACCGTGCCCAGCAGTGTTTCCTGTCCGTGCGGCTGGTGGATAACGCCGACAGCTCAGTCATGCTCGACAAGCGTTACTTCATTACCGCCGATAACCAGCTGAAGATCCAGACCGATTTCCTCTCCAGCCTGTCCGCTGCGCTGAAGCAGCCCTGGCCGCCACAGCTGGAGCAGCGTCTGGCGCAGCTGCTGCCCGACAACGGGCCGTTGCTGCAGCGTTTCTACCAGGCGCATCAATTGCTGATCCACGGCGACGCCGATTCGTTGACCCGCGCCAGCGCCCAGCTGAGCGAGCTGATTAAAAGCGCGCCGAACTTCCACTACTTACTGGCGGAAAAAGCGTTGGTGGACCTGCTGCGTAATTCTTATCAACCGTTCGACAGCCAGGCCTTGACGCAATTGCGCGCCGATATCCGCCATCTGGCGACGATCCCGGAATTGAAAAACACACCAATCATGCAGCAAGTTCTGACGGTGGATGCATTGACGCAGGGGCGCATTGACGAGGCGCACCGGGCTATCGATCTGGGGATTGAGTTGCAAATGTCGTGGCTGAATTATGTGCTGCTGGGCAAGGTGTATGAAATGCAGGGGCAGAACCATTTGGCGGCGGATTCTTATATTACCGCATTTAATCTTCGCCCCGGCGAAGACACATTGCATTGGATCACCAATGGCGTATTCCAGACGTCATTGACCAACGTGGTGCCTTATTTAAATAACTATCAGCGCCAATAATTAATCGAGACCATGCCGCCATTATTCTACCGGGATCATGGCGGCGTTATTTATTGGTGAAGGTATGTTGCATGAATGTATTATTTTGCTGCGCGATATTATTTCTTTTTTGCCGTTTGTTATTCGTTTTTAACTTTTCCATCTCGTTGTTTTAAAATGATGTTTATCTTTTCTTTAGCTTACCTTTTTATCTTGACGTGTTAATGAAAAACCTCAGGTTATCATTTGTATGATCATGAGCGTAATCTCACTTTATCTTTAGGACTTTATTCCCCCCGATGGTTAGCATCCTGACTATCAAGCCGGCTCATTAAAATCTTTTATTTATGGGTGTGGCTTATAAGAAACGTAAATCAGGAGAAACTGACCATGGCTTCACCCAAGAAAATAGGGCTTATTGCCTGCACCGGCGTCGTCGCCGGTAATATGATGGGGAGCGGGATTGCCTTATTGCCCGCCAACCTGGCGAGTCTCGGATCTATCGCCATCTGGGGATGGGTGATCTCGATTATCGGGGCGATGTCGCTGGCCTATGTGTATGCCCGCCTCGCCACCAAAAACCCGCAGCAGGGCGGCCCTATCGCCTACGCGGGCGAAATTTCCCCGGCCTTCGGTTTCCAGACCGGCGTGCTTTATTACCATGCCAACTGGATCGGTAACCTGGCCATCGGCATTACCGCCGTTTCTTATCTCTCCACCTTCTTCCCGGCGCTGAACAACCCGGTACCTGCCGGCATCGCCTGTATCGCCATCGTGTGGATCTTCACCTTCGTCAACATGCTGGGCGGAACCTGGGTCAGCCGTTTGACCACCCTGGGCCTGGTGCTGGTGCTGATCCCGGTGATCGTGACCGCGACCCTCGGCTGGCACTGGTTTGACGCCGCCACCTATCAGGCTAACTGGAATACCTCCGGCACCACCGACAGCCATGCAGTGATCAAAAGTATCCTGCTGTGCCTGTGGGCATTCATCGGCGTGGAATCCGCGGCGGTCAGCACCGGCATGGTGAAAAATCCGAAACGCACCGTGCCGCTGGCAACCATGCTCGGCACCGGCCTGGCGGGCATCATCTACATCGCCGCCACCCAGGTGATCAGTGGTATGTTCCCGGCGTCTGAAATGGCCGCCAGCGGCGCGCCGTTCGCTATCAGCGCCTCGGCGATTATGGGCAACTGGGCTGCACCGATGGTTTCCGCCTTCACCGCCTTCGCCTGCCTGACGTCGCTGGGTTCGTGGATGATGTTGGTCGGCCAGGCCGGGGTACGCGCCGCCAACGACGGCAACTTCCCGAAAGTGTACGGCGAGCTGGATAAAAACGGCATTCCGAAGAAAGGTCTGCTGCTGGCCGGCTGCAAAATGACCGCGCTGATGGTGCTGATCACCCTGATGAGCTCCGCCGGCGGCAAAGCGTCCGACCTGTTCGGCGAACTGACCGGTATCGCGGTGCTGCTGACCATGCTGCCTTACTTCTACTCCTGCGTAGACCTGATCCGCTTCGAAGGGGTCAACGTGCGCAACCTGCTGAGCCTGATCGCTTCGGTGTGCGGCTGCGGCTTCTGCTTCATCGCGCTGATGGGCGCCAACTCATTCGAACTGTCCGGCACCTTTATCATCAGCCTGATTATCCTGATGTTCTACGCCCGGAAAATGAATACCCGCCAGGCTGCCAACGCAGCGGCGGTCGATGAAAACACCACGGCCAAAGCGCACTGATTCGCGTCCGCTGACCGACTGAATTTACCCAGCCCCTTTCTTTCCGACCTGTCAGCCGCGACGGGAAGGGGCTTGCTTTGCCAGGAGAAATGCATATGAACGTTATCGCCATCATGAATCACATGGGTGTCTACTTCAAAGAAGAGCCTATCCGTGAACTGCATCAGGCGCTGGAAAGTCTGGATTTCCGCATCGTTTACCCTAACGATCGCGAAGACCTGTTGAAACTGATCGAGAACAACGCCCGTCTGTGCGGGGTGATCTTCGACTGGGACAAATACAACCTGGAGCTGTGCGAAGAGATCAGCCAGTTGAACGAATACATGCCGCTGTACGCGTTCGCCAACACCTATTCGACGCTGGACGTCAGCCTGAACGATCTGCGCATGCAGGTGCGCTTCTTCGAATATGCGCTCGGCGCGGCAACCGACATCGCCGCCAAGATCAAACAGAATACCGACGAGTATATCGACACCATCCTGCCGCCGTTGACCAAGGCGCTGTTCAAATACGTGCGTGAAGGCAAATACACCTTCTGTACGCCGGGCCACATGGGCGGCACCGCGTTCCAGAAAAGCCCGGTGGGCAGCCTGTTCTACGATTTCTTCGGCCCGAACACCATGAAGTCGGATATCTCGATCTCGGTGTCCGAACTGGGATCGTTGCTCGATCACTCCGGCCCGCACAAAGAGGCGGAAGAGTACATTTCCCGCGTGTTCAACGCCGAACGCAGCTACATGGTCACCAACGGCACCTCTACCGCCAACAAGATCGTCGGCATGTATTCGGCGCCGGCGGGCAGCACGGTGCTGATTGACCGTAACTGCCACAAGTCGCTGACTCACCTGATGATGATGAGCGACATCACGCCGATCTACTTCCGCCCGACCCGCAACGCCTACGGCATCCTCGGCGGCATTCCGCAGAGCGAGTTCCAGCGTGCCACCATCGCCAAACGCGTGAAGGACACCCCGAACGCCACCTGGCCGGTGCACGCGGTGATCACCAACTCCACCTATGACGGCCTGCTGTACAACACCAACTTTATCAAGAACACCCTGGACGTGAAGTCTATCCACTTCGATTCCGCCTGGGTGCCTTACACCAACTTCCATCCGATCTATAAAGGCAAGTGCGGCATGAGCGGCGGCCGCGTGGAGGGCAAGGTAATCTATGAAACCCAGTCCACCCACAAACTGCTGGCGGCCTTCTCGCAGGCTTCGATGATTCATGTGAAGGGCGACATCAACGAAGAAACCTTCAATGAAGCCTACATGATGCACACCACCACCTCGCCGCACTACGGCATCGTGGCATCGACCGAAACTGCTGCGGCGATGATGAAAGGCAACGCCGGCAAGCGGCTGATCAACGGCTCTATCGAGCGCGCGATCAAGTTCCGCAAAGAGATCAAACGCCTGAAAGTCGAGTCCGACGGCTGGTTCTTCGACGTCTGGCAGCCGGAGCATATCGATGAGCCGGAATGCTGGCCGCTGCGCTCCGACAGCGCCTGGCACGGTTTCAAGAACATCGACAATGAACACATGTACCTCGATCCGATCAAGGTCACCATTCTGACGCCGGGGATGAGCAAAGAAGGCGAGATGCAACCGTTCGGCATCCCGGCCAGCATCGTGGCGAAATACCTCGACGAACGCGGCATCATCGTCGAGAAAACCGGGCCGTACAACCTGCTGTTCCTGTTCAGCATCGGCATCGACAAAACCAAAGCGCTCAGCCTGTTGCGCGCGATGACCGACTTCAAACGCTCGTTCGATCTGAACCTGCGGGTGAAAAACATGCTGCCTTCGCTGTATCAGGAAGCGCCTGATTTCTATGAAAACATGCGCATTCAGGATCTGGCGCAGAACATTCACCGCCTGGTGGAGCAACACAACCTGCCGGATCTGATGTACCGCGCGTTTGAAGTGCTGCCAACCATGGTGATGAATCCGTACCAGGCGTTCCAGAAAGAGCTGCACGGCGAAGTGGAAGAAGTCTATCTGGAAGAGATGGTCGGCAAGGTCAATGCCAATATGATCCTCCCATACCCACCGGGCGTGCCGCTGGTGATGCCGGGCGAAATGCTGACCGAGGAGAGCCGGCCGGTGCTGGAGTTCCTGCAGATGCTGTGCGAAATCGGCGCGCATTATCCGGGCTTTGAAACCGACATTCACGGCGCCTATCGTCAGGCGGACGGACGTTATCGGGTGAAAGTGCTGAAGGCGAAATAACCGCAGCCAATAACAGGGGAGGCGCTCGCGCTTCCCCTTTGCCGTTCACCGACTGATGGGAGACCTCCATGAAAACACCCTCACAGCCGCGCGCAATTTACTATGTCGTAGCCATACAAATTTGGGAATATTTCAGCTTTTACGGCATGCGTGCGTTACTGATTCTCTATCTGACCCACCAACTCGGCTATACCGACAGCCACGCCATCGATCTCTACAGCGCTTATGCTTCGTTAGTTTACGTCACTCCTATTTTGGGCGGCTGGCTCGCCGATCGCCTGCTGGGCAATCGCGTCGCGGTGATTGCCGGCGCGGCGCTGATGACGCTGGGGCATATCGTGCTCGGCCTAAGTGCGGTCTCCGCCCAGTCGCTCTATCTGGCGCTGGCCATCATCATCTGCGGCTACGGCCTGTTCAAATCCAATATCAGCTGCCTGCTGGGCGAGCTGTATCCGGCGCAGGACTCGCGCCGCGAAGGGGGGTTCTCGCTGCTGTACGCCGCCGGTAACGTCGGGTCTATTTTGGCGCCGATCGCCTGCGGGTTGGCGGCCGAGCGCTATGGCTGGCACGTCGGCTTTGCGTTGGCCGGGATCGGCATGTTCGCCGGCCTGGCGATCTTCCTGCTCGGCGGGCGCCACTTCCGCCATACCCGCGGCGTGAATGCACCGCTGATGCGCGCCAAAAGCCTGGGCTTGCCGCACTGGGGTTGGCTGCTGGCGGCGCTGCTGGCATCGCCGTTGTTCTTCACGCTGCTGTTTGTGCACGACTGGGCCGGCTATTTGCTCGGGCTGGTGTGCGTGGCGGCGGTGGTGCTGGTGGCGCGCATTATGCTGCGTGCGGACGCCGGCCAGCGCCGGGGGCTGTGGCAGATCGTTGCGCTGATGCTGCTGGGCACGCTGTTCTGGGCTTTCGCCCAGCAGGGCGGCAGCTCCATCAGCCTGTTTATCGATCACTTCGTCGATCGGCGCTGGTTCGGCTGGACGGTGCCGACCGCGCTGTTCCAGTCGATTAACGCCTGTGCGGTGATGCTGGGCGGCGTGGCGCTGGCATGGCTGGCGAGCGGCGACGGTACGGGCGATCGCACGCTGCGCATCTGGTGCAAGTTCGCCTTCGGTCTGCTGTTGATCGGCGTCGGCTTTGCGCTGATGGCGCTCAATACGCGGTTGCACGGGCCGGGATCGATGGGGCTGATGATCGCTGGCCTGGCAGTGATGGGCTTCGCCGAACTGTTTATCGATCCGGTGGCGATGGCGCAGATCACCCGGCTGAATATCCCCGGTGCCACCGGCGTGCTGACCGGTATCTATATGCTGGCGACCGGTTCGATTGCCAACTACCTGGCGGGCATTATCGCTAATCAGACCGCCGAGGATCACATCGAGGGGGCGGCGATGCAGGCGTATGGCCGCATTTTCGCTCAGATCGGCTGGGGAGCGGCCGGATGCGCGCTGGCGGTGATCGCGGTGGTGGGTGGCTGGTGGTTGCTGACGCGGCGCCAGGCCCGGACGGTTAATGCTTGATTGATGACGGTAGGCGGGGTTAACGTGCAGCTATGTAGAAGTAACAAAGCCTACCGATGAATACTGATCAATTAACGACGCGGGTGGCAGACCAGTTGGGCGCGCAGCAGCGGCTGCTGGTGGCGTTCAGCGGCGGCCTGGATTCCAGCGTACTGCTGCATCTGCTGGCGGCGTTGCGCCGCCAGCGTCCGGCGCTGCAGCTGCGTGCGCTGCACGTGCATCACGGCCTGAGCGCTTTCGCCGACCGCTGGGTTGAGCATTGCCGCAGCCGCTGCGCCGACTGGCAGATCCCGCTGACGGTGACGCACGTGCAGGTGGACGCCCGCCAGGGCGGCATCGAAGCGGCGGCGCGTGCGGCGCGCTATGCCGCCTTCAGCGCCGCCCTAATGGAGGGGGAAGCGCTGCTCACCGCCCAACACCTCGACGATCAAAGCGAAACCTTCCTGCTGGCGCTCAAGCGCGGCAGCGGGCCGGCGGGGCTGTCGGCGATGGCGGCGCGCGCGGCGCTGGGTGAGCACCTGCTGTTGCGGCCGCTGTTGGGCTGTTCGCGTCAGACGCTGGAAAGCTACGCGCAACGCCACGCCTTAACCTGGATAGATGACGACAGCAATCAGGACACGCGCTTCGATCGCAATTTCCTGCGGTTGCAGGTGCTGCCGCAACTCAATCAACGCTGGCCGCACTTCGCCTCGGCGGTGGCGCGCAGCGCCGGCCTGTGCGCCGAGCAGGAGCAGCTGCTGGACGAACTGCTGGCGGAACCGCTGCAAAGTCTGTTGGCGGCGGATCGATCATTGGCGATCGACGGCCTGACGGACTGTTCGCCGATGCGGCGCTTCGCCTTGCTGCGGCGCTGGATCGCGTTGTTTAACGTCACCATGCCGGCGCGTGAGCAGCTTCAGCGCCTGTGGGAAGAGGTGGCGCTCAGCCGAGAGGATGCCGAACCGCAGCTGCAGCTCGGCGCCTATCAGATTCGCCGTTTCCGCGGCCGGTTGCACCTGTTGCCGCCGCTGGCGGCGCTGCGCGATGTGCATCTGCCTTGGCAGCCTGACGAGCCGCTGGTGCTGCCGGACGGGTTGGGGCGGCTGATTGCCGGTGAGGGCGAGCTGGCGCTGCGTGCGCCGCAGCCGTCGCAGCGGATCAGCATTCGCTTCGGTGGCGCGCAGGGTACGGTGCGCATCGTGGGGCGCGCCCATTCGCGGCCGATAAAAAAACTGTGGCAGGAGCTGGGTATTCCGCCCTGGCAGCGTGAACGCATCCCGTTGATTTATTATGATGAGCAGCTGATCGCCGCGCTGGGCGTATTCGTCTGTGAAGCGGGGCTGGTGCCGGAAGGCGAACGCCCGTGGCGGCTGCGCTGGGAAAAAAATCATAATCGCGAGGAACAATAATGAAGTTTGTGGGGATCACGCTGTTGGCCGCCGGTCTGTTCAGCCTGCCGGCGTTGGCGGCGGGGGATGCGGCGGCCGGCCAGGCGAAAGCCGCCGCCTGTGCGGCGTGCCACGGCGCGCAGGGCAAGGTGACGGTGCCGATGTATCCGAACCTGGCCGGGCAGAATGCCATGTACCTGCAGCACGCGTTGCAGGCGTATAAGAAAGGGGAGCGCAACGGCGGCCAGGCCGAGGTGATGAAGGCCTACGTGTCGGGGCTGTCGGATGACGATATCGCCGATCTGGCGGCCTATTACGCCAGCCTGAAGCCTTAAATGACGAGGGCAGCCATTGGGCTGCCCTGTTGGGATGGGGTTACCGCTGCTCAGTCCGACAGACTGACGACCACGGTACCGATTTCCGGATGACTGAAACTGCTGATATGGTCCAGGCGCAGGTCGCGCTGCTGGCCGTTCTGTTCGATGGTCAGATACTCAACGCGTTTCTTTTGCAGCAGGTCGATCGCCTTGGCCTCGATCACTTCTCCGTCGCGTAACTCCAGCTTCAGAATAAGTTTATGCTGACAGGCGAGTTCCAGGTTGTCGTAGTCATCGCAATTGATGGGTTGGTACTCATCATTCATCAACATAGTCGCTCACCAATAAGTTAGCGGCGGCAAAGGCCGCCTGTTCCCTAACGGAGGACGGTAGCGCATCGTTCGCTGCGACATCGTCCAATGCCTTTAACGCACAAGCCAGCGCATCAGGCACGTAGCCAAGATCTCCACTGCCAATCTCGGCGTAAGTACGGCGTACTAACTCACAGTATTGTTGCACAGTTTCCTCCCTTAAGAACCTCTGCATCATCAAGACTACTATCGCGATGAGGCGCAGGCTCTCGGAGTTTTATCCTATCCTAGACGACTATAGCACAGCTGTTATGGAGTTATCAGCACCCCGGCACGCCTTTCGCACTGCCGCGGCCTGGCCGCGCTGGCGGCGTTCGGCCCTGATCAAGTACACTGTCGCCGGATAATAACGAGGTCACCCATGGCGCTGAAAGCAACCATTTATAAAGCCGCGGTCAATATTGCTGATATGGATCGTCACTTCTACCACGACGCCACGCTGACGCTGGCGCAACACCCGTCCGAAAACGAGCAGCGCATGATGCTGCGCCTGTTGGCCTGGATCTGCCATGCCGACGAGCGGCTGGTGTTCACCAAAGGGCTGAGCGCCGACGACGAGCCGGAGATCTGGCAGCGCAACGACCACAATGGGTTGGAAATGTGGATCGAGATGGGGTTGCCCGACGAAAAACGCATCCGCAAGGCCTGCAACCAGTCGCCGCGCGTGGTGTTGTACGCCTACGGCGAGCGCGCCGCGCACGTGTGGTGGCAGGGAATGCAGGGCAAGGTGGCCGGCTACAAGAACCTGAGCGTGCGTTTCCTCGACGACGAGCAGTTGGCGCGCCTGACGGCATTGGCCAGCCGCACTATGACGCTGCAGGCAACGCTGCAGGAGGGAACTATTTGGCTGTCCGATGCTCAGAATAGTCTGGAAATCCAGTTTGCCGAGTGGCAGCGGGCGCAGGTGTGACCGGTGCTCGAACTGTCAAGAAACGTAGCCATACCGGATAATGAGCTGGAATTGACGGCGATCCGCGCGCAGGGCGCGGGCGGCCAGCACGTGAACAAAACCTCAACGGCAATCCATTTGCGCTTTGACATCCGGGCATCCAGCCTGCCAGAGTATTATAAGGAAAGGCTGCTGGCGCTGAATCATCATCTCATTACCGCTGATGGCGTGGTGATTATCAAGGCGCAAGAGTATCGCAGTCAGGAATTGAATCGTGAAGCGGCGTTGGCCAGGCTGGCCGCGCTGATTCAGCAGGCGATGGTGGTGGAAAAAACACGCAAGGCGACCAAGCTGACGAAAGGGGCCAAACTGCGTCGCCTGGAAGGCAAGACACGTAAAGGCGCCACCAAAGCGCTGCGTGGCAAGGTTCGCACTTAGGAATACATGAACACAGTAGGAGAATAACTGTGAAGAAAATTACGGTAGCCCTGTTCCTCGCGGCAGGCGCACTCTCGTTGTTGGGATGCAACAATCATTATCAGCCGAAGGAACAACCGCTGCAGGCGATGCCGCAGAGTTATCAAGGGCTGTTGCCTTGCGCCGATTGCGGCGGTCTGGATACGGCGCTGTTCCTGGATGAGGACGGCACCTTCGTGCTGCAGGAAACCTATCGTGGCACCAAAGACGGCGATCAGACCTTTGCCGATTACGGTAAATGGGCGCGCACTGCGGATAAACTGGTGCTGACCGACAGCAACGGCGAAAAACGCTATTTCCGTCCGGTGGGCAAGAGTCTGGAAATGCTGGATCGCAGCGGCGTGCCGATCGAGTCCAAACTGAATTACCGCCTGGATCCGGTCGAGAAGCCGTTGCCTAAAACGCCGATGACGTTGAAAGGCAGCTACACCTATATGGCGGACGCGGCGGTCTTCAAGGACTGCGCTACCGGCAAAACCTTCCCGGTGGATAACAACATCGCGCTGGAGCAAGGTTACGCCAAAGCATATAAGACCGCCGGCGAGCCGGTATTCCTGACGTTCAGCGCGCATTTCAGCGTGCAGCCGTCGATGGAGGAAGGTCTGACCGAGAAGGCGCTGGTGCCGGACGGTAAAATCGCGTTCGATCGCAGCAAGAACTGCAGCAGCAAATAAGCGATTTCGGATATAAAAAAACCCGCGTGAGCGGGTTTTTTATTTTCTGGCATTCGTCGTTTAGCGTTTGATCTGGCCCAGCAGGAAATCAACGATTTCGCCGGTTTTGATCATTTGCTTCTCGCCGACGCGGCGGTTCTTGTACTCGATCTCTTCGTTGTCGAGGTTACGGTCGCCGATAACGATAGAGTGCGGCACGCCGATCAGCTCCATATCCGCGAACATCACGCCCGGGCGTTCTTTGCGGTCATCGAGGATCACGTCGATGCCGTGGGAGCGCAGGGTGTTGTACAGCTCTTCGGCCAGCGCCTGCACGCGGAACGACTTGTGCATGTTCATCGGCAGAATAGCGACCTGGAACGGCGCGATGGCGTCCGGCCAGATGATGCCGCGTTCGTCATGATTCTGCTCGATGGCGGCGGCCACGACGCGCGTGACCCCGATGCCGTAGCAGCCCATGGTCAGCACCTGGTTGCGGCCGTCTTCACCCTGCACGGTCGCTTTCATCGCTTCCGAGTACTTGGTGCCGAGCTGGAAGATATGGCCCACTTCGATGCCGCGTTTGATCAGCAGCGTGCCCTGACCGTCCGGGCTGGCGTCACCTTCCACCACGTTACGGATATCGGCCACCTGCGGCAGCGGCAGATCGCGCTCCCAGTTGATGCCGAAGTAGTGTTTGCCGTCAACGTTGGCGCCGGCGCCAAAGTCGCTCATCGCCGCCACGCTGCGGTCAGCAACCACCGGCATCGGCAGGTTGACCGGGCCGAGTGAACCCGGGCCGGCGCCGACGATGGCGCGAATTTCTTCTTCGGTGGCGAAGGTCAGCGGCGCGGCAACCTGCGCCAGCTTCTCGGCCTTGACTTCGTTCAGCTCGTGATCGCCGCGCACCAGCAGGGCAACCAGCTTGTGGCCGCTCTCTTCGGTGGCGCGCACCATCAGCGTCTTCACGGTTTTTTCCACCGGCAGCTGGAACTGCTCGACCAGTTCAACGATGGTTTTTGCGTTCGGCGTATCCACCAGACGCAATTCTTCGCCGGCCGCTGCGCGTGGAGCCGCCGGCGCGACCGCTTCCGCCAGCTCGATGTTGGCGGCGAAGTCGGAACCGGTGGAGAACACGATATCGTCTTCACCGCTGTCTGCCAGCACCTGGAATTCGTGCGAGGCGCTGCCGCCGATCGAGCCGGTATCGGCCTGCACCGGGCGGAAATCCAGGCCCATGCGGCTGAAGATTTTGCTGTACGCTTCGTACATTGCGTCGTAAGTCTCCTGCAGAGACTCCTGTGAGGTATGGAAGGAGTAGGCATCCTTCATCAGGAACTCACGGGAACGCATCACGCCGAAACGCGGGCGCACTTCATCACGGAACTTGGTCTGGATCTGGAAGAAGTTCAGCGGCAGCTGTTTGTACGAGCTGATCTCGTTGCGGATCAGATCGGTGATCACTTCTTCATGCGTCGGGCCCAGCACGAACGGGCGGTCGCCGCGATCGACGAAGCGCAGCAGCTCGGGGCCGTATTGCTCCCAACGGCCGCTTTCCTGCCACAGATCGGCAGGCTGAACCACCGGCATGGACACTTCGATCGCGTTAGCATTGTTCATTTCTTCGCGAACGATGTTTTCAACCTTTTTCAGAACGCGCAGGCCGGTCGGCAGCCAGGTGTAAAGACCGGAGGCCAGCTTGCGGATCATCCCGGCGCGCAGCATCAGCTGGTGGCTGATCACTTCGGCGTCGGCAGGTGTCTCCTTCAGTGTGGAGAGCAGATATTGGCTAGTACGCATGGTGTTTTGGTTCCGTTAGAACTGCAAATTGCATCGGGCTGCCAGAGTGGCGGCCAAAAGTGACAAAAGTGGTTTAGTTTACCAGCGCGAGCGGGTCGCCAAAAGAGAGGCGGCGGAATTTTAACGCGGGTCGAGCGCCAACACTTCGGTATGACCGTCCACGACGCGCCAGCGCACGTTGAAATCCAGCAGCCAGACGGCGTAATCCCGTTCGACGCCCTCTCCTTTACGATAGGCGGGACGGGGGTCTTGCGCCAGCACCTGGCTGATAAAACGCCTTAATTGCGGGTAACGCGCCTGATGTTGCTGCAGCTGCTGCTCGGCCTGTGGCGCGAAACGTACCGGCATATCGCCGGCGGGCGCGGCCTGGGCAAAGCCGGCGCGGGCCTGCGGCTGGCTTTCGGCGAACGGCAGATACGGTTTGATGTCTACCACCGGGGTACCGTCGACCAGATCGAGGCTGCCAAGCTCCAGCGTCACTTCGCCGTTTTTTACCCGCACGCCTTTCAGTTCGATCAGGGACATGCCGAGCGGGTTGGGCCGGAAGGTGGAGCGGGTGGCGAACACGCCCATGCGGGCATTGCCGCCTAAACGCGGCGGACGCACCGTCGGCCGCCAGCCGCCTTCCAGGGTTTGATGGAAAATGAACATCACCCACAGATGGCTGAAATCGCTGAGGCCGCGTACCGCCTCCGCCTGGTTGTAGGGCGGCAACAGCAGCAGTTCGCCGCCACCGTCTTCGACCAGCCCCGGCTGGCGGGGAACGGCGAATTTTTCTTTATACGGCGAGCGGATCACGCCGATCTGCTCGAAAACGAATTCGGTCATTTGGACGAGACGTTAAGCGCCGAGCCCTGGCAGACGGCCTGCTGGTAACAACCGGCGACGCCGCTGACGATCTGGCAGTCGTGCAGCAGCACGGCATTGGCCTTCATGTAAGACGCGCGGATTTGCATGCGTTTACGGGCGGTGGCCAGATTCGGTGGGGAGTCTTGTACGGTGGTTTGGCACGATTCGCCAGACACTTCACCCAGATCGCGGAACGGCTTGCCCACGAGCTCTTCTGCACTTTTGTACAGTTTTACCGGAGCGGGGCGGGCGGCCGGCGTAGTTTTGGCCGGGGCGGTGGTGGTCGGCTTGCTGGTGCTGTTTGTTGAGGACGGCGCGATACGTTGCGATGAACATCCGGCCAGCGCGAGCGCTAACAAACAGAGAGGTAAAACACGCATTGAGATTCCTCTGCCTTAATGAAAGTGGCGCTATTGAAGCAATCTATGGCGGAAATAACAAGACGGGCCTTGGCCCGTCTTGCAATTATAGGAATAAAATTGGCGAATAAGCGCTTACCAGCCTTTCACCGCCCCGCCGTTGAAGATTTTGTTGGCGGCGGCGTCCACTTCGTCAGACTGATAGGCCTGCACGAATTTCTTCACGTTTTCCGCATCTTTGTTATCTTCGCGCGCAACCAGCAGGTTGACGTAAGGCGAGTCTTTATCTTCCACGAACAGGCCGTCTTTCGCCGGCGTCAGACCGATCTGGCTGGCGTAGGTGGTGTTGATCACCGCCAGCGCGATCTGCTGATCGTCCAGAGAACGTGGCAACTGAGGCGCTTCCAGCTCAACCAGCTTCAGGTTTTTCGGGTTCTCGGTCACGTCCAGCACGGTCGGCAACAGGCCAACGCCGTCCTTCAGTTTGATCAAGCCGACTTTCTGCAGCAGCAGCAGCGAACGGCCCAGGTTGGTCGGATCGTTAGGCAGTGCGATCTGAGAACCCTCTTTCAGCTCGTCCAGCGATTTGATTTTCTTGGAGTAACCGGCAATCGGGTAAACAAAGGTGCTGCCGACCGGCACCAGCTTGTAGCCGCGATCTTTGATTTGCTGATCCAGGTACGGCTTGTGCTGGAAGGCGTTCAGATCGATATCGCCTTTGCTCAGCGCTTCGTTAGGCAACACGTAGTCGTTGAAGGTTACCAGCTCAACGTCCAGACCGTATTTCTCTTTCGCCACTTTCTGAGCGACTTCAGCCACTTGCTGCTCAGCGCCGACGATCACGCCGACCTTGATATGGTTTGGATTCTTTTCATCCTGGCCACAGCCCGCCAGAGCCAGAGTGCCGATCAGTGCGCCAATTGCCGCGATGGATTTAAATTTTAACGACATATCCCTTCCTCATTAGACTCGCATTAACATGCTGTGAAACTATTTATGGGTAACGGCTTTGACGATGCGATCGCCGCAGAACTGGATCAGATAAACCAAAACTACCAGTAATACTAATACGGTATTCATCACTGTGGCGTTATAACCGATATAACCGTATTGGTAACCGATTTGGCCCAGGCCGCCGGCGCCGACCGCGCCGCCCATGGCGGAGTAGCCCACCAGGGTGATCAGCGTGATGGTTGCGGCGTTGACTAGGCCCGGCAAGGCTTCCGGCAGCAACACTTTCTTGATGATCTGCATCGGCGTGGCGCCCATGGCGCGCGCCGCTTCCACCAGGCCGGACGGGATCTCCAGCAGGGCGTTTTCCACCATGCGCGCGATGAACGGCGCGGCGCCCACGGTCAACGGCACGATGGCCGCCTGCAGACCGATAGAGGTGCCGACGATCATGCGGGTAAACGGAATCATCCAAACCAGCAGGATAATGAACGGGATCGAACGGAAGATGTTCACCAGCCCGGACAGGATTTTATACAGCGAGTTGTTGGCGATGATTTGCCCCGGGCGGGTGACATACAGCAGCACGCCTACCGGCAGGCCGAGCACGAAACCGAAGAAGCCGGAGACAAAGGTCATCATGACGGTTTCCCACACGCCACGCGCCATCAACCACATCATTGCCTCAGACATAACCCAGAACCTCTACTTTTACCTGATTTTCTTGCAGGAACTTAATCGTCGCCAGCGCATCTTCGTCGCTGCCGTGCAGCTCCGCCAGCATCACGCCGAATTTCACGCCGCCGGCATAATCCATCTGGGCGCTGATAATGTTGTTGTTCACGTTGAAGCGGCGAGCGGCCTCAGACAGCAGCGGCGCATCGACTGACTGGCCGGTGAATTCCAGGCGCAAAAGCGGCTGGCGGTCGCCCTGACGTTCCGGCGACAGGCGCGCGGCGTAGTCGTCCGGGATATCGAGATGCAGCGTGGACTGAATGAACTGCTGGGCCAGCGGGGTTTTCGGGTGCGAGAACACTTCGCTGACGCTGTCTTTTTCGATCAGCTGCCCCTGGCTAATGACCGCGACCTGGTCGCAGATGCGTTTCACCACGTCCATTTCGTGGGTGATGAGCAGAATGGTCAGGCCCAGGCGGCGGTTGATGTCTTTCAGCAGTTCCAGGATGGAACGGGTGGTGGCCGGATCTAACGCGCTGGTGGCTTCGTCGCACAGCAGTACTTTCGGGTTGCTGGCCAGCGCGCGGGCGATCGCCACGCGCTGTTTCTGGCCGCCGGACAGGTTGGCCGGATAGGCGTCGTGTTTGTCCGCCAGGCCGACCAGCTCCAGCAGTTCGGTCACGCGCTTTTTGATCTCGGCGCGCGGCGTATTGTCCAGCTCCAGCGGCAGCGCCACGTTGCCGAATACCGTGCGGGAAGAGAGCAGGTTGAAGTGCTGGAAGATCATGCCGATTTGGCGACGGGCGCGCGTCAGTTCGCTTTCCGACAGCGAAGTCAGATCCTGACCATCGACCAGGACCTGGCCGGACGTTGGGCGCTCCAGCATGTTGGCGCAGCGGATCAGCGTGCTTTTGCCAGCGCCGGAAGACCCGATAACGCCATAGATTTGCCCGGCAGGGACGTGAAGGGTCACGTCAGAGAGCGCGGTAATGGTGCGCGAACCCTGCTGGAACACTTTAGTAATGTTAGAAAGTTTAATCATATTCTTCTTATTTTAGCGTGGTTGCCCGTGGCTAGATAAAAGTAAACCTCGGCGTGGAACCAAGGTATGGATCAGATGTTAAGGCGTCTAGACGTCCAAGTCAACGGCCAACGACGTTCTCCGGCGTTCTCAGTGCGGGGTAAAACATGCGATACTGTCAGCGTATACAGGCCCTCAGGAGCAAAGCGGTGACACAAAGCGTTCCAGCAATTTTTCTCGATCGTGACGGTACGATTAACGTTGACCATGGCTATGTCCATGAAATCGACAATTTTCACTTTATTGACGGCGTGATTGACGCCTGTCGCGAACTCAAAAAGATGGGCTTCGCGCTGGTGATGGTGACCAACCAGTCCGGCATTGCGCGCGGCAAGTTCAGCGAAGACCAATTTATGTACCTGACCGAGTGGATGGACTGGTCGCTGGCCGATCGCGACGTCGACTTCGACGGCATCTATTTCTGCCCGCACCATCCGGAGGCAGTAGTAGAAGAGTATCGTCAGGTGTGTGACTGCCGTAAACCGCAGCCGGGCATGCTGCTGCAAGCGCAGCAGGAATTGAACATCGATATGGCCGCTTCTTATATGGTGGGCGATAAACCGGAAGATATGCAGGCGGCGATCGCGGCCGGCGTTGGCACCAAGGTGCTGGTGCGTACCGGCAAACCGGTGACCGAGCAGGGCGAAAAGCTGGCCGATTGGGTGCTAAATAGCCTGGCGGACCTGCCGGCAGCCATCAAAAAGCGGGTTTAATAGGCGTTACGAATGAATAGTGAGCGGTCAGATAAAAAATGCATATTATCGCTTGTCATTCTGAACCGACTCCCTATAATGCGCCTCCATCGACACGGCGCAAGTGATTCACTTCACACAGCGGCCGGGAAGAAAGAGAAAAAATCCTGAAAATTAGGGTTGACTCTGAAAGAGGAAAGCGTAATATACGCCACCTCGAGTTAGCAAGCGAAAGCACCTAACTCACTGCTCTTTAACAATTTATCAGACAATCTGTGTGGGCACTCCACAAGACGATATCCAGCATCTTCGGATGCAAAAAAATATCAAGTCTTGAAGAGTGACTAACTGAAGTAAAATTCATGCAGTAAATCTTTGAGCATCGCTTCTCGAGTGGAAGCAAATCAAGCTTTTAATTGAAGAGTTTGATCATGGCTCAGATTG
>NZ_PYTW01000010.1:0-240613 GCF_003028435.1 Serratia sp. Nf2 | reverse complement strand
CGGCGCGCGTGGCGGTGGAAGCGGGTATCGCGGACTACTGGTACAAGTACGTGGGCCTGAACGGCGCCATCGTGGGCATGACCACCTTCGGTGAGTCGGCGCCGGCGGAGCAGCTGTTCGCCGAGTTCGGCTTCACCGTGGACAACGTGGTGGCCAAGGCGCAGGCGCTGCTGAAGTAAGCAACCCGGCGCCAGCCGATAAAAAAGCCGGTCATCGTGACCGGCTTTTTTTATGCCATCACCCGATGAATCTGCAAATATTGCAGCAGCATGATGGTCTTGCCGTCTTTAATACGGCCATCGGCGATCATCGCCACCGCTTCGCTGAACGGCAGTTCGATCACTTCAATATCTTCATCTTCAATGCCGCCGCCGGCCGCGCGTCGCTCATCGTCATGGTATTCGGCGATAAAGAAGTGCACGATCTCGGTCACGCCGCCCGGCGACATGTAGGCTTCGAAGATTTTCTTGACCTCACCCACCTGAAAACCGGTCTCTTCCACCGCTTCGCGGCGCGCACACTGCTCCGGAGAGTCGGCATCCAGCAGGCCGGCGCAGGCCTCAAGCAGCATGCCGCTTTCGTTGCCGTTGACATAGGTCGGCATGCGGAATTGATTGGTCAGCACCACCGTGCCCTTGGCGCGGTTGTACAGCAAAATGGTGGCGCCGTTGCCGCGATCGTAGACCTCGCGCATCTGTTGCACCGAACCGCCGTTTTTGCGTTTCAGATCGAACGTGTACTTGTGCAGCACATACCAGTTGTCCGACAACAGCTCTTTCTTCACATTCTCAATTTTCGACGACATGACCCTTTTCCCTTGAGTTGCAACCTGAAGATCATACCGCGATTACGCCGCGCCGCGGCAGACGATTTGCAACAAAAATCACACCGTACCCCGCCGGACAAGCCGGGACTTAACATTGCTTAAAATAATGGAAAATAAGTCGCGCTCAGGCGCATGACATTGCATAAAACCCAGTGCGATTCGCCCCCCAAAGACAAATCACCAGAGGAAACCGGCCCGCCGCTGAACATCGGTGGGCATTTCGCTATTCATTTGATTACACAACGACAATTGTTCCCGTTTTGTTGACAACTTGATACAAATCGCGGTGCAATTTAGTTGCAAAAGTTATAGTTTTGCTTTCGAATGAAACTGGCGAAGCGCCTCACCTGAGAGAAAAGGATTCCGTGATTGCTTGTTAAACGTTCCGTGACCGGCAGCCTGGCCAGAGCGCTGTTCGGCATCGTGATACTGTCGGTGCTCGCCACCGGGTTGGCGTTGACGACCGTCGCCGGCAGCCAAAGCGATGCCGAGGCGATCAACATTGCCGGTTCGCTGCGCATGCAAAGCTACCGCTTGGCCTTTGATCTTGACCGGCAGAGCCCGGAGCTGGAGCTGCACCTGCAGCAGTACCGACAATCTTTACAGGCGCCGGCGCTGCAAAAGCTGGCGCGCTTTTACGTTCCGGCTGAGGTGCGCAACCACTATCTGGCGCTGCAACGAACATGGCAAACGATGGAGCGGCAGATCCGTGACGGGCAGGCGGCCGCCTACCGGGCGGAGGTCGCCGGCTACGTCAACCGCGTCGATCATTTCGTTTCCGCTCTGCAGCGTTATTCCGAGTTGAAACTCACCCTGGTGGCCGCCGTCAGCGTACTGGGCTACGCCGCCATCATCGGCCTGGTGCTGTTCTGCATTCGTTTTATGCGCCGCCAGGTGGTCACGCCGCTGCAGCATCTGGTCGATGCCAGCCAGCGCGTGCAACAGCGCGATTTTCGCCACCCGCAGCTGGACGTGGCGCTGCCGAACGAACTCGGCGTGCTGTCGCAAACCTTCAGCGCCATGTCGGACGAGCTGGCCCGGCTCTATCAGTCGCTGGAGCTGAAAGTGCAGGAAAAGACCCGCCGCCTGCAGCAGGCCAACGAAACGCTGGAGGTGCTGTATCGCTGCTCGCAGGCGCTGAGCGTGCGCCAGATCGATCAGCAAGCGTTCGAAAATGTGCTGCGCATCGTGCGCCAAAGCGAACGACTGCGCTGCATCCGGTTGAACGTGGCGGACGATCATGGCCAGTGGCAACTGAACGAAGGAGAGCCGGCGCCGGCGCAAACCTGGAGCGCGCTGCCGATCACCCAAGGCGATAAACTGCTGGGCGAGTTGCGATGGCAGTCAGAAGCGCAGCCGCCGCATCCTCACCTGATGCAGAGCCTGGCCAACATGCTGGGGCGCGGCGTCTACTTCAACCGGGCGCAAAAGCAGTACCAATATCTGCTGTTGATGGAAGAGCGTGGGACCATCGCGCGCGAGCTGCACGATTCGCTGGCGCAGACGCTGTCGTTCCTGCGCATCCAGCTGACGCTGCTCAGGCGCGCCGCCGACGATCCGGCGGCGCAGACGATTATCGACGATTTCGATCGCACGCTGGCCGATGCCTATCGCCAGCTGAGAGAATTACTGGCCACCTTCCGCCTCAACATTCAGGAGGCGGATCTGAATGCCGCGCTGGAGCAACTGTTGCAGCCATTAAAGGCGCTAACCCCCGCGCGGATTCAGTTACACTGTCGGCTGCCCTCGCAGGCGCTCAACGCCCAGCAGCAGGTGCACGCGCTGCAGATCGTGCGCGAAGCGGTGCTCAATGCCGTCAAGCACGCCGGAGCAAGCGAGATCGCGGTGTGTTGCGAGGTCAACGCCGCAGGCGACAACGTATTCAGTATTACCGACGACGGTTGCGGCATCGCCAGTCTGGAAGAACCGGAAGGGCATTACGGCTTGACCATCATGAGCGAACGCGCGGCGCGACTGGGAGGAACGCTGCGCATCCGGCGCAGAAGCGGCGGCGGCACGGCGGTCTGCCTGACATTCTCGCCCTGACCTTGCGGCTGTTCACCCTGCGTTACGGTTACCGCCGGGCAGAAGACCGCCCGGAGAGGTTTGCGGTGCAGATTGCCGCTATTTTTGAAGAGACAGTCCCACTGTGAAGCACGCCTCCGGGCGCGTTTGAGTTGCTTTACTTGCTACAGGGAGCATATTTCATGGTGATGAAGCAATACCGAGTCATGATCGTTGACGATCATCCGTTGATGCGGCGCGGCATCAAACAACTGCTGGGACTGGATGCGCGATTTGGCGTGGTGGCAGAGGCCGGCAACGGCAGCGAGGCGGTTGCGCTGGCGCTGCAGTACGCTCCGGACGTGATCTTGTTGGATCTGAACATGAAGGGCATGTCCGGGCTGGATACGCTGCGGGCCCTGCGCGACGAAGGCGTGGACGCGCGCATCATCGTGCTGACGGTCTCCGACGCGCGCAGCGATCTGTACGCGCTGATCGACGCCGGCGCCGACGGCTATCTGCTGAAAGACAGTGAGCCGGAGCAACTGCTGGAACACATCAGCGCCGCCGCCGAGGGGCAGAACGTGATCAGCGATGCCATGGCCGACTATTTGCTGGCGCGCAGCGAGCAGCGCGATCCCTTCACCGCCTTGACCGAACGCGAACTGGACGTCTTGCAAGAGGTGGCGCGCGGCCTGTCCAACAAACAGGTGGCGGCGCAGTTGCATATCTCTGAGGAAACCGTGAAGGTGCACATCCGCAACATACTGCGCAAGCTGGACGTGCGTTCTCGCGTGGCGGCGACGGTGATGTACCTGGAGTACAAAAGCCACTGATCGCCCCGCCCCGGCCAATACGCCGGGGCCACTTACTCGATGGCGCTGAGCAGCGCCTGATGATGCTGATGCACCCAACTCTTGTTGAACGGCCCCCAGCTTTCCAGCTGATAGAAACCGTCGTTGTTGCGCACGCCCTGCTGCACGAACTGCAACTCGACGCCCATGCCGGGCAACGCCTTCAGCACATCCTGCAACGTGCGGCGCGGCCAGCCGGTCAACGCCATCAACCGCGGCACATTGGGCCGCTCACTGTGGCTAATCAGCCAGCATAAATAAAGCCGACGGGCAAATACCGGGTTAATTCCCATGCCAAGCTCCTGCTGTAAGGTGAGTCCAGTTTTTTACTTTCCTGTTCCCTGCGGCGAAGACATGCGCAAGGCCTTTGATAGTAATAAAAATGTCTTAATAGCGTACAATTATCGACGCCGGTGCATCCACGCCGTTTTCCGCTACCGTTATTTACACTATCTCCTTTTTTTCTCCACGCTTTCCTCGACTATCCCGAGTAAAGTGCAATAGCGCCGGAATCCTTCCCTGCCGCTGAAATGCATATTTCCGATGCGTTTTAAAGATAGAACAAGTCATAACGAGGTTCGCGCTGCATGGCCAATTTTTTTATTGATCGCCCGATTTTCGCCTGGGTGCTGGCAATTATTCTTTGCCTGACCGGGGCATTGGCGATTTTTTCTTTACCGGTGGAACAATACCCGAATTTGGCGCCGCCGAACGTGCGCATCAGCGCAACTTACCCAGGTGCTTCGGCGCAAACGCTGGAAAACACCGTCACGCAGATCATTGAACAGAATATGACCGGCCTCGACAACATGATGTATATGTCGTCGCAGAGCACCAATACCGGCCAGGCGACCGTCACGCTGACGTTCGAAGCCGGCACCGATCCCAACGAGGCGATGCAGCAGGTACAAAACCAGCTGCAGGCGGCGATCAAGCGCCTGCCGCAGGCGGTGCAGAATCAGGGGGTCACGGTGTCGAAATCCGGCGACACCACGCTGATGATGGTGGCGTTCGTCTCCACCGACAACAGCATGGACAAGCAGGACATCGCCGATTACATCGTCTCCAACCTGCAGGATCCGCTTAGCCGCATCAACGGCGTCGGCAGCATGGACGTGTACGGCTCGCAATACGCCATGCGCATCTGGCTCGATCCCAACAAGCTCAACAGTTACCAGCTCACGACCCAGGACGTGGTCAATGCCATTCAATCGCAGAACGCCCAGGTGGCGGTCGGCCAACTGGGCGGCACGCCATCGGTCGATAAACAGGCGTTGAACGCCACCATCAACGCCCAGTCGCAGCTCCAGACGCCGGAACAGTTCCGTCAGATCACCCTGCGGGTCAATCAGGACGGATCGCTGGTGACGCTGGGCAACGTCGCCACCGTCGAACTGGGCGGCGAGAACTACAACTACCTCAGCCGCTACAACGGCATGCAGGCCGCGGGCATGAATATCAAGCTGGCCTCCGGCGCCAACGAACTGCAGACCGACCAGTTGGTGAAGGACAAGATCGCCGAGCTGTCGCAGTACTTCCCGCACGGGCTGGAGGCCAAAGTGGCCTATGAAACCACCCCGTTCGTCAAAGCCTCGATCAAAGACGTGGTGAAAACGCTGCTGGAAGCCATCCTGCTGGTGTTCCTGGTGATGTACCTGTTTCTGCAGAACTTCCGCGCCACGCTGATCCCCACCATCGCCGTGCCGGTGGTGTTGATGGGCACCTTCGCCATCCTTTCCGCCTGCGGCTTCAGCATCAACACCCTCACCATGTTCGCCATGGTGCTGGCGATCGGCCTGCTGGTGGACGACGCCATCGTGGTGGTGGAAAACGTCGAGCGCGTGATGAGCGAAGAAGGCCTGCCGCCGCGCGAGGCCACGCGCAAATCCATGGGGCAGATCCAGAGCGCGCTGGTCGGCATCGCGCTGGTGCTGTCGGCGGTGTTCGTGCCGATGGCGTTCTTCGGCGGCACCACCGGCGCCATCTATCGCCAGTTCTCCATCACCATCGTCTCCGCCATGGTGCTGTCGGTACTGGTGGCGATGATCCTGACCCCGGCCCTGTGCGCCACGCTGCTCAAACCGATCGCCAAGGGGCACCACCACGGCAAGCGCGGCTTCTTCGGCTGGTTCAACCGTATGTTCAACCGCAACACCGAACGCTATGAGCGCGGCGTGGGGCGCATCCTGCACGCCAGCGGCCGATACATGGTGATTTATCTGCTGTTGCTGGGCGGCATGGCGCTGCTGTTCATCAAGCTGCCGACCTCGTTCCTGCCGCAGGAAGACCGCGGCATCTTCACCGTACAGGTGCAGCTGCCGGCAGGTTCGACCCTGCAGCAAACGTCCAAAGTGGTGGAAAAGGTCGAACAGTACTTCCTCACCGAAGAGAAACAGGACGTGGTGTCGGTGTTCGCCATCATCGGCTCCGGGCCGGGGGGCAACGGCCAAAACGTGGCGCGTCTGTTCATTCGGCTGAAAGACTGGGACCTGCGCACGGCGGGCGCCAACAGCTCATTCGACATCATCGATCGCGCCACGCTGGCATTCAGCAAGATTAACGAAGCCCGGGTGATCGCCAGCAGTCCGCCGGCGATCACCGGCCTCGGCAACTCCTCCGGCTTCGATATGGAGTTGGAGGACCACGCCGGGCTCGGCCACGCCAAGCTGATGGCGGCGCGCGATCAGCTGCTGCAGCTGGCCGCGCAAAACCCGCTGCTGTCGCGCGTGCGTCACAACGGCCTGGACGACAGCCCGCAGTTGCAAATCGACATCGATCAACGCAAGGCGCAAGCGCTGGGCGTGTCGATCGACGACATCAACAATACCCTCTCCACCGCCTGGGGCTCGACCTACGTCAACGACTTCGTCGACCGCGGGCGGGTGAAAAAAGTTTACGTGCAGGCCGCGGCGCCGTTCCGCATGTTGCCGGATGACATCAACAAATGGTATGTGCGCAACGGCGCGGGCGGCATGGTGCCGTTTTCGGCCTTCGCCAGCTCGCACTGGGAGTACGGTTCGCCGCGGCTGGAACGCTATAACGGCAGCTCGGCGCTGGAGATCGTCGGCGAAGCGGCTAACGGCGTCAGTTCCGGCACCGCCATGATGGAAATGGAAAAACTGGTCAGCCAACTGCCGACCGGTTTTGGCCTCGAGTGGACGGCGATGTCCTATCAGGAACGGCTGTCCGGCTCGCAGGCGCCGGCGCTGTACGCCATCTCGCTGCTGGTGGTGTTCCTGTGTCTGGCGGCGCTGTACGAGAGCTGGTCGATTCCGTTCTCGGTGATGCTGGTGGTGCCGCTGGGGGTGATCGGCGCGGTCGCCGCTACCTGGCTGCGCGGGCTGGAGAACGACGTTTATTTCCAGGTCGGCCTGTTGACCATCATTGGGCTGTCGGCGAAAAACGCCATTCTGATCGTCGAATTCGCCAATGAACTGAATCAGAAAGGGCAGGATCTGATGTCGGCGACGCTCGAAGCTTCACGCATGCGTCTGCGCCCGATCCTGATGACCTCGCTGGCGTTTATCTTCGGCGTGCTGCCGATGACCATCAGCAGCGGCGCCGGCTCAGGCAGCCAGCATGCGGTCGGCACCGGGGTGATGGGCGGCATGATCTCCGCCACCCTGCTGGCCATTTTCTTCGTGCCGCTGTTCTTCGTGCTGGTGCGCCGCCGCTTCCCGGGGAAACCGCATCCGGCAGCCACGCCGACCACCGAGGAGTAACAGACAGCGCATAAAAAAAGCAGCGTCGGGTTACCGATGCTGCTTTATTTCGAACGATAATCTCGTTCCCAAGGTGTTTCAGTGACGCTCCAATGACTCAACCTTGCCATCTGCTTCAACGCTGTGTCAGTTGCCCAACATCTCATCAATGAAGTCTTTCCAGTTTCCTAATTCACGATCAACCATAATACTTTACAACCTCAATTATTTGACGAAGCGGATTCTACGCCTGTTTTTTGACCATGTGAAGGGAAACGGGAACGATGCCGGGCCCGGAAACCGGGCTTAGCGCACATTTTCGTATTTATCTCATCAATGTGTTGTGCAGCTATTCCCTTGTGATATCAATTTCTCCACGGTAGCGTGTAAAAGGTATAAAAATACGCCAATGGAGCGCCGATCATGTCCACCTCTTTGTCTCTCTCGCAGTTGAAAACGCAGGGCCGCTATCAGGAAGCGACTGCGCTGGCGTTACGGCAACTGGCGGCCGAACCGGAAGCGGCGATATTGCACCTTCAGCTGGCCTGCCTGTATGACGTGCAGGGCCTGGAGCAACAGGCCATTCCCTGCTACCTCGCGGCGCTGGCCCGCGATTTGCCGCCCGCCCAGCGCCGCGAGGCCTGGCTGGGCCTCGGCAGCACCTACCGCGCCCTGGGAGAATATCCGGCTTCGTTACGGGCTTTCGACGACGGCCTGACCGAGTTCCCGCAGGCCAACGAGCTGATGTTGTTTCGCGCCATGGCGCTGTACAACCTGGGTGAAAATAAACGGGCCGTGGCCGATCTGTTGTTGCTGTTGGCGGACACCTCGTCAGACCCCGACATTCGCGGCTATCAGCGCGCCATTCGGCACTATGCCGCCGATCTCAATCTTATTGGTTAGAGGAAAACGATGGAAATTGTCACCGATCTGAACCGCCGCGCCATCGACTGGCAGCGGCTGTGCGAATTGCTGGAGGCCGCCGGGCTGGGCAAACGCGATCCGCACACCCTGCGGCGCGTTTACCAACACAGCCAGTTTTGCTATTGGGGGTTTATCGGCGACGAACTGATCGCCACCGCGCACGCCATCAGCGATCTGACCTCGGTCGCCTACCTGGCCGACGTGGCGATCGATCCGCGCTTTCAAGGGCAAGGGCTGGGACGCAGGTTGATGGATCGGGTAATGCAAGATTTGGCGCCGCTCGGCAAGATTTTCATCTATTCCGTGCCGGAAAAGCGGGCCTTCTATAAAAAGTACGGCTTTCACGATTTGGCCACCGGCATGGTGTATGCGGACGGCGCCTCTCTGCAGCGCCTGCAACAGGGAGGCTACGTGCGTTAAACGCGCTTCACAAAGTTTTGCTCATAAAGACGCGGCTGGTTCCCGGCGGCAAGCAAGGCACCTCCCCCATACGCTGCCAGCCATGCCGTTGATAAAAGTCCGGCGCCTGAAAGCTGATGGTGTACAACACGGCCGAAAGGCAACCGCGCCGGCGGCCTTCCTGTTCGAAACGGCGCAACAGTTCGCTGCCCAACCCCGCGCCGCGCAGCGCTTCCGGCAGATAAAAGAGATCGAGAAACAGCAGCCCTAATGATGAACGTCCGGTAATTCCCCCCAGAACGTCCCCACTGTCGGGATCTTTTACCACCACCGCCAGCGGCAGACGATCGCCGTAGCCGATCTGTTGATCATTAAAACGGTCCAACCCCTCCGCAATACAAGACGTTATTTCCGGTGTTACCCGATCGGAAATTTCGATATGACATTCTTTCACACCAGCTCTCCGTATCAATCGCCCACATTACGCGCTGTTCGTCGCTCAAAACATCGCATTTTCTTTGTTTAGATTTATCTTTATCTCAATTTCAAACCGAATTTCCGCATAAACTCATCGACTGTCTTTCCACCGTTCAAAATAAAACCGCCATCACGGCAAGAAAACAAGAAATATCTTAGTTATTAACTCATTAACGAAATCAGCCACGCTAAAGCTATCGATAAAAACGATCGAATTTAATTTCGCGATAGGTGGCATCTATGTTAATTCCTTTTAATAACCTGAGTATTAATAGAGGATTTCTATTCTATTAAACCGCCTCCGGCCAAAGGGCCGGCTAAAAAGCAGATTTACTCTTTATAAATCATGTTAGTATATGAGACTTTCCTTATTTGCCGCTGCCGAGAGAGGGCCTCCGTCTGCGCGACAAGATAAGTTCAATGTGAAATTATTTAGATTGTTTCTTTTTTTATGTTTTAAGATATCGTTCCTCACCGGGAAATAGAAAGTAAAGGACTATAATAAAATGGAAATTGATATTTTCAGCGAGTGTGCCTATACCACCGTCGGCATCCGACAACTCTTTAAGCAAACCTGGGCGGAAAAACGTGCACCGGCCGGCTTTAGCCGCAAAAGAGTCTGCTTTATCGATGTCACCATCGCCAATTTTGAAGCGCGTTACCGCGATGAATATGCCAACCCCAACACCTACAAAATAGTCATTATCACCGACTGCCCGCATGAAATGGTGATTGTCGACAATAAGACCATTATATTATCAAACCTTATATCATTGAGCCGTTTCAGCCACCTGATCGGCGACTTATATAAGCGTTACAGTCACTATACCGAGCCGCCGCAACTCTCCCAGCGCGAGTCCCTTTTCCTCTCGGAGTGGTCGACGGGAAAATCGCTGACCGATATCAGCAATGCCATGAATATCAGAAATAAAACCGCCAATCATTACAAGTCGCGAATAATGAAAAAATTCGGCACCAGCAGGATAAAACCGCTGTTGCATATTACCCGCGTACGGTGTTTAACCGATCGTTTAAACATAAGAATAAATAAAGAATAGCGTTTTCTTTCCCAGAACCGCAGGGGTAGCTGAACGCATTCGCCGGCGTCTTTTAACAGCACCGCCGGCGAAGGTCGCCGTTTCATCGCTTTGACAGCCTCTTTCCCTGGCCCCCAATCGCATCTCACGCGCATCGTTGTCTGGATCTCGCCGCCGCTTTACTGGCATTATCTCTGCTATCGCCGGGCGGCGAGAAGGCCTAAGATCGCGTCCGCCGCCCAGTATCGACTCGACGAGACAGGTAGCTTTACGCCATGGCAAACAAACCGCAACAGACAACGCTGACGATGTACGGCATCAAAAACTGCGACACCATCAAAAAAGCCCGCCGCTGGCTGGAAGATCAGGGCGTGACCTATCATTTTCACGACTATCGCGCCGACGGCCTGACCGAACAGCAGTTGCGCGGCTTCGTCGCGCAACTGGGTTGGGAGCCGCTGCTCAATACCCGCGGCACCACCTGGCGCAAGCTGGATGAAGCGCAGCGCAATGCCTGCGATAACGCCGACGCCGCCATCGCGCTGATGCTGGCGCAACCGGCAATCATTAAACGTCCACTGCTGGACGACGGCAACGGCCACGCGCTGCTCGGTTTCAACGCCGACGCTTACCAACAATTTATCGCCGAGGTTGCCGTATGACTTGCCCGGTTATCGAACTGGCCCAGCAGTTGATCAAACGCCCTTCCCTCAGCCCGAATGACGAAGGCTGCCAGCAGCTGATGATCGAACGTTTGCAGGCGATCGGCTTCACCGTCGAAGCCATGGACTTCGAAGACACCCAAAACTTCTGGGCCTGGCGCGGCGAAGGGCAAACCCTGGCGTTTGCCGGGCACACCGACGTGGTGCCGACCGGCGATGAAAAACGCTGGGACAATCCGCCGTTTGAACCGGCAATCCGCGACGGCATGCTTTATGGCCGCGGTGCGGCAGACATGAAAGGCTCGTTGGCCGCGATGGTGGTAGCTGCGGAACGCTTTGTCGCCGCCAACCCGAATCATCGGGGCCGCCTGGCATTTCTGATCACTTCAGATGAAGAGGCCAGCGCCACCCACGGCACGGTTAAAGTGGTCGAAACGCTGATGGCGCGCAACGAGCGGCTTGATTACTGCCTGGTCGGCGAGCCGTCCAGCACCGAGCGCGTCGGCGACGTGGTGAAAAACGGCCGTCGCGGCTCCATCACCGCCAACCTGCATATCCACGGCGTACAGGGGCACGTCGCCTATCCGCACCTGGCGGACAACCCGGTGCACCGCGCCATGCCGGCGCTGAATGAACTGGTGGCGATCGAATGGGATCGCGGCAACGAGTTCTTCCCGCCGACCAGCATGCAGATCGCCAACGTGCAGGCAGGCACTGGCAGCAACAACGTGATCCCGGGCGATCTCTACGTGCAATTCAACTTCCGTTTCAGCACCGAACTCACCGACGCGATGATCAAGCAGCGCGTGGAAGAGCTGCTGGAACGCCACCAGTTGAATTACAGCATCGAGTGGCGGCTGTCCGGCCAGCCGTTCCTCACCTCGCGCGGCGCGCTGGTGGATGCGGTGGTCAACGCCGTCGAGCACTATTCTGAATTGACGCCGCAGCTGCTGACCACCGGCGGCACCTCCGACGGCCGCTTCATCGCGCAGATGGGCGCGCAGGTGGTAGAACTGGGGCCGGTCAACGCCACCATCCACAAGGTCAACGAATGTGTCAACGCCGCGGATCTGCAGCTGCTGAGCCGCATGTATCAACGCATCATGGAGCAATTGGTCGCATGATCAACGCAGAGATGCTCACCGGCCGCTCAACCGAACACCTGGCGCCGCTGAGCGGGAACCATCGGCTGCAGCCGCAGGCAGTCAACGCCTTCCTGGCGATGCAGCAGGCCGCGCGTGAGGCGGGATTCGATCTCCAGCCCGCCAGCACCTTCCGCGATTTCGACCGGCAACTGGCTATCTGGAATGGCAAATTCTGCGGCCAGCGGCCAGTATTAGATAAGGACAGCCGCCCGATAGACGTTGCGCCGCTGTCCGCCGCCGAGCGCTGTGAGGCGATCCTGCGCTGGTCGGCCCTGCCGGGCGCCAGCCGCCATCACTGGGGCAGCGATCTGGACGTTTACGATCCGTCGCTGCTGCCGGAAGGGCAAAAGCTGCAGCTGGAGCCGTGGGAATATGAAGAAGGCGGTTACTTTGCGCCGCTCAACCAATGGCTGACGGCGCATATGGCCGAGTTCGGTTTCTATCGCCCCTTTACCGAAGACAGCGGTGGCGTGGCGGTGGAGCCGTGGCATCTGAGCTACCGGCCGCTGGCGCAAGAAGCCGAACATTTGCTGACCCCGGCGCTGTTGCTGGCGGCCTGGCAAGATAAGGAGGTCGCCGGTGTTGAATGGCTCGAACGCCATCTGCCCTCGATTTTTTCGCGTTTTATACGCAGTGAAGGAAAGGAGTAGCTATGCAATGGTTAGCTGATTACTGGTGGATTATCCTGCTGATCCTGGTGGGAATGGTCGTCAGCGGCATTAAGGAACTGCGCCGCGTCGACGTGAAAAGCTATCTGGCCAACAAGCCGGAGATACCGCCGCACCGCGACAACAACGCCCAGTGGGATGACGAAGACGACTGGCCGAAAAAGAAATGACATCAGGGCGCTCATCGGCGCCCTGAATTTTTAGCGAAAGGCGATCAGCTCGCCGCGCTTGCCGGACAATGCCTCGTCCCAGTAGCGCTGCGGCACATAATAATGCAGCCTTTCCAGCGCGGCGTTCATCATGCCCTGGTTGATTGCGTGCCCGACGTTTTCCTCCACGTCCAGCGTAAAATCGGCGCCGCCGGCCCGTAGCGCTTCTGCCGCCGCGTGAGCGTGTTGCACCGCGATCACCGCGTCCTCTTCACCGTGGATCAAATGCACCACGCTGTCGCCGAAAGCCTGCTCGGGCAGCTGAGCGAAACGCCCGCTGAACGCGACCACGCGCCCGGCTAGCCGGGTTTCCGCTTTCAACGCCTCAAGCGCCATGATCGCCCCCTGCGAGAACCCCACCAGCGCCGTGCCGGCATAGCCTACACCGCTCAGCTGCTGCCAATGGCGCACCACCGCCACAAACTGCGGCATTACGTCTGCGATGCGGGCCGCGCGATTTTCGTCGGTCACGTCCTGCACCGAAAACCACTGGCGCCCGGCGCCGTTGCCGAACGCTTCGGGGCCACCGATGCTCACCACCTGTGCCTGAGGAAAGTCTTTGGCGAAATAGCTGCCGATCTCCCCCATCGCCACCGGGTTGTCGCCGACACCGTGAAACAGCAAGATCAGCTGCGCCGCCGGGGTCGCCGGACTTTGGACAACGAAATGCTCATGTTTCATCGATGACTCCTTAATAGTAACCAAACCTGGTGCGGCGACAGTCGCCGCCACACCGCTGACAGTGACTATACGCCGTTGAGAAATCGGGAAAATCGGGTTTTATTGAGCGAGTTATTCAATTTATTGCAACGACTGCGTCCAGTCGCGCCAGTAGCGACAGTGCTGCGCATTCAGCTGTTCCAGCGCCTGCGCCGCTTCGTACCGCCAGTGGCGCAGCAAGGCTTTCTGGCCGCTGACGCCCGCCAGCTCCGCGCAGGCCGCCGGGGATTGCCGCCGTTGCAGATGGCCGCGCAGCGCGGGCAGCGGCAGATTGCTGGCCAACAGCAAACGCTGCAATGCCCCCAGGCTGGCCTCCAGCGGCCGATGGGCGAAAGCGAACCCGGCCAGCTCGCGCCAATCCTCTTCGCCCAGCGGCGTATCGCCGTCGTCGCCCGGGATCGCCAGCGCGAGTTCAATACGCTGCCGCAGCCAGGGCCAGTCGCGCGCCAGATGCTTGTGCGCCGCGTGCCGCAGCGCCTCTCCTTGCTCGCTCAGGGGCAAGATAGCCATCGCGGTATAGCAGCCGCTGCTGGCCTCCGGCTTGCTGCCGATGCGCACCAGCTCGAAACCGCAGGATTGCCAAAAGCGCCACAGCGGCTCGGTATAGCCGAAGCTGACCGACAGAAAATCCAGCCCCTGCGCCTGACGGCGTTGCCGCTCGACCAGCTGACGCGCGATACCCTGCCGCCTCAGTGCCGGCAGCGTCGCGGTGCGGGTAATGCGGCGTGACCGCAGCGTCGGCGCCCACCACTGGCCGCCATGCGCCGCCAGCGACTGCGCCACCAGGTTGCCGCGCGGCCGGCGGCGGCCGGCCCACACGTCGTGCGCCAACTCGGCGCTCAAGCCGCCCTCGTCCACCAGCCACACGGCACCAACTACCTCCTGCCCGGCCTGCGCCAGCCCGAAATGCATGCCGGGCGCATCCATCAGCCTGCGCAAATCCAGCGGCGAGGTACGGTAATGCGCGCTGCTCAGCAGGGCATAGAAACGCGCCAGCCGCTGCGGATCGGCGCACAGCTCACGCTGCTCCGCCTGACTGTAATCGATCGCCTGGCCATCCGCCGGCCAGGCGGGCAGCTCATTAAACAACAGCGCATTGTCCGTTATCCGTTCCAGCGCATCCCCCTGCGCCCAGCGCATCGGCTGTTGCAGGCTCAACGCCTGATAGGAAGGCAGCCCGGCGCAAAACTTCAGCAGAAAACCGCGGCCGGTACCCTCATACCCCTGTACCGTGGTGGTCAACAACACGCGAGGGAAATAACCGATCAACTGCTGCAACAGCGGCGCGGGGATCGCCGCCGCTTCATCCACCAGCAGCCAGCCCACGGCGCTGACGTCCCCCTCCCGGCACTGCGCCAGCAAGGCATCCGGCGCCCAAAACTGCGCGCGCCCCTGCGCCCACTCCCCGGCCACCTCAGTGGCGGCGCGGCTCGGCCCGGTTATCCAACAGGTCAGCGGCGACTGCGCCACCAGCATGCCGGCCAGCGTCGATTTGCCACGACCGCGCGCGGCGGTCAGCACCCACACGCCGGATTCGGCCTGCAGCAGCGTCGTCAAGATAGCCTGCTGTTCCCCGGTCGGCCGGCCATCCGGCGGTTGCCAACCCTCGCGCGCCGGCAGCGCGGCCAGCGTCAGGGGCTCATCCTGCCGCCAGATCGTCACTTCGCGGTCATCGGCCAGATGCTGCTGCAAATGGTGGATGAAATGCGGAGTGGTAATCGGCTGCGGGCAATCGCTCCAGCGCAGGCTGTCGCCGTCCGGCTGCTGAGGCCATTGCCGCCAGGGCGGCGTCAGCAACAGCAGCCAACTGCCGGCGCGCAATGCGCCGCACAGCGCCGCCAACGCCTCCACGTCCAGCGACTGACTGGCATCGAACACCGCGTGCAGCCGCTCCTGCCCCAGCAATTGGCGCACGGCGCCACTCGCCAACGCCGTCGGGCCGGGCGGCGGGTTTTCCCCCACCCACGGCCAGTCACCCGGCAGGATCGCCGCCAGCCGCTGTGCCTGTTCGCGACACCAGTCGGGTTCGCCGCTGAGCACCAGCAGGCGCCGGATGCCCTGTCGCCGCATGAGTTGTTGCGCTGCCTGTAACATAAGGCTGTGTCTCAATCCGAAAAAAATGCCGGAGTCAGGCTCCGGCACTTGAGGCGTTAACGGGATGCAAAGGTGTTGCAGGTATTGGGATCGCCGCTGTCGAAGCCCTGTTTAAACCAGGTGTAACGCTGCTGCGAGGTGCCGTGAGTGAAGCTGTCCGGCACGACGCGGCCCTGACTCTGCTGCTGCAACCGATCGTCGCCAATCGCCTGCGCGGCGTTCAGCGCCGCCTGCAGGTCGCCCTCTTCCAGCATCTGCTGCTTCTCGGCATATTTGCCCCACACGCCGGCGAAGCAGTCCGCCTGCAGCTCCATTTTCACCGACAGGCGGTTCACTTCCGCCTGGCTGGCGCCCTGCTGCATCTGGCGGACCTTGGGCTCGATGCCCAACAGGTTCTGCACGTGGTGGCCGACTTCGTGCGCCACCACATAGGCCTGGGCGAAATCACCGCCGGCACCCAGCTTGGTTTTCATGTCCTGATAGAAAGACAGATCGATATACACCGTTTTGTCACCCGGGCAGTAGAACGGCCCCATCGCCGCCTGACCGGTGCCGCAGCTGGTGCGCGTCACGCCGCGATACATCACCAGCTTCGGCGGTTGATAGGTTTTGCCCATGCGCTGGAAAATCTCTTTCCAGTTATCCTCGGTCGAAGCCAGCACCACCGAGGTGAATTTGGCCAGCTCATCGTCTTTCGGACTGATGTTGGCGCTCTGTTGTTGACCCTGCGGTGCGACGTTACCGCCGTTCAATAGCGGCGACAGATCGATGCCGTAATAGCCGGCCACCAGCACCACCACCAGAATGACGATGCCGCCCTTGCCGCGCACCGGCACGCGGAAACCGCCGCCACCGCCGCCCAAACCTGAAGACTGCCCGCGACGATCCTCAACATTGTCACTTTCCCGACGCCCTTGCCAACGCATAAATATACTCCAGATATTTCCCCTGCTCGTTGAAGTTGCGCCGCGATCGTAAGCGCAAAGGCAGCTTCAAGCCTGAGTGGGATAGGTTTTAGTCATCTCGCATCCATCATTATAAATGGTCTGCCGCGGAGGAAATGTAGAAATTTTCTGGAAAAACGCAGAATAGCGGGACGATCCGGTCGGATCGCCCCGAATGGCGGTGCCGACGCTTAGTCGAGTTTCACGCCGATGCGGCGCGCTACTTCTTCGTAGGCTTCGATCAGGCCGCCCAGGCTTTGACGGAAACGGTCTTTGTCCATCTTGTCCAGAGTGTTTTTGTCCCACAGGCGGCAGCCGTCCGGCGAGAACTCATCGCCCAGCACCACTTCGCCGTTGAACAGGCCGAACTCCAGTTTGAAGTCGACCAGGATCAGGCCCGCGTCGTCGAACAGCTGGGTCAACACGTCGTTAGCGCGGTAACTCAGCTCACGCATGCGCGCCAGATGTTCTTTGCTCACCCAGCCGAAGGTTTCGCAGTAGGATTCGTTGACCATCGGATCGTGCATGGCGTCGTTTTTCAGGAACAGATCGAACAGCGGCGGGTTCAGCACCAGGCCTTCTTCGATGCCCAGACGCTTCACCAGCGAACCGGCGGCGCGGTTGCGGATCACGCATTCCACCGGCACCATGTCCAGCTTCTTCACCAGCACTTCGTTGTCGGACAGCAGACGCTCCATCTGGGTCGGGATGCCGGCTTCTTCCAGTTTGCTCATGATGAAATGGTTGAACTTGTTGTTCACCATGCCTTTGCGATCGAACTGCTCAATGCGCTGACCATCCAGTGCTGACGTATCGTTGCGGAACTCCAACACCAACAGATCGGGATTCTCGGTGGTGTAAACGGTTTTTGCCTTTCCGCGATACAGCTCAGCTAGCTTTTGCATCTTACTTACTCCAGTGATGTATCCCCGATGTCTCCCGAGCGCGGCCCGAAATTAGGGGGTATAGAATTGACCTAATGAATTCTTTGGCGTGCCGGACACTATTGTGCCAAACCTGCGACGCAAACGATACCGTATCGATAAAACAAAAAGGGGCCGAAGCCCCTTTTTGATTAGTTAACGCTGGTTTTACTGAAGGCAGACTGGAATGCCGCCACCAGTGCGTCGTTTTTCGACTGGGTCAGCGGTTTGCCTTTCGGATCGATAAATTGCAGGCTGGTGCGGTTGTTAAGATCGCCGACCTGCAGTTTGTAATCGCCTTCCGCCAGTTCAGGATCCTTGACGCCCAACGCATCCCAATCGCTGCTGCTCAGGGACTTGTAGGTCACGGCGACGGTGCCCTGCGGACGGCTGCGGTCACCCACTTTCATCCCCAGTTTTTCGAGCGCCGGCGGCAGGCGATCCCACACGACGGTGTACGGGCCGCGCACCACCAGCATCGGCAGGCCGGTGTCATCGGCGCCGCTCTGCACATCCAGCGCGCCGAAGCGGCTGGCGGTCTGGCTGCTCGCCAGGTTGTCCTGCTTGTCCAGGCCTTCGATCAGGGTGTTGATCATCATGCCGTTGTAGCGCTGGATCTCAGACTGATCGGTCACCTGCTCGGTCTTGCCCTGCTGCTGCAGGCCAACGCTTTTCACCACCAGCGCCTGCTGGTAGCCCTGCTGCTGCACGCTGATCTGATAACGGCCTTCGTACTGGTTGTCTTCGTCCAGACGGTTCCACTTCACCCAGTCGGTGGTCAGGGTCTGACCGGCGTCCTGGCGGGAAGCGATCGCGATGTTCTTCGCCTGCAGCAGGCTGACCACGCGCGACCACAGGTTCTGGTTCTGCGGGCTGTTTTCCAGCAGCAGCGTGCCGCTGTCGCCGGCGTATTGCGCGCGTGAACCGCTCAGCAGCGCCAGCGGCTGCACCGGCGGACGAATGTCCAGCTGCTTGCCGACGTTGCCTTGCAGCGTCGTGGCGGGAACGTCATAGTTGCCGCTCTGCACCGGCAGGATCATGCCGGACGGCGCGTTCAGCGCTTTGAGCGGAGCCGCGTCGAGGTAGGCCTCGTCGCCGCTGACCTGGCGCTTGTAGCGCTGATCGCTGCTGCAGGCTGCCAGCATCATCACCAAAGAGATGCCCACTACTTTTGCTACCGTCGACTTTTGCAATGAATAAGCCATCAAATTTCCCTTAGAGTTACAGCAAACCGACGCTTTTCAGCGCGCGCTCCACCACCGGGCGGGCGGCTTCGCTCAACGGCGTCATCGGCAGACGCAGCGTATCGGTTGCCATCAATCCCAACGCCTTACAGGCCCACTTCACCGGAATTGGGTTTGCTTCTACAAATAGATCCTGATGCAACGGCATCAAGCGCTGATTTAAGCGGCGCGCGTCGGCAAACTTGCCCTGCGCCGCCAGCGCGCAAAGTTCCGCCATTTCGCGCGCGGCCACGTTGGCCGTCACGGAAATCACCCCTTTGCCGCCCAGTTGCATGAAGTCCAGCCCGCTGGCGTCGTCGCCGCTCAGCAAGATGAAGTCTTCATCGTCAACCAGCACTTGGATCTGACTAACGCGACTTAAGTTCCCCGTCGCTTCTTTTACAGCAACAATATTCTTGATTTTTGCCAGCCGAGCGATGGTCGGCGGCAGCATGTCGCAGCCGGTGCGCGAAGGCACGTTGTACAGGATCTGCGGCAGCTCGGTGCTCTCGGCGATCGCCTTGAAGTGCTGATACAGCCCTTCCTGCGTCGGCTTATTGTAGTACGGCGTCACCGTCAGGCAGCCCACTACGCCGGTATTGGCGAAGCGGGTGGTGAGCGCGATGGCTTCGGCGGTGGCGTTGGCGCCGGTGCCGGCGATCACCGGAATGCGGCCGTCGGCCAGCTCCAGCGTCTGCAGCACCACGTCAACGTGCTCGTCATGGGCAAGCGTTGCGGACTCGCCGGTGGTCCCTACGGAAACGATCGCCGCGGTGCCACTGGCTACATGATAATCGATCAATTTTTTCAGGCTCGCGCGATCGACAGCACCTTTGTCGTCCATCGGCGTAACCAGTGCAACAATACTTCCCGTAAACATTGGCCGTCCCCTCCACAAACAAGTCACTCATGGTACTTTTGCTGCCTATCCAAAAGCAAGCGCACAACCGCGTTGTAAGCGCTTGGCAGGCGGTTTTTTTTATGTTTACCATGGTAACCCCATTAAGCACGACAGGAAGCGCTATTTTGCCTCAGTCAGACGAACACTATCTCGTGATTACCGCGCTCGGCGCCGACCGCCCCGGAATCGTCAATACCATCACCCGCCACGTCAGCAGTTGCGGATGCAATATCGAAGATAGCCGTCTGGCCATGCTGGGAGAGGAGTTCACGTTCATCATGCTGCTGTCCGGCAGTTGGAACGCCATCACCCTGATCGAATCCACCCTGCCGCAAAAAGGCGCGGAGCTGGATCTGCTGATCGTGATGAAGCGCACAAACTCGCACGAAAGGCCGCCGATGCCGGCCACGGTGTGGGTGCAGGTAGAAGTGAAGGACTCGCCGCACATCATCGAACGCTTTACCGATCTGTTCGACTCCAGCCAGATGAATATCGCCGAACTGGTCTCGCGCACGCAGCCGGCGGAGGGCGACCTGCCGCCGCAGCTGTATATCCAAATCACCGCCCACAGCTCCGGCGATCGGGACGCCTCAAATATTGAGCAAGCCTTCCATCGCCTATGTACAGAATTGAACGCGCAAGGCAGTATTAGCGTGGTGAACTATCCACAGCATGACGAGAAAGATGGAGAGTAGTGATGAGCCCATTGAAAGCCGGTGACACAGCGCCGAAATTTAGTTTGCCTGACCAGGACGGTGAGGAAATTAATTTGGCCGACTTCCAGGGACAGCGAGTATTGGTCTATTTCTATCCGAAGGCGATGACGCCGGGCTGCACCGTGCAAGCCTGCGGCCTGCGGGACAACATGGACGAATTGAAAAAGGTCGGCGTCGAAGTGCTGGGCATCAGCACCGACAAGCCGGAAAAACTGTCGCGCTTCGCCGAAAAGGAGCTGCTCAACTTCACGCTGTTGTCTGATGAAGATCATCAGGTGTCGCAACAGTTTGGCGTGTGGGGCGAGAAAACCTTCATGGGCAAGACCTACGACGGTATTCACCGCATCAGTTTTCTGATCGATGGCAAAGGCAAGATTGAAAAAGTGTTTGATGATTTCAAAACCACCAATCACCACGACATCGTTCTGAGCTACCTGCAGCAGTAATTCTCACGAAGCGCAGCGGCCTGCTGCGCTTCGTTTCTTCCCTGTCAACCGGCCTTGTCTTCCACTTCGACCCGCAGTTCATCCGGCCAGGCGTGGATCACCGCCTTCACCAGCGTCGCCAGCGGTATGGCGAAAAACACGCCCCAAAAGCCCCACATCCCGCCGAACACGATCACCGACAGGATAATCACCAGCGGATGCAGGTTGACCGCTTCGGAGAACAAAATGGGCACCAGCAGGTTGCCGTCCAGCCCCTGCACCACCAGATAGGCGACGATCAGCGTCCAGAAATCGGCGCCGACGCCCCACTGGAACAGCGCCACCACCACCACCGGTATGGTGACCAGCACCGCGCCGATGTAAGGGATCAACACCGAGAAGCCCACCAGCACCGCCAGCAGCAGCGAGTAGCGCATGTCCAGCACGGCGAACACCAGGTAGGTCGCCACGCCGACAATCACCATCTCCAGCACCTTGCCGCGAATGTAGTTGGTGATCTGCTGATTCATTTCGTTCCAGACCTGCCCCGCCAGGCCGCGATTGCGCGGCAGCACGCGGCGCACCGCGTTCAGCAGCTGCTCTTTGTCCTTCAACAGGAAGAACATCATCATCGGCACCAGGATCAGGTAGATAGCCAGCGTCAGCAGGCCGACCAGCGACGCCAGCGAGAATTTCACCACCGATTCGCCCATGCCGGACAGCCGGCTGCGCAGATTTTCCGCCATCATGTCGATGATGCCGGCATCCACCAGCGCCGGATAACGCTTCGGCAGCGTCGCGGCGAAGTTATAGAACTGGTTGAGCATACCCGGCAGATCGCTCATCAGATTGATGCCCTGTTGCCAGGCGGTCGGTGCGACGACGAACACCAGCAGCATGGCGATGCCCGCGAACACCAGCAGCATGATGCTCGCCGCCCAGGTGCGCGAACAGCCGATGCGCTGCAGGCGTGCGGTCGGCCACTCCAGCAGATAGGCCAGCACGATGGCGACCAGCAACGGGGTCAGAATGCCGTGCAGAAAATAGAGAATAAGGAACCCGGCGACCAGGATCACCAGCAGCGCGATAGCCTGCGGATCGGTGAAGCGGCGGCGGTACCACTGTAATAACATCTCCAGCATCAGAGCGGGCTCCTCGAGATTTGGCGGGCGGGCATGGCGATTCCTGTGATGAGCCTGATTAAAGCATAGATACAACGGACGCACGCGAGGTGTGCAAAGCACTCAGAGTACTCAAAGTTCGCCATACATCAACAGCGATTTGGCTGATTTTATCGCGCGGGCAGGCGATCGACGCAAAAATCCGCAGACGCGGCGACAGGCGCGGTGAGCGGCCCCGAGCGGGGCCGCGGAAGATTACAGCGAGGTACCGATGGAAAGGGGCGAACCGACCGCCAATGCGAACAACAACACACAGCCAATCGCGATCGCCGCCGCCAGATCATTTTTCATTGTCCCGTCCCCTGATGCTTAAACTGGTTATCGTCACGAACTCTGTCGGTTCTAGGTTGAAAGCCTTTGCCGATGCACGTCATTAAAAACCCCCGCCTAAGCGGGGGAGAAAACGTTCTGGTGCATCAAGTGTTACAAGGAGGTCATGAGGGATTGCTAACCCTAAATGACTATTTCAAGCTAGGATTATTCCCAGAGCATGGCAAGCGATCGCGTCGAGGTTATCCGCACTTTGAGATAAACCTCATAAAAAAATCCCGCACGGCAGCGGGATGAAGGGATGATAACGTCATGAATTTTTTATGCAGACAATGAGGCGGTATTGTCGTCATTTGGCGACAATACCGCGCCGACACGGTGGTCACAAGGGAAATTTGGCCACGGTCAGGAAATCAGAATTTCGCCAATGTCCGCGATCGTACGCCAGTCAGCATCAACGAAAAAATGGGATTTTCGTCAGACAGTCGCCAGGCAAAAACCGGTAGCATGGCCGATAAAATCCCAAACGCCGTAGGGGAAAAAAGATGAACAGCAAACCGTGTGAATTTGATGAAGCCATCTGCCTGGCGATCGGGCGTGGCATTTGCGAAGTCGTGAAGATAGGGGATGAAATCAGCGTCTTCTCCCTGCTGGAAGCTATCGAGTGCTTCATCGAACGGCAGGCGCTCAGCGAAAGCGAAATCGCGGCGGCGGACGACGCGCTGGATTTGATCAGCGTCCTCACCCATCGGTCATGCTGAAAAACGCCCCCCCGGTGGCGAAGGAACCGGCGACCCATCGCATGTGGGCCGCCGTCGTTTCTGTATCGATTAGAAGTCGTAAGTTACCGACGCTTTCAGCGTCCTCGCCTGTCCCTGGAAGACATAAGTGCCATTGCTTTCTACGCCAGACCAATACTTCTCATTCGTGACGTTGTCCAACCCCACACGCCATACCAGCGTATTTTGATCCTCATTCAAACGCATGCGATAGCGAAGGCCGAGATCCAGGGTCGTGAAACTATCGAACTTTTTGGTATTGGCGGAGTCGGCATATTGCGAACCGGTATGCCGCACTTTCGCCGTTGCCGTCAGGCCATCTACCGGCTTGATATCGTACTCCGCTCCCAGCACCGCGTAGAAGTGCGCTACGCCGATAGCGTCTTTGCCATCGTTACGGCCGCCCTGGGTTTTGGTCAGCTCGGGCGAAAGCCAGGTAGCGCTGCCGTTGAGGCGCAGGCCGAATGCCGGTTCGCCGAACACATTCAATTCCACGCCGCGGTTGCGTTGTTCGCCGTTCAACGTGTAGTAGTTGTTGCTGTCGATCAGGGTGGCCGGCTTTTTGATTTCAAACAGCGCCAACGAGCCGCCCACGCGTTCGAAATCAACTTTCACGCCCACTTCATTTTGCTTGGAACGGGCGATACCGGTACTCTGCCCGAAGTTAGCCGCCTCTTTCGGCGCGATGCCGCCAGGCTGTAACGCCTCGGTATGGTTGGCATACAGCGACACCGTTTCCCACGGCTTGTAGACCAGCCCGAACGTCGGCATCCAGCGGCTTTGCGTATAACGGGAGGCGGTATCCTCCAGGCCGGTGGCGTTGCTGTAATTACGCACCACCACTTTCTGATGGCGCGCGGCCGCCGTTAACAACACCCGGTCGCCGAAAAAGCCCAACGTATCGCTGAATAACCAGCCCTGCGTCCGGTTGCGCGCCGTGGTCAGCGGATCGCTGTAGTTGCCGCCGAAATAGGCGTTGTCCGGTATTGCGACATCATGGTTATCGTAGATATTGGTCGTCGGATTGTTGGCGGACATGCGCCACGCGGTTTTGTCGCGTTTAATCTGTGCGGAATAGCCGACGTTGACCCGATGCGAAACCGCCCAGGTCGTGAACTTGCCCTCAAGCCCCGCCATGCCGCTGAAAGCGTCGATGATGCGATTGGTGTCCAGGCGCCCAACCGTGGCGTCGCCGTTGGCGTTGATGAGCTTCGGCGCGCTGTAAACACCGGTTTCATGGCCGTGCTGCGCGCCCAACCCGGCATAGGCCTTCCAGTCGCGGGTTAAATCATATTCCGCTTTCGCCATGCCGAATTCGTTCTCGATATCGCTGTAGCCCCACTGCTGACTGTAATTTTTACGGGTGTCAGGCACCGCGGGTACCACATCGATGCCGCTGATGTTGACCCCCATCGTTCCGCCATGGAAGGTCTTTTTCTGATAACCGAAGTCCAACGATGAACGGAAACGATCGCCGCGATAGTCCAGCCCGACCGATGCCAGCGTGGTGCGCCGCTTATCATCCTCAACCGCCGTTTCCCCCTCTCGGTGCACCAGGTTGACGCGAGCGCCAAACTGGTTGTCGTCACCGAAACGGCGGCCCAGATCCAGCTTGCCGCCCACCTGAGAGTCGGAGGTGTAGTCGATACCGATCTGAGTGGTCGGCGTTTCTTCCGCCCGCTTCGGTTCAAGATTGATCATGCCGCCAACGCCGCTGGAAGCCAGGCCGTTCAGCAAGGCGTTCGCCCCTTTGAAGATCTCAACCCGCTCCAGCATCTGGGTATCCACTACCTGACGCGGCACTACGCCCGGCAGCCCGCCCATCGTCATGTCGTCGCCGTCCAGTTGGAAACCGCGGATGCGATAGGTTTCGGCGAAGTTACCGTATCCCTGCACCGCCTGCACTCCCGCATCGTTGCTGACCACATCGGCGATGGTCTTCGCCTGCTGATCCTGTACCAGCTTTGCGGTATAGCCTATGACGTTGAACGGAACGTCCATCGCTTTCTGTTCACCCAGCATCCCCAGGCGGCCACCGTGGGCGACCTGTCCATCCAGGTAGGCGGGGACCAAATCATTGCCGCCGGAGTTGAAATCGGCGTGTTTTTCGGCCCGGACGACCAGGGTGTCCTCCCGGTTTTTCTTGGCGTCGCCGTCTGCGGCCAGTGCGCTCTGGCTCAGCGCGCCGATAGTCAGCGCCAGCAGCGTTTTACGTAAAGGGAAATTCGTTGTACTGGTGTTGTGCATAATTCACTCATGAATGAGGATAAAAGTTAAATGGCCCGTTGCCGGGCCGATGGGGCTTATTTATTCAACGCGATGCGAACCACGCTGTCCGGCCCCTGAGTGGAATGATCTTTGTTAAACGGTTGTTTGACCGTAACGAACAATGTCTGGCCGTCTGCCGACAACAACAAGCTGTTTGGATTCGGCGGCAGCGCCCAGCGCTGTTTCACCGCATAGGTCGTCGCATCCAGGCTCAGTACATTGCCGGATTCACGCTGCGAGATATAAATTTCGTTGCGCCGTGAATTGAAAACGACAGCCAAAGAGTCGCCCACATCAAGCCGCTTCAATAACTTTCCGGTGTGAATATCCAAGACCAGCGTGGTCTTCGCCTTGGAGTTGTCAGTGACGAACAAACGACCGGTAGCCTCGTCCTCCGCCATATTGAGCAGCAGTGCCGGTTGGTCTCCCAACGGTTTCCAGCGTTTTTCGATGCGGTTGGAACGCGGGTTGATCACCAGGATCTCGCCGCTGCCATTGGCGGCATACACGCGTTGGGTCTGTTCGGAGTAATGCAGGCCGGTCATCCATTTTCCGGTATTTTTAATGCGCGTTTTCAGCTTGAGCGATTCGGCATCAACCACCCAAATTTGCGCCGGATCGGCCACCGCCCCCACATACAGCGTGTTGTTGTGAGCCAGGATTTGGCGCGCACCATACGGCAACCCTTTCTCATTGCGCTCGCTGAACAGCAAACGCCCTTTCACCTTACCGTCGGCAGCGCCGATTGCGCTGATACCGCCGTCCAGCGAATTGCTGACATAAAGGGTTTTCCCATCCTCAGAGGCCTGCATGGCGAAATTTTTCAGATCGGTATGCGTCGTGCCAAGGGTTTTCAGAGTCTTGGCGTCCAGCTTATAGACCACGCCGCCCTGCACAGCTTTAAAACTTTCGGCGCTGGCGACGTACAGCGCATCTCCCCCTGGCGTCAGCGCCATTTCATACAAGCCATAAGCCAGTTGGCGTTTGACGACGCTGTCGGATTGCGCCGCTTGCGCGAGAGGTTGCACAGCAGGAGAAGAGGAAGTGGTTTGGTGCGGCGCGCAGCCGCTGAGCGCCATACCCGTCAGCAGGGCGAGCACAGAGATTTTCATTTTCATCGGGGAAATCCTTGACCATTTAAAACGGCGTTAACGGGGGCTCTGCAGTTTAGTTTTGAGCTTTCTCATAACGAGAAATGAGCGCCACCGCGCGTCTCAGTGTTTCCCTGTGAATCAACTATCACGCTAATGCAGGCTAATAACTCCTTCATGCGCCCGCGAACAACAAAGAGAATGAGAAACATACTCATTATTATTTACGCAATCAAGCGTAAATATTTTCCTTCTCTCTCTAAAAGTCATGGCGGTATCTCGTATTATCAAAGCCAATACGTCAGCTATCGATCGCGGTGCCGGGCATGATTATCTCGCCTTACACCGTGGATAGACTGCCTCACCCTGCGTACAGGCAATTAACGGCAAACGAGCAGACAACAGGAGAAGAACCCTCATGACAACGCCTGTCCCACAGGAGTGGCAGCGTGCGGACTATCTCGTCAGCACCGATCCCGCCCAGCTGGATCTCGATGCCATTCATGCGTTTCTGACCCGTTCATCCTGGGCGGAAGGCATTGATAAAGAGACCGTTCGCCAGTCCCTCGCCCACAGCCTGTGTTTCGGTTTGTATCACGATGCCAGGCAAATCGGTTTCGCCCGGCTGGTCACCGATTACGCCACCTTCGGCTATCTGTGCGACGTGTACGTGCTGGAGACGCATCAAAAAAGCGGACTGGGCCTGTGGCTGGCAGAATGTTGCCAGGCCCATCCGCTGATGGCGACGCTGCGGCGAGTCATGCTGGTCACCAGCACCGCCCCCTGGCTCTATGAAAAAGTGGGCTATAGCGCCATTAACCGTCCCGATTTTGTCTGGCAGATCGCCCGGCCGGACATCTATCGGCGTTAATTTTTAAGTAAGCTCGCTCTGCTCACACTCTTTCCCCGCGGCATTGGCAATCGCGGCGGTTAGGGTTCATGCTGGCGAAAAATTTTACCGTTTTCCCTTTTCAAGGAGAGTCTATGCCCGTTTCAGCCCGTAACCAGTTAGCCGGTACCGTGTCCGCCGTCGCTAAAGGGGCCGTCAATGACGAAGTGGAGATCACTTTGCAAGGCGGTGAAAAACTGGTGGCCATCGTCACGGTACAAAGCCAGCAGTCGCTGGGTTTAAGCGTCGGCAAAGAGGCCGTCGCGCTGATTAAAGCGCCGTGGGTGATCCTGGCGACGGAGGATTGCGGTTTGCGTTTTTCCGCCCGCAACCAGTTTGCCGGGGAAGTGATTGCGGTTGAGCACGGCGCGGTCAACAGCACCGTACACCTCAAAGCGGATGCCGGTTTTGTGCTGACGTCGGTAATCACCAATGAAAGCCTGCAGGAGATGGCGCTGAAGAACGGTTCGCGCGCCATCGCCCTGATCAAAGCCTCATCGGTGCTGCTCGCCGTCAGAGCCTGATACCGCCTGGCCCGCGCAGGCGGGCCTTCCGTGCCCTATTTCAGCGCCTGTTCGGCCAGCAGCCCGAGGGCGATGACGATCATCGCCGCGCCGGAGATGCGCCCCACGACCTTCGCAGCCTGTGGGCGCGTGCGCAGCACCGACTGCGAACCGAATCCCACCAGCAGATACACCAGGCCGCAGCTGATCAAATGCACGACGCCCAACGCCAGCATCTGCATCGGCACCGACCATTCGGCCCGGGCGTCGGTAAACTGCGGCAGCAGCGCCAAAAACAGCAGAAACACCTTGGGGTTCAGCCCGCTGACGCACACGCCCTTGCCGGCCCAGCGCAGCCAGGAATCGGAACGCTGATCTTCACCGGCGCCAGGCACCGGCGGGTGCAGCAGCATGTTGAAACCGATCCACAAGAGGTAAGCCGCCCCCAACAGGGTGAGCGCCGTCAGCGCCAGCGGGTTGCCGACCAGCAGCGCGCCGACGCCCGCCACCACGATCGCAATCATCAGCAGGTGGCCAAACAGCAAGCCGGCGACGGCGGGCACCACCACCCGGCCGCGAATGCCCGCCGAGATCACATAGGCCCAATCCATACCCGGCGTGATCACCAACAAAATCGACACCGCCCAAAAAGCGGCGAACAGAGCGAGCGTCATGCCGGCGCCCTCTCAAACGCACCGCGCCACACCGAACAGAGAACCATTGCACTTTCCTCGTGGAAGAAGAACGGCCTCCGCCTGCCGCGGCGGCCGTCAAAACCGTTCAACAGATGGCAAGAATATCCTCAAGACGTTAAAATGTGCTTTCAATTACTTGCCTGAAATCGGCATAAGCGGGGAAATTTTTCTAAATGGATAAGATTGATCGCAAGATTCTTGCTGAACTGCAGGTCGACGGCCGTTTGTCGGTGACCGAGCTGGCCGATCGTATCGGGTTGAGCGTTTCTCCCTGCCACCGCCGGGTGCGGGCGTTAGAGGAGTCCGGGGTGATCAGGGGTTATCGCGCCCAGCTCGATCCCGGCAGCCTGGGCTATAACTTCTCCGCCCTGGTGTTCGTCACCATGCGCGAAGGCGATCGCCGCGCCGTTGAAACTTTCGAAAACGCCATGATGGATATTCCCCAGGTGGTGCAGGCGCAGCGGCTGTTTGGCGATCCCGACTACCTGTTGCACGTGATCGCCCGCGATCTGCCCGCCTTTCAACAGCTTTACGACGAGAAACTCTCCGCTTTGCCGGGCGTGCAGCGCCTGAGCTCCACGCTGGTGATGAAAACCGTAGTGCCGGAGCGCTCGTTCCTGCCGCTGGGAAAATGACGACGGGAGCGTTGCCGCTCCCGTTTTGACTTCCTTAAGGCACAATCACGAAATCCGGATTGGCGACGGCAAACAGCGCCTCGCGATCCGCCGCCGGTGGATAAATCCACTGCGTGTTGATTTCCTGCTTAATCTTTTTGCCTTCCTGACGGGTAAAGCGCACCTGGCGCTCCCAGCCTTCGGTATACAGCGCCCCCCACGGCCCCAGATCCAAACAGGTCACATACTTCGGCTGGCTGTACGGGTGCGTCGGCAAGCCCACGAGTTCTGCCGCCGCATTGTGACCGGCGACGCGGCCGAGGCTCATCGCATGCTGGCAGGTCATCAGGTTATGATTGCCGAGATCGTCGGTAGCGGCTTTCACCGTGTCACCGGTCACGAAAATGCCCGTCGCCGCCGGCGCGCGCAGGAAGGCGTCGCCGATCACCCGGCCGCTGCCGTCGCGCTCGCCAGGGATCTGCTCGGTCAGCGGATGCGCCCGCACGCCCGCCGCCAGGATCACCGTGTTGGCGGCGATGCGCTCACCGTTCGACAGCATGACCCCCTCGGCGTCGATGGCCGAGACGCGCAGGCCGGCCCGCGCTTCCACACCGCACTCCGCCAACGCCTGGCGTATCACCGCCCCCGGCTCCGCCCCCATCCCAGCGCCCACTTCCGGCGCGGTATCGACGATCACCACGCGCACGTTCTCGTCTTTACCCAGCGCATCCCGCAGCCGCTGCGGCATCTCCGCCGCGCTCTCCAGCCCGGTCAGCCCTGCGCCCACCACCACGGCAGTGTTGCGCGCCGGCGTCGACGGTTTGGCCGCCAGCGCTTTGATATGGGCATCCAAACGCTGCGCGCTTTCCAGCGTATCGACGTTGAAACCGTATTCGGCAAAGCCCGGCACCGCAGGTACGGAGAGCCGACTGCCGGTGGCCCACACCAGGCGGTCATAGGCCAATTCAAGGGGTTCCCCCGTCGCCTGCGCCACCGTGAGCGTCTTGGCGGCGGCATCGATGCGCTCTACCGCCCCGGCCAGGTGCCGCACGCCGACGGCGGCAAGCTGCGCGGAAATGTCCGGATTCATGTTTTCCAACACCGCTTCATACAGGCGCGGCCGGATGGTGACCGTGGGCGTCGGTGAAACCATGAGCACCTCGATCTCGTCATGCTTACCGGCGATGTTAATGGCGCGCATGGCGGACACGGCGGCCCAAAAACCGGCAAAACCGGAACCGGCAATCACTATTTTCTGCGTCATGGGATGACTCCTTCATACAGGGTTAACCGGGCGATAAGACTGCCCGCAGTTTTTCGGATGAACGATGCCGTTCCGCTCCCGTAACAGGGTGCAGAAGGCCCGCCCGCCCCTTCCGAAGAGGCGGGAAAAGTGTGTTTCGCTTTAAGGAAAAGTGGCGCTTAGGTCTTGGCGCGCGCCGTTTTGCCGCTGCGCGCGGTGCGTTCCGTCATGCGCTCGTCGAGCCAGAGGTTGACCTCGCCGAAGAAGCCTTGCGGCGCTTTGCGGCCAAAGCGGGCCGCGACGGCGCCGAGGGTCTGCGCCGCCAGCGCATCGCGCATCGCCTTCTCCGCCTGCAGCATCACCGCATGGATAGCGCATTTGCCGGAGACTGCCCAGTCCGGTGGGGAGTCATCAAACACCGCACAGCGCCCGCGCACCTCCTGGCAATCGAACAGCGGCTTGTGCCCTTCGATGGCGTCGATGATCGCCAGAAAACTGATCTCATCCGCCGGGCGCGCCAGCCGGTAGCCGCCGCGCACCCCTTCGCTGGCGGCGACGATCCCCGCCTTTTCCAGCTTGGGGAAAATCTTGGCCAGAAAGCTGGGAGAGATCCCCTGTAGTTCGGCGAGCTCGCGGCTGCTGAGCGCGCGTTGGTTATCGCCGACCAGCCACAGCAGGCAGTGGATGCCATATTCAACGCTGGTTGTGATGTACGCCATATGTCCGTTTTCGACCGTCAATGAATCTTCAATAACGCAGACTATATGAGTCTGCGTTTATCTTGTCAATAAAACACGGATCAACTTTGTCCGCGTTTTATTCGAAATGCATATCGCCAGCGACGAAAAAACGCCCTTCAAAATGAAAAATAAAACTTTTTTGCCCGATCCGCGCCCGGCTAACGTTTCCTTGTCGCCTGCGGCTGACTATGATGTGATGGGTGCCGCCGCCGCGGTTTGTGAGCCGCCGCACTTTCACGCGGATTGCGCCGCGGGAATAAAGAACTCTTGTCTGCTGCTGACGTCTTAGAAATGATTATTTAAGGGAAACGCCTGACTATGACCAACCGGTTGACCAAAACCGCGTTAGCGGTGCTGCTGCTCGGCACGCTGAACGCCACCGCCCTGGCGCCAGCACAGGCGGAAAGCCAGGACCAGTTGCCGGATATGGGCACCTCGGCCGGCGGCACCCTGAGCATTGGACAAGAACTGGCGATGGGCGATTTCTACGTGCGCCAACTGCGCGCCAGCGCCCCGCTGATCAACGATCCGCTGCTGAGCCAGTACATCAACCAACTGGGCAACCGGCTGGTGGCCAGCGCTTATTCGGTGCGCACGCCGTTCCATTTCTATCTGGTGCGCAACGACGAGATCAACGCCTTCGCCTTCTTCGGCGGCAACGTGGTGCTGCACTCGGCGCTGTTCCGCGTCAGCGACAACGAAAGCCAGCTGGCTTCAGTGCTGGCGCACGAAATCTCGCACGTCACCCAACGCCACCTGGCGCGCGCAATGGAAGATCAACAGCGCAACGCCCCGCTGACCTGGGTGGGCGCGCTCGGCTCGATCCTGCTGGCGATGGCAAACCCGACCATGGGCATGGCGGCGCTGAGCGGCACCCTGGCTGGTACCCAGCAGGGCATGATCAGCTTTACCCAGTCGAACGAACAGGAAGCCGACCGCATCGGCATTCAGGTGCTGCAGCGCGCCGGTTTCGATCCGGAAGCGATGCCTGACTTCCTGCAAAAACTCTCGGATCAATCGCGCTACGCCTCCAAACCACCGGAAATGCTGCTGACGCACCCGTTGCCGGACAGCCGCCTTTCCGACGCGCGCAACCGCGCCAACCAAATGCCGAAACACATCGTGCAGTCCTCGCAGGATTACCTGATGGCCAAGGTGCGCGCACTGGGCATGTACAGTTCGGAAGGCTATGGCCTGAACGAAGAACTGCTCGGCTCGCTCAGCAAGGGCAACGTGCGCGAACAGGCGGCCGCCAAATACGGCCGCGCCATCCTGTTCTATGAAGCGAAAAAATACGACGACGCGCGCAACATCATTCAACCGATGCTGGCGCAGGATGCGAAAAACGTCTGGCTGATCGACCTGATGACCGACATCGATCTCGGCCAGAAACGCGCGCCGCAGGCCATCGCCCGCCTGCAGGCGGCCAACGCCGCCCAGAACAACAACCCGGTGCTGCAGCTCAACCTGGCCAACGCCTATGTCGAAGGCAACCAGCCGGCGCAAGCCTCGAAGATCCTGAACCGCTATACCTTTGCCCATCCGGACGATCCGAACGGCTGGGATCTGCTGGCGCAGGCCAGCGCCGCCCAAGGGCTGCGCGATGAAGAGCTGTCGGCCCGCGCCGAAAGCCTGGCGCTGACCGGCCGGCTCGATCAGGCCATCGGCCTGCTCAGCAATGCCAGCTCGCTGCAGAAACTCGGCAGCCTGAAACAGGCGCGCTACGATGCGCGCATCGACCAGCTGCGCCAACTGCAACAGCGTTTCCGCCAATACCAGCGCAGCTGATTCAACAAGGAATGAACGCCATGAAAAACGTCACGATTTACCACAACCCGCGCTGCTCCAAGAGCCGTGAAACCCTGGCGCTGCTGGAGCAGCACGGTGTCGATCCCAAGGTGGTGCTGTATCTTGAAACGCCCCCGTCGGCCGATGAGCTGAAAAAGCTGTTGAAGGAACTGGGCTTCACATCAGCGCGCGATCTGATGCGCAAAAAAGAAGATCTGTACAAGGAGTTGAAGCTGGCGGACGACAGCCTGAGCGAAGAACAGCTGCTGGCGGCGATGACGGCGAACCCGAAACTGATCGAACGCCCGATCGTGGTAAAAGGCAGCAAAGCGCGTATCGGCCGGCCGCCGGAGCAGGTGCTGGAGATTTTGTAATCGTCCGGCAAGTCTCTTATTGAACCGCAAAATACCAATAGCCCTGAACAGGGCTATTTTTAATTGTTTGTTATACAAATACTTTTCATCATCTCCCTCTTCTCCTGCTGCTATGCTGCACAAATGCCGAGCCTCACAGCAAGACAAGCGTTGACAACCGTCAACACCCCATCTACTCTGATCGCATCACTGGACGAGCGATGAAAAAACACCCAGACAAGCACATCCAGGCGGCGTTAGATTACGCCCTTTCTCAGGGCTGGCATTTTCGTCCCAGCAAGGGGCATGCTTTTGGCCGACTGCATTGCGCCTTTGTCGGGCATCAAGAACATATGATGAGCATCTGGAGCACGCCGAAAAATCCCGAGCTGCATGCCAAACAGATCCGACGCAAAGTCGATCACTGCCTGGCGCTGTCGCAGAAAAAATAACCGGAGAATCACCATGACGCTCTATCATTTCTCATTGACGCTGGATGGGGTGACCGCCGATACCGCCGGGTTGGAGGATGCGCTGTATGCGGCGGGATGCGATGACGCGCTGATCTGTTTCTACGGTAAAGCCGTCTACCTGGAGTTCGATAGAGAAAGCGATAACTTTGCGCACGCGATTTGCAGCGCCATCAGTGATATTGAGTCTGCAAATATTGGCGCCAAGGTGATATCGGTAGACTCCAGCCTGGTGGGATTAAGCGATATTGCCGAGCTCACTGAACTGTCGCGTCAGGCGATCGCCATGCTAAAAGACGGGACTCGCGGCCCCGGCGGCTTCCCTTCCCCTATTCAACGGCTCGGCGGCACCTCACCGTTATGGCGCTGGGCTGACGTGGCGGCCTGGTTGGCACAGCAGGGGAAAATCGACCTGCACCTTGCAGACAATGCGCAGTGTCTGGAACATATCAATCTCGCTTTGCAACTGCGAAGCGAGCGGCAACGCCAGCAGGTTGAGCACTACTGCTCCCTGCTGGAACACGCGGAAAAACAGGCTTGATGGCTCGCTACAGCCCCAGGATCTCTTTAACGAACGGAATGGTCAGCTTGCGCTGGGCGGTGATCGAGGCGCGATCTAGCTGATCGAGGGTCATAAACAGCGTGCGCATCTCGCGATCCAACCGTTTCAACAGGAAGCGGCCCACGTCTTCCGGCAGCTCGAAACCGCGCAGTTTGCCGCGCAGCTGCAGCGCCAGCAGTTTCTCTTCGTCCGACAGCGGCTGCAGCTTGTATATCTGACCCCAGTCCAGGCGCGAAGCCAGATCCGGTAAACGCAGGTTCAGCTGGCGCGGCGGACGATCTCCGGTGATGAACAAGCGGGTGCGGCCGGTTTCCAGGATGCGGTTGTAGAGGTTGAAGATCGCCATCTCCCACTCTTCGTCGCCGGCGATGCATTCGATATTGTCGATGCAAACCAGCGCCAGCTGCTCCATGCCGTCCAACACTTCGGGCACGAAGTAAGCGCGCTTGTCGAGCGGCACATAGCCCACCGCTTCCCCCTTCTGCGAAAGCTCGGCGCAGGCCGCATGCAGCAGATGGCTGCGCCCGCCGCCTTCACGCGACCAAAAATAGATATAGCTGCCATGTTCCTGACGGACGGCGGATTGGATCGCGGCTAATAGGGATGGGTTCTCGCCCGGATAAAAACTGGCGAAAGTTTCATCATCGGGAAGATAAAGTGGCAGTGAAAGCTGTGCCGGCGTATTCAGAGAAGCACCTCAACCAAAACTGGCAGAAAAACGCGGGCAGTTTAACACAGAAAACGGGCGCTGTTGAACCGGCAGGATCTTATGCCGCAATAGTGAGCAATGCCTTAGCACCGTTTAATCGATTGCGGCTCCCTAACCGGCAAGAATAGTCTGATATCAAACCCTAACCCCATGCCCACGCAGGTTAAATTTGTAATTTAAGTAAAATCTGACCTAGTATAGGTAGGCAAAACGCAATCACCATCAACAAGGTTTCTGCAAGGATATAGACGATGAAAGTATGGAATAAAGTGCTGTTAGCCTCCTTTATCGGGTTGTTGGTTGCCGGCTGTGATGACTCTTCCAAGGTTGACGCCAACCTGGATAAAGCCAAAGACAGTGCCGAGCAGATGAAAGACGCCGCCCAAAAAAAAGCGGACGATCTGACGGACAAAGCGAAAGCGACGGCAGATGACATCAAAAAAGAGGCCGCCACGCAGGCAGACCAGCTGAAGGACAAAGCCTCGGCGATTAAAGATGAAGCCGCCAAGCAAGCCGACGCCATCACCAACGACGCCAAGGCCAAGGCCGCCGCGATTAAGGATGACGCCGGCAAACAAAGCCAGCAGTTGGTGGATCAGGCCAAGGCCATCAAGAACGACGCCATCAACGGTGCCAACGATCTGACCGAGCAGGCCAAGGCGAAGACCGAAGCCATCAAGAACAGCGCCGAAAACAAAGCGCAAGAGTTGAAACAAGAGACCGATGCGGCGGTGAACGGCAATACGCAGCCGGCCACCCAGCAGTAAGCTATTCTCAGCCACAAAAGAAAGGAGCAGTAAATGGGGATTATTTCCTGGATTATCTTCGGCCTGATCGCCGGTATTTTGGCTAAGTGGATCATGCCCGGCAAAGACGGCGGCGGCTTTATTCTGACCGTCGTGCTGGGGATCATCGGCGCCGTGGTCGGCGGCTATATCAGTACCTTCTTCGGCTACGGCAAGGTTGACGGCTTCAACTTCGGCAGCTTCGTGGTAGCGGTTATCGGCGCCATCGTGGTGCTGTTCGTGTACCGCAAAATTCGCAGCTAATATGACATTGGGGAGCTGAGGCTCCCCTTTTTCACTATTTAACTATACGTCCGTCATTAAGAATGAATGCTGTCCTACCGTCCCAAAACTCAGCAATAAAAATATCTTTCGGTTCTATGCCATGTTCACGGATAGTTTGGTTCAACCACTCCTCATCTTTACTAATCTCCTGCAGCTCATAAGGCCTGGCCCTGCCATTTTTCATAATGATAACTGAAGGCAGTTCATTTCCCTCACATACCGCAGTGATCTGACCGCCCGGCTCAATTTGCGCATAGACAATCTCCTGAAAGGCGTGAATCCCCTGCGCATGCAGCTGTGAGGAAACGTTCAAGATGTCGATTTTATTTTTCTTGGCTAAAATATTTTCCATCAAAAAGCGGCCGTTTTTTATAATTGGTATCGGGTTGCCTATAGTGACCGAACGAAAGAAGTTGCAGTGTTTACTGATTGCATTCAACAGAGAAATTAGTCCTACTCCGATAAGTAATACAACGACATACTGGTACAAGGGGATGCTGTCGCTATAGATAACGCCCCCAATAATGCCCCCGAGCACAAAGTTACCGATAAAATCTACTGGGGTCATCTGCGATAGCTGGGTCTTTCCCGACAGGTTCAGGTGGGTGATAACAATGACAAAGCCAATCACAAATTTGAGCAAAATATATCCGTAGTACTCCATACCCTCTTTCCTTTTAACCGATGTTGTTAATGCTATCAGCTACTTTATCCCAACGGATATAAATGCAAAAACACGAATAAAAAGGGCAGCCCCTGGGCTGCCCTTTTCGTTACTTCTGCTCCGCCGGTTCGTCCGGCGCGTCAAGCACCTCTTCTTCCTTGCGGAACAGGCTGATGACCTTGAACAGCAGGCTCAGGCCAATGCCGACGATGGTCGCCAGCGCCATGCCTTTCAGCTCCGCCGCGCCGATATGCACCTTGGCGCCGCTCACGCCGATGATCAGGATCACCGAGGTCAAAATCAGGTTTTGCGCCTTGTTGTAATCCACTTTGGACTCGATCAGCACGCGAATGCCCGAGGCGCCGATCACGCCGTACAGCAGCAGGGAAACGCCCCCCATTACCGGCACCGGCACCGCCTGGATCGCCGCCGCCAGCTTGCCGATGCAGGACAGCAGGATCGCCAGCACCGCCGCGCCGCCGATCACCCAAGTGCTGTAGACCTTGGTGATAGCCATCACGCCGATATTCTCGCCGTAGGTGGTGTTCGGCGTAGAGCCGAAGAAGCCGGAGAACACCGTCGAGATACCGTTGGCGAACATCGAGCGGTGCAGGCCCGGATCGCGGATCAGGTCTTTTTTCACGATGTTGGCGGTCACCACCAGGTGGCCGACGTGCTCAGCGATCACCACCAGCGCCGCCGGCAGAATGGTGAAGATGGCGAACCACTCAAAGCGCGGGGTGTAGAAGGTCGGCAGTGCGAACCAGTGCGCCTCGCGGATCGGGGTCAAATCCACCACGCCCATGAAGAACGACAGCGCATAGCCCACCAGCACGCCGATCAGGATCGGGATAATCGCCAGGAAGCCGCGGAACAGCACCGAGCCGAGCACCGTGACCCCCAGCGTCACCAGCGAAATGGTGATGGTGGTCGAGTCGGCGCTGGTGCCTTCCGCCGGCAGCAGCCCCGCCATGTTGGCCGCCACGCCCGCCAGCTCCAGCCCGATGACGGCGACGATCGCCCCCATCGCCGCCGGCGGGAACATCACGTCCAGCCAGCCGGTGCCGGCTTTTTTCACGATCAGCGCCACCAGGCAGAACAGCACGCCGCACATGATGAAACCGCCCAACGCCACTTCATAACCGAGCGGCAACAGCAGCAGCACCGGCGAGATAAACGCGAAGCTGGAACCGAGGTAGGCCGGGATTTTGCCTTTACAGATGAACAGATACAGCAGCGTGCCGATGCCGTTGAACAGCAGCACGGTCGCCGGGTTGATCTTGAACAGGATAGGCACCAGCACCGTAGCGCCGAACATGGCGAACAGGTGCTGGAAGCTGAGCGGAATGGTCTGGAGCAGCGGCGGGCGCTCGCTGACGCCGATGGCGCGACGGGTCATGTGTGCTTTTCCTCGGTTTATTGGTTTTATAGGTTTTAGTCAAAAAAAAGCCGACTCGTTAAGTCGGCTTAAATGTTTACTTGGTACCAAATATCTTGTCGCCCGCATCACCCAGGCCAGGCACGATGTAACCCTTGTCGTTCAGGCACTGATCGATGGAGGCGGTGTACAGCTCGACGTCCGGGTGCGCTTTCTCCAGCGCGGCGATGCCTTCCGGCGCCGCCACCAGAACCAGCACCTTGATGCTGTGGCAGCCGGCTTTCTTCAGCAGATCGATAGTGGCGATCATCGAACCGCCGGTGGCCAGCATTGGGTCGACGACCAGCGCCATGCGCTCTTCGATGTTGGAAACCAGCTTCTGGAAGTACGGCACCGGCTCCAGAGTTTCTTCGTCGCGGTATACGCCCACCACGCTGATGCGCGCACTCGGCACGTGCTCCAGCACCCCTTCCATCATGCCCAGGCCTGCGCGCAGGATCGGTACTACGGTAATCTTTTTCCCTTTGATCTGCTCCACTTCAACTGGCCCGCACCAGCCTTCGATGGTGACTTTTTCCGTCTCCAGATCGGCGGTCGCTTCATAGGTCAGTAAACTACCCACTTCTGAGGCCAGCTCACGGAAGCGTTTGGTGCTGATGTCATTTTCGCGCATCAGGCCAAGCTTGTGTTTTACCAGCGGGTGTTTCACCTCAACGATCTTCATCATTTTTCTCCTATTAAGGTGGTTGCGGCCAAAAAAATCGCGGGATTATACCGCCTTTTTTTCGCCGCGCCACCCACAATAGCCCGATCGGGATCAACAAAAGTTTGAATATCAGTATAGATGACGAAAAAGCAGAGCCGGTTCACAAGCCGCTCGCAAACGTTTGCCTGCGCTGTTAGAATTGCCGCGCCTTATTCCGGAATCAACATCGGAAGCACAGTTTTCAAACCGCAAACCGTCGTGGGGAATCGCGCAGTGACCGACAAAACCTCTCTCAGCTATAAAGACGCAGGTGTCGATATCGATGCAGGCAACGCATTGGTAGATCGCATCAAAGGTGTAGTTAAACAGACCCGTCGCCCGGAAGTGATGGGCGGTCTGGGCGGGTTTGGCGCCCTGTGTGCGTTGCCGCAGAAATACCGCGAGCCGGTGCTGGTTTCCGGTACCGACGGCGTGGGCACCAAGCTGCGTCTGGCGATGGATCTGAAACGCCACGACACCATCGGCATCGATCTGGTGGCGATGTGCGTCAACGATCTGGTGGTTCAGGGCGCCGAGCCATTGTTCTTCCTCGACTACTACGCGACCGGCAAGCTGGATGTAGACACCGCGGCCAGCGTGATCACCGGCATCGCCGAGGGCTGCAAACAGTCCGGCTGTGCGCTGGTGGGCGGCGAAACCGCTGAAATGCCGGGCATGTACCACGGCGAAGATTACGACGTGGCCGGTTTCTGCGTCGGCGTGGTCGAAAAATCCGAGATCATCGACGGCAGCAAAGTGCAGTCCGGCGACGCGCTGATCGCTCTGGGCGCTTCCGGCCCGCACTCCAACGGCTACTCGCTGGTGCGCAAAATCCTGGAAGTGAGCAACACCGATCCGACCGCCACCCAGCTGGAAGGCAAACCGCTGGCCGACCACCTGCTGGCGCCGACCAAGATTTACGTGAAGTCCGTGCTGGAGCTGATCGAGAAGGCGGACGTACACGCCATCGCTCACCTCACCGGCGGCGGCTTCTGGGAAAACATTCCACGCGTGCTGCCGGAAGGTATGCAGGCAGTGATCGACGAAGCCAGCTGGCAGTGGCCGGCGGTGTTCACCTGGCTGCAGCAGGCCGGCAACGTCAGCCGTCATGAAATGTACCGCACCTTCAACTGCGGCGTAGGCATGGTCATCGCCCTGCCGGAAGCCGAAGTGGAAGCGGCCATCGCGCTGCTGACCGCGGCAGGTGAAAAAGCGTGGAAAATCGGTAAACTGACCGCCTCTTCCGACGAACAACAAGTGGTCATCAACTGATGAAAAAGATCGTGGTGTTGGTCTCCGGCCAGGGGAGCAATCTCCAGGCGCTGATTGACGCCTGCCAGCAGGGCCGCATCGCCGCCGAGATCGTGGCGGTGTTCAGCAACAAGGCGCAGGCTTACGGCCTGCAGCGCGCCGAGGCGGCCGGCATCGCCGCTCAGGCGCTGGATGCCAAAGCCTACGCCGATCGCGCGGCGTTCGACGCCGCGTTGGCGGACGCTATCGACCAACACCAGCCCGATCTGGTGGTGCTGGCCGGCTACATGCGTATCCTCAGCCCACAGTTCGTGCAGCGCTATGCCGGCCGCATGCTGAACATCCACCCTTCCCTGCTGCCGAAATACCCGGGGCTGCATACGCATCGTCAGGCCATCGACAACGGCGACAGCGAACACGGCACCTCGGTACACTTCGTGACCGAACAGCTCGACGGCGGCCCGGTGATTTTGCAGGCCAAGGTGCCGATTTTCGCTGACGACGAAGAGGATGACGTGGTTGAACGGGTGCAAACCCAGGAACACACGATCTATCCACTGGTGGTGAGCTGGTTCGTCGACGGCCGCCTGGCGATGCGCGATGGCGCCGCCTGGCTGGACGGCGAACGCCTGCCTGAGCAGGGTCACGCCGCCGACTGATGCGCGCAGCCTGAACCTTGCCTAAACGGCGCCCACGCGGCGCCGTTTTTTTTCGCCTTCTTCCATTCTGTGAAGTTATACTTTGCACAATTTCACGGCACAGAGGAGCCCACATGTCCAGCACTGCCAGCGTCAGGTTACGCCCATTGGAACGGGACGATCTGTCGTTCGTCCACCAGATGGACAACAACGCCAGCGTCATGCGCTATTGGTTTGAAGAACCCTACGAAGCCTTTGTCGAGCTTTCCGATCTCTACGATAAACACATCCACGATCAGAGCGAGCGCCGCTTCATCATCGAGCACGAAGGCGCCAAGGTCGGCCTGGTGGAGCTGGTGGAGATCGATCACATCCATCGCCGCGCAGAGTTCCAGATCATCATCGACCCTGCCCACCAGGGCAAAGGCTACGCCAGCACCGCCGCCCGCTTGGCAATGGACTACGGCTTCTCGGTGTTGAACCTGTACAAACTGTACCTGATCGTCGACAAGGAGAACCCGAAGGCGATCCACATCTACAGCAAACTGGGCTTCAACGTGGAAGGCGAGCTGATCGACGAGTTCTTCGTCAACGGCGAATACCGCACCGTGCTGCGCATGTGCATCTTCCAGCCGCAATACCTGGCGAAGTTCAAAACGCCCAATGATAAGCCGCTGGTGAAGTGACGCTGAGCGAGAAAAAAGTGAAAACCCGCGCAGGCGGGTTTTTTATTGGAAAATAAGTGACTAGTATTAATGGATGCTATTTTATCGTCAGTAAATAGCCTGATGAATGCGGAAATAAATAATATTAATCCGCGATAATTAATCGAACAATAATTAATAGTGATAGTAAGAGTTACCCTCTGCCTCTACAAAGGAAAAAAACCATGATGACCGTCTCAAACCTGCTGATTTTTATCGGTCTGGTCATGTTCGCCATAACCGCCGGCCTAAATACCTATAGCGGCTACGCCTCCGCAGATCCCAATAGCACCCCGCTATTTTCCCCGCTCTGGTGGACACGCTGGTTCCCGCTCTATGCCTCGGGGGCTGCGTTGCTGCTGGTGGGGGGCGTGTTGAGGCTAGCCGATAAAACACGTTAAGAGTCATGTGATGATATGACGCTTAGAGGTTAATTATCTTTCTTGCCCAGCCTACGCATCAGCCATCCGCGCAGTGGCTTTTCGGCCGGTGACAAATCGGCAGCGGTGTCCGAAGCGATATCCGGTACGTTTTCCTGCGCCGCAACATTGCGCGCATGCTGACAATGCGCCTGATATTCCGCTTCGGTTTGATACAGGTGGGGCTGCCACTTCAGCCAGAAAGCCTTGGCATGCCGCAGGGACTCCCATTCATTAATCGACCAGGCCACGACGAAAATCGCCATCATCAGATAGGCAAAGAAGAAGAATACTCCCCACAAGGGGCTGTTATCTGTCGCGCTGGCTCCGCTTTCCGCCAATGGAAACACGCTGATGTAGAATCCCCAAGTGATAGCCAACGCGCTAATGATTAGGAACACAAACAGCGAAACACGCTGGTGTAGCAGCCGGCAGCCATCCAAGGAAAAAACGTCGTTTTTGTTCGAAGTGAGGGAGGTGCGGCGCAAGAAACAGTTCAGCGCAAGATCGCTCAATGCCACTGGTGCACGACCCAGATAATCTACCAGTTGGTGCGCCACCCAGACTGGTAAACGGATGCCGATACTTTCATAGAGTGCTTTGGTTCGCAGCGGCACCATTCCGTTCTGTGGCCCATCCCGCAACCCCTGAATGCGTGACAGAACAGACTGACGTTTAACATCGCTGACTCGGTCAAACTGGTTATTGCGGCGACTGTCGTAATTCTTTGACCAGCGTGAATACCACCATTTTACCACTGAAATAAAAACAGGAAATAATAACGTTAGCGTGGGAATAACAATATCTTTGATATAATTCGTATCAATAGTCATGCATATATGTCCTTATATATAAATTGCAGATCATTTATTAGGGATAATGTAATCAATAATGAATGATTGGATAAAGCAAGCTCGCAGACTGTGAGATTTATGCCAAAAATGTAATCTATATCGTCTCAATGCGTCTGTAAATCCAGATGGAATAAAAAGTCATAGACACGGCATAACAACGCCGGCATATCGATGCGACGGAGAACAAAAACCTCCGTCGCTCATCCCTCACCCATACCGCCCGGTAATATAATCCTCGGTGCGGCGCTGGCGCGGCGAGGTGAAGATGGCGTCGGTGTCGTTGTACTCCACCAGCCGCCCCTGATGAATAAAGGCGGTGTAGTCGGAGACACGCGCCGCCTGTTGCATGTTGTGCGTCACCAGCACCACGCTGTAACGCTGTTTCAGCGCGGAAATCAGCTCTTCGATGGTCAGCGTAGAGATCGGATCCAGCGCCGAGGTCGGCTCGTCGAGCAGCAATACCTCCGGCTCGATGGCGATGGCGCGCGCGATCACCAGGCGCTGCTGCTGGCCGCTGGACAAGCGGAACGCATTTTCGCGCAGCCGATCCTTCACCTCATGCCACAGCGCGGCGGCGCGCAGCGAACGCTCCACCGCTTCATCCAGCAAACGCCGGTCGCGCACGCCCTGCAGCCGCAGACCGTACACCACGTTTTCATAGATCGATTTCGGGAACGGGTTCGGCCGCTGGAACACCATGCCCACTCGCCGCCGTAGCGCCGCCACGTCGATCTGCGCGCCGGAGATCGGCGCGCCGTTCAGCTGCAGATCGCCCTCGATGCGGCAGTTGTCCACCAGATCGTTCATGCGGTTGAAACAGCGCAGCAGCGTCGATTTACCGCAGCCCGAGGGGCCGATCAGGGCCGTCACCCGGTGCTTCGGAATGCGCAGCGAAATATCGTGCAGCACCTGTTTGTCACCATAAAACAGGTTCAGTCCGTTGACCGCCAGCGCGGTCTGTTCATCGTCGAGATGCTGGACATCCAGCCGGGGCAAACTGCCTGGCGTCATCAAACCCATTACGCACTCCCCAAAAATAGCGTCATTGTTACTGCGACCATGCTCGGTACCGCTCCCTCAACGAATGGCGGATACCCATCGCCGCCAGATTCAAACTCACCACGATCGTCACCAGCAGGAAAGCGGTGGCGAACACCAGCGGCCGGGCCGCCTCTACGCTCGGGCTCTGGAATGCCATATCGTAGATCTGAAAGCTCAAATGCATGAACTTCCGTTCCAGGTGCAGATACGGGAAAATCTCGTCCACCGGCAGCACCGGCACCGACTTCACTACCCCCACCAGCATCAGCGGCGCGGTCTCCCCGGCGGCGCGCGCCACCGCCAGAATCAGGCCGGTCATCATCGCCGGCGCCGCCATCGGCAGCACGATGCGCCACAGCGTCTCGGCCCGGCTGGCACCCAGCGCCATCGAACCCTGCCGCAGCGAGGTGGGAATGCGCGACAGCCCTTCCTCGGTGGCGACGATCACCACCGGCAGCGTCAGCAGCGCCAGCGTCAGCGCCGCCCACAGCACGCCGGGCGTGCCGAAGGTCGGGTTGGGCAAGGATTCAGGATAGAACAGCTGATCGAGCGTGCCGCCTATCATATAAACGAAAAAGCCGAGGCCGAAGACGCCGTAGACGATCGAGGGCACGCCGGCCAGGTTGACCACCGCGATGCGAATCACCCGCGTCAGCAGATTGTTGCCGGCATACTCGTGCAGATACACCGCCGCGATCACGCCAAACGGCATCACCACGATCGACATCAGGATCACCATCAATACCGTGCCGAAAATGGCCGGGAACACCCCGCCTTCGGTATTCGCTTCGCGCGGGCTGTCGGTGAGGAATTTCTTCACCTGCTCGCCCCAGTGTGCCAGCTTCTCGGTGGTGTTCATGGCGTTCGGGTACCAAGCATCGCGCACCTGGCTGAGCGGAATGGTCAACGTCTGGCCGTGCATGTCGCGCAGCAGCAGCGCATCGCGCTGGCGATCGCGGTTCAGCCCCGCCAGGCGTTCGGACAGCAGCTGGTATTGCCGCTGCAACTCCAGCCGCTCGGCCTTGATGGCGTCCTGCGCGCGGGCATCCAGCTTATCGTCGCGCTGCAGGCGCTTTTCCCGCAGCCGCAGCGCGTCAAACTGCTGATTGATGCGCGCCATATCGAGGAATTGAATGTCGTGCGCCTGGCGCGAGAGCGCGGCGATTTGTGGCAGCCGCTGCTGCAACGCCTGCCCCAGATTGCGGCCGGTCAGCGGTTGCCCATCCTCCAGCAGCCCCGCCAGATAGCCGTAGGCGGTACCGTGGCTGTCGCGCTCCAGCACCAGCAGGCTGCGCGGCGTGCTTTGGCTGCGGATGTCGCTGGCCAGCAGCGTGCGAAAATCCTGCCCCTCGCGCTCGCGGTTACCGACCTTGATCAGATAGCGTTCGACGCTCTGCGCCTCGCCCGGCGGCGCCACGCCCGCCTCCGTCAGCTGGCGGCGCGAAATGCTTTGCTGCTGGTACAGCTCGCCGATCACCGTCACCGGCCCGGCGCCGTTCTGATTCAACTCAAACTGATAAACCGGGCTCGGCCAGAAATAACGCATCCCTTGTCCGGCCAGCAGCAACAGAATGCCGATCAGCGCCAACAGGCTGACGGCCACCGAACCGGCGGTCAGCCAAATCCACGGCGACCCGCTCTTCACCCAGTTCTTCATGGCGCCTCCTGATTCGGCGTGTAGCGCTTGCGCAGCCGCAGGCGCACCGCCTCCGCCAGCGTGTTGAACACGAAGGTGAAGACAAACAACACCAGCGCGGTCAGGAACAGCACGCGGTAATGGCTGCTGCCGGAGACCGCCTCCGGCATTTCAATGGCGATATTGGCCGCCAACGCCCGCAGCCCCTGGAACAGGCTGCCGTCGATAATCGGCGTATTGCCGGTGGCCATCAGCACGATCATGGTTTCCCCCACCGCGCGGCCAAAGCCGATCATCAGCGCGGAGAAAATGCCGGCGCTGGCGGAAGGCAGCACCACCTTGATCACCGTCTGCCATTGGGTGGCGCCCAGCGCCAAAGAGCCCTGGCTCAGGGTGGCCGGCACGCTGAACAGCGCGTCCTCCGCCAGCGAGAAGATGATCGGCACCAGCGCGAAGCCCATCGCCACGCCCACCACCAGCGCATTGCGCTGGTCGTAATTATCCCCCAGCCAGAAATGCAACGGCTCACCGAACAGCGCCACCTCCAGCTGCGGCCCCAGGCTAAGCGCCAGCCACACCGTCAACGCCAGCAGCGGCAACAGCAACAGCAGATCGACACCCGGCCGGCAGCGCGGCATAAAGCGATGGGTCAACGCGCCGCACAGCAGCACCGCCGCCGCCAGCAGCAGCGGTAACGCCAGCACCGCCAACAGATACTGCTCGATGATCGGCGCCAGCCAAATGCCGGCCACCAACCCGATCACCACCGTCGGCAGCGCGCCCATCACTTCGATAGCCGGTTTGATCACCCGCCGCAGCCCCGGCGTCATAAAGTAAGCCGTGTAAATGGCGCCGGCCAGCGCCAAGGGAATGGCGAACAGCATCGCGTAAGCCGCCGCCTTGAAGGTGCCGAAGATCACCGGCATCAAACTGAATTTGGGTTGGTAGCTGTCTTCGCCGGAGGTGGACTGCCAGACGTAGGCCGGCTGCGGGTAGTTCTCATACCACACCTTGCCCCACAGCGAACGCCAGGTGACGTCCGGATACGGGTTGTCGAGCGCATAGCGCTGCCAGCCCTGTGCACTCTCCAGCAGCAGGCCATCGCCACGCGGCGCGAACGCCATCTGCCGCACCTCGGCGCCCAAACGGGTATTCAGCAGCGGCTGCGGTTGAATAGTGGAGAACAGCGAGAAGCCGCCATCGGGCCGCAGGGTGGCGAACACCCGGCGATAGGGCTCAGCCACCGTCAGCTCTTGCCCGTCGGCACCATGGTCGAAATGCTGCACCGGCGTCAGGCGCCAGCGCTGCTCTTTTTCTACTTCGAACCACTCGCGCAGATTGCCGTCGGCGCCCTTGATCAGCAGCGCGCTGCCGCCGGGCAGCGCCGTCATCTGATACGGGGCATGTTCGCCAAGGGTACGCGTTTCACGCAGCTGCAGCTGCACGCCGTCGATTTCATAACGCGCCAGCCGGTTGCCGGTCAGCAGGTAAAGCTGGCGGCCATCCGGCGTCAGCACCTGTTGCTCTGCATCCTGTTCCAGCGGCCGCTCGCTGAACTGCGGCGGCCGGTCAGGGCTGAAACGGCCGAACACCAGCCGCCGATCGTCGGTCACCCCAGCCAGCAAATACTGCCCGCGATGCGCATCCGCCAGCGACAGCAGTTTCAGCGGCTTGCGCTGTGGATCCAACGCCAATGGCTGCTGCCCGAGCGGGAACAACCACTGCGGCCGGCCGTTTTCCGCCGTCGCGAAATCCGCACGCGCCACCACCAACCGGCCGTCGGCCTGCGCCAGCGCAAACAGATCGCGCTCTCCGGCAGCCTGCGCGAGCAGCGCCGGTTTGGCCAGCAGCGTCTGCTGCGCCAGCGGCGTCTGGGCCTGGCCGCTCGGCGCCGGCGTCAGACGATAAAATTGCCCCGCGCCCTGCGCGTCGATGCGATAACCTACGCGCTGCTGCACGTCCATACCCAGCGCCAGCGCCGGGGCCGACGCCGCGATCGGCAACGGCTGCGCCTGCCCAAGCGAGGCCGGTTTGAACAGCGGCAGCACCGCAAACAGCAGATAAACGAAGATCAGCATCAACGTCATCAGCACCATCAGCCCGCTGGCGGTTACTGCCGCCTGCACGCCGCGGTCGATGCGCCCGCGCAGGCGATCTCGGGGATGTTGGTTTGCTGTCGTCTGTGTCATGTGTCTCGCTGTCGCTGATGTAATCGGACTTGCGCCGTAAGATAACCGGGCATCTTATGTCAGTTTTATGACGTTTGCATGACAAAGTTGCCCGCCACAACCCAGGTTTTTTACACTGCAAAAAGACAATATGGCGTGGGTATATTGCTGAAAAATGAACGTAAACACGCTTGATATCTCCAAAAATGAGCCCGCTAATCGTCATTTCATGCTACTCATTCCACTGCCGGGCATCCCGCCTCGGCGAAAATTTATTGCCGCCGAAAAACGTCGCGCGCCAACGCAATGGATATGTTGGACTTTCCTGTCAATCTCTCGCAATAATGATGAAGGACACTAGAGCGGCATCCGGGCGCTGCGTCCCGGATCCTATTCTAAATTTGAACTGGAGTGGCAATGGGTCAGGAAAAGCTCTACATCGAAAAAGAACTAAGCTGGTTATCCTTTAATGAACGCGTGTTGCAGGAAGCCGCAGATAAGAGCAATCCCCTGATTGAACGTATGCGTTTTCTGGGCATTTACTCCAACAACCTCGACGAGTTCTATAAAGTCCGCTTCGCCGATCTCAAACGGCGCATCCTGATCAGCGAAGAGCAAGGCTCCGCCGGCGCCTCGCGCCACCTGCTGAAAAAGATCCAGGCCAAGGTGCTGAAAACCGATCAGGAGTTCGACAGCCTGTACAACGATCTGCTGCTTGAAATGGCGCGTAACCAGATCTTCCTGATCAACGAACGCCAGGTGTCCGAGAACCAGCAAATCTGGCTGCGGCAATATTTCAAACAGCATCTGCGCCAGCACATCACACCGATCCTGATCAACCACGACACCAACCTGGTGCAGTTCTTGAAAGACGATTACACCTATCTGGCGGTGGAGATCATTCGCGGCGCGCGCATCGACTATGCGCTGCTGGAGATCCCGTCCGACAAGGTGCCGCGCTTCGTTAATCTGCCGCCGGAAGCGCCGCGCCGCCGTAAGCCGATGATCCTACTGGATAACATTCTGCGTTACTGCCTGGACGATATCTTCAAGGGCTTCTTCGACTACGACGCGCTCAACGCCTACTCGATGAAAATGACCCGCGACGCGGAGTACGATCTGGTCACCGAAATGGAATCCAGCCTGTTGGAACTGATGTCCTCCAGCCTGAAACAGCGCCTGACCGCCGAGCCGGTGCGCTTCGTGTATCAGCGCGACATGCCGAACGAAATGGTGGAACTGCTGCGCGGCAAACTGGGCATCTCCAACTACGATTCGGTGATCGCCGGCGGCCGCTACCACAACTTCAAAGATTTCATCAGTTTCCCGAACGTCGGCAAGGCCAATCTGGTCAACAAGTCGCTGCCGCGCCTGCGCCACATTTGGTTCGACGGTTTCCGCAACGGCTTCGACGCCATTCGCGAAAAAGACGTGCTGCTCTACTACCCGTATCACACCTTCGAGCACGTACTGGAATTGCTGCGCCAGGCGTCGTTCGATCCGAGCGTGCTGGCTATCAAGATTAACATCTACCGGGTGGCGAAAGATTCGCGCATCATCGAATCGATGATCCACGCCGCGCACAACGGCAAAAAGGTCACGGTGGTGGTCGAGCTGCAGGCGCGCTTCGACGAAGAGGCCAACATTCACTGGGCGAAGCGCCTGACCGAGGCCGGCGTGCACGTGATCTTCTCGGCGCCGGGCCTGAAAATCCACGCCAAACTGTTCCTGATTTCGCGCCGTGAAGGCGATGAAATTGTGCGCTATGCTCATATCGGTACCGGCAACTTTAACGAAAAAACCGCGCGCATCTACACCGACTATTCGCTGTTGACCGCCGACTCACGCATCACCAACGAGGTGCGCCGGGTATTCAACTTTATCGAGAACCCCTACCGGCCGGTCACCTTCGACAACCTGATGGTGTCGCCGCAGAACTCGCGCCTGAAGCTGTATGAGCTGATCGACAACGAAATCGCCAACGCCCAGGCCGGGGAACAGGCCGGCATTATGTTGAAAATTAATAATCTGGTGGATAAAGGGCTGGTAGATCGGTTATATACCGCGTCCGGCGCCGGCGTGAAGATCCGCCTGCTGGTGCGGGGCATGTGTTCCCTGATTCCCAACCTGCCGGGGATCAGCGACAATATTCAGGTGATCAGCATCGTCGATCGCTTTTTGGAACACGATCGGGTTTACGTTTTCGACAACAAAGGTGACAAACGGGTGTATCTGTCCTCCGCCGACTGGATGACCCGCAACATAGATTACCGTATCGAAGTGGCGGTATCGCTGCTGGATCCGGCGCTGAAACAGCGCGTTCTGGACATTCTGGAGATCCTGTTCAGCGATACGGTCAAGGCCCGTTATGTGGATAAAGAACTGAGCAACCAGTACGTGCCGCGCGGCAACCGCCGCAAAGTGCGTGCCCAGGTGGCTATTTACGAGTATTTAAAAGCTCTGGAACAACCAGGACAGTAGGCCAGCAACTATGCCGCTAAAAAACACTGCAACGAACAAACCGCAGGAAATCGCCGCCATCGACCTCGGGTCGAACAGTTTCCACATGGTGATCGCCCGCGTCGTCAACGGCGCCTTACAGGTATTGGGCCGTTTAAAACAGCGAGTGCATCTCGCCGACGGATTGGACAGCAACAACGTACTCAGTGAAGAGGCGATAGAGCGCGGCCTGGCCTGCCTGGCCCTGTTTGCCGAACGGCTGCAGGGCTTCCCGGCGGATAACGTCACCATCGTTGGGACTCACACCCTGCGTCAGGCGGTGAACGCCGAAGTGTTCCTCAAGCGCGCCGCCAAAGTGATCCCCTACCCGATCGAAATCATCGCCGGCCAGGAAGAAGCGCGTCTGATCTTCATGGGCGTGGAGCACACTCAGCCGGAGAAAGGCCGCAAGCTGGTGATCGACATCGGCGGCGGCTCTACCGAACTGGTGATCGGCGAAGACTTCGAGCCGCTGCTGGCGGAAAGCCGCCGCATGGGCTGCGTCAGCTTCGCCCAGCTGTTCTTCCCGGGCGGCGAGATCAGCAAAAACAACTTCCGCCGCGCGCGGCTGGCGGCGGCGCAGAAGCTGGAAACGCTGGCCTGGCAGTACCGCATTCAAGGCTGGCAGTACGCGCTGGGCGCCTCGGGCACCATCAAAGCCGCCCACGAAGTGCTGGTGGCGATGGGAGAAAAAGACGGCCTCATCACCCTGGATCGCCTGGAAATGCTCGCCGAACAGGTGCTGCAGTTCAAAAGCTTCGGCTCGCTGAGCCTGCCGGGGCTGTCGGAAGACCGCCAATCGGTGTTCGTGCCTGGGTTGGCTATTCTGTGCGGCGTGTTCGACGCGCTGGCGATCCGCGATCTGCGCCTGTCCGATGGCGCGCTGCGCGAAGGCGTGCTGTATGAAATGGAAGGCCGTTTCCGCCACCAGGACATCCGCAGCCGCACCGCCAAAAGCCTGGCCGATCACTACAACATCGACCGCGAACAGGCCAAGCGGGTGCTGGAAACCACCGAGCTGCTCTACTCGCAGTGGATGGCGCAAAACACCAAGCTGGTGCATCCACAGCTGGAGGCCCTGCTGAAATGGGCCGCCATGCTGCACGAAGTGGGGCTGAGCATCAACCACAGCGGCATGCACCGCCATTCGGCCTACATTCTGCAAAACTCCAATCTGCCTGGCTTCAACCAGGAACAGCAGCTGCTGCTGTCGGCGCTGGTGCGTTTCCACCGCAAGGCGATCAAGCTCGAAGAGCTGCCGCGCCTCAACCTGTTCAAAAAGAAACACTACCTGCCGCTGATCCAGCTGCTACGCCTGAGCACCCTGCTCAACAACCAGCGTCAGTCGACCACCACGCCGGAAACGCTGCGCCTGACCACCGACGACAATCACTGGACGCTGCGCTTCCCGGCCGGCTACCTGGCGCAGAACAACCTGGTGCAGCTCGATTTCGAACGCGAGCAGGCCTACTGGAACGACGTCGTCGGCTGGAAGCTGCTGATCGACGAAGAAGGCTCGCAAGACGAACAACGCTCCGCCTGATCCCCCGCCCCCTGCCTGCCAGGGGGTTTTTCTTTCCGCCCTCGCCCCGTCAACCTAAACGAAACCCTAATGCGCCGTGCCGCACGCCGGAAAAAAATGGACAACTTTTGTCATCAGCGCCTAAAATCCGGTTACAAATTCTCGAGCGAATAACACAGGACACCGGCATACCGGGTGATATATGCGCAAGAAAACCACCGGACAGATGACGAAGATAGTGTTGTTTATCAGCTTTATCATTTTAGTCGGCCGACTGCTGTACGCCGCCGTGGTGGCGGTGCCTCATCATCAGGAAAAAAAGCAGGCCGCTGCGCAAAACGCCGCCGAAGTCAGCGCGCCGCAACAGGACGCCTCCTCTGAATAACCGCTGCGCCCCGTCCGTTTCATAAAAATGACTCCGGCACTCGCTATGCTCTATCTTTTAATGAGCCTGCGTCAGGAACGCCGAGCGCCCGTTAAGGAACACCATGTCAGCCGCAACCCATAACGTCAAAAAAGTCGCTGAACACCGCCAGCGCATTCTCACTCTGCTGTTGAACAATAAGGAATTGGTCGACGGCATTCTCGGCCGGCCAGGCGATGAACAGGCCCTCAGCCAAAGCGAACGGCTGAACCAGACGGCGGAAATCACCGGCCTGTTGGACGACATGCACGCCGCCGACCTGGCGGACCTGCTGGAAGCGCTGCCACAGGACGAACGTATGGCGCTGTGGCGGCTGGTGGGCAACAGCAAGCGCGGCCAGACGCTGGTGGAGGTCGCCGAGCCGGTCTGGGACAGCCTGATCGAGGAAATGAGCGACAAAGACCTGCTCAAGGCGATCAAAACGCTGGACGTCGACGAACAGGCCTACCTGGCGCAATACCTGCCGCGAAATCTGATGGGCCGGTTGCTGACCTCGCTGGAGCCGGAGCAGCGCGCCCAGGTGCGCGAGATGAGCCAGTACGCCAAAGACAGCGTCGGCTGGATGATGGATTTCGAACTGGTGACGGTGCGGCCGGACGTCACGCTAGGCGCGGTGCACCGCTTCTTGCGCATGCGCAAAACCATTCCCGATGCCACCGATAAACTGTTCGTCACCGACCGCAAAAACACCCTGCTGGGCGAGCTGCCGCTGACCGCAGTGCTGCTGAACGATCCGGAAATCCCGGTGCGTGACGTGATGGACAGCGATCCCGCCACCTTTCAACCCGAAGACAAGGCCGATGATGCGGCCGGCGCGTTCGAACGTTACGACCTGATCAGCGCCCCGGTGGTTGATGCCAAAGGCAAACTGATGGGCCGCCTGACCATCGAAGAGATCGTCGACGCCGTCAACGAAGAGAGCGACACCAACCTGCGCCGCATGGGCGGTTTGAGCCCGGAAGAAGACGTGTTCGCCCCGGTCAGCAAGGCGGTCAAAACCCGCTGGGCCTGGCTGGCGATCAACCTCTGCACCGCATTCATCGCCTCCCGAGTGATCGGTCTGTTCGAACACACCATTTCCCAGTTGGTGGCGCTGGCGGCGCTGATGCCGATCGTCGCCGGCATCGGCGGCAACACCGGCAACCAGACCATCACCATGATCGTGCGCGCGCTGGCGCTGCACCAGATTGAAGTCGGCAACATCTCGCGCCTGATGCTCAGGGAGCTGGGGGTGGCCATCATCAACGGCGTGGTGTGGGGCGGCATCATGGGCGTGATCACCTGGCTGCTGTACGGCGACGCGGCGATGGGCGGGGTGATGACGTTGGCGATGCTGCTCAACCTGCTGCTGGCGGCGCTGATGGGCGTAGTGATCCCGATGACCATGCTCAAACTGGGTCGCGATCCAGCGGTCGGCTCCAGCGTGCTCATCACCGCGCTGACCGATACCGGCGGCTTTTTCATCTTCCTCGGCCTCGCCACCCTGTTCCTGCTGTAATACGCCAAAAGCCGGCCCCGCGCCGGCTTTTTCGTCATTCTGTCGCCGGGCTTGCGTTAACGCAGTAAAGTCGGCCTTCCCGGTAGGTTTTCCTCTCGCGCTGTACTACCCTTTGCCAATAAATCGTCTTAATTCATCCACGTCATGAATCCAATCACTGACAGAGGCCATCGGTAAGGGTGTCTATGGAGATCAGCGCGCCGAACACGTTCGGCACCCACAAAGGCGTCGTGCTGACGCATTCCCTGTTAGTGGCCCTGGCGACGTTTCTGCTCGCCTTGCTGAGCCTGTCGCTGTCCAGCGAAGCCCGCCACTTCACGCCGCTGTGGTTCCCGACCGCCGCCGCGATCGCGGTACTGTACCGCCACGCCCCGCGCCACTGGGGCCTGCCGATGTTGGCCAGCGGCCTCGGCATCGTACTCGCCAGCTTCTTGCTGTTCGGCATCAGTGCCACTCCCGTCAAGCTGGCCGCCATCAACCTGCTGGAAGCGGCGGTTTGCGCCCTGCTGCTGCGCCGCATGCTACACCCGTACGATCCGTTGAATGATCTCGCCAGTTGGTTGCGTTTTGTGGTCTGCGCAGTGATTTTTACCCCGCTGTTCAGCGCGCTGCTGGCCGCCGGCCTGGTGCCCGCGCCAGACCAGCCTTTTTGGCAGCCGTTCGGTACCTGGTTCATTTCCGAAGCGATAGGGGTGCTGTCGCTGGCGCCGATCGGCCTCTCTTACAATCGTCGCACCCTGACGGCGCTGAATCCGTTTCCATTATTGCTGACGCTGATGGTTACGCTGGCTTTCAGCTTTATGGCGCTGACCTATCTGCCTTTTCCATTCACGTTCGTGATTTTGCCGCTGCTATGGGCCGCCATCGCACTGCCGCGTTTTGAGGCATTCACCGTTTGTTTCTGCACCCTCTTGCTGATCACCGTGATGATTTCGCTGGGGTTGCTGCATTTTCAGGCTTCCGGCAAGCACCTTGGCGATCTCGGTCTGTACTTGCCAATGCTGCTGATTTTAATCCCGGCGCACGCGATGGCGGTGGTAATGCACGCCTTCCGGGTGGAGAAACAGCACATCGTCGAAAGTGAAAGCCGCTTTCGCAGCGCGCTGGAATATTCCGCCATCGGCATGGCGCTGGTGTCGCCGCAGGGGAAGTGGCTGCAGGTCAATCAGGCGCTGTGCACGCTGCTCGGCTATCCCCCTGAGGCGCTGCACAAGCTGACCTTTCAAGAAATTACGCATCCCGACGATCTCAACGCCGATCTCAGCCAGTTGCACGATCTGCTCGACGGCCATATCAGCAGCTACACCCTGGAGAAACGCTATATCCGCAGCGACGGCCAGACCGTCTGGGCGCTGCTGGCGGTCTCGCTGGTGCGCGACGCCGAAGGGCTGCCGCTGTACTTCATTTCGCAGGTGGAGGACATCAGCGATTTGAAGCGCAGCCAGGCGGAAAACAATCGGCTGGTGGAGCGCATTACGCTGGCCAATCAGGTGGGCGGCGTCGGCATCTGGGAATGGGTGATGAACCAGGAAAACTTCACCTGGGATCAGCGCATGTTCGAACTCTACGATCTCAATCCCGACCAAACGCCGACGCTGGCGCTGTGGCGCACGCTGTTGGTGCCGGAAGATCGCGACCGCACCGATCGCGAGCTGGCCGAGATTCTGGCGCAGCCACGGCCGTTCGTCATGGAATTTCGCATCATCACGCGCGGCGGTAAATTGCGCCATATTCGCGGCCAGGGCAACGTGATCCTCGACGACCAGGGCCAGCCGCTGCGCATGATCGGCACCAATATCGACATGACCGAGCTCAAGATCCTCGCCGAGGCGCTGCACGAGGAGAAAGAGCGTTTGCACATCACCCTCGACGCCATCGGCGAAGGGGTGATCTCCACCGACGGCCATCTGCGCATTACCTTTATGAATCCGGTGGCCGAGCAGATGTGCGGCTGGCCGCTCGAGCTGGCGATCGGTATGCCCATCGCCGGCGTGGTGCGCCTGACCAACGGCAAAGACGGCCCGGAAATCGAAAACCTCACGCAATACCCGCGGCAGTGGCCGGCGGATTACGCACTGGTGCTGCACAGCCGCGACGGGCGCTATTTCGACGTGCAGCAGTCGGTCTCACCGCTGAAAACCCTCGACGGCGAAACCATGGGCGCGGTGATGGTGCTGCAGGATGTCACCGCCTCGCGCGAACTGATGAAAAAGCTCAGCTACAGCGCCTCACACGACGCGCTGACCGGCCTGCCGAACCGTACCCGCTTCGAGAAGCAGTTGAAAGCGGCAATCGCCGCCGCCGGGGAACCGTCGCCGCCGCATTCGCTGGTGTTCCTCGATCTGGATCGGTTCAAGGCGGTGAACGACACCGCCGGCCACGCGGCGGGCGATGCCTTGCTGCGGGACATCGCCCAACTGATGCGTCACCATCTGCGCAACAGCGACTGCCTGGCCCGGCTGGGCGGCGACGAGTTCGGCCTGATCCTGTTCGACTGCCGGCTGGAGCAGGCCAAATCGCTGATGCAACAGGTGGTCAACCAAATCAGCCAACACCCGTTCTACTGGGAAGGGAAAATTTACCGCGTCGGCGCCAGCGCCGGCATCACGCGCATCGGCGGCGACGCCAAAAGCAGCGAACTGCTGGCCCAGGCCGACATCGCCTGCTACACCGCCAAGCACCACGGGCGCGGCCAGGTGTATCTGTATGAAGCACGGCAAAAACAGCTGTTGGAGCGACAGCATGAATTACTGAGCCCACAGGAGGTACAGACGATCATCAGCGAGGGGCAGCTGCGGCTGCTGACCCGCGCGGTCGCGCCGCCGGCGACGCCGCTGTCGGCCGCTTTCCACCAGGTGAAACTGCAGGTGATGGCGCCGGACGATCGGCCGCTGCCGCACGAGGCGTTCATCGCCGCCGCGCAGCTGTATGGCCTGATGCCGGACATCGACCGGTGGACGGTGACGCAGCTGCTGGTACGCTGCGCCGACGACATCAAACGCAAGGGGCTGTCGCTCGCGTTGCCGCTGGCCACCGACAGCCTGCTGAACACCGACTTCCAGCGCGAGCTAACGGAAACGGTGCGCGCTTCCTCGCTGCCGCCACGGGCACTGCTGTTTAGCGTCGATGAGACCGTGGTGCTGGAACACGCCGCACAGTGCCGGGCGTGTCTTCGCGAACTGCAGCAGTTGGGCTGCCGGCTGATCGTCAATGGCTTCGGGCATAACATCAATGCCTTCGATGAGTTGGGCGATCAGAAAATAGACATCATTCGCGTCGATGAACGCTTTATCACCAACGTGCACTGCAACCAGATGGATGAATTGATGGTCTCGATGCTCAACGGCGCGGCGCATCGGATCAAGGCGCAGACGCTCGCCGGGCCGGCACACCAGCCGGTGACGCTGCAGGCGCTGCGCGATATCGGCATCGATCTGGCGGATGGCGATCAGGTAGCGCTGGAGCAACCGCTGGCGGTATTGCTCAGCGACGGCTACTTCGGCATTCGCTAACCCCTCCCCCTTACCGGCGCCGTCTCGCGGGCGGCGCCGCACTCCCGTTATTCACATTGTGTTAACCCATACGAGATTAGTGATATAAATAACACCTGAAGCTTAAACGATTAAGTAATATGAAACTCCCATGCGAACATCAGCGTATACGTTGATTTTCCTCGACATGTGATGGCTCAGGGATAAGGGACTATGGAAAAGAAATGGTTTTCCGCCAGGGAACTGATGGGCAAGGCGGGGTTGCCTTCAACCCCGCAAGGGGTCAATTTGATGGCCCGACGCGAAGGCTGGCTCAGCCGCCGTCGCAGCGGCGTGCAGGGCAAAGCGCTGGAATACCATATCGACAGCTTGCCGTACGGCGCGCGCAGCCTGTCGGCCTTGCGCGAGGCAGACCATCCGGACTACGACGTCAAACGCCAGGATCCGATACGGGTCTGGATCGAGTATTACTACCACCTGACGCCGGCCGAGCGAGAAAAGCTGCTGGCGTTCCTGATGCGCGAGGGCATGAGCCGCCTGTTGCAGCTGATCGAGTCCCCCCGCTAGGCCGAATGCTCAAATCTCCCCTTCCGGCGCCCAGCCGCCGTTGTGCCACAGATGCAGCGTGGCGTAAGAACGCCACGGGCGCCAACGTTCGGCATAGCGTTCGATCTGGCGCGGCGTCATGCCGGGAAAACGCTGTTTGATCAGGTAGTCGCCGGCCAGGAACACATCCGGCCACGACCAGGCGCGCATCGCGATATAGCTGGCGGTCCAGTTGCCGATACCCGGCAGCGCGGTCAGCGCCTTGATGCCCTGTTCGATATCCAGCACGTTATCGAGCTGCAGCCGCCCTTCGCCCAGCGCCCGGGCGATCTCGATCAGCGCCGCCGCGCGCTTCAGCTGCACCCCGAGCGGGCGCTGTGCTTCGGGCTGCAGCTGTGCCACCCGTTCTGCGGTGGGGAAAACATGGGTGATGCCCTCGTGCGGCGCCGCCAGCGGTTCTCCCCAACGTTCGGCCATCCGCCCGGCGAAGGTTGCCGCCATTTTCACGCTGACCAACTGACCCAGCACCGCACGCGCCGCCTGCTCGAAGCTGTTCACGCAGCCCGGCAGGCGCAGCCCCGGCGCATCGGCCGCCAGCGAACCCAGCGCCTCATTGATGCGATCCGGCGCGGCGTCCAAATCGAACAGCAAGCGTACGCGGCGCAGCACCTCCGTCGTCACCAAACTGAGCGCCGGCGCGATCTCGACCCTGACCCGGTTGCGCGCTTCTTCCGGCTGCACGCTGAGCCAGCCGCAATACTCCGTACCGCCCTGGTTGACGGCGATCGAACGCAGATAGCGCCGGCCCTCGACCCGCTCGACGCCCTGCACGGCGCGCGCCTGCAAGAAGTTCAGCATGCGATCCCAGTCATAGGGCGGCCGATAACCCAGGTGAAACACCAGGCCGCTGGCGGCGGCCCGTTCACCGCGCGCGCCGCCGCTGCGCAGCGCCGACGGAATCAGGCGATAGCGCGCCTTGAACAGCTCGTTGAAACGCCGCAGGCTGCCGAAACCGGCGGCGAACGCCACCTCGCTGAGCGGCAGGTCGGTATCCGCCAGCAGGCGTTTGGCCTGCAGCAGCCGATGCGACTGCGCGTAATCGATCGGCGAAGCGCCAAACTGTTCGGCGAAGATGCGCCGCAGGTGGCGATCGGAAATGCCCAGCCGCGCCGCCAGCGCTTCGCAGCTGTGTTCGGACAGATAGCCCTGCTCAATGAGCTGTACCGCCACCTGCGCATAGCGGTTGCCCAGATCGATCAGCGCCAGGCCGGGCGCCAGCTCCGGCCGACATTTAAGGCAGGGGCGAAAGCCCGCCAGCTCGGCTGCCGCCGCGCTCGGATAGAAGGTGCAGTTTTCCAGCTTCGGCGTGCGGGCGCTGCACACCGGGCGGCAATAAATGCCGGTGGAAGAGACGCCGACGAAAAAGCGGCCGTCGAATTTGCGGTCACGCGCGCGCAGCGCGTCGTACAACGCTTGCTGTTGGGTATTCATGGCAACGCTCGGGTTCGGTTTTTTCTGCATTATGGGGCTCGGCTGGCGCGCTGACGTGCGGAATTCGGACATTAAGTTAAGCACGCCGCCGCCGCGCCCGCTAAATTTTTCGACACTCGCGCATCGGCGCATTGCCCGCCGGCTCCGTCTCGGGTAAAGTCGCCCCCCTTCATTGGCATGGGGACAAAAAAGAGATGTTTATTGGATTCGACTACGGGACAGCCAACTGTTCCGTCGCGGTGATGCGCGACCACGGCCCCGAGCTGTTGACGCTGGAAAACAACGAACCGTATCTGCCTTCGATGCTGTGCGCGCCGACCCGCGAAGCGGTGAGCGAATGCCTGCACCGCCACTGGCAGGTGCCGACCGGCAGCGAAGAAAACCAGCAGCTGCTGCGCCGCGCCATCAGTTACAACCGCGAAGAAGACATTCCGGTCAACGGCGACAGCGTGCTGTTCGGCCTGCAGGCGCTGGCGCACTACATGGAAGATCCGGAAGAGGTGTACTTCGTGCGCTCGCCGAAATCCTTCCTCGGCGCCAACGGCCTGAAGCCGCAGCAGATCGCCCTGTTCGAAGACCTGGTGTGCGCCATGATGTTCCACATCAAACGCCAGGCGGAAAACGTGCTGCAGACCGGTATCGAGCAGGCGGTGATCGGCCGGCCGATCAACTTCCAGGGCATCGGCGGCGAAGAGGCCAACCGGCAGGCGCAGGGCATTTTGCAGCGCGCCGCCGAACGCGCCGGTTTCAAAGCCATTGAATTCCAGTTCGAGCCGGTCGCGGCTGGGCTGGACTTCGAGGCAACGCTGAACGAAGAGCAAACCGTGCTGGTGGTAGACATCGGCGGCGGCACCACCGACTGCTCGGTACTGCTGATGGGGCCGCAGTGGCGCGACCGCGCCGATCGCCAGCAGAGCCTGCTGGGCCACAGCGGCTGCCGGGTCGGCGGTAACGATCTGGACATCATGCTGGCCTTCAAACAGCTGATGCCCCTGTTCGGCCTGGGCGGTGAAACCGCGAAAGGCATTGCCCTGCCGGCGCTGCCTTACTGGAACGCGGTGGCGACCAACGACGTGCCGGCGCAAAACGACTTCTACAGCGCCACCAACGGCCGCGTGCTACGCGATCTGATCCTCGACGCGGCGGAGCCGGAAAAGGTCAAACGCCTGCTGAAAGTGTATCAGCAGCGCCTGAGCTACCGACTGGTGCGTGCGGCCGAAGAGAGTAAGATAGCCCTGTCCGGTCAAACGGCCATCAGCGCGCCGCTCAATTTCGTGCAGGCCGATCTGGCGGAGAGCATTAGCCAGGCTCAGCTCGCCGACGCCATCTCGCAGCCGTTGATGCGCATTCAGGAGCAGGTCAGCGCCGCGCTGGCCAGCAGCCAGACCGCGCCGCAGGTGATCTACCTGACCGGCGGCAGCGCGCGCTCCCCCCTGCTGCGCGCCGCGCTGCAACAGCAGTTGCCGGGCATTCCGATCGTCGGCGGCAACGACTTCGGCTCGGTCACCGCCGGGCTGGCGCGCTGGGCGCAAACGCTGTTCCGTTGACGGCCCAAGGGCGCGGCTCGCCGCGCCCTTGTTCATTGGAGGCTATGCATCATGTCAACCATCCTTACCCTCGACAGCGCCAGGCTGCGGCTGCGCCTCTGGCGCGACGACGACCTGCCGGCCTTCGCCGCGCTTAACGCCGATCCGCAGGTGATGCGTTATTTCCCGGCGACGATGACGGCCGAGGAATGTAGCGCGGCGAAAAATTCTGGACTGAATTGCATAATAAATCGGACTGCAAAATAATGCGAAAGCGCACGATTTTGGACAGTCCGAAATAAAATGAAACTTATGGTTACGACAGATAGCCGATTGACTTCTCCATGTCCTTCTCGCTTAGCGTTTGCGGCCAATACACAACCTTTTTGATGTGCCCATTGAACCAATTATTTGGCCCAAGATACGACCTGCCGAAACACAGGCGGGATAACGTGGGAGGCATACCGGTAATCGTGCGGCCAAACCAATTGAACCCATCAAATAACCTCAGTCTTAATTGAGCTGACTCATACGAAAATATAGCCGACTGCTCACTATCTCTGACTGGGGCCATGCTTGGGATTTCAAGGGACTGAGAAACCCCGGATGCATCAGGAACTGACGCAAACTGTGCCTGGCCTGAGTTATTCGTAGTTAGTCGATATGCCAATCTCAGGTGTGCACCTTCAACGGCATTGTCGATTACAAGGGCACATGACAGCGCGTTGTATTGGCCGCTGATAGATTGCAAGCTGTGTGACGTTACACACGTTAAAAGCACAGTACCATTAGACGACGATATAAAGTCAGCTGTCCCAGATGTTGTGCAAATATCATCAGCGCGCTGAGCTTCGGCTCCAGACGTTGGTATGTATGACGACGCACCATCCCGGCGCTCAGCCTGGGCACCCCAAATCCATACTGAACCAACGGTAGACGGTTGATAAGAAGGCAGCGCGCCAGCCCCTGAATCACTATTAACCAGCGCCAGGGTGAATTGTGGTGATACAGCCCCGGTTGGGGTGATCGTTATTGCGCATCGATACCATCCATTAGGGTACTGCTCCATCGACACCTGCAAAATCTGGGACGTTGTCTTTCCAATTTTGCCGTTAGCCAGGTCGAAATTCGTATACTGGGTGCTGGCAACGGCTCCCTGCGCCGCAATCTGCAACACCTTCCCGGTATTAGCCTTAGCCCACACACTAAATGTATATGGTTGGTCTTTTGCAGCCACCATCGTGGTATTTGCAAGCAACGTTCGGGGGGAAACCGTAGAGTCAGACGCTTCAATAATTTTTGTCGCCGTCAAATTGCCATCTGGCGCAATAACATCATCAGCAGTGAGAGCAATACCGGTGGGCGTCCAGCCTGCTGCATTAGAGAAATTCTGGCTGTAGGCCAGGCGATTTGTCGCTGCATATTCAGCTCGCAAGCCCAAACACACCCCCGTCATAGGATGGTAATCAATGGCTGGCTGATTAGCCGTCAAATACTCAATCAACCCGGTTTTGCCAATGCGCGTGGCCGCGCTAGACCGGTTGAATGACAGGATGCTGGTCAGGTCAGATGAACGAGCCACCTGACCAGACGCCAGTTGAATGACAAACATCGAATTGGCGAAATCGGCATAGAGGGCGGCCCCAGCTGGCAGCGGCGCATTGATACTGGGCAGATGGCTTACATCACCATTATATCTGCTATTACTTTGTAGAATCGTTGCCATAATAAATAGCCCCTGATGTGATATTGCAAGTGGTTTGCCTGATTCCATTGATGAACACAATGTTTTTAACGAGCGTCATCATTGAATCCCCGCATTTGAGAACGTGGTCACGCGTGTCTGGGTGCCGGTCAAGTTAAACGTATTGGCGGCATTCCCAACACAATGATTAAACGAAATATCTGTGTCCGTCAGCGCAGCTGAAACATTCACTGGATATTGTTGTGTTGGCGCTGGTTGCCCTTCCGAATCAAACTGCAAAATATCCCGCAATTTGTTGGAGGTGATACTGCAACCCAGCATTGGGACATTGATATTAATAGCATTACCTGACGATAGCTTGCCGTTAGCCCAGATTCGGTTATTGGTAATGTCGGTATTGATAGCAATGTTACCCGCTTCAAAATGGATGCCATGGCGACCATTTTCATAAATGTCATTACCATGGATAACAATGCTGCTGATTTTAACCGCTGGGGAGGTATAGCGGTGATTAATACCATCCTCAGCGTTGCCACGAATTTTATTGCTGACAAATTGATACTCGCCGAGTAGTGGATCGGTTTTCTGGCTATATGAATACACACCATGAGATAAGCTGTTGCAAATGAGATTATTTGTCACCAGACCTCGTCGGCCTGGTTTGCCGCCGAGGTTCGTACCGGGATACAGCAGAAATCCATACTTGTTACTGTCCATCACGTTACCCGCCGTCAACAGCCCATCGATGCCACAATCGGCAATGCCTGCAAAGTTTCCAATGCAGACATTATTAACACAGACCGCTCCTTTGGCTGCCCCTGCCAGCTGAGGCTCAAAGAAGATGCCGAAATTCATATTGGAAATATTCACCGTTTCGCTGACGAATATAACCTCAACATCTTTAGCCCCGGTTCCCAGTCCGATGCCCGATGCACCCAAAGGGCGACGAAGGATGGGCGTGTTGATATCAGCCGGCTCTCCCGTGCCGGTATCCGTACCCAATCGCCCACAGTTTTGTGTCCTAACCCTGTTAATCCAAACATTATCAGGGAAGTCGAGACCCAAACCTGTTGCACCAGTGTTTTTAATTTCTACCCTATCAATAATGGTGTTTGAATAATATTGGAAAAACATACCTTTTATATCTGGGATATACACGCCATTTGATGGCAGCACCTGATTGATGCCGTCAATGGTAAAATCTGAAAACACACAATTATCCAAATAGGTAATGGTGTTCCCGTTTTTACCGATGTATCTGAATGCCGCATTAGCTTTGTACGGCATGAGCACGGTTTTACCCATCCCGGCCCCAATAACAGCAACACCACTCCGCGGAACGATGTGGCTTGAGAGGGGGTAAATGCCTTCTGGCAGGTAGAGGACTCCACCGCCAGCCGCGTACAGGGTGTTAATGGCTAATTGTATTGCATGTAATGCATTCTCGCCCCGACCAGGGTAATATCCACACTCACGAATATCGAGATAACGGCGATTATTGATAATCTTCTCGATTCGTCTACGATGGCTATTTAGCATGTTTTGCACAGAGTCTGGGAGGTGAGGCAAATTCAAATGCCCAAAATCATTAATAACCCCAATAGCCAGTTTCTCTACATCACTGAGAGTCAGAATGAAAGGTGCACGGTCTTTACCTATCGCGCCGAGGCGTTCCTGAACGCTGCCATCCATTCCGGTTAAATGAACACCAGCGCTATCCCCAATAACAATCAGGCTTTGTTCATCAACATCATTGATAAGAATGGCATTACCGTTATCGTCAAAGGTGATGAGCTTTGTTATCGCGCTTCCATCTAAAAGAAACTTGCCGGTTTTAACCGGTGTCCCTGCCTGATTAACATATTCCTCCATCCAGTAGTCAGGATTATCGGAACGAACAGAGAATTTACTGCCTTCTGGAATGATACCTGCTGCAATCGCATCGATGGCCTTTTCCAACGATGAATAGGGAGTATCACCCGACTGCAGACCATCTACGATGGATTTAAGATAGAGGGTTCGGTTGGCAAGCTGTTGAGCCTGCATGTTGTCTGGCCCCCCTGGCCCACCCAATACGGGAGTGTCTTTCTCAAGCTGATAAACACTGGGTTCCCATTTATTTTGTTCTGGCAGTGAGCTGGCCATGATTTTAACCTCTATGTGTATATGCGCCATTATGAGTAATGGCCCCGTTGTGAGTTATCCCGCTTAACCGTTTAAACATCACGATACGGCCTAAACGGCCTAATAACGGGTCTTCACCTTTCGAAAAGTCATAAAGAATATCGGCGCTGGTTTCCAATCCACTCAGGTCAGAGTCCTTGTTCAATAACGCCATTTTTGATACGGGGTCAAATTTCACACGATATATCTCGACTAAAACGGGGCTGTTATTTTCAGCAAGGTTTATTCCCTCATAACGCAACGCAAATTCTTCACCCTGGTGCGTGAGAATGGGCAGCGTTTCGTTGCCTAAATGTTCATAATCGACAATCACTGGCTGATTCACCGGTGTGGTGAGCCAGACAATAACTCCCCACAGTTTATCGACACTATAATGTGTGCCTTCGGTCATCCCGTTGATTCTCACACCCCAGACTTGTTGATTACTCAGGCTGATGCGATCGCCAGCCACAATCCCTGCCGGCAATATATCTTGCGCAAACAGGTTGGGAGTGCGTGAGGTATGGCTACCTGACAATAATATGTTCAAGTTGTCAGGTGCATACTCATGCCAGATTGACGTAACTTTTCCACTGATAGCTGAAATATAACGCTGCATTGTAACAAGCTGGCCGCCGGCCGAGCCTTTGGTTTTTTTCTCGTCAAACTCCAGCTCTAAATCCAGCGCTGAAACATCACCGACCCATCGCCACGATAAAGCCTGGCCCGCCGTATTCCGGCGAGCCAGGTAAAGTTTCCCTTGACCGTAATAAAAATCACTCATTGGTTACCGCCTTATGCCGCAGGTTCTTCCGGTTGCGGCTCCGGCTCCGGAGTTGGTTCAACATAGTGGCCTGTTGGTAATGTGATGATCCAATTGCTCAGCGATGCAATATCGCCGCGCCTGGCTTCTATACTGACCGTGTGAACCCGATTTAATGGGGAGGTCGCGGACGAATACGGCAGCGTCAATGTTGCTTCAACGGTATTTGTCGTCCAAACAATATCCCCGGTATCAGGGCGAACGAGTGTAATTACATAAACCACCCCCGACTCTGGGCCAATACTGCTATCAAGATAATCAATTAACCGGTCAGCTTGTAATTGCCTGTCACGGTGAGACCAGGTTAAAATATATTCCGCTGCCGGTTCTGCAACGAGGGGATAAGGTTCGTCATTTAAACGAATATTTGCCGGCAAATAGGGTTTTGCCTGGCGAGCCTGTAGCGTCAAATGGTTAACAGGTGCAGCGCCGGCAGCGAGTGTTTCTTGTGCCGTTCGCGTCAACAAACGAACGTCTATTGTTTCTCCCTCCAGATATTCCAACCCATCACTTTCAATCGCATCCTGGAAGAAACGCAGCCGCGCGCCGGCCAGATGGCCAGCCGGCAACGTATCGGCACAGCCACGCCCAACGGTCAACGTCCCGGTCGCCAGATCGGCGGCATCGATACGAACAATCTCATCACCGATAATCGCCCCGGCACCCACTGCCGGCAGCGTGGTTAATGACGCCTTAAAGGTGGTATCAAAGCGACCTGCAGGCTGTGTGAGCGTGACGGCCGGCGTCCAATCGCCGTTAAGATTACCGCGCCAGTTCACGCCGTCGGCGCGCGTCTGCAGCAGGTAGTTGATGGAGGCGCTGCTGGGCGCACTGGCCATCACGCCCAGGTAACCTGCCTCCGGGGGAATGGCCGCCAGCTCCGCCGGCCCGACGGTGGCAGCCAGGACGATATAGGGCAGTTCAAGGAGCTGGCTATCAGTAACGGGACGTGCCGTCTTGTCTGGCGGTGACCAGGTGCTGCCTTGCTCGCCGCTGCTGTACGACGTGCTCGGCATCCCGAACACATCCTGAATGGCCGTCACCTTCAACTCACCGGTGTCCTGTTCTTCAATCTTGCCAACACGCATCACCATGTTGCCGATGTTGCGCTCTGGCAAGCTGATGCGAAAAACGCCGGCCGGCGTCAGCACGCCGCCGCGTCGGTCGAAATTGATAATTAGTCGGGTCAACCCGGCCGCGCGGGTCTCGAGGTCACGTTGCGCCAACCTCGCGCCCAGCGCATGGGTCGGCACGGCTTTGTATTCGACGCTCTCTGATATCAACCCCACGTTCTGGATCGCCCCCAGGTTCTGCGCGCGCACTTCGCCTTCGCTGTTGGTCACCGGGTCGCGGTACGTCACCACAATTTCATTCGGGGCCGCATCGGCGCTGGTGCTGTCGTCGTCCTGTACGCCCACGATGCCGTTGTCGTAGGTAAACAGCGGCAAGGTATTGGGGTCGTAGTCATCACGCAGCAGCTTGAGCGTCAGTTTGCCCGTGCTCAGGTCACCGTATTGGGCTGCGCCGATATGATCCAGGACTTGCTGCACAAACGTGTTGAGGTCGTCCTGGCGGTTGTAACGAAAACAAAGGCCAAACCCTTCGTCATAGAGCCGGTCTGCCGCGATGCGGTAGCTGTCAATATCCAGGTCACCCAGCACCAGCCCGCGCCCCCAGTCACGATTGAGCGCGCACTCAACCAGGATGTGCGCCGGGTTCATGGCATGGATCGCACGCAGGTTGGCAATCTGTTCAGCGGTCAGGTCGGCCTCGTCATCAAGCTGCCCCTCGGTGTTCTGCAGCAGAATAAGCGCCTTCTCCGGATACCACACCGGCCCATCCCAGCCTTGCGTGGTGCGGCGAACGCGGTAAGACCACGGCTTAGGTGAGGCGCTGTAGCAGCTGACTAACCCGCTAAAGAAGGTGGTGACCAGCCCCCGAAAACCCGGCACTAACCCCGTGAGCAACGTCAATAATGAGGGAGACGGCACCTGATCAGGGCCGCCCATCATCACCTCGAGTGTTCCCTGGATACCACCTTCACCGCCGGTGTCTTCACCCCCGAACAGGTTCGGCTTGTCGATGTACAGCGACGTGTTGCCGGAAACCTGGCCGGGCGTGCCGGCAAACACCGTTTTCTTATCGGCGCTGATGGCCACAATCTCATTGACCGGGCCACGGCCAACCCCGGCCTGGATATCCCAGGAATATCTGTAGCCCACCGTGACTTTCTTCGACCCCTTGCCACCGCCGCCCATCAGTTGGCCTCCGGCTCAGCTTTGGATTGCGCCAGGCGCACAATCTTGATAGCCAGCGCATCCCCGGTGCCGGCCAGCAGCTCGGCATCGATACCGCCATCGCGAATGAAGGCTTTAAGGTCTAGCCCATAGCGGGCAAAGAAGGCGCGCAGACCAGGCGCACAACCGCCGCCGGCGCGAATATCTTCCATCGTGATCAACATGGCGTTCCCCTTATTTCTTAATGGCTTCATAGCGGTAATTGCCATAGGCAAGAACAAACCAGTCCTCGCTCCAGCAATCGCCAAAGAAGATGCATTGCGGCGTGCCTTCGGTCGGCTGAGGCAGGTTCCAGTCATCTTCCGTCGCCGCTTCCGGCGTGTTGTTCTTCTGACGCGGAGCCAACGCCGTATTCAGCACATAGGACGCCACAATCACCGCAACGAATTTCGCAACAGCCCACCACATACGCGTTTCCTCAAAACAGTTTGATAATCTGATACGGCGACTTGCCCGGCATATGGGGTTGTCCGCCGTAGTTCAGGACGTTGTTAAACTTGTCGTTACAGGTCGTGATGGTGCGATCGCATCCCGGAAAAACCGCCACCACCTGGCCAACGCTTAGCCCGGCCGAGCCGCCGAACAGGCCCAGCACGTTGCCACTCTGCGCGCGCAGCCCACGCCGTTCTGTCACGCCATCCGCCAGCCATTCCAGATAGCCGCCGGAAAACCAGCCGTCGGGAGAACCAGCCGGCAGATTGACGGTGATACTCACGCCATCGAGTGCGCTGATAACCAGGCCGCCGACGCCAAACGCCGCCGGCGATACCTTGCAATTGTGGTCATACAGCGAATACGGACAGGCGCGCCCCCAGGTCAGGCGCAGGCCGCTGCGGGTAAAGGTGCTGGCCAGACTGGCGGTGACAAGCCGGGTGCGGTCTATTGCCTCGCGCTTGACCTCTGTAATGGAGCCGATCCAGACGGTGCGGAACTCGCCCTGGCTGTCGCCGACGTGCCAGCGATGAATGCGAACGCGCACCGGCTGGGACGGTGGCAGGCCGCGAAAGAGCATGGCCACCGGGTTGGTCGTAGGCAGCGTAATGTCCATGCTGTCGCCGGCACCTACGCTCAGACCGCCATCACTGATCGCCTGCTGCTGCCATACGGCACCGGCGGCGGTGATATCTTGATCGGCGTTGGTGTAGCGGAAAAACTGCGTATCGCCCCGCACGAACTCATAGAGCGTGACCGGCTGGCCGTTGGCGGTGGAATACTCAAAATCACTCCAGCTCATCGCGTAGCCCTCGGAATGTGGTTGATACCTGGGCAAACCCGTCCGCATCGGTCGTGTGTTCCCAAGTGATGTCGTCAGTGTTCTGGCGGCAAAGCGCCATCAATGACACCTGGCTGATGGAATCCGCCGGCGGAACGTCACCGTCCAGCGCCAGCAGTTCGTAATCACTCAGGCGCGTGGCGGTGAGGATACGGCGGTAAACGCGGGTGCCATCGACCAACTGCAGACGCAGATCACGCCGGCCAGGCACCACACCAAACTCACTAAAGCCGGCAACCGCCACAACCAGCGCATTGCCGACAGTCCGCACAGGGATGAAGTCCTGCGCCTGGCTGGCGACCCAAATCGCACGCTGGCGACCGCGCAGGTAATAGAGCTGGCCGCGCAGCCTGGCCTGGGCCTGGCGACCGATTTCAGACCACACATGCTGTTGCATGATAAAGGCCCGGCCGGCAGTATCGGTGCGGTAGGGAATGCCCACCTCGTTGTCCAGCTCCAGGAGCTGTCGCTGATACTCGGCCGTCAGGTCGTCAACCCAATCGGCATCTTGTTCGAGCACGGGATGCCCGCGATAGATAGCGGCATTCATCGCCGGAGCAAACGGGTTATGTGCCGCCAGGCGAAAGCGCAGCTGCAGACGCATCAGGCTGTCACTGTGACGGGTGATTGCCGGCGTATCGGTAAAGACGGCCGGCCGTAGCGGATAAACCCATGTGCCGGCTGGCCACGCGCCTAACGGGGCCGTGACGGTGACGCTGCCTGCATCGATGCTCTGGATCTGCGCGACGGTCTGTTTGGCCAACATCCCGAAACCCTCTTTAAGCAGCAGGTTATCGCCCACGACAAAATCACGGCCGGCCGCTGGCACCGCGATAACCTGGCTGCCGGCCGCGATTGGGGCCGACAAAACCGCAACGTCAGGAAACACCGGCATATCCCAGGTGACGCCGCCGGCATGAAAAAGCTGGGTCTCCAACGCGCGGGCGTCGGCATTGCCGGCAAGCACGGTAAACTCATACAGCCGGCGCGGCGACAGACGTCGGGCAATGCGCTGTTCTGCCCCGGACGGGGAGGTCAGGACGTCCGTTTTCCAGGACAGGGTTTCACTGACACCCTCGGCCCAATCAGGCTCCATCAACCATGGGAGACGAACGGCCATTATTTCCCCCCCAGCAACTGCTTGAGCGTCGCGGTATTGGCCTTGACCCAGGTCATCATGACGCGGTTACCTGGCGCACTTTTGACGGCCCTGTCCAGCATCTCGTTTGGATCGAGCACCAGATACTGCTGCAGGTTGGTCGTACCGCCGCCGGCACCTTGCGCACCCGGTGCATCAGGGTTAACGGATTGATTCACCCCGGCCGCGCGGCTAAAACCGGGGTCGGAGACCAGCCCGCCATCGGCGAACGCACCGAGGCGGCCCTGGTTAACCGCGTGCATGAAGTCCACGCCATAACGCTGGACAGCGGCGGTTTTCATGACAAACTCGCCGTTTGACAAGCGAGCCGCGATGCTGTCGGAGGTGCCGGTGCCGGGGCCGGTGATCTGGCCACCGGTCGCGGCCGCCACGCTGGCAGCCGCACCCAGACCGGAGGACGCGCTGCCGGCGGCGCTGGCAGACGCAATGGCCGAGGCCAGTGTGGCCGCACCGGTCGTGAATGCCGTCGTCAACGCCGTGGTGAGTGCCGTGATGCCGGTTGTCAGCGCCGTGGTGAAACCGCCCGTCAACGCTGTACTGCCTGCAGTGATTGATGTGCCCATTGCGGTGGCTCCCGCCGTGGAGGCGGTGGTGATGGCCGTCGCGTAGGTGGTCGCACCGGCGGCATCGGTCGCGGTATCCGTGGCCGCGTTAACAGCGGTGCCGGCGGCACTGCCGGCCGTACTGGCTCCGAGACCCAGCAGCCCCTTGAGGCTGTCGGTCACGCTGCCGAGGCCTTCCATCGCCATGCCGGCCAGGTTGCGTGATGCGACTTGCGCCATGGCATTGGCGACCGATTTAGCCAGGTTTAACACCGCATCACTGAGGTTTAGCGTGCCATCTGCCAGCCCGTTGAGCGTGCTCTCCATGCCATCCTGCAGCCCGTCTTTAAACGCGGCCGTCAGGTCGTCCGTGGTGGATTTTAGCGTTATCAGCTCGTTCTCCAGGTTGACCAGCAGGTCGCGCATCTGCTCGCCGGCTTCGCCAGGCAAGGCCGCCATTTCGCGCAGCTGCGGCAAGCTCTCGGTGATTTTGCTGCCGACTTCCTGATGCAATGCGACCAGTTGCCGGCGGCCCTGCAGTTCTGAGATGAGGCCCGCTTGCACCTGCGCCTGGATGCTGCTTTCTTTCTGGCTGCGGTAGGTTTGCAGGTCGTCCAGGCTCTTTTTGAGCGCGTCGGCGCGCACCTTGGCTTCCTGCACCGGCAGCAATTTGTCCAGCCAGGCCAGCCCCTCGGTGTTGCCGGTCTGGGTGAACTCCTTGCGCATCTCGGCGATGTTGGCCCGCACTTCCGCCAGGCCGCCTCCGAGCACGTCGCCGGTGGCTTTCAGATATTGCGCCTGCAGCTGGGCGTTCTTGGTGGCGTTGGCGTCCGATTTCTCTTTCTGCTCGCCGGCTGCGATAACCGCCAGCGCCGCTTCGGCCCGCGATTTCAGCGCCCCGGACAGGCCTTTTTCCGCCAGCTCGTAAGCCGCGACCTGCGATTTGGTCTTGCCGACGGCAAAGGCCTGTTTCTCCAGCCCCTTGACGTAGGTCTCATTGGCCGAGGCGGCCGACTTGGCCGAACGCGCAGCCGCATCTGAGTTCTTCTTGTTCTCCTTGGCCTGGTCGGTTTGCTTCTGCAGGTTGATCAGCTTTTCCAGACTTTCACGCAGTTTGTCGATATCTTCCGGCGCCTTGCCGGCCGCCAGCGCCGCAGCAATGGTTTTGTCACGCAGCTGCTCCAACTGCTGGGCGGCCGTGTAGGTCGCATCGGCCAGCTCTTTCTCCAGCTTCGGCCGCAGCTTGTCGGCTTCGGCGCTCAGCGCGGTAAAGGACGCCTCGCTTTGCGCCATCTGCGCCACGGCCTCATCCATCCAGCGAATGGGGCCGGCGTTCTGCAGATCGGTCAACACATCACGCAGCGTCTTGCCGCTTGCGGTCGGCGCATCCATCGCGCGCGCCAGGCGGTTTTCCAGCTCATCGGACAGCTTGTCTTGCACGTCGCTGAGGTTGTCGAACTTCGGCGTCAGCGCATCGATTTGCTTTTGCACCTCGGCCAGTTTGTCAGTCAGGTAAACGATGCCGATCCCGCTCGGGGCCGGGCTGCTCAGCAGGCCGTCAATCTGCTGTTTAAGCGATGCCGCCTGGCTCTGCAGGTCGCTGAGTTTCTTGCTGTCCTGGGTAAGCACATCGGCGTTGGTGCGTTGCTGCGTCAGCGCATCGCCCGTGCTGACCGAATCTTTCAGGCGGCCCTGGGCGTTTATCAGCGCCTCGGTTTTCTGGCGCTGGTCTTCCAGGGTCTGGATGGTCTGCTGGTGCTGCTGCGCCAGCGCGGCTTCATGCTCCTGGTTGGCCGCATAGGCCGCGCTCAGGCCGCCGACAGCCAGCGTCACGCCTGTGATTGCCAGCCCCATCGGGCCACCCAGCAGCCCCATCAATCCTGTCCCCAGGCGACCAAAGGTCGATGCAGAGGCGCGGGCGACGCCCAGCGCTTTCTCTGCAGCGGTCTGGCGAACCAGTGACGCAGTCACCAGGTCTTCCGCTTTGGCGCGTGCGCCAGGTGCGGTGATGCCGGAGACTTTGGCGCGGGCGGCCTGCGCCTGCGCAGCAGCCACGGCGGCTTTGGCTTCGGCATATTCCGCCTCGGCAAGCTGCAGCGTCTCGATGCGGTCGGCACGCGCGGCCGTGGTCGCTGCAACCAGCGCGGCGACCTTACGGCCGCCCATCACCACCGCCAGGGCAATGGCGGCAGTGGTCAACGTGGACATGTTGCTGGCCAGACCGGAAATGACGGCCGCAATCGCTTTGGATGCGCCCAGCGCATCGTTGGTGCCGCCGACGAACTCGACCCAGGCGTTGGCCATTTCCGTGGCGGCGCGGCCGATGGTCAGCGGCATCTGCGCAAATTCGCGGTCAACGTCGCCGGCACCGTCTTTCAGCGCCTTGAAGACCACCTGTGTGGTGAGCATCCCTTGATCGGCCATCGCGCGCAGTTCGCCACGGGTTTTGCCCAGGGATTTCTCCAGCATCTCCATTATGCGCGGCATCTGTTCCGACACCGAGTTGAATTCTTCCCCGCGTAACGTGCCGGATGCCAACCCCTGGCTAAGCTGGATGATGGCGTTCGTGGACTCTTCGGCTGTCGCACCGGAGACGATCGCCGCTTTGTTGATGGTGCTGGTCACCTGCAGCAGTTCGGTCTGGGTCGCGCTGCCTTTAAGCGATCGGGCCATGCGGGTATACAGTTCGGCGGTCGAGGCGATGCGTTGACCGGTTTCATTTGCCAGGCCGATGACTGATTTAAAGGTCATGCCGGCTTGTTCGTTGGACGTAGAAACCAAACGAATGCGCGCCGCCAGGTTGGTGTACTCGTCGGAAGTGCTGGCCAGGTTGGCTATCAGACCGCCGCCAAGCGCAATACCGATGGCCGCCGCCAGCGGCTTGAGCCGGGTCAACTGGTTGCTCAGGCCATCAACGTTAGCGGCGGTTTTATCGAGCTTTCGGTTGGCGCTGTCGGCAGCACAACCGACACGATCGAGACCGGACGCTGCCGAGCCGCCGGCACTGCCCAACCGGGTGCCGCTTTGGCTGGCGCTGTCCAGGGAGGACTGCAGTTGCTTGAGGGAGGCCTGGGCGCTTTTTAAATCCGCCTGAATACGCAGGCGCAATTCCAGGTTGCCGTTTCCGCTTGCCATGCTTGATCACCGTCGGTATGAGTAAAACCCCGCCGGTCAGCGGGGTGGAAGGAGGGAAATTAACGCCGTTTTAAAGCCTGTTTGAACTTGTCGATATACCCCTTTAACGTCTTTCCCCCCGCGAAACTGGCGCTGCCGTCAAGGGTGTGGTGCATTCGCTCCGTCAACTCGCGCTTGAGTGCCTGCTCATGGAACAGCTTCAACTGGCGGGCGGTGTAGTGTCTGAGTTCGCCGAATCGGTGGCCGTGGTCGATGAGGCAGCTGAAGACCTCTCCCCAGGGGGCGGGTTTTGCAGCTGCTGCACCAGCCTGGTGAGCGCCGGGCGAATGGCGTTGCGGGTAAAAAAAGCTGCGTTGACGCCCCACCAGATCAGCAGCAGGCTTTCGCTATCGTCACCGGTCAGACCGGCGACCCATTCGACGCTGCGGCCACAGGAGACCGCTACCGCCTGCAGCACCGCATCCCAGTTCGCCCCGAGGACGTCGTACAACTCATCAATCGACACCTCGGCATCCGGCTTGGCGTTCATCGCATCCATGAACCCTTCGCTGATTGCCTTGAGCGGTTGACGGTGCTGCAGCTGCTCGGCCAGGGTGTACTCATGCACCGTGACCTGGACGCCACAGATGGTCAGCGTCCGGTCTGGCATCAGGATGTTCAGCTCATCCGTCATCACACACTCCCGACGTGGATCACGCGCCCATAGCGGCCAAACTGGGCGTCATCCGGCCGTTCAGTGTCCAACAGGACGGTCGCGGTGGTTTCCAGCCCAGGCAACGAGGTATCGGTATTGATGAGGCTCAACGCCGACGCCGGGTCGTATTGCACGCGGTACAGCTCAACGACGACGGCCGCGCCGTTCTCTGCCAGGTTGATCCCCTCGTAACGCAGGAACAATTCATCGGGCGTTTGGGTGAATACCGAAGTGTTAACGCTGCTGGCGTGCGTATAGTTGACGCTAAGCGGCTGCGTCGCCGGCGTGGTCAGGAAATCCAGCGCGCCAAACTTGGCGTCGAGCTTGTAATCCGTCCCCTCGACCAGATCGGCAATCGTCACGGCGCTGACGTTCTGATGATTCAGCGTGACGCGGTCGCCGGCCAGAATCCCTGCCTGCAGCGCTTCGCCGGTGATGGTGCCGGCCGGGACGGCCACTTTCTCGCCGTACAGCAGAATGGCCAGGTTATCCGGCGAATGCTCATACCAGGTGGCGGTGACCGTGCCATCCTTGCCGGTGCTGATGCGGCGCACGGGCGCACGCTGGCCCGTATAGGACTCTTTGTGGGTGAAAGAGTCCGTGGTGAGCGCAATCTGCAGCTCGCCCACGTCGCCAATCCAGCGCAGCGATACCGCCTGGCCCTGCGCATTGCGACGGCCGAGGAACACCTTGCCCTGGCCGTAGTAGTAAGTTTCTGGGGTCATTGTTCCTGTTCCTCGGTCAGTGAGTCGGCGGAGCCGGTCTCGGTTTTGGTTTTGCGGTTCACGACCGCTTTTTTCGCGCCGGCGTGCTCAATCAGCCACTGCGCCGTTGCGTCGTCCACTTCAATCTCAGCGCCGGCAGCAAGCGCCACGCCCTGATGGGTGTGCGGGCCGGTCAGTACAATTCGCCTGGTCATCGATAGCCTCCAATCGCGGCGGGAACGTCCACCTGAAACACCAGGGGGTAATAGCCATAGCCGGACTCGTACTGTGCCGGCAGGCTCTGATTGCTCCTGGCCAGCGGCCGGGTAACCCCTTCGAGCGGTGACCACCCGGCCAAGGCCTCGACGGTTTTCAACATCAGCGGGCCGGCTTCGCTGCTGATATCTGCGCCGAGGCCGCGACCGTCGGCGAAATACACGCAGACCACCACGGCCCAGAGCTGCGTCACGAACTGCAGCCGGCGCTGGCTGCCACCGGTGGCGGCGGTCGAGGTGTTGACGGTATCGCCCAGGTACATCACATACGCCATCGGGCATACCGGGTTGTCATCGTTCATCTGAGACAGCCCGGCGACGCCGGTCACTTCGACAAACTCCGGTACGGCATCACGCAGCTGGCCAATCAGCAGCGGCTCGCAAAAGAGATAGTCGGTTACCACAGGCCATCCCTCCGGAACATGTTGCGCCCTGGCACAAACACCACGCTGTCATCTGGCTCCAGCACCTCGCCGGCCTTGTCCAGCCCGAGCGATAACCGGCCTGACGCCACTTTTTCGAGCTGGCGTATGCGCTGGTTGTAACGTGTGCTCACCGGTGAATCGTCCCTGGGGTTCTGATACAGGTAATAGCGGGTGATATCGCTGGCGATACGCCGCAGCGTGTCCGGCACGCTGGGGAGCGGCAGCAGGCCGCGCCCCTCCAGGTACATGTTGATTTCGGCGTCCGCATCCGCAATCGCCTTCTCCACCACAGCCGGGTCAATTTGCCCCGTTGCCGGCCGGGCGCGGTCGGAGATGCGGATGATTTCCTGCTCGCCGAAGTCGTCCACCAGGTCAGCCTGCGTGCAGTACCCCATGATTACTCCTCAGCCGGCGCAATCTGCTTGATGCGCAAATAAGGATCTGCAGCCAGTGCTTTGAGCTGCTCAGTGCTAAACAGCGAGAAATCGTACGGTTTTGGCTCGGAGGTGAACTCAACACCGGCACGGAAGCGCCGCCCGCTCGGTGAGCGCACCACCTGGACGGTGAACCAATGGGGTTTCGCATCGGTGCCGTCGCCTGCCGCAGAACCTGCGCCGTTTTCGGTGTTGTCGCCGGCAGCGGAACCTGCGCCGTTCTCGGTACCGTCACCTGCAGCAGAACCTGCGCCGTTTTCGGTGCCAGCACCTGCAGCGGAACCCGCGCCGTTCTCAATGCCGTCACCTGCAGCGGAGCCTGCGCCGTTCTCGGTGCCGTCACCTGCAGCGGAGCCTGCGCCGTTCTCGGTGCCGTCACCTGCAGTGGAACCCGCGCCGTTCTCGGTGCCGTCACCTGGCTTTTTTTTATCGTCCTTGACGTATTTTTCTTCCGCTTTCTTTTTGGTTGGGGTAGCCATAACAACATTCTCCCGCTACGCCCCGTAGGGCGTAGCGCTATCAGTGAGTGACGATCGGCTTAAATCAGCCAGGCGGTGTCCAGGATGTCGGACAGCTTGTAGTTCGGGTTGTCTTCGCCGCCGTTGATGGTGGCCACGCCAACAATCTTGCGCGCCGCTTCCGCCAGGGTCGGCGGAACAACGAGCAGATCGCCTTTGATGTTCAGCGGACGACCGCCATCAGCCACCATATTGCGCAGCAGCGTGTAGGCCTCCTGGTAGTTCTCCGCCGTCAACGGCTTGGTGGACTTGACGCAGAACTGCCAGAAACCGAAGCCCACCGCCGACCGCGCACGCACGCCATACAGGAACTCATCGTTCATGAAGACATGATCGCTGGTGTCGTCACTGGTTTTAGCCTTGAGATCGGGCTTGATGCGTTCCTGGAAAATCAGCGGCTTCAACGCACGATTGGTACACATCAGATACCACGGGGCCGGGCTGGCCGGGTCAGTGCCTGCCGGTTTCAACAGGTTGCTGACCGGAGTGATCGCGCCGGTGCCGTCCACGTTCGCCGCTACGGGGTGTTCGGTATCAAAGAAGTTTTGTCCGTCGTAGCACAGCGAGGTCTCACCGGCCTTGAGCAACGCAAAAATATGCTCATCCGGGTAAACGCCCGCAGCCCGACCGGCTTCGGTCATCACGGGCAGATAGACACCGACGCTGTCATCTTCAATCGCCGTGCGCGGCACACCGACCGTATTTTCATACAACTTGTTGGTGATGCCGTAGCCGTCGGTTTTCATATCCTTGATGATGCGAGCGCCGACCCATTCACGCATCTGCGGGAATTGACCCAACCAGGCGTAAATGTTGGTTGCCGTGGTCGATTTGATGACCGTGGCGATTTTGGTGTAGTCAGAATCGGCGACCTTTAAGCCGTCCTGGAATGCCTTGTTAAAGCTGACAAAAAGCGATTTCACCAGCGCAGGAGTGACGATAGCCATTATTGCATTTCCTTCTTGGCGGCGGCGTATTCAGCCGGGGTGAGGCCAGTCAACGCAGCAACTTCAAGCTCAGTTGCGGTTAACCCGTGAGTTTCGCCGGCAGGCTTTTTACCACCGGATTGCTGAGTGGTCAGCGCCGCGATCGGCGCAGCCGCCTTGATGTAGCTGCGCAGAGCTGCAATGTCTTTCTTGCCCATCTCGCGCGCCCATTCTTCCATGGTCGGCAGCAGCTTCCCGGAGGACAGCGCCTCGGTGATCAGACCGTCCAGGTCGCCACCATCAACGCGCGCGGTCAGCGCGGCTAACTGGGTCGTCAGGTCGGTGACCACTGCGATCGGCACATACTTGGTCGGATCAACAGTGGTGCCTTTGTTGGCGGTGGCGGCGACCGTCAGCGCGGCGATTTTGTCGTCCTTGCCTTTCACCGACGCCGTCAGGGCGGTAAACATTTCCAGCAACTTACTGAGGCTCGCGGCAGCCGCATCACCTTCATTTTCTTTCGGCATATCGCCGGCCGCCTGCTGCAGCGCGGCCAGGATATCGGCCTCGGTTGCATCATCGGCAAGGCCAAGCAGCTTGCGCAGCAGCTTTAACAGCTCTTCGTTCATGGTCTTCTCCGGGGAGGGTTGAGTTGATGCCTGCACGATGAGACGAGAGGCGGCCGCCAGGACAACTTGATTCATGCCGTCCAGGGCGGGGTTATTGGTGAGCGCTGCATTCAACACCTGCAGCACCGCACCGGTTTTCTTGTCGTAGGCAAAGACGGGACTGATATAGCGATATTCACCGCCGGCAATCATTTTGCGGGCGGCTTCCGTCCATTCGACGTTCTGGGCGAACATGCCGGCATCCGTCCAGACGGTATCGGTGCCTTTCCACCAACCGGCAGCGGGTGCCGGTTGACCGTTGCTTTCAGTCCGCAGGGTCTGGTGTTCGTAGTCGATGACGATTTTGTTTTGGCGTGACGACAGGTGCTCGATGACCTGGCGCGCCAGGCTCTCGTTGAGTACCCAGTTGGCACATTCTGCGGGGCGGCCATCATTTGCGCGGAACTCGCCGGCCGGGAACAACTGGATCGTGTTTCCGGTCAGGTTCAGCTCAAAGGCCAGGGATGCGACAGCAACGTTTCGTTTCATGCTGCCAATGTAACGGGATGGGAAAAACGGATTCAGGGGACGGGGTTCGTCACACTGTTTTTGAAGGGGAAAAGCGGTCTAGGCATCATACACCAATGCAACCCTTTTTAGACCCCTTTTAAAAACCTTCTGGCGCTGTTAGGGAATTTTTTGCGAGCCGTTGCACCTCAATCAGTGAACGTCCCGCAAAAAGCCGCTGAGGCGTTTTTAGCGGGACTTCATAAAGGCATCATTCAGCACGCCCATCACCGCCTCAAAGGCCGGCTTGTTGAGCTGCTGATTATCCGTCACCGGCAGGAACGGACGCGGACGGATCACGATGCTGTAATTGACGGCGCGCGCGACGGCTTGCTTATGGCTACGCCTGGCAAACGTCGCCAGGTTGCCGCGCTTCATCAGGTTTCCCTGGCGGTCGGTGCGAAGCCGCACCTGGCCCTGGCGCTTGATGGTGCCGCCGAGGTGCTGAATGGCGGCGTACACCAGGTTAGAGCCAATCTGCGCGAAATCGTCACCGGATGCCGGCGTGACAGATGCCGCCAGGCGGCCGGTCACCTGCAGGATTTTCCCTGGCCAGTGGCCGGCGCGGGAACGCGAGCGGATGGTGCTGGGCTTGAGTGAGGGCCAGCTGTTGGCGGGAAAACCCTGCTGCTCGAACATCTTCATGCTTTGCTGGTGCAGGGTTTCGGCAACCTGCAGCATCAGGGGCCGGGGCTTCTCGACCACCTGCAGCAGCTGCTGCAGACGTTGGCTTACCGCTTTGTCATCGACGGTGACTTTGATATTGGCCATCAGCGTGCATCCTTCAAGACCGTGCCTCGGCGGATTGTGGCATCGAGGGTTGACGCCTGCACAGGCGCAAAGGTGTTGACCACCAGGCCCGCGTCCAGCGTCGCCAGCCACCATTGCCCCTCATCGAGCTGGCGGAACAGGTGCAGCAGCTCGTTGGCACGCACCGCGACGGTGGATGACTCGATAACCGTCTGAACGCCGGCCCATTGCTGCTGAGTCGGCAACGAGCCGGCACTAACCTGGGCGGCAAGCTGGTGCTCTGCCAGCCAGGCGGTACGGCCGGCGGTGCCCAGCGTCGCCATCTCGCCGGCATCCAGCACACCGGCAGCCAGTATCTCGCCGGTGCGGTTGCCCTGGGTTACATCGCTAAGCATGTGAGTCAACTCAGGGCCAGCCAATCCCGCGCTGACATAGGGGCGCGACAGCTCCACATCGTACTTGTCCAGGTTGGCTTTCCATACCTCTTTGCCGGGGTTGATATCAAAACCCACGTCCGGGAAGAAAGTCACCGCCTGGCCATCCGGGCCACTGAACCGCACGCCATTCACCGGGGTGAAGGTTGGACGCCCGTTCTCGTCTTCGCCGGTCATCACCTGCTGAACAACTTCGCTGTCGGTGCGCGAAATAACATAACCGTCTTCTTTCACCTCTCTCTCGGTCAGCGCTTCAACGCGGCAGCGGCAGTTAAAGCCGTTCGGCGGGAAGATGTACTGCCAAATCGGATCGAGGTAATGGAAGACGCGGTTATGCAGCCGGGCATGGCTGGGGCGGGTCTTCGCATCCATCACCGCCACATACCGCCAATAGGGGCGGTATTCGGCGTTGGCCAGCATAGATTCATGGCGCGCCGACATATAGGCTGCCTGGGTGTTGGTGCGGTAGATAGTATTGAGCCGGGCCGGATTGCCGAGCTGGCGAGTGGTGATTTCGCCGGTATCGGTGTCGATATGTTCCTCGCTGCCCCACCAACCCTTTTTGCGCAGTACCGGCTCCAGATTTTTGACGAACCACTCCGGCGTCTGGCCGGCGGCCAGGCCTTCGCGCAACCCGTTCACCAAATCCTGTGCAATATCCAGGCGCGCCAGATTGGCAAAGCCGAATGCGTGCGCATGATCCACCGCCTGCATCGCGTCGGCATCAGTACGGATGCGCAATCCCTTTTTTTCGAGGTAACGCAACGCGGCTTCCGGCTTCATGCCGAACAGCGCGCTGATTTCTGCCTTTGATATTGGCATTACTGCCCCTCCTGCTGGGCATACAGGCCAATCAGGCGCGCGATGGTCTGCGTATCACCGAGGTTAGCCTGCAGTAAAGTCGGATCGAGCTGAGGGAACGCATCAGCCAGCGCACCCAGCAGGCTTTGTTCGTCCAGTTCCCCGGACAACGCAGCGATAGCCGGCTGCAACATGGCAATCAGACCCTCAGCGGGTTTATTGCCACTTAACAGTGCCGTTAATGCCTCATCAATCCCGGTTTGCGTGTCATCCGCACCGGGTTTGCGGGTCAACGCGGCCACTAACGCGGCAATGACCTGGGAATTATAACTGCGTGCCGGCGTCGGCGCTGCCGGCGCGCCCAAATTAACCTGCACGGTGCGACTTGCCCCGACAGGTTCGGGTGCCTGGGGTTCAGGCACCTTGAACTTGATGCGCGGCGTGCGGCGCGGGTCGGCGTTTGCCCGGCGGTTGAGCACCAGCAGCGGCCAGAACAGGTCGCTGCGCAGCGTCATGGCTAACTGACTGCTGTCAGAGGAAAGCAGGTCGTGACGCACTTCGTTGTGGATCACGCCCAGGGCATTGGTGGAGGTCTTGCCGTCGGCCTGCGTGGTCAGCGTACCGCCCAGAATGGCCTTGGACATGGACTTTTCCGCCCAATCAGCCAACGCCATAAACGGCTCATGCGAGCTGTTCGACGCCTGATGCAGGGTGATTTCCATCTCCTTGGGAATGATGCCGCCGGCATAGCGCCCCAGCTCGGTGACGGCGCGCATCAGCTCGTTTTTCTCTTTCTTGCCGATGCCCTCCGGGTATTTACCAATACGCAGCGGGATACCGTAAATTTCCAGCAGCTCCGCCAGGCTCTGAGTGCCGAAGTTGCGGCACACATACGGCCAGGACAGGGTACGCAGCAGCCCCGCACGCGCAACATAGCCGCTGCGCGACTTGTGGCGGTGCTGTATCCAGCCGAACGGCTGCAGCGGCGCGCCCATGCCGTCATCGGTTCGCAGCAGCAGCTGATCCTGATTCTCCCGTGCCAGTTCGAACCAGGACGCCGGCCGGTGGTTAAACGCCTTCGGGAACCACTCGCGGCCGAGCTGTTGCCATTCGATCTCGATATTGCTGAACCCCTGGCCGATGGCGTCGAGCATATCGATGATCAAATCCTCCCAGCCGTCTTGCTCGGTGATGTACTCCGCCAGCCAAGCCGCATCTGCTTGCTCTGCCGGTGTGGCATTAGGAGGCGGCGTGATTTCGTGCGGAATGGTCAGCAGCGCACGCTTGCGCTTTTGCATCTCGGCAAACAAATGGGCGTCCCGTTCTTCCATATCGGTGAACAGGTCGGCCTGGGCCTGCAGGTTGCCCAGCTCGGCCTCGTTGAGAATTTGCTCCAGGCGTTGGGGCGTCAACCGCTGGCTGGGGTGCTCGGCATACAGGCCGGCCAGTGCAGCCACATGTGAGGATTGCGGCTCGCGCAGCACCTCGCGGCGGATCGGTTTCCCGTTGATATCGACAATTTGAACCATTTTTATCACCATAAACCGCGACCGCCGTAGTCCGGCTCGTCGTCATCATCAAGAAAATGATCGCCGCTGTACCGGGACGCCTCGCGGCGCGGTATCGGCTCCCAGGCGAACGAACCCGCACCACGGCTGACAGCAATCATCCAAAGTAACTGCAGTGCCGACAGCCCGTCATAGTGATGACCGGTCTGCGGCTCTGGCCAGGTTTCCAGCTCCGACAGCAACAGCGTCAGACCTGGATTGAACAAAATAGAGGGGTTGAGCTGGTCGTTGATGTACGGCTCCAGCCCTTCGACGCGCACTTCCAGCGGCACTTTGGCCGTCACGCCAACCAGCGGCAGCGCGACCCCTTCACGCAGAGCGTTCTTGATGAAGGTCGATCGCGAATGCTCGTAGGCGTTGTTGTTCTCAAAGCCGATGGCCAGGCACTTGAACTGACGCTGCATTGCGATGAGATCGGCTTCCAGTTTGGACGGTACGCGCCGCTTGATCTCCGCTTCCATCACGTGCAGCCGGCTGCGCTGCTTGTCCCAGCCGCCCACCAGGATGGCCGATGGGTCGCTGGTCTCGCCTTTGCCCATCGAGGGGTCACAGGCACCGAAAATCAGCCAGTCGCGCCAGCGCTGGGTAAAGAACTGGATGTTGATAAACGTCCGGTCTTCGTCCGTGCGCGGGTCACCCTGCATTTCGGTGGCAAATGCCTTGCCGTTCTTGGCGCGCTGTCGCATCAACCAATAGAGGGTACGCACCGCCGGCCAGCTCGTGACCGCGCCATCATCCATCTGTACCTGGTGCGCCAGGTAGAACTTGTAAGACGGCAGCTTGTCCTGGGGAAGATCAAGCCCCAGCTCGGCTGCCTGTTCCTCGGCGCGCTTGTCGTCGTTGAGCATCTTCTCCTGGCACTGTTCCCACAAATCCATGTGCGTGGGCAGCGTCACGATGGCGCGGAAGTGGTGAACCACATGGCCAATGGTGCGCTTGGCTCGGCTGATAGGGTCATCTTTATTAAGCACAGTGCCGACACCCAGGTATTTTACCGAACCGTCCGGCGGCCCCAGGTACTCGATCGCTTTTGAAATCCAGTTCCAGCGGTTTTCGCGCTCGGTCGGGGATTTGGCCTCGGCATCGGTGATTAGGTCATCGCCCAGCAGCAATTTGGGACGGCTGGCCCCGTGGAACGTACCACGGATAGCCTGCTCGGCACCGAACGCCTCGACCTTCACGCCGGTGCGGGTGGTGAACTCGCCAATCTTCCATTGTCCACTGCGACCGCAGACCTCCGGGAAATCCAGCATCAGCGCCGCATTCATGGTCAGTTCGGTTTTGACCACCTCCAACAACTTGGTTGGCAGTTTGGTCTCCGCACCGAGCAAGATGATGTAGTCGATGAAGGCCGGCCGCTCATCGGTCAAACCGAGCGACGCGCGAACATCGTCATGCTGATGCAACCCCTGAACGGCGCACCAGACCGGGCCGATTTTGGTCAGCAGCGAGGATTTGGCTTCACCACGCGGGGCAATCCACCATTCGACTGCGCCGCCGGGGCGCGTGAGCAGTTGCGGGAAGCGCGTGCAAAAATGCGCATGGAACAGGGATTGCTCGCCCCGGATGTGATGAGGGAAATAGGTGTAGGCAAAAAACGTGAAGTCGCCGGACAGTACCCTGCGCCGGCGCGTGTTAATGGCCTCCGGCGAGGTGTCCAGCCCGGTACTGTGCGCCTGGATATCAGCTCGCAATGCGTGCTTGAGCATCGCCAGCTCTTTGAGAAAGTCACGCCCGCTTAATTGGCTCATATTACCTCTGGTGGGTGAGGCTCCGATAAGTGCTAAGATCCGTTGGCCACAACATCACTTTTTACCCTCGGAGCCTCAAATCATGGATCTAACGTCTTTTATGTCTCTTTACGAGTCTGTCAAAGCAGTTAAAGACGTCGTTAAAGCCGCTTCTGACCTCAAAACCGACGTCGCCATTAACGAAAAAGCGACGGAAATCTACAGTTACCTCAACGACGTTCAAGAAAAACTAATGGCGCTGCAGGTAGAACACATGTCGATGTCGCGCCTCAAAGACGATCTCGAACGTCAGGTTATAGAGCTGACGCAATGGAATGAGGACAAATCCCGCTATGCGCTTACCAAACTGTCTTCCGGAGCATTCGTGTATCAGCTCAAGACGGCGGATAAGGGCGATGAGCCGGTGCATCAGCTTTGTGCCAACTGCTATCAGCAGCAGATCAAATCGATTCTTCAATTTCATGGGTATCATAAATTCCATTCAATCCTGCATTGCCCGCGCTGCTCATCGGAATATCTGAATGAGCGACAGGAAATGAGCAGTCATGTTGTTAGCGACTATGACCCTTACGATGAAGACTAATCCTCATCGTGACTCTCACAATGAGCCAGATTAACTTCGTCAACCAACTGCGCCAGACGCGCCCACGCTGTCTGGCTATGCCCCTGTTCAGCCAGGGCTATGCGACCGTCACTTAACAGCACTTTGACCTGGCGATTACTGTCTACATGCATATCGCTAATGACGTTGTAAGCAACGTAATGGTCGCTTGCCAGGCGGATCATCCTAGCCATAAATCCTCTCTATCTCTTTGCCGAACCCCTCCAGCAGGTCGCCGAACGGCTGCAACTGCTGGGGGTGATTGTCTTTGATGTACGCGGCCAGCAGTTGGATCACTTCCAGCGCGATGGCCAGGCGGGACACTTCCGGCATGGCCCGCTTGCTGCTGGCGACGGCCTTGTTGAACGCATCCGACAGGCTGGCCAGCAGCTTCACGCGGTCTTCAGGCTTAATGTCCACATCGTCATAGGCCAGCTTGTCCATGGTGGTTTTGAACTGCACCACCAGGCCGGTGAACATGGCCAGGGTCAGTTCCTCCAGGCCACCGCCGGCGAGCATACGCGCGCCGCGCAGCGTCTCCCAATCGTCGCCGGCGGCTTTGCTGTCATTCTTCCAGCGTTGCGCCGTCCCGTAAGAGACACCGCACTGTACGGCCGCCACCTCCAGTGAGAGGCCGTCGAATACATAGGCCCGGCGTAACCGGTCGCGAGTCTCTGGCGGGTATGCCATCAGCCAACCCCCAGTTTTGCCTTGATCAACATAATCGTGGTGTACACGAGGCCGCCGCTGACGCTGCCGGTTATCGCACCGGCGATAGCGCCCTGGCGAATGGCCGAGGACTTGACGTCATCCAGGCTGCTCTCCATTCGCGCCAGGCGCTGATTGATTTCAGACAGCAACGCCATTTCGGCAGACGTTGCCGGCCCCCGGCGGTAGCGCGATGCGCGTCGGCCCATAATTAGCTCCTTTTATCCGCTTTGCGGTCTAGTTTCTGGTCGATGTGCTCGACGCTGCGTTTTACATCCTTCAACAAGTCCAGTAACTGGTCATTGTTTCGCTGTGCATCGTCCCGGCGCTGGTATTCCGTGCGGATGGCCTGGAGGCCATTACGCAGGTCTTTCAGCTCGGCAAACAGATGTTTAAAAAGACCACCGAACAGGCCCATCAACAGGCCCATTGCGATGTTAAACGCCATTTCAAGGGTCATTGCTCCCTCCCGGCGTACCATTGATTAAGTTGCTGCAACTGAGCCTCTAAGGACTGACACCAGGCGCCATAATCGGCGCTGTGCCGGATGAGACCACCGGCGGAGAGTCCGCCTGCGCTGCCGGGGGCTTCGGCGGAATGGCCAGCAAGGCCGCCGGCGGTGTTGGGCAACTGTTGACCACAATCGGCATAGCCGAGGGCGGCGTTGTAGAGGCACAGCCCGCGAGGGCCAATGCCGGTAAAACCCACATCGTTTTTAACCGCATCGTCGATCGCCTTCTTGAGTTTGTCCTTCGTTGCCTGCAGGTGAGATTGGCTCTGCTGCAGCTCGCGTGAAAGTTTGTCGCCGAGCTGCTGCGCCGCCTGCAGCTCGCGCAGCGCTTTAGCCATGGCCAGGGCGTGCTGCTCGGCCTGCTGGCGCAGCGTTTCATTCAGCTCAGACTTGTCCGCAGCCAACTGGCCGATGGTTTTGTTGGCTTTCGTCAGATCGCCCTGCAGTTGAGCGCGGCCGGCAGATTGCCCCAGGTAATACGCACCAACGCCGACGCCGAGCGCCAGCAGATAGGAGAGAAAATGGGTTTGCAGGTGGCTAAGCACCAGTCTGAGGGTTAACGGCATCGCCCACCTCCAGTTTGGCCTTGTCTCGCTTGATGGCGACGAATTTCGACGCCTGAGACTGGAAAACGAACGCGCCCAGGTAGGCGGCCAGGTGCCACTCTTCCAAGTGACCGGTCACCGTAACCCAGACAATCACGAACGACGCCACCAGGAACGCGCCCAGCACCATGGTGTCCGAGGTGGACAAGCGGCCCGTGGCCGGATTGGTGATGAGTTCGCCCAGGCGGCGCAACAGCGTGCTTATCAGCGCGGACATAAGGCGGCCTCGGCATCTTTCAGACGGGCCAGGCGGTCATCCATCCCCAACATCCCGCTGTTGATCCGGCGCGTCAGCCCCTTGAAATCACCGCTGTCGGCGTAGTTGTTGAGATTGTTCGACCACCAGAAGAATGCGGCAGAACGGGCCGCCGGCAGCGGCTGCAGCAGCAAGTCAGGACTGCCGAGCAGATCAAGCTCCAGGGCATTGCCGGCGGCGCGGTAATTGTTCTTGAAGGTGGTTTGAATCAGCCCACGGCCACGATAGCGCCAGCCGTCCCCGGATGACTCCGGGCCATTGCCGCCCCGGTTGGCATAGGCACGGTTGGCCAGCTTCTCCGGGCGGCGAACGTAGCCGCGTGCAAACTCGATTTCGTCCGGGTCAACCACACCGTCGCCATCGAGATCAAAGCCAGTGCGAAAGATGGTCGCAATGCGGCGGGCGTCGGTGTAGTAGAGGCTTTCGGACAGCGAGGTGAAACTGTTGCTCTCATGGCCAACCTGCGCCAGAAACGCCGCCTGGCGTTTGGGGGTATCGATGCCAAACTCAGCCATCGCTGACGTGATAGGCGCGTGCCAGCGTGACACATTGGCGGGGGTTAACCTGGCGGCACGGCGTAACTGTTCGGGGGTAATCATAAAAAAGCACCATCCGGTGAAAGATGGTGCCAGTATGATTAAAACGGAGTTTTTCAAAGCGGGGACGGTGTTCGTCACCCTTTGATATCAGGCAAATTTACTATAACAGATCTAATTGCTGTGACGATACCTGTCGCTCAGCCAGCAGCTTTTGCGCCCAGCGGTCGGTCACGCCGTATTTGGGGCAAAGCGTGATGCGCGCAAAGCGGGAGCTTTCACCGGCCGCCACCAGAGCGTTGTGCTCGTCGATGAAACGGCGGTTACGCCACTCGCGCAACGCGCTGTCACAGCGCGGAATGTACAGCGGTTCGCTGCCAAAGTGTTTTTCAATCACCTGTGCCGTCTCCTTTCCCAAGAGTTCGACCAGCAGCTCGCCGCGCCGGTTGCCCTTTTTACGCACGGACTTGCCGACCTTGAAGGTGATGCCGCCCAGATGGCTTATCATTTCCTCGGTCTTGGCGTAGCCAATCAGTGAGATCAGCTCAATGACCACCGACGGCAACAGCGCTTCAACCTGGCTTAAATCGGGCTTGATCTCGTTAAATTTCATGATGGCTTACTCCTGTTTTTGCGGCGTTTGGCGTCGATGATCAGCGCCTTCATCACCGCAGACAGCTGCTCGACGGTCAGCCACTCCAGCACATGCTGCTGGTACATGTGCGCCGCCAGCCCCTCGGCGTAGTTCCAGGGGCGCTTGGCCTCGGCCAGCAGCGCCTCAATCTTGGCCAGGATGGCTTCGCGTGAGCGGGCAACCTTCGGCCGGCGTCCGTGCCGGGCGGTTTTGCGGGGGAACCCCTGCTGATGAAGGTACTCGCGGACGCGCTGCAGCTCGTCCAACGAGCACTGCCGGCAGGAGGTTTTACCGTCGGTAACCCTGGCAATCATCTGACGATAGGTGTCGTCATCCATCCCCAGAAACGCCTGGCCGGCCTTGATGGCCCCGATGAGGCCTTTCGCGTTAGGTGTCATATCAAACTCCCGTACACTTTGGGGCGGTCAACCGTCGCCCACTGGATCTCTTTCTCGTCGTAGACCTGGTAAGGGCCGCTGTCCCACTGCACGCCGTAACGAAATCGCTCATCCGGCATGGGGAACACGTTGAGAACAACGCCCCGGCCTGGCCGGGGCGGCAACTTAACCACGCTGCCCTTGGGGTACTTCATGGAAGGCCTCCAGAGGCTCCAGACGGTAGACGGAGACACCGCCAATCTTGCCCTCGACCCGCACTACGGTCTTACCGTTCTGCAGGTGCCAGGCCACCGAGCGTGTCACCACTTCTTCGCAGTCAGGCACGCCGACAACGGGGTAGTAGCGAAACCGCGAACCCACCGGAAAACGCCGGTTAAAGTCTTTGGCGCTAGTTTTGCGCAGGACATTTTTCATGGTGTTGAATCCCCGAATATCTCTTGCCGGCGTTGCTCAACCCGGACGCGCCACAGCTCATTAAATCGGGCAATGAACAATTGGCGCGCCTGGCGTGGGTTAAGAGGATGGATGGCAAACTCATCAGTCGGCGCGATGCCGTCCAAAATGTCCCATTTGTCGCCATCATCAATGCCCAGGTCGCGCCGCTCGGTCGCCAGCATGACCAGATCCGCGCGCTTAACCTCGGGGCTATGCCCCATCGGCAGCCCAAACAAAGAGCGGATGGCGTTATCAACCGATGACTCTATGTCGCGGTAGTCCGGCAGCAGAGCCTTTAGCGGTGCCGGGATATCCTGGCAGTAGGCTTCTGAGGCATCGTGCAGCAGAGCCTCCAGCGCCAATTCCGGCGGCACCAGGCGACTGACCAGAACGGAATGCTGCGCCACGCTGTAGAAATCATCCAAATGACCGGCAAAGCGGCAGATGTTCGACAACGCTTGCGCGATGTCGTCGATATCAATCGCATCGGCGCTGATGGCCTCATAGCAGAAATGGCGGCCACCGTGGGTGCGGATGTAATGAAACGCCGGTTCCTGTTGCAACTTGATCTCCACGCAGTTCGTCAGCAGTTCGGCATCCAGCATGGCATCGGCCATGTTGTAGGCTGATTTGGCCATATCGGCGTAATCGGCCCAGGCTCCGGTATTCAGGCCGCTAATCACCAGCGCCTGCATAGCTGCGCTGGCGAACTGCTGACGTATGTTCAGGTTTTCATTGCTCATTGGTCACCTCCGGGGAATCTGTTGAATCGACACACGCGCTGCACAAATCAGGGCTGACCCAATGGCAACCACCGGCGCACGCATTGCGCCAGGTGCAGCCACAACGGCGGCATTTTTGGGTTTCATCGACCGTGACCCTAAAGGTGCCGGCCGCATGTTCCTGGCCAGCGCTGATCCGGGTGACCGTCACCCGCTGCAGGGGGCCAAAAATCTTGCCCGCCAGCCGATGGACAGCGCCTTTTGCGCTGGCGGTGTTGCTGGCTTGCTTACCCTGGTATCGGGCAATGTAGGTGCCACTGGTGAAGCGGCCGATAATTTCAATGCTGTTGTCGTCAATCATTCGAACCTCCAGAGTTTTTTATGGCGTTCAACAGCCTGTTTCATCGCGACACGCTCGCCATTGGTGTGAACCTTGTTGCCGCGCGGGTCATAGAACTGAAAGCGAGAACGTACAGGCAAACGCGGATACTCGATCACCGTGGCCTTATTGGTCAGGTGATAAATACGCTTAGCGCCATCATCCTGGTGCTGGCAGCCTGAAACCGACAAATAATTAGACATGGTTTTCCTCCTTTGAAGGCCACGCCAACAGCGCCAAAACCTTGCGATATAAAGACCGATCACTGGGTTGTATATACTCAGGGTTAGTGTCTTCCATCGAGTTAAACCACTGTCGAAAGAGGTTGAGTTCTTCAGCACTGAAGATGGGTTTCATCAATAACTTCATCTCAAGTTCAGTAACGCGAATTGCCAAATTATCCCGCTGCGTTTTTACGGGCAGATGGTCTTGATATTCCATATATGCGCCATCTGGCGTTTCACGCATAAACGCGATTTCATGCGACATATGCATTGAACAATCTGGGGTAAACCGTTTCATTGGTTCACCTCCGGATATTTCCAACCACGCACGCAGAAATCAGAACGGCTCCGGCACCAGAATTGATTTGCTTCTTTGGTGGCAAAGTCAGCAGCAATTAACCAAAGCGGCGCTGCGTCGGTGAAGTTATTGGCCTGCTCGCATTGACGGGCTTTTTCCGACAATGTTGTAAAATTGTCGCCAGGTTCAATATCAGGCATCCGCATACGCTCAACAGCTTTACTTTGTTGGGTACGATGTGAGACATAAGGCTTGGCTCTACGCAAGGGAACCAGTGAAGGCGATGGCGACGGATTATCGATAGTGCCAGGCAACCCATAAATACGAATTTTCCCACGCCAGCCACGCACAAGGCGGCCATGCTTCAAGTCATAAGCCAGCAACGCCCCAACGTTTTTAATCTCAATGTCTACACCTTCGGCTAACTCCGCCGCCGTGGACGGGCCGCGCTCAGCCAAAGCCAAGCGAATCTGTTCGCTTTTAGATTTATTTTCCATTTTTATAATCCTCAGCAGCAGCGTAATATTCAGAACCGGTAATTTCAACGGCACCAAATTCCAAATTTGGTTTGGCGCTGGTATTGAAATAAATCACGTCTTTAAATCGAAATATCGCAAGACCACAGATAAATAACATTCCCCAATCCAAACCGAGCGAAGACCATAAAGGCTCGCGTGATACCGACTCGCCGGGATATCCCTCATCCCATAGCGCCCAGAGTTCGCGATGCTCCTTACTCATCCCCGCAGGTGCTCTACGCTTGGGGGTTGTGGTGTAACTGTTTGCGGCCGTTGCTACTGTCCACAGTGACGGGTGGCCAAACGTTGGTACGCCATCAGGAAACGCAACAGCATAGAAACGATGGCGAGTGGCGTCAGTGTTAAAGGCTGGCCTGGCACCAAACTTAGCGGCAAACTCTTTCGCTTTTTCATTCAGCTCTTTGCGTTTGAGAATTTCAAAATCCCATGCCTGAATAGCTGCCTCATTAGTTGTTTTATAAAAACTCATAATCACCCCCAGAGAATGGAACCAAGCCAAATCAGGCTACTAATCCACACCACACCGATAATCAAAACACCGGCCCAAACAGAGCGTCGAGAAACATAAAATTCTTTATCCATTTCAGAACCTCATGATTTAGGCGTAAGCGCGCCCCTGCGGGTTTACGCCATAATTAAAAGTCAGTTATTTACGTTTAAATTCAGCCGGTCGGTGTTAATGATTCAATATTGACGAAATACGGTGCAACATTGATTTCCACAACCGTTGCCGATTTAAGGTCTCGGGCTGCTTCCACAGTCCTGACCACCGGGCCACCACGTAGCACCCGGTTAGGCTGATAAATAAACGTACTGCCGATTTTGTGCTGCTGGTTAAATAACTTTGCTTTTGAACCCATATCACACCGCCGCGATATTAATAGGGATGCTATTCAGCTCACCGCTACTGTCTTTTTTGAAGAACCGAATATAGGTCTTACTGACCGCCACCTGCAGGGACTCAGAAATGCAGTCCATCGCTTTAAGCCAGCGTGGATCATCAATCTTGATGCGACGCAGCGATAAGATGCGTCCGGTGTTGAGCTTGCCTTCCTGGTCAACGGCGAACGCATCATTCACGATGGCTTTCAGGTTTTTATTGGCACCCTCTGACCACTCGCTCAGGCACTCATCAATAATGTCCTTAGCCACCTGCAGCTCCGGCCCGAACGTCAGCGAGTCCTGCACGGCAATGCGGATTTGTTGGCTACCGTCGAACGAGGAGAACGTGACGTTGCCTTTCAGGCCGCCGCGCTGACGGTCGTACTTTTCCGCAACCAGATCGAGCCAGGCATAGCAGTCATCAAAAGACTTATTTTTAAACGCTTTGATGCGCTCGCTTTCATCCTCTGCCTCTTTGACCTGGGCACGAACAAAGGCGTCCATTTCGATATCAAAAGGGGATACCTGCTCAACAGGAACCAGGCGACCCTTACGGTCTGCCATGTAGCCTTCAGGAATTGTGTTATTTGATGCGACTGCAGTAGTCATATAAACCTCTTTATTAATAGTCCGAAATAAAACGCAATTAACACCAGATGATGTGTGCGCCATGCCATATCGTCATTTTGACAGTACGCTTAATTCCGTTTCGTGTTTCCGTGATTTCCACGGCACCCTTTACCCAATCTTGCAGTGGTGCTTCAACTTCAATAACCGGGCGGCGAAAATTAACATGGCACTCAACAACCTTTAACCCCACACGCGCCAGACAATTCAACTTCGCCGCAATCTTCTTATTGTTTACCGTTAATTGTTCCATGCTGATGCCTCATTAACTAATTAACATGCCGGCGACTTTATCAACCATTGCCTCATCAATCGGCGTGGCGTTAATTTCGCTGGCGCGGATGGTGCCGCGTGCCAATTTGAACAACCGGCGCGCATTACCCTTTGATGCCCTGTAAAAGGCGGAAAAAACACTGTCGCTGTTCGCTTCCTCGACCATGTTGGTGAGGATAAGCTGCAGGTCTGCCTGCGGCAGTTTCTCCTGCAAGTCGAGAGCAAAGCCAACGCGGCTATAGAGCTGTGCATACTCGCCGCGCTTGCCTTTCAGGTTGAGGATCAAGCGCGGCATACCGGCCAGAACGACGCCGACACCGGCCTTGTCATGAATGCGGCGGATGACCTCCAGCGCACGGTACGGCAGGTTTTCGGCCTCATCGATAAGCACAGCACGTCCTGTGCCGCTCAGTGCGGTGATGCAGCTCTCGCTCAGCTCATGGATGGTGCCGCGCTTGCTGAGACCCAGTCGGTCGCACAGCTCCTGCAGGAGCACCAACGCGGTATAGCCGGGGTCGGCCTCAATCAAGATGGCATCACGATAGCGGCGGGCGTACTCCTTCAACATCATGGTTTTGCCCAAACCGGCCGCGCCGTAGATCACGTTGATATCGTTTTCCAGGTGCGCCATGCGAATGACTTCAAGGCCACTTTTGGCGGTAATAGTCGGCACGAAATCAATATTTAGATGGTGCAGACGGTCTTTATCAGATTCACGCTGAATAAAGCCGGACAGTTCGGATTCCAGGGTTTTAATATCGCCGCTGTATTTCCCACTCAGGAACGTGCTGATCGCCGCCGGGCTGCGACCAATGGCGCGCGCTACATGGGATTGCGTGTAGCCCTTACGGCTCATAATTTCTTCAAGCTGTACGCTTATTTTTGACATGTTTTATTCTCCAGTTCAGCGGGAATTGGTCTTCTTAAAATATTCTTCGCGTTCTGTTTCTAATAAGAACAGCGGTTTGTTATCTCGCGGCGCGGTATCCACAAACAGACTGCTAAAGTCATTCCGTTGAACTTCCAAGACTGGCCGCAGCTCGTCGTTGGCATCTTGAATAATCTTACCGGCCCGTTTAATCATGCGTTTAGCGCGTTTCTCTTTGGCCTGCTCAACGCGAGACTGAGGAACAGGGGAATGAGAGTTGCCATTCCAAATGGCCGTGCAAACATAGGTGCCATCCATTTGGCGAATAATAACTGCCTCCGGGTCGTGAATATCCATACCCACGCGCACTGACTGGCGATCGACTTCGATAAGGTCTTTGGAGAAATATTGGTTATTCCCGACACTGACCCATCCGCGCTGCGCTACGCGCTCAACTTCTGGCATAAACATCTCGCGCAGCTCGCCTTCGGTGATGTATTCGATTTCATCGCCTTCCTGCTGCAACACCAGGGCGCGATAGGCCGCCGGTGTCATGTGAGTGCCGTCAACCTTTGGTAACTCACTGTGTTCATGGTGATTGTTGTAGTTATCAATTTCGTCCTGTACAGCATCCATCAACCACTGCCACGATGGCAGGTCGCGGAACGTCCGCTGCTGCTGGGTGGTCAGCTCGTTGCCGTTGCGCAGGGCATCCGACAGGCTGATGAGATTTTTCCCTTGTATCCTGGCGGCGTTCGGGTCAACCGATCGCCCGTTATAGGTCATCGTCCGTTTGGCGATACGCTCCGGAATGACGGCGTTGAGGCGTTCGATGATGCCGCGCGCCTGCGGGTTGCCCGGTATACCGGTCATATGCTCAATACCCAGGCGCGGGAATATCCCGGTAATATCGGCGTCCAGCATTTTGTTTTTCTGGCCGCCGCCATTATCCGAATAAACAAATAACGGCTTACCGAAATGCTTCATACCAAAGCGGTATGCATCCGCAACACCCATCGCGTTCTCTGACAGCGATAAACTCCAGCCGACGACAAAACGTGTCCGGCCATCAATAACCATGGTCAGCTCTGGCGTGAATGGTCGCCCGTGAATCGGGTGGGCCACCTTCATATCCATGGATTTACCATCGCTGATCCAGATGCCATTGACCGGCATCTGCGCCCAGTCGCGCTTGGAATACACCTCGTAAGCCTTCTTGGCCGAGCCGGAAACACGTCCCTGGACGCGAGAGCACAGCGGCAACTGGTTAACCCGGCGCAAAACGGCGTAGTAAGACGGTATCGCTTTACGCATGGCTGGCTCCGCGTGGTAGACCTCGTGCCATTCCCGACGGAAAGAGCGGTAAGCCTCGCGCACGCTGGGGCCGTTCCTATTGGCGTAGTGAGGCCAGAACATGCCGTAAAACCATGATGCATCCTCGGGCTTTTTGCGCTTGTTCTGCCCTGGTGCCAGCATGGCCAGACGCTCCAGGCCGGGCTGGGTCGCCTGAAAAATGGAAACCCACTCCTGCAGGCTGCTGCGGCTAATGCCAACCCGCGAACCCTTGCGGGCGTTGGCCAGGTCTGCCGCCGCCATCAAGTTCTCTGGCAGTGAGCCATCGCGCGAACCACCCACGATGTAATTCACTGCAGAGAGGCGGGACAGGCCTGCATTGCGCAGCCGTTCCACCTCAGACGCCAGCAACGCACGGGCATCCGCGATGGCTTTCTGGTCGTCAGTCAGGCCGCAAACCTCGCGCTCGACCAGCGCAGGACATTGGCGCATCAGCTCCAGTTCCTGGCGCGGTTTGATACGAGAATTGAGTTTCGAGCTTGCTAGCAAAGCCGGTACTTCTGCTCGGGTTTGTATCAAATCATTGTAATGACGTTCGCGTAAGGCCAGTTGCAACTCATTGGGTAAACAATCCAATTGAAATTCGTAAGCAACACCTTTAACCCCACTTTTTTGTCTGGAAGTCCAATTCTCTTTTTTGGCTCTCCGGAGTACGGAGCTTATAGCGGAAGGAAACCCCGGTAATCCGGCGATCTCCTTTGCTGTAACCCAGTTGCGAAGAGAAGCCATATCAATATCTCCCTGGCCAGATTTCTTGTGGAGTCATTCCGATCGCTTCAGCGATTATTTTTTCAGCTTTTGGATAGGGCTTATCCAAGGCGTTCTTCAATGTGTATGGGGATAAGTTGTGAACGCGTCCCAAACTTGAAAGTGACAGGTTCTTTTTACGAAGCGCCGCCACTATGTCAGCCCTGTGCATGTTTGCTCTTTTTTCAATTTTCATTTCATGCCATCCTTAAAAGTTAACTAACTAGGTAGCACTGATAGTACCCATCTAGCTACAGGTAAAAGATACTTTCATTGCGTTGTCGTTGCAAGTTGCGCGACGAAATAAAATTAATGGAAATTCTTAAATTTCAATCATCCAATTGATTTTTATGTGATTAATTTTTTCGTTGCATCATTAGCACCGCCACGAAAAACGCAACAAAACGGGGTGTTTTGTGATGGCAGTTAACGAGTGGTTTTCAGCGAGTGAATTGGCAGGGTTACCAGGGCTACCCGGTGACAAGAGTAGTGTTAACAGAAAAGCTAATAAGGAGGACTGGAAGAGGCGTCAGAGGAAAGGGGTCAAGGGGGTGGCGTTTGAGTTTCACATTACCTCACTCCCACCTGAGACCCAGGAAGCGTTAGGAGTTGAGGCCACCATCGATTCCGAAGGTGAAATCGACACAGAAGCGCTATCGAAAATCATTGAAGCGATCGAGATTTTATTGAGCAGTAGGACTAAGCAGATTTCACCGGCAACAAAAGCCAAAGTCATCGCCATTCTTTATCGCGCATTTAAATCAAGCAATATCATTGACATAAAGTTAATCAGAGAAACTTTAGAGCTTGTAGCCTAACATCTGGAGCCACCTTATGAAGGATGACAAAATTGTACACTTGGGCAAGAGAAGAAAGTCTCTTGAGGACGAGCTTCTCGAAATTGCGAAAACTATTAGTAATGATACCCCACCTGATGAAGTAGGTGAACTAACTGATAAATCAATCATTTATGTTAATGGTGCGGGTAATGTGGTTGGTAGCGGCAATACAGTAAATAACGTATTTAATCTTGATCGAACTATAAAAAAGCAAGTTCATGTAAAAACAGGTGACGGCGTTGTTAACGCCAATCAGAAGCATGACATAAAAAGTCTTGTTTATGAGTGGGTTGATATGCATAACTCGATAAAAAAATCACCACTTTCTTACAACGTCGCATGGTCTCGTCTAAATAAGCACCTGAAAGTTAACAGCTATCACGAAATAAGATCTGATGACTTCTCCAAAGCTATCAAGTACCTACGCACTCAGATGGGCATTCTTCGGCGGATGGCATCTGCTCCTAAAAAAGTGTCTGACTGGAGGAAGGAAATTATTAAATCCATTCAGGCAAGATGCACGGAAAAGGGGTGGCAAGAATGGCGAAAACTGCATATGGATAAAAAATTCAGCAAGTCATCCATGACAGAACTCACTGATGCTGAGCTGCAGCAACTTTACCAAACGGTCTGGAGTAAAAAGTAACCTGGTTAGTGGCGTTTACAGGGCTAATTGTTACTGCTTTAATAAACGTTCTAAAGGCTTTTAAACGCCACTAAAGATCCAAACAAAGCTGGATCACAATAGTCCAGTTTTTATTGCAATAATCTTCTTTTTTTACCATTTTCATTCTAAGAGTCCAGAATCTTCAGAATCCTTCGAAATGCCCGCCGTGCAAGGTTTCCCGGCTCACCAGATGTCCCCTTAGACAGTCCAGAAACGATCACCACCCCACAGGAAAGTCGCGCGCAGGCCGAACGCATCCGCGCATTCATGGAACAACACGGCTGGGGGCTGTGGGCGGTGGAAGTGAAAAACGGTGCGCCCTTTATCGGGTTTGTCGGGCTGGCGCGGCCGGGCGACGATCTGCCTTGCTCCCCCTGCGTGGAGATTGGCTGGCGGCTGGCGGCGGCCCACTGGGGCAACGGCTACGCCGCTGAAGCGGCGCGCGCGGCGCTGGCGTGCGCCTTCGACACGCTTCACTTGCCGGAAGTGGTGTCCTTCACCGCCGAAGAGAATCAGCCGTCGCGCCGGGTGATGACACGCATCGGCATGCAGTTTGACGGCGAAACCTTCCTGCATCCACGGCTGCCGGCGGGCCATCCGCTGCAAAAGCACGTCTTGTACCGGCTGAACCGACAAAGGTGGCGCGAACGCCACGGCGATTAATACAGCGTATCCTTCAGTCGCTGCGGCAGCGCGCTGTCGTACTCCTCACCGTCGAAGCGCGTTTGGCTCACCGCGGCCAAAATATGGCCGGGGCTGGGCAGCGCCGAACGTTCGAGGCGGCTACCCTCTTCCCAGAGTCCCGAACGCAAGATCGCCCGGCTGCACTGGAAGAACACCGCCTCTACCCGAATGCGCAGCACCGAACGCGGCAGCTGGTTGCGGTGGGCGAAGCGCTGCAGCACCGCCGGCGCCACCACGATATCCGCCCGCCCGTTAATCCGCAGCGTTTCGCCGATGCCGGGGATCAGCAGCAGCAGCGCCACCCGGTTGTCGTGCAGGATATTGCGCAGGCTGTCGATGCGGTTATTGCCGCGCCGGTCCGGCAGCAGCAGGGTTTTCTCGTCTTCGATATGGATAAAACCGGCCGGATCGCCGCGCGGGGAGACATCCATGCCGTCCGGGCCGACCGTCGAGAGGGCGGCAAACGGCGCCGCCTCGATAAACGGGCGGTACGCCGGGTGGATATAGCTGACTTCTTTAAAAACCGAGGGAGCGGCGGGTTTGCCGTAAAGCTGTTCCAGCGTCGCGAGGTCGTTAATGATATCACCAGACATTGCGGGTTCCTGAATGGGCCATGTTGACCCCTTCAGCATAGAGCAAAATCGCCGCCGGGTAACATCCCCTACTCGGCGCTGGCGTGGTTCAGCGCCTGGATGTCGTCCGCATCCAGCGTCAGGCGGGTGGCGCTGACCAACTCATCCAGCTGCGGCAACGAGGTAGCACTGACGATCGGCGCGGTGATGCTCGGGCGCGCAATCAGCCAGGCCAGCGAGACCTGTGCCGGGGAGGTGCCGTGCTTGCCGGCCACCTGATCCAGCGCCGCCAGAATGCGGAAACCGCGCGGGTTAAGGTAGCGTTCGACGATGCGATCGCCGCGCTGGCTTTTGCCCTCGTCCGCTTTGCTGCGGTATTTGCCGGTCAGGAAGCCGCTGGCCAGCGCGAAGAAGTTGATCACCCCGAGCCCATGGCGCTGCGCCACGCCTTCCAACTCGGCTTCATAGCCTTCACGCGCGTACAGGTTATATTCCGGCTGCAGGGTTTCGTAACGCGCCAGCCCGTTGCTTTCGCTCACCCGCAGCGCCTCTTCCAGACGGTCCGCCTGATAGTTGGAGGCGCCGATCGCCCGCACCTTGCCGGCCTTAATCAGCGCATCGAACGCCGCCAACGTCTCTTCCAACGGCGTATCGCGGTCGTCGTCGTGCGACTGATAGAGGTCGATGTAGTCGGTTTGCAGGCGGCGCAGCGAGTCCTCCACCGCCTGCTGAATATAGCGCGGCGACAGCCCCTGTTTGCCTTCGCCCATCGGTTTGCCCACCTTGGTGGCGATGATCACCTGGTCGCGCTTGCCGCTCTTCTTGAGCCATTCGCCGATGACGGTTTCCGATTCGCCGCCCCGGTTGCCCGGCACCCAGCTGGAATAGACATCGGCGGTATCGATAAAGTTAAGTTGATTGTCCACCAGCGCATCCAGCAGGCTGAAAGAGGTCGCCTGATCCGCCGTCCAGCCGAACACGTTGCCGCCAAAGGTCAACGCCGGCACCTGAATGCCCGAACGGCCCAGTTGTTTCTTGCTCATGACAAAGACTCCATGGGTTAAATGATTCGCCTGTTAATTATTAGCGCCAAATACAGGAAATCGTTAAAACGTATTGGCTATAAGCCGGAATAAATCACTTATAAACATAGCACGCTCAAATCACCCACTTATTAAGACAATGCTGACGGTTCCTCCATATTTCCTTCATTTTTATGCCGTCTTCGCTGGCTAAACTAGTATCCTGTAAGGAGTGTCATTTTTGTGGCAATGAGTGCCCGCGCCCCTGCCTTTTGGAGAGAATTTTCACCACCATGAATGCAAAACCCCAACGTCGTTCCCTGCTGCTGCGCCTGCTGGTTGCGGCGATTGCGATCATCGTCGCCGTTCTGGCCTGGCGCCATTTCAGCGCCGCCCAACCGACCGCCGGGACGACGCCGGGTGCGCACCAGGCCGCCGGTAAAACGGGAGCCGGCCGCGCCGCGGGCGGCAGACGCGGCGCGCCGATGTCGCCGGTGCAGGTGGCGACCGCCACCCGCCAGACGGTGCCACGCTATCTTTCCGGCTTGGGCACCGCCACCGCCGCCAATACCGTGACCGTCACCAGCCGGGTCGATGGCCAACTGATGGCGATCCACTTTACCGAAGGCCAGCAGGTCAAAGCCGGCGATCTGCTGGCGGAAATCGATCCCCGGCCGTTCCAGGTTCAGTTGACCCAGGCTCAGGGGCAGTTGGCAAAAGATCAGGCCACGCTGGCCAACGCCCGGCGCGACCTGGCGCGCTATCAACAACTGGTGAAAACCAATCTGGTTTCCCGCCAGGAGCTGGATACGCAGGCCTCGCTGGTGCAGCAGACCGAAGGCGCGATCAAGGCCGATCAGGGCGCGGTCGACAGCGCCAAACTGCAGATCACCTACAGCCGCATCACTGCGCCAATCGACGGCCGCGTCGGCCTGAAACTGGTCGACGTCGGCAACTATGTCACCAGCGGCAGCACCACCGGTCTGGTGGTGATCACGCAGACGCACCCGATCGACGTGGTGTTCACGCTGCCCGAAGGCAACATCGCCGATCTGCTCAAGGCGCAAAAAGCCGGGCCGGTGAGCGTCGAAGCCTGGGACCGCACCAACCAGAACAAGCTGACGACCGGTTCGCTGCTGAGCCTGGACAACCAAATTGATACCACCACCGGCACCATCAAGCTGAAAGCGCGCTTCACCAACGAAGATGACGCGCTGTTCCCCAACCAGTTCGTCAACGCGCGGCTGCAGGTGGATACCCTGCACGATGCGGTGGTGATTCCGACCGCCGCGCTGCAGATGGGCAACGAGGGCAACTTCGTCTGGACGCTCGGTGAAGACAACAAGGTCAGCAAACATCGGGTCACCGCCGGCGTGCAGGACAGCCGGCAGGTGGTGATCAGCGCCGGCCTCAACGCCGGCGATCGGGTGGTGACCGACGGCATCGATCGCCTGACCGAAGGCATGCAGGTGGAAGTGCTCGCGCCGAGCGAAGCGCCGGCGGCGGCCAACGCCAAGCGCGAACCTGACGTTCAGAGGAAGTCCTGATGCAGGTGATGCCTCCCAACGCCGGCGGCGGTCCGTCCCGCCTGTTTATTCTGCGTCCGGTCGCCACCACGCTGCTGATGATGGCGATATTGCTGGCGGGGATTATCGGCTATCGCGCGCTGCCGGTGTCCGCCCTGCCGGAGGTGGATTACCCCACCATCCAGGTGGTGACGCTGTACCCCGGCGCCAGCCCGGACGTGGTGACCTCCGCCATTACCGCGCCGCTGGAACGCCAGTTCGGCCAGATGTCCGGCCTGAAGCAAATGGCGTCGCAAAGCTCCGGCGGCGCCTCGGTGGTCACCCTGCAGTTCCAGTTGGCGCTGCCGCTCGACGTCGCGGAGCAGGAAGTGCAGGCGGCGATTAACTCCGCCACCAACCTGCTGCCGACCGATCTGCCCTACCCGCCGATCTACAGCAAGGTTAACCCCGCCGATCCGCCGATCCTGACGCTGGCCGTGACCTCCACCGCCATGCCGATGACGCAGGTGGAAGACATGGTGGAAACTCGCGTGGCGCAAAAAATTTCTCAGGTAACCGGCGTCGGCCTGGTGACGCTGGCCGGCGGCCAACGCCCGGCGGTGCGCGTAAAATTGAACGCCGCGGCGGTCGCCGCCTATGGCCTGAACAGTGAAACCATCCGCGCCGCCATCAGCAACGCCAACGTCAACTCGGCGAAAGGCAGCCTTGACGGCCCGACCCGATCGGTCACCCTGTCCGCCAACGACCAAATGAAATCTGCCGACGACTATCGCCAGCTGATCGTCGCCTATCAGAACGGCGCGGCGATCCGCCTGCAGGATATCGCCACCATTGAACAAGGGGCGGAAAACACCCGGCTGGCGGCTTGGGCCAACAAGCAACAGGCGATCGTGCTGAACATCCAACGCCAGCCCGGCGTCAACGTCATCACCACCGCCGACAGCATCCGCGAAATGCTGCCGACGCTGATTAAAAGCCTGCCCAAGTCGGTCGACGTCAAGGTGTTGACCGATCGCACCACCACCATCCGCGCCTCGGTCAGCGACGTGCAGTTCGAGCTACTGCTGGCGATCGCGCTGGTGGTGATGGTGATCTACGTGTTCCTGCGCAACGTGCCGGCGACCATTATCCCCAGCGTGGCGGTGCCGCTGTCGCTGGTCGGCACCTTCGCCGCCATGTACTTCCTCGGCTTCTCCATCAACAACCTGACGCTGATGGCGCTGACCATCGCCACCGGCTTCGTGGTGGACGACGCCATCGTGGTGATCGAGAACATCTCGCGCTATATCGAGAAAGGGGAAAAACCGCTCGACGCCGCACTGAAAGGCGCCGGCGAGATCGGCTTCACCATCATCTCGCTGACCTTCTCGCTGGTGGCGGTGCTGATCCCGCTGCTGTTCATGGGCGACATCGTCGGCCGCCTGTTCCGCGAGTTCGCCGTCACGCTGGCGGTGGCGATATTGATCTCCGCCGTGGTGTCGCTGACGCTGACGCCGATGATGTGCGCACGCATGCTCAGCCACGAATCGCTGCGCAAGCAGAACCGTTTTTCCGCCGCCTCCGAACGCTTTTTCGACCGGGTGATCGCGCAATACGGCAAGTGGTTGAAAACGGTGCTTAACCATCCCTGGCTGACGCTCGGCGTGGCCGTGGGCACCCTGGCGCTGACGGTATTGCTGTACCTGCTGATCCCGAAAGGTTTCTTCCCGGTGCAGGACAACGGCATCATTCAGGGCACGCTGGAGGCGCCGCAGAGCGTCTCGTTCAGCAATATGGCCGAGCGCCAGCAGCAGGTCGCGGCGCAGATCCTCAAAGATCCGGCGGTGGAGAGCCTGACGTCGTTCGTCGGCATCGACGGCAGCAACGCCACGCTCAACAGCGGCCGGCTGCAGATCAACCTGAAGCCGCTGAGCGAACGCAGCGACCGCATTCCGGCGATCATCAACCGCCTGCAGCAGCAAACGGCGCAGTTCCCCGGCGTGAAGCTGTATCTGCAGCCGGTGCAGGATCTGACCATCGATACCCAAGTCAGCCGCACCCAGTACCAATTCACCCTGCAGGCGATGTCGCTGGACGATCTCAGCCTGTGGGTGCCGCAGCTGATGGATGAGCTGAAGCAAACCCCGCAGTTGGCGGACGTCACCAGCGACTGGCAGGATCAGGGGCTGGTGGCCTACGTCAACGTCGATCGCGATTCGGCCTCCCGCCTTGGCGTCACCATGAGCGACGTGGACAATGCGCTGTACAACGCGTTCGGCCAGCGCCTGATCTCCACCATCTACACTCAGGCCAACCAATACCGCGTGGTGCTGGAGCACGACGTCAGCGCGACGCCGGGGCTGGCGGCGCTCAATGAGATCCGTCTGAGCGGCAACGACGGCGCCGTGGTGCCGCTGAGCGCCATCGCCAAAATCGAAGAGCGCTTCGGCCCGCTGTCGGTCAACCATCTCGATCAGTTCCCGTCGGCCACCGTTTCGTTCAACGTCGCCGACGGCTACTCGCTCGGCGAGGCGGTGGACGCGGTCACCCAGGCGGAAAAAAATCTCAACATGCCAAGGGACATCACCACCCAATTCCAGGGAGCGACCCTGGCCTTCCAGGCGGCGCTCGGCAGCACGCTGTGGCTGATTTTGGCGGCGGTGGTGGCGATGTACATCGTGCTGGGCGTGCTGTATGAAAGCTTCATTCATCCGGTCACCATCCTCTCTACCCTGCCGACCGCCGGGGTCGGCGCGCTGCTCGCGCTCATGATGGCCGGCAGCGAGCTGGACGTGATCGCCATCATCGGCATCATCCTGCTGATCGGCATCGTGAAGAAGAACGCCATCATGATGATCGACTTCGCGCTGGCGGCGGAACGCGAACAGGGTTTATCGCCGCGCGACGCCATCTATCAGGCCTGCCTGCTGCGTTTTAGGCCGATCCTGATGACCACGCTGGCGGCCTTGCTCGGCGCGCTGCCGCTGATGCTGAGCACCGGCGTCGGCGCGGAGCTGCGGCATCCGCTTGGCGTCTGTATGGTCGGCGGTTTGATCATGAGCCAGATCCTGACGCTGTTCACCACGCCGGTGATCTACCTGCTGTTTGACAAACTGGCGCGCAACACGCATCGCCAGCCGGATACGCAGGAGCTGCCGTGAAATTCTTCGCCCTGTTCATTCACCGGCCGGTGGCCACCACCCTGCTGACGCTGGCCATCGCCATCAGCGGCGCGATCGGCTTTCGCCTGCTGCCGGTGTCGCCGCTGCCGCAGGTGGACTTTCCGGTGATTTCGATCAGCGCGTCGCTGCCGGGCGCCTCGCCGGAAACCATGGCATCCTCGGTGGCGACGCCACTGGAGCGCGCGCTGGGCCGCATCGCCGGGGTTAACGAAATGACCTCGATGAGTTCGCTCGGCAGTACCCGGGTCATTTTGCAGTTCGATCTCGATCGCGACATCAACGGCGCCGCGCGCGATGTGCAGGCGGCGATCAACGCCGCACAAAGCCTGCTGCCGACCGGCATGCCGAGCCGCCCCAGCTACCGCAAGGTCAACCCTTCCGACGCGCCGATCATGATCCTGACGCTGACCTCGGACACCTACAGCCAGGGGCAGCTGTACGATTTCGCCTCCACCCAGCTGGCGCAGAAGATCAGCCAGACCGAGGGCGTCGGCGACGTTTCCGTGGGCGGCAGCTCGCTGCCGGCGGTGCGGGTCGAGCTGAACCCTTCGGCGCTGTTCAATCAGGGCGTGTCGCTGGATACCGTACGGCAAGCCATCGCCAACGCCAACGTGCGCCGCCCGCAGGGCGCCGTGGAAAACCCGCAGCAGCGCTGGCAGATCCAGGCCAACGATGCGCTGAAAACCGCCGATGCCTACCGTCCACTGATCATTCATTACAACAACGGCTCGGCGGTGCGTTTAGCCGACGTGGCCGAGGTTAAAGACTCGGTGCAAGACGTGCGCAACGCCGGGATGACCGACGCCAAACCGGCGATCATTCTGGCCATCAGCCGTGCGCCGGACGCCAACATCATCGAAACCGTCGATCGCATTCGCGCCGAGCTGCCCGCCCTGCAGGAAAATATCCCGGCCTCAATAAAACTCAACGTCGCGCAGGATCGTTCGCCGACCATTCGCGCGTCGCTGGCCGAGGTCGAACAGTCGCTGGCGATCGCCATCGGGTTGGTGATCCTGGTGGTGTTCATCTTCCTGCGCTCCGGGCGCGCCACGCTGATCCCGGCGGTCGCCGTGCCGGTGTCGCTGATCGGCTCGTTCGCCGCCATGTATCTGTGCGGGTTCAGCCTCAATAACCTGTCGCTGATGGCGCTGACCATCGCCACCGGCTTTGTGGTGGACGACGCCATCGTGGTGCTGGAAAACATTTCCCGCCACGTCGAGGCCGGCATGAAACCGATCAACGCCGCGCTGCTGGGCGCGCGGGAAGTCGGCTTCACCGTGCTGTCGATGAGCGTTTCGCTGGTGGCGGTGTTTATCCCGCTGCTGTTGATGGAAGGCCTGCCGGGGCGCCTGTTCCGCGAGTTCGCCGTCACCCTGTCGGTATCGATCGGGCTGTCGCTCATCGTCTCGCTGACGCTCACGCCGATGATGTGCGCCTACCTGCTGCGCCACCAGCCGCCGCGTTCGCAGCGGCGGGCGCGCGGCTTCGGCAAAATGCTGCTGGCGCTGCAGCAGGGCTACGGACGCTCGCTGAACTGGGTGCTCGGCCACTCGCGCTGGGTGCTGGTGGTGTTCCTCGCCACCCTTGCGCTCAACGTCTGGCTGTATATCAGCATCCCGAAAACCTTCTTCCCGGAACAGGATACCGGGCGCCTGATGGGTTTTATCCAGGCCGACCAAAGCATTTCGTTCCAGGCGATGCGCGGCAAACTGGAAGACTTCATGAAAATCGTGCGCGAAGATCCGGACGTGGAAAACGTCACCGGTTTTACCGGCGGCTCGCGCACCAACAGTGGTTCGATGTTCATCTCACTGAAACCCCTGTCGGTACGCAGCGACGACGCGCAGAAATTGATCGCCCGCCTGCGCGCTCGCCTGGCCAAAGAACCGGGTGCCAGCCTGTTTCTGATGGCGGTGCAGGATATCCGCGTCGGCGGCCGGCAGGCCAACGCCAGCTACCAATATACGCTGCTGGCGGACGATCTCGCCGCGCTGCGCGAATGGGAGCCGAAGATCCGCACCGCGCTGGCCGCATTGCCCGAGCTGGCGGACGTCAACTCGGATCAGCAGGATAAAGGCTCGGAAATGGATCTGGTCTACGATCGCGAAACCATGGCGCGCCTCGGCATTTCGGTATCCGACGCTAACAACCTGCTGAACAACGCCTTCGGCCAGCGGCAGATTTCGACCATCTATCAACCGCTCAACCAATACAAAGTCGTGATGGAAGTGGCGCCGCCCTACACCCAGGACGTGAGCTCGCTGGACAAAATGTTCATCATCAACAACGAAGGTAAGGCGATACCGCTCTCCTACTTCGCCAGTTGGCGGCCGGCCAACGCGCCGCTGTCGGTCAACCATCAGGGGCTGTCCGCCGCCTCGACCATCTCCTTTAACCTGCCGGACGGCGGCAGCCTGTCGGACGCCACCGCTGCGGTAGAGCGCACCATGACTCAGCTCGGCGTGCCGTCTACGGTGCGCGGCGCGTTCGCCGGCACCGCCCAGGTGTTCCAGGACACCCTGAAGTCGCAGCTGATCCTGATCCTGGCGGCGATCGCCACGGTGTATATCGTGCTCGGCGTGCTGTATGAGAGCTATATCCATCCGCTGACCATCCTTTCCACGCTGCCTTCCGCCGGCGTGGGGGCGCTGCTGGCGCTCGAGCTGTTCGGCGCGCCGTTCAGCCTGATCGCGCTGATAGGCATCATGCTGTTGATCGGCATCGTGAAGAAAAACGCCATCATGATGGTCGACTTCGCGCTCGAGGCGCAGCGCAACGGCGGCATCAGCGCCCGCGAGGCGATTTTCCAGGCCAGCCTGCTGCGGTTCCGGCCGATCATGATGACCACGCTGGCGGCGTTGTTCGGCGCGCTGCCGCTGGTGCTGACCAGCGGCGACGGCGCGGAGCTGCGCCAGCCGCTCGGCATCACCATCGCCGGTGGCCTGGTGATGAGCCAGCTGCTGACGCTGTACACCACCCCGGTGGTCTACCTTTACTTCGACCGGCTGCAGGCGAAGTTCCGCCGCAACAAGCAACTGGCCCCGCTGCCCCATTAATGGCCGACCGATGCTGATGAAACACGCCGCCACGGTACGCTGGCAACTCTGGATAGTGGCATTCGGCTTCTTTATGCAGACGCTGGATACCACTATCGTCAACACCGCCCTGCCCTCAATGGCCGCCAGCCTGGGGGAGAACCCGCTGCGCATGCAGTCGGTGATCGTCTCCTATGTGCTGACGGTGGCGGTGACGCTGCCGGCCAGCGGCTGGCTGGCGGACAAGGTCGGCGTACAGCGGGTGTTTTTCAGCGCCATCCTGCTGTTCACCCTCGGCTCCCTCCTTTGCGCCCGTTCGGAAACCCTGAACGAACTGATCGCCTCGCGCGTGATTCAGGGCATCGGCGGCGCGATGATGGTGCCGGTCGGGCGCCTGACGGTGATGAAGATCGTGCCGCGCGAGCAGTACATGGCGGCGATGACCTTCGTGACGCTGCCGGGCCAGATCGGCCCGCTGATGGGGCCGGCGCTGGGTGGCTTCCTGGTACAATATGCCAGCTGGCATTGGATTTTCCTGATCAACATTCCGGTGGGCATCGTGGGCGCCATAGCCACGCTGCTGCTGATGCCCAACTACCAAATGCAGACCCGCCGCTTCGATCTCAGCGGCTTTATCCTGCTGGCGATCGGCATGGCGTCGCTGACGCTGGCGCTCGACGGCCACAAAGGCATGGGGCTCTCCGGCGGCGCCATCGCCGGTCTGGTGGCGCTGGGCGTGGCGGCGCTGTTGGGGTATGTTTGGCATGCCTACGGCAATAGCCGCGCCCTGTTCTCACTGCGGCTGCTGCGCACCCCGACTTACAAGATCGGGCTGCTGGCCAGCCTGCTGGGGCGCATCGGCAGCGGCATGCTGCCGTTCATGACGCCGCTGTTTCTGCAGGTGGGCATGGGCTTTACGCCGTTCCACGCCGGGCTGATGATGATCCCGATGATCATCGGCAGCATGGGCATGAAGCGCATCGTGGTGCAGGTGGTCAACCGCTTCGGCTATCGCAACGTGCTGGTGGCCGCCACGCTGCTGCTGGCGCTGGTCAGCCTGAGCTTCCTGCTGGCGGCGATGCTCGGCTGGCTGTGGCTGCTGCCGGTGGTGCTGTTTTTCCAGGGGATGGTCAACTCACTGCGCTTCTCGGCGATGAACACCCTGACGCTGAAAGATCTGCCGGACCGGCTGGCCAGCAGCGGCAACAGCCTGTTGTCGATGGTCATGCAGCTGTCGATGAGCCTTGGCGTCAGCGTCGCCGGCATCTTGATCGGCAGCTTCGCCCATCATCAGGTGGTGGCCGATAGCCCGGCCATTCACGGCGCATTTATTTACAGTTACTGCTGTATGGCGTTGATTATCGCTCTGCCCGCGCTGGCCTTCGCGCGCGTGCCGGCCGATAGCGCGCCCAACCGCACGCTGACCAAAGAGCCGGGTACCGGCTCAACGAGGTTGCAATGAGGATAGGCATTACCGGGAAACTGTTCCTGGCCATTTTCGCTACCTGCATGCTGGTGTTGATCACCATGCATTGGGGGGTGCGCGTCAGCTTTGAGCGCGGCTTTATCGATTACATCAAGAGCAGCAACGAGCAGCGCATCAACATGCTGAGCGAAGCGCTGGAGGAACAGTACAGCCATCATGGCAACTGGATATTCCTGCGCAACAACGATCAGGTGGTCTACCAAATCATGCGTTCGTTCGAGCAAAATAGCGACAGCAGTCACAATCTGCCGCCCAAGGGCTGGCGCACCCAGTTTTGGGTGGTGGACAGCCAGTTCAATCGCTTGGTCGGGCATTCGGGCCCCTTGCCGAAGGAGGGGCCACGCCACCCAATCCGCTACAACAACGAGATCGTCGGCTGGGTGCTCACCACCCCGGTCGAGCGTCTGACGCGCAATACCGACATCAACTTCGATCGCCAGCAGCGGCGCACCAGTTGGATTATCGTCGCGCTCTCCACCCTGTTGGCGGCGGCGGTGACCTGGTTGCTGTCGCGCGGCATGCTGGCTCCGGTCAAGCGCCTGGTGGCCGGCACCCACCGCCTGGCGGCGGGCGATTTCACCACCCGCGTGGCGGTCAGCAGCCAGGATGAACTGGGCCGGCTGGCGCACGACTTCAACCAGTTGGCCACCTCGCTGGAAAAAAACGAACAGATGCGCCGCGCCTTTATGGCCGACGTATCGCATGAGTTGCGCACGCCGTTGGCGGTGCTGCGCGGCGAACTGGAAGCGCTGCAGGACGGCGTGCGCCAGCCGACGCCGGCGTCGCTCAGCTCGCTGCAGGCCGAGGTATCCACCTTGACCAAACTGGTCGACGATCTGCATCAGCTGTCGCTCTCCGATCTCGGCGCGCTGGCCTATCGCAAGTCGTCGGTGGACTGCGTGCACCTGGTGCAGATCGCCGTCGCTGCCTTCCGTGAACGCTTCCGCGCCAAAGGGCTGGATATCGTCACCCATCTGCCGGCCCAGGCGCCGCTGTTCGGCGATCCCGATCGCCTGAACCAGCTGTTCAATAACCTGTTGGAAAACAGCCTGCGTTACACCGACGCCGGCGGCCGGCTGGAGATCGGCGCCGAGCTGCAGCCGGGGCGCCTGATCCTCTACTGGCAGGACAGCGCGCCGGGCATCAGCGATCAGCAGCTGAAGCGCATTTTCGAACGTTTCTACCGAGCGGAGGGTTCACGCAACCGCGCCAGCGGCGGTTCCGGGCTGGGGCTGGCGATCTGCCACAACATCGTGGAAGCGCACGACGGGAAAATCCGCGCCGAGCATTCGCCTTTAGGCGGCGTGCGCATTACAGTAGAATTTGCTACCCCGATAAAAAATAAGGCGCCCTGATGGACATTCAGAATCAACCCGTGCAGATCATGATTGTTGAAGATGAGCCCAAGCTGGGCCAGCTGCTGGTGGATTATCTGCAGGCGGCGGGCTACGCCACCCGCTGGCTGACCAACGGCAACGAGGTGGTGCCGACCGTGCACCAGCATCCACCGGCGCTGATCTTGCTCGACCTGATGTTGCCGGGCGCCGACGGGCTGACGGTGTGCCGCGAGCTGCGCCGCTTCAGCGACGTGCCCATCGTGATGGTGACGGCGAAAATCGAAGAGATTGACCGCCTGTTGGGGCTGGAGATCGGCGCCGACGATTACATCTGCAAACCCTACAGCCCGCGCGAAGTGGTGGCACGGGTGAAAACCATTCTGCGCCGCAGCTATCGGCCGCAGGAGAACGCGCGGGAAGATGACCTGCTGCACATCGATGAACCGCGCTTCCAGGCCAGCTATCAGGGGCAGTTGCTGGATCTGACGCCGGCGGAATTCCGCCTGCTGAAAACGCTGGCCAGCCAGCCGGGCAACGTATTTTCTCGCGAGCAGCTGCTGAACAACCTGTACGACGACTACCGGGTGGTCACCGATCGCACCATCGACAGCCACATCAAAAACCTGCGCCGCAAGCTGGAACTGATCGACGGGGAAAAATCCTTTATCCGCTCGGTATACGGCGTGGGCTACCGCTGGGAAGCCGAGCCCTGCCGGCTGATGAATGGGATTTAGAGGATAATTAGCGCGTCCAGTCTTCAACCGCCAACCCGGGCACCAGGGTAAAAGCGCGATCGTTGGTCACCAGCGTCGCGCCACGGCTCTGCGCGTGAGCGGCGATCAGTTGATCCAGCGCGCCCATGATTTTGCCCCTTCTCTCCATGTTTGCCCGCATTTCACCGTAGCAGCGGGAGGCCTCGCTATCCCATGCATAGACCGTCACCGCGGCAAGAAAGGCCTCGACCGCGCTTTGCAAAGCCTTGTTCCGCCGTTTAGCGACACCGTAAAGCAGTTCCGCCTCCGTTACGCTGGAAATGCATACTGCAGAAGGCGGGTGCTTTTCCATGATGTTAAGCACCTGCGGATGCTGCCGAAACAAGTGGCTGATGGTATTGGTATCAAACATGTACATCGCCTACTCTTCCTCTGAGAATGGATCGCGGCCTGCAACCCCTTGCTGACGATCCTCCACGCCAAGAAACTCTTGCGGCACCGGCGTTTGAGCGATAATGCTCAGCAGCGGTGCCCAGCTGTCCGACTTTGCCGGATATTTGGATAAAATCACGTTGCCCTCCCGATCGCGACGGATATAGACACGATCCGTATCAAATTCAAATTCCACCGGTAACCTCACCGCCTGATTTCTGCCGTTTTTAAACAGCTTTGCGATTCTTTCCATCCAGACACCTCCACAGCAGGCATAGGCCAAAGCATATGCCTGTAGCGTGTCGATGCCAAGATGTACCGCTCATTTTTTATCCACATTCACGAAACGGCCAAACAGTAACGTGCTATCTCACGGGTTGAAACCCTGTTCCCCTCGTTATGCGGCGCACTGCGCAATCATCGCGCCTTTCCTTAGCTTCCCGTGCGGCGGCGGGCTCACCGAATGAAAACTCCGCGCCGGCGCAAAAAAACTGCGCATTTTTTCGACTAAGCTGCTGTGAGGTTTAGCCGCCGATTTTCAAGCGATTGGCTACACTTACATCACGAATCGGAACCTACAGGAGAAGAACCATGGCAATCGGTCATTACGAGCTGAAAAAAGCAAAGAACGGACAGTACCACTTCAACCTGAAAGCCAGTAACGGCGAGATCATTCTGGCCAGCGAGATGTATGCCAGCAAAGCCTCGGCGGAGAACGGCATCGCCTCGGTGCAGACCAACTCGCCGCATGAAGCGCAGTACGAACTGAAGCACAGCGCCAGCAATCAGCCCTATTTTGTGCTGAAAGCCAAGAACCATCAGGTAATCGGCGTCAGCGAAATGTACAGCTCCGAAAGCGCGGCCAAAAACGGTATCCAGTCGGTGACGAAAAACGGCCCGACCACCGATATCCGCGATTTGAGCGCCTGATCCCCGTTTCGCCCGCGCGGTGGCGGCCACCGCGCGTTTTCCGTTTGACCGGGATCAATCTCCCCTGAATAAATCCGGTTAACTGCTGATTTCTTGCCGCGCTGCGGCTACAATCCCCCGCTTTTACTGCGCCATCAGGTGGCGCGGTGCTGACCTGAAATCAGACCGAGACACACTATGTTTACACCGGAACTTCTCTCCCCGGCCGGAACGCTGAAAAACATGCGTTACGCCTTCGCCTACGGCGCCGATGCGGTTTACGCCGGCCAGCCGCGCTACAGCCTGCGGGTGCGCAACAACGAGTTCAACCACGAGAATCTGGCGCAGGGCATCAACGAAGCCCATGCGCTGGGCAAAAAATTCTACGTGGTGGTGAACATCGCCCCGCACAACGCCAAGTTGAAAACCTTCCTACGCGATCTGAAGCCGGTTATCGATATGGGTCCGGATGCGCTGATCATGTCCGATCCTGGCCTTATCATGATGGTGCGCGAGGCCTTCCCGCAGATGGACATCCACCTGTCGGTGCAGGCCAACGCCGTTAACTGGGCGACGGTGAAGTTCTGGAAGCAAATGGGCCTGACCCGCGTGATCCTCTCGCGCGAGCTGTCGCTGGAAGAGATTGCCGAAATCCGCGCCGAAGTGCCGGACATGGAGCTGGAGATCTTCGTCCACGGCGCGCTGTGCATGGCCTACTCCGGCCGCTGCCTGCTGTCCGGCTACATCAACAAGCGCGATCCTAACCAGGGTACCTGCACCAATGCTTGCCGCTGGCAGTACAAAGCGGAGGAAGGCAAAGAGGACGACACCGGCAATATCGTGCACCTGCACGAACCGATCCCGGTGCAGACCGTCGAGCCGACGTTGGGCATCGGCGCGCCGACCGACAAGGTGTTCATGCTGTCTGAAGCGCAAAAGCCAGGCGAATATATGAGCGCCTTCGAAGACGAACACGGCACCTACATCATGAATTCCAAGGATCTGCGCGCCATCCAGCACGTGGAGCGCCTGACGCAGCTCGGCGTGCACTCGCTGAAGATCGAAGGCCGCACCAAGTCCTTCTACTACTGCGCACGCACCGCCCAGGTCTACCGCCGCGCCATCGACGACGCGGCCGCCGGCAAACCCTTCGATCCGACCCTGCTCACCACGCTGGAAGGCCTGGCGCACCGCGGCTATACCGAGGGTTTCCTGCGCCGCCACGTGCACGAAGCGCAGCAGAATTACGACTACGGCTCCTCGCTCTCCGAACGCCAGCAGTTCGTCGGCGAATTCACCGGCGTGCGCCGCGATGGCTGGGCGGAAGTTGACGTGAAGAATAAGTTCGCGCTCGGCGACAGCGTCGAGATGATGACGCCCGGCGGCAACGTGGTGTTCACCCTCGAAAGCATGCAAAATAAGAAAGGCGAACCGATTGAGGTGGCGCCGGGCAACGGCCATATCGTTTATTTGCCGATCCCGCAGGATATCGATCTCAATTATGCGTTGCTGATCCGCAATTTGGCGGAAGAAAATAGCGCCGGGGCATAAAAATGAATCGCCGCCATTCGGCGGCGATTTTTAGCAAATATTAGAATTGGATCACATCAATGTGCGCGCAGCTTGGTTACTATCACGCTGCTTAAAACGAACAACGAAAATATTTGCATAGCAATACTAGGAACCACCTCCTTAGCCGGCCCAATCTCCCTTGGGCTGGCTTTTTCTTTATGGGCACGCCTATTTTTTTTGACGCGCCTATTTCCATAACTTATTCCCGTTATCCGTTTTAATAATAATAATCACGCCGCTTCGATATATAAATAACGCTACAGCGATTAATCCTCCCGTCTTTAAAACCTGGCTTATTTCCGCGTAAGATTCAGATAAATTCGCCTTGCTTCATATTCACTGAACGCCGGGAAATAACCGGAATTAGTTGAATATTCTGATGGCCTGGTGGCGGCGGCTGGTTTATCTTGAGGCATTCTTGGTTTTCCGCCGGAGGAGATCGGCAATGCCTCAACACTCACATGCCCCAGCCCTGCTTATCATCAACGGCAAAGGCGCCGGTAACGAAGAGCTGCGTCAGGCGGTCAAACGCCTGCGCGCAGAGCAAATCACGCTGCACGTGCGCGTGACCTGGGAGCACGGCGACGCCGCGCGCTATGTCGCGGAAGCTGCACAGCTCGGCGTCGGCACCGTCGTCGCCGGCGGCGGTGACGGCACCATCAACGAAGTGGCCGCCGCGCTGGTGCAGTTGCCGGCGCACGGCCGGCCGGCGCTCGGTATTCTGCCGCTCGGCACCGCCAACGACTTCGCCATGGCCTGCAACATTCCCCCTTCGCCGGAACAGGCGCTGCAGCTGGCGATCAAAGGCCGCTCGGTGCCTATCGATCTGGCGAAGGTCAACGGCGAACGCTACTTCATCAACATGGCCACCGGCGGCTTCGGCACCCGCATCACCACCGAAACGCCGGAGAAGCTGAAGGCGGCACTGGGCGGCGTATCCTACTTCGTGCATGGCTTGCTGCGCATGGATACGCTGCAGGCCGACCGCTGTGAGATCCGCGGGCCGGACTTCCGCTGGGCGGGCGAGGCGCTGGTGATCGGCATCGGCAACGGCAAACAGGCCGGCGGCGGCCAGGAACTGTGCCCCAGCGCGCTGATCAACGACGGCCTGCTGCAGCTGCGCCTGCTGATCGCCGATGAACTGCTGCCGGCGCTGGTCGCCGCCCTGTTCAACGACGAAGAGAGCAACAGCATCCTCAGTGCGGCGCTGCCGTGGCTCGAGATCGACGCGCCGCATGAGATGACCTTCAACCTCGACGGCGAGCCGCTCAAGGGCCGCCATTTCCGCATCGAAGTGTTGCCGCAGGCCATCGAATGTCGCCTGCCGCCTAACTGCGCCCTGCTGGGCTGACCTTGTCGGGCGCAGCCGCTGCGCCCCGCTTTTTCCCCCTCCGCTTATCCGCTTCCACTCGCGATCAAATGTGATCCTCTCCGGCAAAATCATTAATTCATACTTGTATGGTAGTTAGTTCATGGCGTATTTTCGCGCTATCTCTCCGCAGCTACAGGATGTGAAGGTTATGAAAATCGTCAACGCCGAGGTGTTCGTCACCTGCCCGGGGCGCAACTTTGTCACGCTGAAGATCACCACCGATGACGGCATCGTCGGCCTCGGTGACGCCACGCTGAACGGGCGTGAACTGTCGGTGGCCTCTTACCTGAAAGATCACCTCTGCCCGCAGCTGATCGGCCGCGACGCGCAGCGGATCGAAGACCTCTGGCAATTCTTCTACAAAGGCGCTTACTGGCGGCGCGGCCCGGTGACCATGTCGGCCATTTCCGCCGTCGACATGGCGCTGTGGGACATCAAGGCCAAGGCCGCCAACATGCCGCTGTATCAGCTGTTGGGCGGCGCGTCGCGCTCGGGAGTGATGGTGTATTGCCACACCACCGGCCACTCGATCGACGAGGTGCTCGACGACTACGCCAAACATAAAGAGCAAGGCTTCAAGGCGATCCGCGTTCAATGCGGCGTACCGGGCATGAAAACCACCTACGGCATGGCCAAGGGCAAAGGCCAGGCCTATGAGCCGGCCACCAAGGGCGACTGGCCGGAAGAGCAGCTGTGGTCGACGGAAAAATACCTCGATTTCACCCCCAAATTGTTCGACGCGGTGCGCAACAGGTTCGGCTTCAACGAACACCTGCTGCACGACATGCACCACCGCCTGACGCCGATCGAAGCGGCGCGCTTCGGCAAAAGCGCCGAGCCGTATCGCCTGTTCTGGATGGAAGATCCGACGCCGGCGGAAAACCAGGCCTGTTTCCGCCTGATCCGCCAGCATACCGTCACGCCGATCGCCGTCGGCGAGGTGTTCAACAGCATCTGGGACTGCAAACAGCTGATTGAAGAGCAGCTGATCGACTATATCCGCACCACCCTGACGCACGCGGGCGGCATTACCGGCATGCGGCGCATCGCCGACTTCGCCTCGCTGTATCAGGTGCGCACCGGCTCCCACGGCCCTTCCGATCTGTCGCCGATCTGCATGGCGGCGGCGCTGCATTTCGATCTGTGGGTGCCGAACTTCGGCGTGCAGGAATACATGGGCTATTCCGAGCAGATGCTCGAGGTGTTCCCGCACAGCTGGACGTTCGACGACGGCTATATGCATCCGGGCGACAAGCCGGGCATCGGCATCGAGTTCGATGAGAAGCTGGCGGCCCGTTACCCGTATGAACCGGCCTACCTGCCGGTCGCGCGTCTGGAGGATGGCACCTTATGGAACTGGTAAACACCATGCGCAGCGTCGTGATCGAACAGCCCGGGCGCCTGACGCTGCAGACGCGCGCGCTGCCGCAGCCGGCGGCCGGCGAAGTGCGGGTCAAGGTGAAATTCGCCGGCATCTGCGGCTCCGACGTCCATATCTATCACGGCCATAACCCGTTCGCCCGCTATCCGCGGGTGATCGGCCACGAGTTCTTCGGCCTGATCGAGGCGCTGGGCGAAGGCGTCGATCCGGCGCGCCTCGGCGAACGCGTCTCGGTAGACCCGGTGGTGAGCTGCGGCCACTGCTATCCCTGTTCGGTCGGCCGCCCTAACGTCTGCACCTCGCTGCAGGTGATCGGCGTACACCGCGACGGCGGCTTCAGCGACTACGCCTGCGTGCCGGCGCGCAACGCCTATCCGGTCCCGCCCGCCATCAGCGATCGCCACGCCGCGATGATCGAACCCTTCACCATCGCCGCCAACATCACCGCCCATCTGCAACCGCGCCCCGACGACATCGCGCTGATCTACGGCGCCGGGCCGATGGGGCTCACGGTGATCCAGACGCTGAAAGGCGTGTACGGCGTCAAGCAGGTGTGGGTCGTCGATCGCATCGCCGAGCGGCTGGACATGGCGCGGGCCAACGGCGCCGACGAGACGTTCAACAACGCCGAGGCCGCATTGCCGCAGGCGCTGCAGCAGCGTGGCATTCAGCCGACGCTGATCGTCGATGCCGCCTGTCACCCCACCATTTTGCCGGAGGCGATCAATCTTGCCTCGCCGGCGGCGCGCATCGGCATCATGGGCTTTTCCGGCGACGCCTGCACCCTGACCCAGCAGAGCATCACCAGCAAGGAGCTGTCGATCTTCTCCTCGCGCCTGAACAGCGCGCGCTTCCCGCAGGTGATCGGCTGGATGGCGGACGGCAAGCTAGACCCGCAGCGGCTGCTCACCCACTGCGTGCCCGCCGACGACGTCGAACGGGCGATGCTGATGTTCGAGCGGGATCAGCGCACCTGCTGCAAGGTGCTGCTGCAGTTCGAGTAACGCCAAGGCCGCATCGGGGCATTGGGCGGCACCCGCCGCCCGTGCAAACAACGAAGCATCACGATTAAAACGACACCCAGTGGAGTGCTTTATGTTTAAAAACCTGCGTTGGACCATCGTGTTCCTGCTGTTCATGGTCTACATGATCAACTACCTCGATCGCGTAGCGCTGTCGATCACCGTGCCGATGATCGAACAGGATCTGATGCTGAACGCCGAACAGTTCGGCCTGATCTTCGGCAGCTTCTTTTTCGGCTACGCCATCTTCAACTTCATCGGCGGGCTGGCGGTCGATCGTTTCGGCCCGACGCTGGTGCTGGGCGTAGCGGTCGGTCTGTGGTCCATTTTCTGCGGCATGACGGCGATCGCCACCGGTTTTTACTCGATGCTGATCCTGCGCGTCCTGTTCGGCATGGCCGAAGGGCCGATCTGCGCCTCGGCCAACAAGATGATCAACGGCTGGTTCCCGAAGAAGCAGGCGGCGACCGCCATGGGCCTGCTCAGCGCCGGTTCGCCGTTGGGCGGCGCGGTGGCCGGGCCGATCGTCGGCTATCTGGCGCTGGCGTTCGGCTGGCGGCCGGCGTTTATGATCATCTGCGCCATCGGCATCGTCTGGATGCTGGTGTGGTTCTTCGTGGTGGCGGATAACCCGGCGAAGAGCCAGCGCGTCAGCGCCGAAGAACGGGCGCTGATCGCGCGGTTGAAACAGGAAAACCTCGGCGAGGAAAGCGCGCTGAGCGACGCCGCCCACGGGCTGGGTTACTACCTGAAGCAGCCGATCATTCTGGTCACCGCCTTCGCCTTCTTCTGCTACAACTACATTCTGTTCTTCTTCCTGAGCTGGTTCCCCTCGTATCTGGTGCAGGCGCACAACCTGAACATCAAGGAGATGAGTCTGACCACGATGATCCCGTGGATCGTCGGCTTCGTCGGGCTGGCGCTCGGCGGCTATATTTCCGACAAAATCTTCAATATCACCGGCAAATTGCTGCTATCGCGCAAGATCGTTCTGGTCACCAGCCTGCTGGCGGCGGCGGTGTGCGTAGCGTTGGCAGGCACCGTCAGCAGCGTGGTGCCGGCGGTGATGCTGATGTCAGTGTCAATCTTCTTCCTCTACATTACCGGCGCCCTCTACTGGGCGATCATCCAGGATGTGGTGCATAAATCCCGGGTCGGCGGCGCCAGCGGGTTCATTCATTTGATCGGCAGCGTCTCCGGCATCATCGGGCCGATCGTCACCGGCTACATCGTGCAGAACACCGGCAAATTCGACAGCGCCTTTATGCTGGCGGGCGGCGTCGCCGCGCTGGGCGCGCTGCTGGTGCTGCTGGTGATCAAGGCGCCGCGCGCGACGGCGGGCGTGCAAATCTTAAAACCATAACGCCAGGCGGGGCGGCTTCGCCCCTTTGCTTACCTCTCCAGGGACATTGAACATGAGACTTTCCGACCACCGCGTGCTGCCGGCCGCCATTATTCGGCCCGGCTACGCACGTGAGCGCGTGAAACCGCGCATGGTGCATATCGGCTTCGGCGCGTTTCATCGCGCGCATCAGGCGATGTACGCCGACAGGCTGGCCAGCGAGCACGGCAGCGACTGGGGCTACTGCGAAATCAGCATGCAGCACGGCCGGCAAAAGATCGCCGACCTACGGCAACAGGACCTGCTGTTCTCGGTGGCGGAGATGGACGACGACGGCTGGCGGGGCCGGGTCATCGGCGTGGTGCGCCAGGCGCTGCACCTGCAAACCGACGGGCTGGCGGCGGTGCTGGCGGCCCTGACGCAGCCTGAGATCGCCATCGTCTCGCTGACCATCAGCGAAAAGGGTTATTGCCACCAGCCCGCCAGCGGCCGGCTGATGACGGAACACCCGGCGATCGCGCATGATATCGCTCACCCGGCGCAGCCACAGTCGGCGCCGGGGCTGTTGCTGGCGGCGCTGCGCCTGCGCCGCGAACGCGGGCTGCCGCCGTTCGCCGTGATGTCCTGCGACAATATGCCGGCCAACGGCCGGGTCACGCGTCAGGTGCTGCTCGACCTGGCGCAGCGGCAGGATCCGGCGCTGGCCGACTGGGTGCGTCAAGAGGTCGCCTTCCCTTCCACTATGGTGGATCGCATCGTGCCGGCGATGACGCAGGAAGCCCGCGGGCAGCTCCATGCTTGGTTGGGCGGCGTCGAAGATGAGGTCGGCGTGGCCTGCGAGCCGTTCAGCCAGTGGGTCATTGAGGACCGCTTTCCCCAGGGGCGACCGGCCTGGGAAAAGGTCGGCGCCGAGCTGGTGAGCGACGTGCTGCCGTATGAGGAGATGAAGCTGCGCATGCTGAACGGCAGCCATTCGTTCCTCGCCTATCTCGGCTATCTGGCCGGTTATCAGCACGTCGGCGACTGCATGCAGGACGCGGATTTTGTCCGCGCCGCCCGTCACCTGATGCTGGCGGAACAGGCGCCGACCCTGCAGGTGCCGAACGTCGATTTGGCGCAGTATGCCGACTCGCTGCTGCGGCGTTACCGCAACCGCGCGCTGAAGCACCGCACCGCGCAGATCGCCATGGACGGCACGCAAAAGCTGCCGCAGCGGCTACTGGACGCGATCCGCTGGCATCTGGCGCGCGGCAGCCGCTTCGACTGCCTGGCGCTGGGCGTCGCCGGCTGGATGCGCTACGTCGGCGGCCGCGATGAGCAAGGCGCGCCGATCGCCATCAGCGATCCACTGCGCGACCCCATCGCCGCGTTGGTCGCCGGCAGCGAGGAAGGCCGGCCCCGCGTTCTGGCGCTGCTGCAGCTCGACAGCGTCTTCGGCCAGGATCTGCCCGACTCGCCTGACTTCGTCCGCGCCGTCAGCCACGCTTATCATCAACTGCTGAGCCTGGGGGCCAAAGCCGCCGTCGCCGCTCTGCCGCTTACCGACCGGGAGGTTTCCGATGACCGTCACCACGCATAACGCCGTCAATACCGGCAATCAACCGCTGCTGCGGCGCGTCGCCAGCGCTTCGGCCATCGGCACCGCCGCCGAATACTATGATTTCTTCGCCTACGGCACCGCCGCGGTGCTGTTCTTCGGCCAGCTGTTTTTCCCCAGCGCCGATCCGCTGATCAGCACGCTGGCGGCCTTCGCCACCTACGCGGTCGGTTTCCTGGCGCGTCCGCTGGGCGGCATCGTGTTCGGCCACATCGGCGACAAGGTCGGCCGCAAAAAGGCGCTGGTGATCACCATCCTGATCGTCGGCCTCGGCACCTTCTGCATCGGCCTGCTGCCCACCTATGAGCAGATCGGCATCTGGGCGCCGCTCGCGCTGATCTTTATCCGCGTGCTGCAGGGTTTTGGCGTCGGCGGCGAGCAGGCCGGCGCGGTGCTGATGACCGCCGAATACGCGCCGCCGCCACGGCGCGGCTTCTACGCCAGCTGGGTACAGATCGGCGCGCCCGCCGGTTTCCTGCTGCCATCGGGGTTGTTCGCGCTGCTGACCGCCGTGCTGTCGCCGGCGCAAATGCTGGACTGGGGCTGGCGCATTCCGTTCCTGCTCAGCCTGCTGCTGGTGATCGTCGGGCTGTTTATTCGCCTGAAGATCGACGAGTCGCCGGTGTTTACCCAAATCCGCGCCACCAAGGCGGTGGAGAGCCGGCCGGTGGTGGAAGTGGCCCGCCGCTACCCCGGCCTTATCGGCAAAGGGGTGTGCGCCAAGCTGATTGAAGCCTGCGCCTTCGCCATGTTCACGGTGATCGTGCTGGCCTACGGCAAAGCCAACCACCTCAACGAGACCATTCTTCTGGAGGCGATGATCGTGGCGGTGCTGCTGGAGATTTTCGCCATTCCGCTGATGGGCCGCCTCTCCGATCGGCTGGGGCGCAAACCGGTATACATCGCCGGCGCGCTGCTGCAGGTGGTGTGCATCGTGCCGTTCTTTATGGCGATCAACCTCGATAATTTCTGGGTGACGCAGATCGCCATGATCGTGGTGCTGACCTTCGGCCACAGCATGTGCTACGCGCCGCAGGCCTCCTACTTCCCGGAGCTGTTCCCCACCCGTGTGCGCTGCAGCGGCATCGCGCTGATCTGGCAGATCGGCTCGCTGATCGGCAGCGGCATTCTCGGGCTGTTGGCGGTGAAGATCCTGCAGGTGACCGGCGGCCACTACTACGGGCTGGCGGGTTACATGATGGTGCTGGGCGTGGTGTCGGCCATCGGCCTGAGCCTGATGCCGGAAACCGCGCCTGGGCGGCGCAAGCAGGAATATCAGGATTGGCATCACTGAGTTACCCTACCCGGCGGGTGGATTTATCCCCCCGCCCTCAACCAATAATCTGCTAGTATGGTGGCATTCGAATTCCAGCCAAATGCCTGATTGTCGCCATGTCTGAAACGTACAGTCTCACCAACAACGTCCCGGTCAACCAGCAGATCTATCGCTTCCTGCGCAAGGATATCGTCGACTGCACCATCCCCCCCGGCACCCTGTTGTCCGAGAAAGAGATTTCCACGCGCTTTTGCGTTTCGCGCCAGCCGGTGCGCGAAGCCTTTATCAAGCTGGCGGAGGCCGGCCTGGTGCAGATCCTGCCGCAGCGCGGCACCTTCGTGATGAAAATCTCCGCCAAGCGCGTGGCCGACGGGCGCTTTATCCGCCAGGCGGTGGAATGCGCCATCGTGCGCCGCGCGGCGGAGCGCGCCACCCCGGCGCAGCTGATGACGCTGGAGCATAACCTGCACCGCCAGGCACTGGCGGCGCAGAACGGACAGACACGCGAATTTCTGGCGCTGGACGACGAATTCCACCAGTTGCTGACCCAGTTCGCCGACTGCCCGCTGGCGTGGGAGACCATCGAAACCATCAAGGCCACCATGGATCGGGTGCGTTTCCTCAGCCTGAGCGAAGTCTCGCCGCCGGAGAGCCTGATCAAGCAGCACTACCGCATCTACGAGGCGCTGAAAGCGCGCGATGCCGAGGCGGCGGAGCGCGCCATCCACGATCACCTGCAGGAGATGATCTACTCAATCACCCCGATCGCCCTGCAAAACACCCAGTGGTTCGAGATCGAATAATCAATCGTTTAGCACGCCGGGGGCGATCGTCCCCGCGTATTTGGCCTCGCTAATGGCATTTCCTCTCAATCGCATCTATTGTTTGTCCTTGCCGGATCCAGTTCGGTAGTATCGCTTTACAGCTTCAATCACCGCTTTTTTACTGCGCCGGTGGTCAAAAACCCTTGCATTGCCGGTGTATGAAGAAGCTTAATCGGGAGTGAATCATGACTGATATTGTGCAGTTGCTAGGAAAGGAAGCGGAAGATCTGCTGCAACACCGCTGTACCACTATCCCCGCCGAGAATCTCTACCTGCCGGGCGACGACTTCGTCGACCGCGTAATGATCGATAACAACCGCCCCAACAGCGTACTGCGCTCGATGCAAACCCTGTTCAACCACGGCCGCCTGGCCGGCACCGGCTACCTGTCGATCCTGCCGGTCGATCAGGGCATCGAGCACTCCGCCGCCGCCTCGTTTGCCGCCAACCCGCTGTATTTCGATCCGAAGAACATCGTCGAGTTGGCGATTGAAGCCGGCTGTAACTGCGTCGCCTCCACCTACGGCGTGCTGGCGTCGGTATCGCGCCGCTACGCGCATAAAATTCCGTTCCTGGTCAAACTCAACCACAACGAAACGCTGAGCTACCCGACCCAGTACGACCAGACCCTGTATGCCAGCGTCGAGCAGGCGTTCAACATGGGTGCGGTAGCGGTCGGCGCCACCATTTACTTCGGCTCCGAGCAGTCACGCCGCCAGATCGAAGAGATCTCGATCGCCTTCGAGCGCGCGCATGAGTTGGGCATGGTCACCGTGTTGTGGGCCTATCTGCGCAACCCGGCATTCAACAAGGACGGCGTGGACTACCACTCCAGCGCCGATCTGACCGGCCAGGCCAACCACATCGCCGCCACCATCGGCGCCGACATCGTCAAACAGAAAATGGCGGAAAACAACGGCGGCTACCGCGCGGTGAAATTCGGCTATACCGACGATCGCGTCTACACCAAGCTGACCACCGATCACCCGATCGATCTGGTGCGCTACCAGTTGGCCAACTGCTATATGGGCCGCGCCGGGCTGATCAACTCCGGCGGCGCCGCCGGTGAGAACGATCTGCAGGAATCGGTGCGCACCGCGGTGATCAACAAGCGCGCCGGCGGCATGGGTCTGATCCTGGGGCGCAAGGCGTTCAAGAAATCGATGAAAGACGGCGTGGCGCTGATCAACGCCGTGCAAGACGCCTACCTGGACAAGAAGGTCACCATCGCCTGATGTGACGGACCACCTGTCCCAAAGCCCGGCTCGCCGGGCTTTTTTGTGCATCAAGGGAGGTCTTGACAAGGAAATAATGCAACCGAATGTATTTTATAAGCAAAAATAAGAATTAGTTTTTATTTAATATCCCTGGGCTTTTTTTATTCCAAATATGCGAAAGAGAACGACATAAATCATTAAAGATTGAAAGTTAGCCTTATCAAATTTCAAATTTCCCACCTTTTCCGAAAACACAAAAGGTTAGCGCATTAATAATTATTATAGTCTATTGTTATTTATGGACTTTTGACTAAGTTTTACGCTAATTAATCCACGTTTTTATGGTGGTGCTGTCATGAAAGTCAATATTCTCATCATCTCCCTGCTCATCCTTTCGCTATCGTCTTGCGCGCTCTTTAAATCTCCGGCCTCTAAGCATGAGTTGAAACCTGGAGAAACGTATTGGTTTGACTATGACTCAACAAGAAGCAGCGCCATTTATATTCCCGCAGACTCAAATATCAAGTACTGCGTGGCTCCACCGCCTGATGTCGCGCAGTCCGTTATTGCCGCGCTGAAAGCTGAAATGAGCACGGAACAAATTCAAAAAGTCAGTGGAGATGCAGGGTTCAGCACCGCCGTAGTCGATCTGGCTCGGCGCACCACCACGGTAAACTTTATCCGCGATACGTTGTATCGCGTCTGCGAAGCCAGACTACAAGGCCCGCTCACCGCTGCGGAAAAAGAAATTTTCCTGGCCGCGATAGCCGCCGCCAAAGATATGGCAATCGCTGAAAAAGACAAACAAAAGCAAGAACTGGCCCAAACGGCCGAAAGAAACGGTGCTTCCGTACAGACAATACAAAAGATTCTCGAGCAGTAACAGAAACAAACTAACAACGGCGATTTCCGTCAATCACCCTACCCAAAGCCCGGTTCGCCGGGCTTTTTTATGCCCGCCCCCCTAAAACCCGACGCCGACAACCTTCTCTTTCTTTCACTTTAAACTTTCAAAATAAAATATTTATCTTTCAAATTGTGATCTATTTAAAACAAATGGCCCAACAAAGTGACTACTGTAAGGCCCATGGCGACAGAGCCGCCGTTCGCTCCAGGCCATATCAGTCCATTACAGGAGAACATAATGATTGAGCTAATCACCCACGGCGCCGAGTGGTTTATCGGCCTGTTTCAGAAAGGCGGTGAAGTGTTTGTCGGCATGGTGACCGGCATTTTACCTTTGTTGATCAGCCTGTTGGTTATCATGAACGCGCTGATCAAATTTGTTGGCCAGGAACGTATCGAACGATTGGCGCAGCGCTGCGCGGGCAACCCCGTGTCGCGTTATCTGCTGCTGCCGCTGATCGGCACCTTTGTCTTCTGCAACCCGATGACCCTCAGCCTGGGGCGCTTCATGCCGGAGAAATACAAGCCGAGCTATTACGCGGCGGCCTCCTACAGCTGCCACTCGATGAACGGCCTGTTCCCGCACATCAATCCCGGCGAGCTGTTCGTTTACCTCGGCATCGCCAGCGGCCTGACCACCCTCGGCCTGCCGCTCGGCCCGCTGGCGGTGAGCTATTTCCTGGTGGGGCTGTTCACCAACTTCTTCCGCGGCTGGGTCACCGATCTGACCACCAGCCTGTTCGAACGCAAGATGGGCATCCGTCTGGATCGCCAGGTGCAACTTTAATTCGTGGAGTGCAGCATGAGTGCTTATATCCGTATTGAAAAAGGCGCCAGCGGCTGGGGCGGCCCCCTGGAGCTGCCGATAGAGCCCGGCAAGAAAGTGGTGTACATCACCGCCGGCACCCGGCCTTCCATCGTCGATCGCCTCAGCGAATTGACCGGCTGGCCGGCCGTCGACGGCTTCAAAGAGGGTGAGCCGCCGGCGGAAGAGATCGGGGTGGCGGTGATCGACTGCGGCGGCACCCTGCGCTGCGGCCTGTATCCGAAACGCCGCATTCCGACGATCAACATCCACGCCACCGGCCAGTCCGGCCCGCTGGCGCAGTTTATCCTCGAAGACATCTATGTCTCCGGCGTACGCGACCACAACATCAGTCGAATCGAAGCGGCAGATAGCCAACCCGCCGCCACCGTTGCAGCGCCGCCCAAGGCGCGCGACTACGACACCAGCAAGAAGATTACCGAGCAAAGCGACGGGCTGCTGGCGAAGGTCGGCATGGGCATGGGATCGGTAGTGGCGGTGTTCTTCCAGGCCGGGCGCGACACCATCGACACCGTGCTGAAGACCATCCTGCCGTTTATGGCGTTCGTCTCGGCCTTGATCGGCATCATCATGGCCTCCGGCCTCGGGGACTTTATCGCTCACGGCCTGACGCCGCTCGCCAACAGCCCGATCGGCCTGGTGACGCTGGCGCTGATCTGCTCATTCCCGCTGCTGTCGCCGTTCCTCGGCCCCGGCGCGGTTATCGCCCAGGTGATCGGCGTGCTGGTCGGGGTGCAGATCGGCCTCGGCCATATTCCGCCGCAGCTGGCGCTGCCCGCGCTGTTCGCCATCAACGCGCAGGCCGCCTGCGACTTCATTCCGGTCGGCCTGTCGCTGGCGGAAGCCAAGCAGGACACCGTGCGGGTCGGCGTGCCCTCGGTGCTGGTCGGCCGCTTCCTGACCGGCGCGCCGACGGTGTTGATCGCCTGGGCCGCCTCGGCCTTCATTTATCAATAAGCTGATTTCCAGGGAGACGTTTATGCACACCATTTTTCACACCACCATCACGCAGATCGGTGGCTGCGCCCGCGACGCGCTGCTGGACAACATGCTGATCACCTTCCGTGAAGGCGCGCCGGCGGATATCGAAGAGTTCTGCTTCATCCACCGCCACGGCGCGACCGCCGGTGAGCTGCAGGTCGGCGGCGTGATGGAGCTGGCGCAGCAGCGCTACGCCATCACCGCCGTTGGCAGCGTCGCCACGCAGAACCTGCGCGAGCTGGGCCACATCACCGTACGCTTCGACGGCGAAGCCGAAGCCGAATTCCCCGGCTCGATCCATGTATCCGGCCCGACGCCGACCGATATCCCGTTGGGCAGCACGCTGTCATTTATCGCATAAGGAGTAGACCATGTCTGAAGTAGCTGTAGTGATTGGCGGCGGCCAAACGTTAGGCGCCTTTTTGTCCCACGGGCTGGCGCAGGCCGGTTATCGGGTAGCGGTGGCCGATCTGAACGCCGACAATGCCAATCAGGTGGCACAACAGATCAACGAAGCGTTTGGCGCAGGCAGCGCCTGCGGTTTTCAGGCCGACGCCACCGACGAGCAGAGCGTGATCGCGCTGGCGGCGGCGGTTGACCGGGCGTTCGGCCAGGCTAATCTGCTGGTGTACAGCGCCGGCATCGCCAAGGCGGCGCCAATCACCGATTTCCCGCTGGGCGACTTCGATCGCTCGCTGCAGGTGAACCTGGTGGGTTATTTCCTCTGCGCCCGCGAGTTTTCGCGCCTGATGATCCGCGACGGCATCGCCGGGCGCATCATTCAGATCAACTCCAAGTCCGGCAAGGTCGGCAGCAAGCACAACTCCGGTTACAGCGCCGCCAAGTTCGGCGGTGTGGGGCTGACCCAGTCGCTGGCGCTCGATCTGGCGGAGTACGGCATTACCGTGCATTCGCTGATGCTCGGCAACCTGCTGAAGTCGCCGATGTTCCAGTCGCTGCTGCCGCAGTACGCGCAAAAACTGGGCATCGCGCCGGACCAGGTGGAGCAGTACTACATCGACAAGGTGCCGCTGAAGCGCGGCTGCGACTACCAGGACGTGCTGAACACCCTGCTGTTCTACGCCAGCGACAAGGCCTCTTACTGCACCGGCCAGTCGATCAATATCACCGGCGGTCAGGTGATGTTCTGACGCCATCGACGCCCCCTTCGGCGGAAGGGGGCCTAAGGAGAACCCCATGACTCAAGCTCTGATCGCCTTCGCGCTGCTGGCCTGGCTGCTGCAAATCGCCTTCGGCTGGTGGCAACTGCAGCGCTTCAACCGTGCCTTCGATGGCCTGTGCCGGCTGGGCGCCGTCGGCGTCGGCCGTTCCGGCGGCCGTTTCCGCCCGCGAGTGGTGCTGGCGCTGGCCTTCGACGCCGATCGGCGGGTGTGCGGCAGCCTGTTGCTGCGCGGCCTGACCGTCTTCGCTCGGCCCCGCCCACTGCCTCGATTGCACGGTTTGCATCAGCGGGATTTGCGCCCGGATGTGATCTTCCCCGAGGATCGCGCATGCCAGTCTGCACTATCGTTAGCGATTGAACCCAAATCGTGATATTTTCACATTAAAAGACATTACCTTTCATAGTGAATTATTCAGCGAGGGGAAATGCCCAACTCTTGTGAACGGGAATCGCGATGAAACCAAAGCAGCGGCAGGCCGCTATCCTTGAATATCTGCAGCGGCATGGCAAAACGGCAGTGGACGCCCTGGCCGAGCATTTCTCCACCACCGGCACCACCATCCGCAAGGATCTCACCCTGCTGGAAGAAGAAGGCGAGGTGATCCGTACCTACGGCGGCGTGGTGCTCAGCCGCGACGACGGCGATCAGCCGATCGACCGCAAAACCCATATCAATACCGAGAAAAAGCGCCACATTGCCAGCGCCGCCGTGGCACTGATCGCCGACGGCGACTCGCTGATCTTCGATGCCGGCAGCACGGTGCTGCAGATGGTGCCGCACCTGGCGCAGTTCAATAACATCACGGTGATGACCAACAGCCTGACCATCGTCAACGCGCTGGTGGAGCTGGACAACGATCAGACCATCCTGATGCCCGGCGGCACCTACCGCAAAAAATCGGCCTCGTTCCACGGCAGCCTGGCCGAATCGGCGTTTCAGCAGTTCAGCTTCGACAAGCTGTTTATCGGCGCGGACGGCGTCGATCTCAACGCCGGCGTCACCACCTTCAACGAAGTGCACAACGTCAGCAAAGCGATGTGCGAAGCCGCCGGCCGCATTATTCTGTTGGTAGACTCCTCGAAATTCGGCCGCAAGAGCCCGAACGTGGTGTGCGAACTCAGCGCCGTCGACACGCTGATCACCGACCGAGACATCAACCCCGATTACCTCGCCGCCCTGCAGGCGAAAGGCATCAATATCCTTCTGGTAGGAGACCCCGATGAGTAACGCCAACGCCCTGCTCGCCTTCGCCCGCGAAACGCTGGAGATCGAGCTGACCGAAGCGCAACGCCTGCTGGCGCGCCTGGACGACAACTTCGTCTGCGCCTGCGAACTGCTGCTGAACTGCCGTGGCAAAGCGGTGATTTCCGGCATCGGCAAATCCGGTCATATCGGCAAGAAAATCGCCGCATCGCTGGCCAGCACCGGCACGCCGTCGTTCTTCGTGCACCCGGCGGAAGCGCTGCACGGCGATCTCGGCATGATCGGCGCCGACGACGTGGTGGTGTTCATCTCCTACTCCGGCCGCGCCAAAGAGCTGGATCTGATCCTGCCGCTGCTGGCGGAGAACGGCATTCCGGTGATCGCCATCACCGGCGGCAAGGAGTCACCGCTGGCGCTGGCCGCGGCCTGCATGTTGGATATCGGCGTCGAGCGCGAAGCCTGCCCGATGGGGCTGGCGCCGACCTCCAGCGCGGTCAACACCCTGATGATGGGCGATGCCCTGGCGATGGCGCTGATGCGCCAGCGCGGTTTCAACGCGGAAGATTTCGCCCGCTCGCACCCGGGCGGCAGCCTGGGGGCGCGCCTGCTGAACCGCGTGCATCACCTGATGCGCACCGGCGATCGCCTGCCGCGCGTGAGCGAAAGCGCCAACGTGATGGAGGCGATGCTGGAGCTGAGCCGCACCGGGCTCGGGTTAGTGGCGGTCTGCGATGCGCAGCAGCGGGTGGTGGGCGTATTTACCGACGGCGACCTGCGCCGCTGGCTGGTGAAGGGCAACAGCCTGCAGGATCCGCTCAGCCCGGCGATCACCCGCCCCGGCTATCGGCTGCCGGAGCAGTGGCGCGCCGGCGAGGCGCTGGAAGCGCTGCACGAACAGCACATCAGCGCGGCCCCGGTGGTCGATATGGACGGCGTGCTGGTGGGGGCGCTCAACCTGCACGATCTGCATCAGGCCGGCATCGGCTGATCAACGCCGGGGGCGCCATCATTGGCGCCCCCGGTCAGATCATTTCCAGTCGGGATTGTTCTCGAACTGCTGCTTCAGCAGCGCTTTCATGTCGTCATTCGGCTTGCCGAGCCACTGGTACTTGGCATACTTCTTCGGATGATCGACGGCCTCCGGCCGATCTTCCACTGCCACCCGCACGCCCCAGGCCTGGGATTTGTCCGCGCTGAACGCCACGATCAAAAAGTTGTTGCCGCAGTCGTGCGGTTTGCACAGGTTGCCGACCAGATACGCTTTGCCCTTCCAGTTCAGATTCTGCGCCGGCGTTGAGGTGCCGACGCCCTTGCGCGCCCAACCCGGCATCCGCGCCTGGCCTTTCACCATGTTTTGCCAGCTGGCCTGATACCCCGGCTGCTGAATCAAATCCGACGTGGTGACGATCTGCTGGGCAAAGCTGCCCGCGCTGAAGCTGAGCAGTGCGCCGAAGAGGGCGCAACGCAGCGCCTGGTGTCCCGTCATAGTCCTTCTCCCTAGGTTAAATCAGGTTTCGCCCATAAAACCGGGCCTGAACTAGTCAGACCACGGTTGCGACAAAAAGTTGACTCACCACCAGGCATGGAAATGATGCACCGGCCCGATGCCGTGCCCCACCTCCAGCGTGTCCGCCTGTTGCAACGCTTGTTGCAGGTAGTCCTTGGCGGCGGCCACCGTAGCCGCCCAGTCGGCATGGCGCGGGCGCAGCGCCGCCAGCGCGGCCGAGAGCGTGCAACCGGTGCCGTGGGTGTGGCGGGTGGCGACGCGCGGCGCGGTAAAGCGCTGCTCGCCTTCGGCGGTAAACAGCCAGTCCGGGCTCTCGCTTTCGCTCAGGTGGCCGCCCTTCATCAGCACCGCCCGGCAGCCCATCGCCAGCAGCGCCCGCCCCTGCTCGCGCATCTGCGCTTCATCTTCTGCCGGCGCGCACGCCAGCAGCGCCGCTGCTTCCGGCAGGTTCGGCGTAATGATCGACACCCGCGGCAACAGCTCGCGCCGAATAGACGCCACCGCCTCCGGCGCCAGCAACGGATCGCCGCTTTTCGCCAGCATCACGGTGTCCAGCACCACGAACTCCGGCCGGTAATGGTGCAGCCGTTCGGCCACCGCCTGCACGATGTCGGCGTTGGCCAGCATGCCGATCTTGACGCTGTCGATGCGCACGTCGCTGAACACCGAGTCCAGCTGCGCGGCGACGAACGCCGGATCGATGTAATACACCGACTGCACGCCACGGGTATTCTGCGCCACCAGCGCGGTGATCACCGAGGTGCCGTAGGCGCCAAGCGCCGAGAAAGCCTTCAGATCGGCCTGAATGCCGGCCCCGCCGCTGGGATCGGTGCCGGCGATGGTCAGGGCGTTAATGCGTTTCATCACAGATCCTCCCCGCGCAGCTGATACAGGGCATCGAGGAACGCCGGCGTAAAGCTGCCCGGCCCGCCGGCCTGTCTGGCCGCGAGACCGCCGCAGTGGGACATCACCCGGCAGGCAGTCGCCACGTTGTCCAGGCGATCGCCCGGCAGGGCGCAAAACGCCGCCACAACCGCCGACAGCGCGCAGCCGGTGCCCACCACCCGCGTCATCAGCGGGGAACCGCCTTCGATCGCCCAGTCACGTTGGCCGTCGGTGACGTAATCCACCGCGCCGGTGACCGCCACCACCGCGCCGCTGCGCTGCGCCAGCTCACGCGCGGCGGGCAATGCCGCCAGCGAATCGTCGCCGCTGTCCACGCCGCGGCCGCTGGCCAGCAACCCGCTGAGCGCCATGATTTCCGAGGCGTTGCCGCGTATCGCCGCCGGTTTCTCGTCCAGCAGCTGTTTGGCGAAGGCGGTGCGGTAGGAGAGCGCGCCGACCGCCACCGGATCCAGCGTCCAGGGCTTGCCGGCCTGATTGGCGGCGGCCACCGCCGCCCGCATCGATTCGGCGCGCAGCGCATTGAGGGTGCCGACGTTGATCAGCAGGCCGTCGGCCAGCGCGCTGAACTGCGCCGCCTCTTGCGGCTCCACCACCATCGCCGGGGAGGCGCCGAGCGCCAGCAGCACGTTGGCGGTCAGCGATTGCACCACTTCGTTGGTCAGGCAGTGGATCAGCGGAGGCCGCTGTTGGAATTGGGTCAGACAGGCCGCGGCGCGCGCGCCGGGTAGTGCATCAGGTCGAGCGATCATATTCCTCCCAACCGGCGTTCAAGAAGGCGGCGCCGGCTGGGCGGCCGTGACTTCCCTACGCTGGCATTATCCAGATCAGGTAATACGGGTATTTCTCAGCCTTCACGTAGAAGGGCACCCCGAGTCATGAAAATCAATAGGTTGTGATCAACGTTGCGTTAATCCCTGCAGGGGATCATGCCAGCGGCGGCGTGGACAAACAAGCGAATAAATTGGCCCGGCAAGCATACGCCGCGCAATGCGCTATAGTGAGCACAAACCACCGGGAGATGCCATGCAGATAAGACCCTACCAAGAGACCGATCGCCCTTTCCTGCGCACGCTGTACCTGGCGTCGCGCAAGGCGGCGTTCGGCTGGCGCGATACCTCAAACTATCAGTTGGAAGATTTCGACGGCGCGACGCTGGGCGAAGCGATTTGGGTGGCGGAAGACGGCGGCGTGCTGCTGGGATTCGTCTCCGTCTACCGCGAAGACAACTTCATTCATAACCTGTATGTCGATCCCCATCAGCCGCCGCGCGGCGTCGGCAGTGCGCTGCTGCAGGCAGCGGAAGCTACCTTCACCGCCACCGGCTCGCTGAAATGCCTGGTGAAGAATGAAAAGGCGCTGGCGTTCTACCGCAAACACGGCTGGCGCATCATCTCTACCGGCAACGACGGCGAAGAAGATTATTACCTGATGCATTCGCCGGCCCGCTAACGCCGCCTTTCCCGTCACAGAACTCATTAATGATAATGGATTTCATTATCAGTTAAGCATACCCTTCCTTGTCTCTCTCAATGAACTTTGCAAGGAAGGTTATGCAACACCAAACGGATACTCGCTTCCCCGATGCCGCGGCGGCGGACTACGATCGCCGTATTCTGACCCTGGTGCCCGGCTATCAGTTTGCTCAGGCGCTGCTGACGGCGACGCTCGCGCAGACGCTGCCGAATGACGCCACGCTGTTGCTGGCCGGTTGCGGCACCGGCAGCGAACTGTCGGCGCTGGCCGCCGCCAACGCCAGCTGGCGTTTCAGCGCCGTGGAACCCTCCGCCGGCATGCTGGCGGCCGCGTGCGCCAAGGCTGAAGCCGCGGATTACGCACAACGGGTGAGCTTCCAGCCCACCTTGCTACAACAAGCGCCGCAAACCCGCCACGACGCGGCGGTGTGCTCATTGGTGCTGCATTTTATCGCCGACGATGGCGCCAAACTGGAATTCCTGCAGCAGCTGGCGCAGCGCCTCTCCCCCGCCGCACCGCTGCTGCTGTTCGACTATCAACCGGATGGCCTGCCCGCCAGCCATTACCAACATTGGCTGCAAAGCGCCGGGCACTCGGCGGCGCAGGCGCAGGAGGTGATCGAACGCACACGCCGCAACTGGCACCCGATGGCGGCGGCGCGCAGCCGTCTCCTCCTGGCGGAAAGCGGCTTCACCGCGCCTCAGCAGTTGTGCGGTGCGCTGGGCTTCCAGCTTTCACTGCTCCACCGCCGTCGATGAGCCCGGCATGCCGCGCAGCGTCAGCCGCCAAAACAGCAGCGCGCTCAGGCTGACGCCTGCCCCCAGCCAGCAGACGCCGCTCCAGCCCGCCCAGGCGTACATATGGGTGCCGGCAAAGGCACCCAGCCCGCTGCCGACGGCGTAAAACAGCATGTAGCAGCCCACCAGCCGGCTGTGCGACTGCGGGTGCGCGCTGAAGATCATGCTCTGGTTCAGCACGTGGATCGCCTGGCCCGCCAGATCCAGCAGCACGATGCCCGCCACCAGCCAAACCAGGCCGCTGCCGAGCAAACCGAGTGGCAGCCAGGCCAGCGTCAACAGCAGCAGACACACGCCGCTGGCCGCCTGCCCCAGCCCGCGATCCGCCAGATGCCCGGCGCGCACCGCCGCCAGTGCGCCCACCGCGCCGACCAGGCCGAACGCCCCCACCGCGGCATGGCTGAAGTTGAACGGTGCCTGGCTCAGCGGCAACACCAGCGAACTCCAAAAGAGGCTGAAAGCGCCGAACATCAGCAACGCCAGCATGCCGCGAATTTGCAGCGTGCGGTCATGCAACAACAGGCTCAACATCGAACGCAGCAGCGCGGGATAACTCAGCGCGCTGGGAGCGGTACGCGGCGCAGGCAGCAGGCGCGACAAGATCGGCAGCAATACCAGCGTCACTCCGGCAGAGAAGAAGTACACCGTGCGCCAGCCGCCAACGTCAGCCAGCGTGCCGGACAGGGTGCGCGCCAGCAGCAGCCCCAACACCACTCCGCCCTGCGCCGCGCCGACCACCCGCCCGCGCTCCTGCGGCGCCGCCAGGGCGGCGGCGAAAGCGATCAGCCCCTGCGTCATGGCGGTGCCCAATAAGCCTACCAGCAACATCCCCGCCAGCAGCCAGGGCGCGCTGTGCGCCCAGCCCACCAGCAGCAACGCGCCGATCAGCCCCAGCTGTTGCCCCGCCAGCAACCAATGCCGGTTCAGCCGATCCCCCAACGGCACCACCAACAGCAGCGCCAGCGCGCAGCCCAGTTGGGTCACGGTGATTACCATGCCGACCGCCGCCAGGCTGATGGAAAAATCATGGGCGATGGCGTCCAGCAGCGGCTGCGCATAGTAAACGTTGGCCACGCTAAAGGCGCTAGCGGCGGCCAACAGCAGCACCAGGGGGGCCGGCAGGCGCTCCAGCACCGCACAGGGGGGATCCAGCAGTTTGTCGCTCATTGCACACCTCAATCTGGTTTCATTATTAAACTCAATGAACTTTAGGTGTAGAGGTTTTATAATGCAACCAGAATATGCAACTGGAGATAACCGTCGTGAAACGTAAAAGCCTGGAAGACGCGCCGTGCCCGGTGGCGCGCACGCTGGATGTGATTGGCGACTGGTGGTCGCTGCTGATCGTGCGCGACGCCTTCGACGGCGTCACCCGCTTCAGCGAATTTCAAAAAGGGCTGGGGATGGCGAAGAACATCCTTGCTACCCGCCTGCGCGCGCTGGTGACGCACGGCGTGCTGGAAATCGTGCCCGCCGCAGACGGCAGCGCCTATCAGGAATATGTGCTGACCGAGAAAGGCCGCGCGCTGTTTCCGGTGATCGTCGGCCTGCGCCAGTGGGGGGAAGATCATCTGTTCGCCGAGGGAGAGGCGCACTCAACGCTGGTGGAAAGCGACAGCGGCCGCCCCGTCCCGCGCCTGACGCCGATCGGCAGCGCCGGGCAGACGCTCACCCCGCTGAATACCCGGGTGGTGAAGGTGGAGGAACGGTGATGAGAGTTAGTGGCGGTACCCGCAGCTCACCCGCTGAAAAACCTGGCGGATAAAGAGCCATTCCAGACACCCGGCCAGCAGATAAACCGCGCCAAAAACGAGCGCACCAAACCATTCCGTATCGTTAAAATGGAAAAACCCACTGGCGTCAATCAGCCAAGCGGTTTGGTTCTGGTTTAGCCTGGGTACAGGAAAAAACTTTATTGTCAGCACAGCCAGCCCAACAACAGCCAATGCGTTAGCGAGCAACAGGGCAAATTTTTTCATAACCTTTCATTCTACAACCTAACGCAGTCCAACAAACTGAACCTAAGAACATGCGTTAATGGTTAACCCTCAGGTTGCCCCGTTCGTCGGAGACAACCATAAATACGGCGGTAATCAAATGCGAACCTTCGGGTGTCTGTATATCGTAGGCGACGGAATAGCGCTTCCCTGGCCGAAAAGCATAGTCGAATACCGGCAGACAGCCCCCCTGTTCAACGTAGAAAACGTCATTATCAATAGCTTTAATGAGCTTATCGCCTGATTCGCTATAAATCTGAACGAAGCGGATATTATCCCCCGCCTTCATAGAAGAAAGAATGCAGACATGGTTATCTTTGGCAGTGACGACGGCGGGGAAGCGCGGAATCAGCTTATCGCCAGGCCCCGGACAGCCGACCAGGAAGCAGGCCGTGAATAGAACCACATATTTTTTCATGCTACCCATTCCTTATACGCGGCTCTGTATACCGCAGAGGCTCCCTATCGACTAATGCTCACTCATCGCTGTCTGAATTGTTTTATTATCCTAACCCGCTTAAAAAAAGAATCTATACCTTAACGTCTAACGTGAATCACGGCCGGAAGCCTTAACGATTCGCTTCGCAGCGTCATCCGGGTAATGTATAGTCCGCGTTTTACGGAGATCCCATGCTGACTAACTCATCCATTCGTCTGAACAAATACATTAGCGAGAGCGGTATCTGCTCACGCCGCGACGCCGATCGATACATCGAACAGGGCAACGTTTTCATCAACGGTAAACGCGCCACCGTTGGCGCTCAGGTATTTGCCGGGGATGTGGTGAAGGTTAACGGTCAGTTGATCGAACCGCGCAATGAAGAAGATCTGGTGCTGATCGCGCTGAACAAGCCGGTCGGCATCGTCACCACCACCGAAGACGGCGAGCGCGACAACATCGCTGACTTCGTCAACCACAGCAAACGCATCTTCCCGATCGGCCGTTTGGACAAGGATTCACAGGGGCTGATCTTTCTGACCAACCACGGTGACCTGGTCAACAAGATCCTGCGCGCCGGCAACAATCACGAGAAAGAGTATCTGGTGACGGTCAACAAGCCGGTGACCGACGAGTTTATTCGCGGCATGGGCGCCGGCGTGCCGATGCTGGGCACCGTGACCAAAAAGTGCAAGGTGAAGAAAGAGGCGCCTTTCGTGTTCCGCATCACGCTGGTGCAGGGGCTGAACCGCCAGATCCGCCGCATGTGCGAACACTTCGGCTACGAGGTCACCAAGCTGGAACGCACGCGCATCATGAACGTCAGCCTGAAAGGTTTGCCGCTGGGCGAATGGCGCGATCTGACCGATGACGAGCTGATTGAACTGTTCAAACTGATTGAAGGCTCCTCGTCCGAGGCCAAGCCGGCGAAGAAGGCCCCAGCCAAACCTGCCGCGGCGAAAAAGCCGAGTGCCGGCGGCCCGAAAGGCGCCGACAAAGCCGCTGCGCCGGCCGGCCGCAAGCGCTTTACCCAGCCAGGGCGCAAGAAAAAAGGGCGTTAACCCCCGCTCGTTCTTCTCGCCAAGCCCGCCATTGCGCGCAATGCTGATCAGTTAGCGTTTTTCTGCAGGCGTTCGTGACATTTTCGGTCGATAAAAGTGAGATGCCCCATGTGGCTCACGCACCTCGACCGAGCCAGGGGCCGAAGGCGCGCCCCCTGGCAACCCGCGCCTTTGCCCTGTCAGACGGTTGGCTTTGCCAACGTTACTCAGCCCATCCCTGGGCCGAGTAATTTCCGCGTAGCGGACAGATGGTGTTAAGCGAAGGCGCGGGTGGAGGGGCCGCGCCATCGGCCCCTCCAATTGCCGTTCATATTGGCCGCAGAGAAATGCGGGACATTTACGGCAATTCCCCTGCACAGAACGCCCAAAGGCTGGATAAAAAAATGCCACTCAGGCTTAAGTGAGCGGCATTGCGCGGGCTTTTTCATCATAAAAGTCAGCCACAGGCCGCCACTGAGCCCTCACCATAAAAAAGGCCCGCATCAAGCGGGCCTGCAAGTACCAGAGAAGTCTAGAGGAAAAATCAGAACGACCAGCGCAGGTTGGCGTTGACCGAATTAACGCGGGTATCGGCGCCGAATTGCCCCTGATAGCCAACATCCAGCGTCGCGGCGCGCGACAGTTTCACGCTCACGCCGATATCGCCCACCATCACGTTGTCATCCACAGCCTGGCCCTGAGTGACGAACGCGTCACTGCCGGCAAACGCCATGCGCGATGAGGTGTTCTTATCGCCGTAGGCATGCTGCCAACCGAGCGAGCCATAGAGGCTGACGTTCTTCGGCAGCTCGGTCACGCCGCGCACCCCGAGCGTGGAGTAGAAGGTGTTCATCGTTTCATTGCGCACGCTCAGCGCCGCCGCGCCACCCGACTCCTGGAAGCTGTCGGTATGCAGGCGGATATAGCTCAGGTTAATGAACGGTTCGACGTTCATCTCCGGCTGGCCGAAACGGTAACCCGCTTCGGTGAACGCCAGCAATGAGTTGGCATCGTAGTCCGACTTCAGCCGATCCGAGAAGCCGCTGAAATCGACGTTGCGCTTGCCTTCGATCTTGTGCCAGGTGTAACCCAGCGCGCCGCGCAGCGAGAACGCATCCTGCTGCCCCGCCGCATACAGGCCGAGGTGGTAGTTGTCGGTATCAGCCTTGGAACGGCGGCTGTCGACGTCGTAGTCGCCGCGGCTGTAACCGAAGTAGCCGCCGATGCGCACGTTATGGTCCGCCAGCTTGCGATCCGCCCCCAACAGGAAGCCGGTGGTGTTGCCATCCAGCTTGCCCACGTTGCCGTTGCCGCTGTTTTTGCCCCAGGAACTGAAGGTCTGCCCCCAGACGCCGCTGTTTTGCGCCTGCGCCGGTTGCACCAGTGACATCGCCAACGGCGGTATCGGCAGGCTGTCGTTGTCGAACAGGCGCAGCATGCGCTGGTTCAGCACGTTGAACAGCTGGGTGCTGCCGGCGATCAGGTTAGACTGCATCGACGGATAGACTTCGCCGGACAGCTGATTGAACGCCTCGCGCGCTTCCGGCGCGCTCAGCAGCAGCAGCGAGTTGTACAGCGCCAGCGAAGGGCCGCTCTGCACCAACGTCGAGAGCGCACCGGCGGTATTCCACTGGTTGCCGCTCTCGGCCACCGTTTGGAAAATGCCCGGCTTGCCGCTGCCTGGATTCTCGCCCCCCGGATTTTCACCGCCTGGGTTTTCCCCGCCCGGATTCTCGCCCCCCGGATTTTCACCACCTGGGTTTTCACCGCCCGGATTCTCGCCCCCTGGATTCTCACCGCCTGGGTTTTCTCCACCCGGATTCTCGCCGCCTGGGTTTTCACCGCCCGTGTCTTTCTGCGCGATGGTCAGATCCACGGCGTTGGCGCTGTGGTTCAACGCCACATCGAGGAAGGCAGACTTGGAGACCGCCGCCGCGAATTGGCCGTCAATGCCGCCGTCCGAGGTCAGAATGCGGTAGCTTTGGCCGGTTTTATAGCTGGTTTGCGGATCCAGCGCCGTGACCTGCACCTTGGCCCGATCGCTAATGGTGGTTTTGCCCGCCACCAGCAACTGGTCGCTGCGGCCGTCACCGGCGATATCGACGTCATAGAAGGATTCGCCGATAAAATTCAGGTAGCGTTTCAGCGTCAGCGTGCCGATATTACCGTCGCCGGGCGAGATATGGCCGCCGGACTGGATCTCGGTCTGGCCCAGCGTGCCGTTGCCGCCCAATGTGCCACCGGCCTTGATCGACGCGGCGCTGCTGTAGCCCTGCCCGTTATTGACGTCGGAACCCGCCGTCGCGTTGAGGATCAGCGTGCCGCCGTTTTCGGCGCTGAGGGTTTGGATCTCGAAGATATCGTCTTCTTTCTGGGTATTGATATCGCTGGCGATGATGAGCTTACCGCCGCGCGCGGTGACGTTGGCCTGCAGCCCAGTGAGATCGCCGTTCAGCGTCGTCTGCCCGGCGGTGTTGATCACCTCACCTTCGCCGCTCATCTTGTTGCTGAAGACGTAATTGCCGTCGGTATGGTTAAAGTACACATAGCTGCCGAACAGCCCGCCCCGCAGGGCGATCGCCGTCTGGGCATCGATAGTGCCTGCGGCACCCGCCGCGCCGAGCGTCGGCTCGGTCAACCCGGTGCCGGTGTCCATGTTGCCGCGGCTGCCAATAATCAGCGCGCCGCGGTTCGAGCCGGAGCCGGTCTCACCCAGCACCACTTCGTTGCCGCCGGCGGAGAATGTCCCGCCGTCCATGACCGCCAACACGCCATTGCCGTAATCGCCGACGTTGACGCTGCTGCCGCTGGTCACGCGTGAACCGTTACCGGCGATCGTCAACTCGGCAGTTTTACGCGCGCCGGAGACGCCCGCCACCTGAATGCCGCCGACGTTGACCGCCCCGCCGTTCAGCACGTCCAGATCGCCATAAAGCGTGAGCGCGCGGCTGACGTTCCACTGGGAATTGGCCCCCGTGACCGTGGCTTTCGGGCTCAGCGTATCGGTCTCGCCCGGCCCGCTGCCATTGCCGATGCGTGCGTCAAAGGCGGTGTTCAGCACCGCGCCGTCTTCAATCGCCAGCGTGGATCGCGCCCCTAAGTCGGTGCCGACGCTGAGAAAATTGCTGGTGACGCGAGAACCGGCGCCGGTGGCGATAAGGTGGCTGTCGTAGCCGCGGGTCGTGCCGACCACGATCTCTTTCGCGCTGGCCAACGCACCGTCTTCAACGCGCAAGGTGCCCCGCCCCAGATTCAGGCCGCCGCGCAGCACGAACTGATCGTTCACCGCATTCAGCTCGGCATTCGGCCCGCGGACCGTGACTACGCTCTCATGAATTTGGCCGTTGAACATCCGGCCGATATTGATGTTATAGGCGCTGATCTTGCCATTCTCGATCAGCAGGTTGCCGCTTTGATTACGGCCGACGTAAACGTCCCCGGTGTAGGCCAATGATTCGGTAATTTTTGAGTCGCCATCAAAAATGGCATCGTCTGCGCGAGCGATATCGGCGGGCGCCAGCATCAGCAGCGGCGCAGAAAATAGAGCGAGGTAAAGTTTGGAAAGCGGTGTTTTAACCGCTAAAGGGTGCGATGTCTTGTCATTCACGGGCTATCTCCGTACTCGTTAGCGTGATGGCGCGAAATTTATTGTTATAGGAAAACTCAATACACTAGAGGAGGTGTGAGGCGTTATTTCGCGCACGCCGGTTTAGTGATCGTCGAAGCAAAAGCTTATTGCCCCCCGGCGCTGACGCTCCGACGATGGAAAACCAGGAAGCGGCAATGCCGCCCCCCAAAGCGAATTATTTGTGCGTGACCACCGGCGTACAGGTCGGCGCGCTCAGCGACGGCGACGAACCTAAAATTCCCGGCATCATCAGCGACGAACAATCGAAAATACGGCCTTTTTCCGTGGTGGCGCGATAAGAAAGTTTTTGGCCGCCCAGCGCATCTGGCTGTGCGCCATTGACATTGGTCACGGTAATTTCGTCCGATGAGCCCAGGCCCAGCATTTTGGCGGTTTCCGCCTGCAGTAATGGAATGGCCTGATCGGTTTTCAGGGTGGAACAACCGGCTATCATCATCGTAACGGTTAAAGCGATAAGTGGTTTCTTCATAAATTATCCTTTATAACCAATCAGTTAAAATTATCGATTGGCTTTATGTTTTCTCTTATCCAAATCCTCGAATAATATATTTCCCTTTCCTAAACGAAAAAACCCTCCTAAAGTAGGGAGGGTTGATAATAATTCATCAGACCTATCTGAACTGTGAAAGCGAAAGGAGAATCCTTTGGGGCAGGATTATGCGTTGGTCGTTGATGACCATCCATTGGTAGCAAGCGGCATCGCCAATTTTCTCAGCACGCATTGCCGATTCAAACAGGCGCATGTGGTGACCAATGAAGAGAATTGCTACCGCCATATTAGGGAAAATGGCCCGCCGCGTTTACTGGTGATCGATTTTTGGCTCTCTTCCGGTACGGCGTTGAAATTACTCAAAGAAGTAAAACAACGTTATCCGCAGGTACGGATTTTAGTAGTCAGCGGCGACGAGAATAACGATATCTGGCAGAAAGTGCACAATGCCGGCGGGCACGGTTTCGTATTAAAAAACGAGCCACCTGAATTATTCGCCAGGGCGGTTTTTGCGCTAAATAATAATCAGGAGTGGTTCCCGGAAGGAAATGAATCCGCCATTAAAAACAACCATGACCATTTAAATAAGTTCAATTTAACGCCAAGGCAAATCGACGTATTAACTATGATGTTGCGCGGTCTGCCAAATAAAAGAATCGCAACGCAACTGTCTATTTCCGAGCCGACCGTGAAAGAGCATATCAGCAATATCTTGAAAAAGATCGGCGTCAACAGCCGGGTGGAAGCCATCACGCTGCTGCACGGCAAACGGGATCCGTCGCCATGAGGTTTTTCCAGAATTTACAAAATGATGGCATCTCCCCACGCGCACAGATCCGCCTGCTGGACAACACCTTCATGCGGTTGGTGTTCAGTTTCACCGCCGTGCCTTTCGTCGGCATCCCGTTCGCCATCTGGATTTATTTGCTGGGCGACAAACTCGGCCCAACAATTACCTGGATCATCGTTTACCTGCTATGTGCCGTGGCGATCCGAATAGGACATCGTCGCTACCTGCGTGAGGCCAAGGAAAATGATGAAGACACCGTGCTGCGCCGCTGGCTGCCGCGCATTAATAAGGTGGCTTTTATTCACGGGCTGGGGATCTCATCACTCTATTTAATTACCCCGCAGACCCATAACTTTGACTTTTTTCTGCTGCTCAATATCAGCATCGCCGCGATCGTTGCTGCCAACGCAACGCATCTGACGCCGGTTATCAGCACCTTTACCCGCTTTTTCTTCGCCTCCTGGGGGCTGCTGAACCTCGGCATCATCTGGCGGCTGGAAGACGTGATGTTCATCGTGCTGATGCTGAACTTGCTGTACGGCTTCGCCATTTACCGCCACGCGTTAACCTCGCATGCGTTCTTTATCCAGCAGGCGTTGCTCGAAGAACAAAGCTCGCGCTTGGCGGAGCAGTTCCGCCAGGCTAAAGAGGAGGCGGAACAGGCGCTGCTGGACAAGAACCAGTTCCTGACCACCGCCAGCCACGATCTGCGCCAACCGGTGCACGCCATGGGCTTTCTGATCGAAGCCATCATCCACAAAAACCGCGACGACAGCCTGACGCCGCAGCTGCTGGATCTGCAGCAGAGCGTGCGTTCGGTGCATTTGATGTTCAATTCATTGCTCGATCTCAGCAAGATCGAATCCGGCAACGTGCGCACCGCCGCCACCCATGTGGATATCGGCGCCCTGCTCGACTCGGTGATCACCCTGTTCCGCGAAGAGGCCAACAGCCGTGCCCTGGCGCTGCGCACCTGGCGGCCTAAACGGCGCATCAGCGTGATGGGCGATCCGCTGCTGGTGCGGCAATCGTTGATCAACCTGATCCAAAACGCCTTGCGCTACACGCAACGGGGCGGCGTGCTGATCGCCATCCGCCCGCGCGGCGCCGAGTGCCTGGTGGAAGTGTGGGACACCGGCGTGGGCATCGCCGACGAAGAGAAAAGCAAAATCTTCTCCCCTTACTACCGCCCCGAGCTGGCATGGAAAATCGACAGCGCCGGCCACGGGCTGGGGCTGGCGGTGGTGGCGCGCTGCGCCAAGCTGATGAAGGTGAAGTACGGCATGCACTCCGTCGAAGGCAAAGGCTCGCGCTTCTGGATGCGCTTCACGCAATACGTCGGCGAAGACAAAGCGCCGGAAACCGCGGCCGCCTACGACAACACCGCCACGCCTACCCGCTATGCACCGCTGCGCGGCGCCTGCCTGGTGGTGGACGACGATCCTTTGGTGACCTCTGCCTGGGAGAGCCTGATGAGCACCTGGGGCATCACCGTGCGCTGCGCGGCCTCCGCCGAGGAAGCCTTCGCCATCGTCGACGACGGTTTTACGCCGTTCGCCGTGCTGTGCGACCAGCGCCTGCGTTCCGGCGAGAGCGGTTTCGACATCCTGAAAGCGCTGTTCGAACGCCTGCCGGACGTGAGCGGCGCCATGGTCAGCGGCGAGTTCAACTCGCAGATATTGCAAGAGGCCGAGCAGGAAGGCTATCTGGTGCTGCGCAAACCGCTGGAGCCGGCCAGGCTGCATGCGCTGCTGACGCAGTGGGGGGCCGGCTAGCGCGCGGCGGCGCCTTAGCGGGCAAGATGCCGCAGCAGGCCTTCAAGGTTGCGCTCCCCCTCCGGGGTTTGCGCACCGGCCTTCAGCCCGCCGCGGATCAACCGCTCCGCGGCCGGGCGTGCGAACAATCCCGCCCAGGCGTCGTGCTCGCGATAAAAACCGGCCTGCAGATCCGGTACAGGCATCGCCTGCTTGGCCGCCGCAATCACGCCCTCTGGCAATGCCGCGATATTGCGCGCTAACCGCTCGACGAAATCATCGAGCTCGGCGGCAGGCAAGGCACGGTTAATCCAGCCATAACGCTCTGCGGTAGCGGCATCGATGAGATCGGCGCCCAAGATCACTTCCAGAGCGCGGCCGCGCGTCATTCGACTCGTCAGATACTGCGTCGCACCGCCGCCGGGCGTAATGCCCATCAAGGCCTCGCACTGGGCCAGCCCCGCCGCTTCCCGTGCCGCGAAAGCCATATCGGCCGCCGCCACAAACTCGGCGCCGCCGCCGCGCGCCAGCCCAGCCAGCTTAACGAGAGTGACCTGCGGCTGGCTGCGCAGCAGTTCGCCAAACGCCTGGAACGGATTAAGCCCCTCCGGCGCGTTGCTCGCCAGTTCGTCGAAAGCGTGCGGCTCATCGATCAAGGTCATGTCGACGTGAGCAATAAAGAACGCTGGGTTCGCGCTCTGGAATACCAACACCCGCGTATCCGGATCGTCACGCACCGCGAGCAATAAACGGCTGATTTCCGACATCAGCGCCACATCGAGTACGTTTACCGGTGGGTTATCGATAGCGATCGTCATCACGCCGTGCGCATGAGACAGCCTGAGTTTGCTGAAATCTGTATCTGTCATCTCAATGTCCTTTTACCTGGGGTACAAGTGCGGGTTATTCGCGCCGTGTTTCGAATGGTATACTTTGCATACCTGGCGTCAATTACGCACCTGAAGCATCCCAGGGATGCAGGAAGATACCGATGGATAAGACCGATGTTGTTTACCGCGCCGACTGCCCGAGCCGCATCGTGCTCGATCAGATTGCCGATAAATGGTCCATGATGGTGCTGGAAGTGCTGCGCGAGCCGCAGCGTTTCAACGCCATCAAGCGCCGTCTGGATGGCGTCACGCAACGCGTGCTGACCCAGACCCTACGCAAATTGGAACGCAACGGCATGGTGCATCGCAAAGTGTTGGATGGGCGGGTGCTTGGCGTCGAGTATTCGCTGACGCCGCTCGGCAAATCCCTGCAGGGGCCGTTCTCGATACTGTTCGACTGGACGTTAGGGAATATTGAGGCGATTCAGGAGTGCCAACGTAAGTATGATGAGCAGGACGAGTGATGCGATCCCCCATAGATAGGTTCAGAGAGATCGAGCATGGCCCGTTCTTTTTAACGTAACCGATGGTCTCTACTTTCTTCATGCCCCCTGGCGCTATCAAATCATACCAAGGTCTGAACATAGGCCATATTTAGACCACAAACAATGTTCGGCTTTACCCATAACTTACCTCATGGCTGACAACAGGCAGAAAAGATATGGCCATACAAAGAAAAACCCTCTGTAAAAACAGAGGGTTTTAGTCACTAAGACCTAGTTACGAACAGGCTGCGGGAAGTGTCAAATCACTCCCACTCAATCGTCGCCGGCGGCTTGCCGCTGATGTCGTACACCACGCGGGAGATGCCGTCCACTTCGTTGATGATGCGGTTGGAGACGCGGCCGAGGAAGTCATACGGCAGGTGCGCCCAGTGCGCGGTCATGAAGTCGATGGTTTCTACCGCACGCAGGGAGACCACCCAGTCGTATTTGCGGCCGTCGCCCATCACGCCGACCGAACGCACCGGCAGGAACACGGTGAACGCCTGGCTGACTTTGTTGTACAGGTCGGCTTTGTGCAGCTCTTCGATGAAGATGGCGTCGGCGCGGCGCAGCAGATCGCAGTACTCTTTCTTCACTTCGCCCAGCACGCGCACGCCCAGACCCGGGCCCGGGAACGGGTGACGGAATAGCATGTCGTACGGCAGGCCCAGCTCCAGGCCGATCTTGCGCACTTCGTCTTTGAACAGCTCTTTCAGCGGCTCGACCAGGCCCAGCTTCATCTCTTTCGGCAGGCCGCCCACGTTGTGGTGCGACTTGATCACGTGCGCTTTGCCGGTGGCGGAAGCGGCGGATTCGATCACGTCCGGGTAGATGGTGCCCTGCGCCAGCCATTTCACCTGCTCTTGCTTGCAGGCTTCTTCGTCGAACACTTCAACGAACACGCGGCCGATGATCTTGCGCTTGGCTTCCGGCTCGTCCACGCCCGCCAGTGCGGTCAGGAAGCGGTTTTCCGCCTCGACGTGCACGATGTTCAGGCCGAAGTGGTCGCCGAACATTTCCATCACCTGGTTGGCTTCGTTCAGGCGCAGCAGGCCGTTGTCGACGAACACGCAGGTCAGGCGTTTGCCGATGGCGCGGTGCAGCAGCATCGCGGTCACGGAGGAGTCTACGCCGCCGGACAGGCCGAGGATCACGTGGTCTTCACCCACCTGCTCGCGGATGCGCTCGACCGCATCTTCGATGATGGTGGCCGGGGTCCACAGGGCTTCACACTGGCAGATGTCCAGCACGAAGCGCTCCAGCATGCGCTGGCCCTGGCGGGTGTGGGTCACTTCCGGGTGGAACTGCACGCCGTAGAAGCGTTTTTCTTCGTTGGCCATAATGGCGAACGGGCAGGTGTCGGTGCTGGCGACGGTCACGAAGTCGGACGGGATCGCGGTCACTTTGTCGCCGTGGCTCATCCACACGTCCAGCAGCGGTTTGCCGGCCGGGCTGATGGCGTCTTCGATATCACGCAGCAGCGCGCTCTCTTTGACGATTTCCACCTGCGCGTAGCCGAACTCGCGTTCGTTGGAGCCCTGCACATGGCCACCCAGCTGCATCGCCATGGTCTGCATGCCGTAGCACACGCCCAGCACCGGCACGCCGGCGTTGAACACGTAGTCAGGGGCGCGCGGGCTACCGGCTTCGGTGGTGCTTTCCGGGCCGCCGGAGAGGATGATGCCGCTTGGGTTGAATTCGCGGATCTGCTCTTCGCTAACGTCCCAGGCCCACAGTTCGCAGTAAACGCCGATTTCGCGCACGCGGCGGGCGACCAGTTGGGTGTATTGCGAACCGAAGTCCAGTATCAGGATGCGATGCTTATGGATATTTTGTGTCATGTGAGGCGAATTCCAGCAACAAGAGAAAAAGAGCGAAAATGTGTGTTTCGGGATGGGGCTTGGCGCCCCACCCCGGCCTCTCACTCAGGAGAGGTTAAGGCATTAGCCCATGCGGTAGTTCGGCGACTCTTTGGTGATGGTCACGTCGTGCACGTGGCTTTCCTGAATGCCGGCGCCGCTGATGCGCACGAACTCCGCCTTGGTGCGCAGATCGTCGATGGTGGCGCAGCCGGTCAGGCCCATGCAGGAGCGCAGGCCGCCCATCTGCTGGTGGACGATGGCTTTCAGCATGCCTTTATAGGCGACGCGGCCTTCGATACCTTCCGGCACCAGTTTGTCGGCGGCGTTATCGGTCTGGAAGTAACGGTCGGAAGAGCCTTTGGACATCGCGCCCAGCGAGCCCATGCCGCGGTAAGACTTGAACGAACGGCCCTGATACAGCTCGATTTCGCCCGGGGATTCTTCGGTGCCCGCCAGCATGGAGCCGACCATCACGCAGGATGCGCCTGCGGCGATCGCTTTGGCGATGTCGCCGGAGAAGCGGATGCCGCCGTCGGCGATAACCGGAATGCCGGTGCCTTCCAGCGCTTCCACCGCGTCGGCGATGGCGGTGATCTGCGGTACGCCCACGCCGGTCACGATGCGGGTGGTGCAGATGGAGCCAGGGCCGATACCCACTTTCACCGCGCTCACGCCGGCTTCAGCCAGCGCTTTGGCGCCCGCTGCGGTCGCGACGTTGCCGCCGACGATCTGCAGATCCGGGTATTTGGCGCGGGTTTCGCGGATGCGCTGCAGCACGCCTTCGGAGTGGCCGTGCGAGGAGTCGATCAGCAGGACGTCAACGCCTGCCGCCACCAGCGCGTCAACGCGCTCTTCGTTGCCGGCGCCGGCGCCGACCGCCGCGCCTACGCGCAGACGGCCGTGCTCGTCTTTACAGGCGTTCGGCTTACGTTCCGCTTTCTGGAAGTCTTTAACGGTGATCATACCCAACAGGTGGAAGCTGTCGTCCACCACCAGCGCTTTTTCTACGCGCTTTTCGTGCATCTTCTGCAGCACCACGTCGCGCGCTTCACCTTCTTTCACGGTGACCAGGCGATCTTTTGGCGTCATGACCGCGGTGACCGGCTGGGTCAGATCGGTCACGAAGCGCACGTCGCGGCCGGTGATGATGCCGACCAGCTCGTTGTCTTCGGTCACGACCGGGTAACCGGCGAAGCCGTTGCGGGCGGTCAGCTCTTTCACTTCCTGCAGCGTGGTGGATGGGGTAACGGTCTGCGGGTCGGTAACTACGCCGCTTTCATGCTTCTTCACGCGGCTGACTTCTTCAGCCTGGCGCTCGATGGACATGTTTTTGTGGATGAAGCCCAGGCCGCCTTCCTGCGCCAGCGCGATGGCCAGGCCGGATTCGGTAACGGTATCCATGGCTGCGGACAGCATAGGGATGTTCAGGCGGATGGTTTTGGTCAGTTGAGTGCCGAGCTCTGCGGTGTTAGGCAGAACCGTGGAGTGGGCTGGAACCAGGAGGACGTCGTCAAACGTCAGAGCTTCTTTAGCGATACGTAGCATGGGCAATATCTCACCAGGGTGGGCTGTGAAAAAGATAAAATATTGCCGCGGCATTATACAGAGCGGAATCGGTTGCCTCCAGCACTTTCTTACAAAAAGTCTTGATTACCTTTTTCAGCCATGTAGTATCGACCAATTAAGTGATTGTTTTGAAATTTGATCTGGGTCACATGTCGCTACCTGTTTCGCCTTCCATTTTTACCGTAAGCCGCCTCAATCAGACGGTTCGCCAACTGCTGGAAAGGGAAATGGGGCAGATTTGGCTCTCCGCCGAGATCTCCAACCTCTCCCAGCCCGCCTCCGGCCACTGGTATTTCACGCTGAAAGACGACCGCGCCCAGGTGCGCTGCGCGATGTTCCGCAACAGCAACCGCCGCGTCACTTTCCGGCCGCAAAACGGCCAGCAGGTCCTGGTGCGCGCCAGCATCACGCTGTATGAACCACGCGGCGACTACCAGCTGATCGCCGAGAGCATGCAGCCCGCCGGCGACGGCCTGCTGCAGCAACAGTTCGAGCAGCTGAAACAGCGCCTGAGCGCCGAAGGGCTGTTCGATCAGCAGTTCAAGCAGCCGCTGCCCGCCCCGGCCAAACGCGTCGGGGTGATCACCTCCGCCAGCGGCGCGGCGCTGCACGATATTCTGCAGGTCTTGCAGCGGCGCGATCCGTCGCTGCCGATCGTCATCTATCCCACCTCGGTGCAGGGCGCGGAAGCGCCGATGCAGATCGTGCGCGCCATCGAGACCGCCAACCGCCGCGATGAATGCGACGTGCTGATCGTCGGCCGCGGCGGCGGTTCGCTGGAAGATCTGTGGAGCTTCAACGACGAACGCGTGGCACGGGCGATCTTCGCCAGCCGCATTCCGATCGTCAGCGCCGTCGGCCATGAAACCGACGTCACCATCGCCGATTTCGTCGCCGATCTGCGCGCGCCGACCCCATCCGCCGCCGCCGAACTGGTCAGCCGCAATCAGCTTGAGCTGTTGCGCCAACTGCAGTCGCAGCAGCAGCGGCTGGAGATGGCGATGGATTACTACCTGGCGCAGCGCCAGCAGCAGTTCACCCGCATTCATCACCGTTTACAGCAGCAGCATCCGCATCTGCGCCTGGCGCGCCAGCAGACGCTGCTGTTCAAGCTGCAGCGCCGGATGGAAGACGGCATGCAGCAACAGCTGCGCCTGGCCGCCCGCCGCAGCGAACGCGCCCAGCAGCGGCTGGCACAGGTGCAGCCGCAGGGCCGCATTCACCGCTACCAACAGCGCGTGCAGCAGCAGGAATACCGCCTGCAGCAGGCGATGGAGCGGCAGCTCAACGCCTACCGCCAGCGCTTCGGCGTGGCCTGCAGCCAACTGGAAACCGTCAGCCCGCTGGCGACGCTGGCGCGCGGCTACAGCGTGACGCAAACCCCGCGCGGCGAGCTGCTGAAAACCACCAAACAGGCGCAGGTCGGCGAACTGCTGAAAACCCGCCTGCAGGATGGCTGGGTGGAAAGCGAGGTGAAAACCATCACCGTCGCCAAGAAGCCGCGCAAGAAACGCGCGGCCGAGTAGCCCCTACTCCAGCGTAAAACGCTCGCCCGGTTCGCCGTTCACCCACAGCGCGCGCGTCTCGCCTTCCGGCAGGCTGAGCGTCAGCGTGCGCCAGGCCGGGCGGAAACGCCCTTCCGTCGTGATATCCAGCATGATGCGCTGAGGGTCGCAGCGCATTTCCCAGCGCAGCCACAGCGCATCGCCCTGCCGCCAGCCTTCGCTTTCACCGTCGTCCTCAAACAGCAGCCCGCTACTTGCGCCGCAGCCCTTGAGCGGAAACAGCCGCAGCTCGCGCCGATCGTCGGCGGCCACGTCCACATGCGCCAGCCGCTGCGACAGCGGCAGCGCCGCCCCGGCGCGCACCAGCAGCGGCAGACGCTCCAGCGGCGCCGCCAGCGTCACCGTCTGGCCGCCGCCGAACCACTGCCCGCTGTAGAAGCAGTACCAGCCTTCGCCGTTGTCCGGCAGATACACCGAACGCCGGCGCTGCCCCGGTTCCACCACGCTGGCCACCAGCAGATCGCGGCCGATCAGAAAATCGTCGTTCTCGCCGAAGGTGCGCGCATCCTGTTCATGATCGAGGAAGGTCGGGCGCAGCATCGGCTCGTCGTCGGCGCAGGCCTGCCATAGCAGGGTGTAGAAATACGGCAGCAGCCGGTAACGCAGGTTGATCGCCTCGCGCACCGCCGGGGTGGCGGCCGGGTACATCCAGGGCTCGTTGACCGTGGCGTCGTCGTTCCAGGAGTGAATGGTGAAACGCGGATGCATCACGCCGTTTTGCACCCAGCGCACCAGCAGCTCCGCGTCCGGCTTGTCGCCGGAGAAGCCGCCGACGTCGTGGCCGAGGTTATACAGCCCGGACAGGCTCATGCCCAGCCCCATGCGGATGTTGTAGCGCAGCGTCTGCCAGCTGGTGCGGTTGTCGCCGCTCCAGGTCTGCACGTAGCGCTGCATGCCGGCGCAGCCGGAGCGCGAGATTAGGTACGGCCGCTTCTGCGGCGCGAAACGCTGCTGGGCCTCCATCGAGGCGCGCATCATCAGCAGTGGCATCACCGGGCGGATGTGCTTGATGGCGATCGGCCGCCCGAAGCCGTGGCAGCGCGCTTCGCCGTCCCACACTTCGTACTCGTTGTTGTCGTTCCAGGTCGAATCGATGCCCATCTCCAGCAGCTGCTGCGTGACGCCCTGCTGCCACCAGCGCACCGCCGCCGGGTTGGTGAAGTCGAGGTGCGATCCCTCGTCGTCCCAGAAGCTGGAGCGCTCGGGCGCGTCGCTTTGCGAATCGCGGATAAACAGCCCCTGCGCCGCCACCGCCTGATACTGCGGGTGATCCTGCAGCAGGCACGGCTTGATGTTGGCCGCCAGCCTGAGACCGGCGTCGTGAAACGCCTGGCTCAATTGCTTGGGCTGCGGCACCTTGTCGTAATTCCAGTTGAACACGTAGCGCTTGTTGTTGATTGATGTGTAGCCCGACGACAGCTGGAAGGAGTCGCAGGGAATGGCGTGTTGGCGACACAGCGCGATGAACTGCTGCAGCTGCTGCTGGGCGTCCGGCGCGTCGGTGTAGTGCATGGTCGAGCCGCTGTAGCCCAGGCTCCACTTCGGCCCGAAGTGGGTGCGGCCGGTCAGGCGCACGAAGGCCTTGGTGACGTCCACTACCTTCGGCCCGAGGAACAGGTAGTAATCCAGATCGCCCGCTTCGGCCTGATAGCGGCGATAGGCCGTATGGTAGTTGTCGATCTCGTTGCCCAGATCCAGCCAACAGCTGCTCAGGTTGTCGTAGAACAGGCCAAAGCTCGCCTCCGGCCCGCGGGTAATGGTGAACGGAATGTGCTTGTACAGCGGATCGGTGCTGGCGGCGTTGTAGCCCATGGCGTCCAGGTTACGCATCTCGAAGCGGCGGCCGGTGCGCTCCAGATCGCCGGCTTTCTCTCCCAGGCCGTAATAGCGCTCATCGGCGAAACGGCGCTGGTAATGCGCCACACCGTCGCCGTGCGCATTGAGCAGGTAGGCGCTGGTCGGCCGATCCGCCGCCAAGGGCCGCCACTCGCCGGCGGTATTGCAATACTCCCACGCCAACCACAGCGGCTGATGCACCGTCACGCGCAGCCGCGGCGTGCTGACCACCAGCCGATCGCCCTCCTGGCGCAGCTGATAGCCCGGCAGGCTGAAACCGGCGACGCTGAGCCGATCGCGCCCCTCCCAGGGCACATCCTCTTGCGGCGCGATGCTCCAGGTGCGATCCAGCGCCAGCTCGCCCTCACGTTTGATCAGCACGCGGAACAGATCGTTTTCCAGCACGTACAGGCAGAAACGGTGGCGTTCATCGACCAGCAGCTCGACGTGGTCCGCATGCTGCGCCGCCAGCGCCCAGTTTTTCAAGGTTTTCATAAATATCTCACTTAGCTGTGTGAAGGTGTTTTCTTACCGCCGCGCTCGGCGATCAGGGCAATCAGGAACACAGCGCCGATCAGATCGAAGAAGCCCATGGCGATAAACAGCGGGTTGAAGCCAATGGTGTCGGATACCGCGCCGATCAGGAGCGTGAACAGGAAGCTGGCGATCCAGGCGCTGGAACCGCGCATGCCGTTGACCGTCGCCATCTGGTTTTTATCGAACGATTCCACCACCAAGGCGCTAAGCATGCAGGAGATCACCTGGTGGCCGAAGCCGCCGATCGAGATCAGCGCGATCGCCACATAGGGATCTTGAGTGATCGCCACGAACGCCAGCGACACCATCAGGAAAGCGCCGGTCACCGAGCTGGCGACCACCGAGTTGACGCGGCTGCAGCCGAACCATTTGCGGTACAGGGTGGTGAGATAGCCGCTGGCGACGCTGCCGATATCCGCCGCCAGGAACGGCAGCCAGGCAAACATCGCGATCTGTTTCAGATCCATGCCGCGTTCGGTGGCCAGATACAGCGGCACCCAGAAGCTGAAGACCGCCCAGGCCGGCTCGGCGAGAAAAGCCGGGATGGCGATGCCGTAGAACTTCTTGTTCTTGCACAGGCTGGCCAGCGAGGTGAGGAACGGCAGCTTCGGCAGCACCGGCTCGTTGTCTTCGCGGATCAGATCCAACTCTTGCTGGCTGAGGTTCGGGTGCTGCTGCGGCGAGTGGTAGAACAGCCACCACAGCACCACCCAGATCAGCGCCAGCCCGCCGGAGAACAGGAAGGCGCCCTGCCAGCCGAAGGAGACGTGAGCAATGACGATGATCGGCGGCGCCAGCATGGCGCCGATGGAGAAACCGACGCCCGCCCAGCCGGCGGCGATCGGCCGCTCCTTCTTCGGGAACCAGTCGGAGATCGCCTTGGCGTTGGCCGGGGTGGCCGCCGCCTCCGCGCCCCCCATGAAGAAGCGCAGAATGGCCAGTTGCAGCCAGCTGCCGGCGCCGGCGTGCAGCATACATACCACCGCCCAAATGCCGGCGCAGATCAGAAAGCCCATCTTCAGGCCGATAACATCGATCAGCCAGCCGCAGATCGGCTGAAACACCGTGTAGGCCAGCTGGAACGACGCCACCACCCAGGCATATTGCTCGGTGCTCATGTTCAGGCTGGTTTTCAGCTCCGGCGCCAGAATGCCCAGCGAGTTACGGGTGATGTAGTTGACCGTGACGCCCAGCAAGAACAGCGCCAGCATCCACCAGCGCAGCGATTTGAACTTGCGCCGGCCGCTCTGCGCGACCGCCTGATTGATCTCCACACTCATCGGTTCTCTCCCCGCGGCCGCCGGCGACGGCGACGCGCGTTTTGGTAGGGTACGTTGTGCTATCAAACACGGGGCGGTGAAAACGGGTCGGCGCGGTAGCATTGGCCGACAGACAATCACAACCCCATGATTTATTTTTTGTTTTCTTTTTCGCACACCGTTAAAATTGGACTGACAGGTCGCTAAAATTGGTGTACCAATGCAGACTACCCAGCGAGAGCGCGCAGCGAAACGGGGTTTTTTGCAAAGATTTTCACAGGCGGGTGAAAAAATAGTCATAATGGGCATAAAAGCCGGTCAAGACGCTGAAAATCCGCGGTGAAAATATTCTCATGGACGAATTTGAAGGAGATCACAGAATGAACGGAAAGCTGAAAATTCAGGAGATCGCTCGCCAAACCGGGTTGTCGATCAGCACCGTTTCCCGCGTGCTGGCGGGCAAGGCCAACACCAGCGCCGAGGCGCGCCGCAAGGTGCTGGACTGTGCGCAGCAAAACGGCATTCTGCAGGGTATTTCCAGCGGCCGGCTGATGCTGAACAACGTGATGGTGTTCGCGCCGCAGCGCGCGTTCGACGTGCGCACCGACATCTTCTACTACAAGGTCATTCAGGGTATCGCCGCCGCGCTGATGGAGCACGAGGTGCGCATCCGCTACTGCGGGCTGGAAGAGCAACACAGCGACGGCGCGCTGTTTCTGGAAAAGATGAGCGACCCGCACACCGAAGCGGCGCTGATCATCGGCATCGACGACGAGCATATCCACACCCTGGCCGCCGATCTGCACAAGCCCTGCGTGCTGATCAACTGCAGCGATCGGCAGATGCGGCTGGACAGCGTCTCACCGGATCATCAGCTGATCGGTGATTACTCCGCCAGCTACCTGTTCCAGCAGGGGCACAGCCATATCCTCAATTTGCAGTGTCTGCGCCGCCACACCATGGAGCTGCGGCTGGCGGGCATCCGGCAGGCCTACGCCCGGCATCATTTGCCGTTCGACGACGGCCGCCATCTGGTCACCACCTCGGGCTTCGGCGGCGAAGAGGCCGAGCAGGCGCTGACCACCTATCTCGACGGCCTCCACGGCCACGCCCCGCTGCCGACGGCGATCCTGGCCGGCGGCGACTACATGGCGGTCGGGGCGGTCAAGGCGCTCAACAAGCGGGGGCTGAGCGTGCCGGGCGACGTCTCGGTGATGAGTACCGACGGCTTCAACCTGGCGGAAATCCACGATGTGCCGCTGACCTCGGTGCAGGTTCCGCGCGACGAGCTGGGCTACGAGGCGATCCAACTGCTGCAGCGGCGCATGCTGCGCGCCGACGCGCCGCCGTGCAACCTGCTGCTGCACGGCCGGCTGGCGGTGCGCGCCTCGGTGCGGCGCATCAGCCCGCACAAGACCGCGCCGGCGGTGAGCACGCATGACCACAGGCTTTATGACGAGTAGGCTACACTTAGGCACAGTGCATTCATTCGATGAGGTAAAATTTTTGCCTAAGGAGAGCCACTATGCCAGCCCAGCGCATGCGTTCCGTCATTCCTCCCTACATGCTGCGCCGCATCATTGAACACGGCAATGCCCCGCAGCGCGACTGCGCGCTGCACACGCTGAACCACGTGCAAAGCCTGCTCGGCAACAAGCCGCTGCGTTCGCCGACCGAGAAAAACGCCCGATCCGGCGAAGCGCTCCGCGATATCTACGACGCCCAGAACGGCACCCAGTTGCCCGGCAAACAGGTACGCAAAGAAGGCCAGCCCAGCAACCACGACGTGACGGTGGACGAGGCCTACGACTATCTCGGCGTCACCTACGATTTCTTCTGGCAGGCCTACCGCCGCAATTCACTGGATAACCAGGGGCTGCCGCTGGTCGGCAGCGTACACTACGGCAAGGAGTACCAGAACGCCTTCTGGAACGGCCAGCAGATGGTGTTCGGCGACGGCGACGGCGAGATTTTCAACCGTTTCACCATCGCCATCGACGTGGTCGGCCACGAGCTGGCGCACGGCGTGACCGAGAGCGAAGCCGGGCTGATCTACTACCAGCAGTCAGGGGCGCTCAACGAGTCGTTGTCCGACGTGTTCGGCTCGTTGGTCAAGCAGTTCCACCTGCAGCAAACCGCCGATAAAGCCGACTGGCTGATCGGTGCCGGGCTGCTCGCCAAGGGCATCAAAGGCAAAGGGCTGCGCTCGATGTCGGCACCCGGCACCGCCTACGACGATCCGCTGCTGGGCAAAGACCCCCAGCCCGCCAGCATGAAGGATTATATCCAAACCAAGGAAGACAACGGCGGCGTGCACCTCAACTCCGGCATCCCCAACCGCGCCTTCTACCTGGCGGCGACGGCGCTGGGCGGCTTCGCCTGGGAGAAAGCCGGCTATGTCTGGTATGACACGGTGTGCGACAAAGCGCTGCCGCAAAACGCCGACTTCGCCACCTTCGCCCGCACCACGGTGAAACATGCGCTAGCGCGTTTCGACCAGAGCGTAGCGGACAAGGTGCAGCAAGCCTGGCATCAGGTGGGGGTGGAATAATGAAACCGCTGCCGACGCTCAATCAGGATACGGTCATTGAGCTGGCGCGCGAGGGAGGCTTCGCCTACATTCCCAAACTGGCGGGCCAGCGCCGCATCGCGCTGGCCGATATCACGCCGGAGCAGCGGCAGCGCCTGAATCAGTTGCTGAACCAGACGCTGCCCTATGCGCAGGAAGAAGGCCAGCCCACCTCCCCCGGCTGCGGCGACCAGCGCTACTACCGCGTGCAAATCAACTACACCAGCCCCACCCTGAGCACTGAGATCGTGCTGTTAATCCCGGAAAGCAGCGCGCCGCAGGCGCTGGTGGATCTGTGGAAAACCGGACAGGTGGATGAGTGAGGGCTTACAGCGGCTGATAGCTGAAATTCACCCGTTTCTTGGAGATCAGCCCGTGCCCGTTCTGGCACAGGTAATCCACCGCCCCGCAGGCTTTCAATTCTTGCAGCGGCTGCCCGCACTCCGGGCAGCTCGCCAGCTGCCGATAATCGTGCTGACAGGCTTCACAATGGTAGTGACCCGCTACCCACTTCATGGTCTGACGGCATTGCGGACAGTGCGCTTCCATAACGACTCCAGGTTAAATCGCGCCCCATGAGCGCAAGAAATAGATCCCCAACGCGGTGGTGAAGAACGAACCGACGGTGGTGATGGCGATAATATTGGCCGCCAGCGTGGCGTTGCCGCCCATGGCGCGCGTCATCACATAGCTGCCCGAAGCGGTCGGCGTGGCGGAAAACAGGAAGATAATGCCCAGCGCCGCCCCCTGAAACCCGCACAGCCAGCCGGCCAGCGTCATCAGGCACGGCACCAGAAACAGCTTGGCCGCCGACGACAGCGCCGCCACGTTGGACGAGCGGAACATGGCGCGAAAATCCAGGCTGGCGCCGGTGCACAGCAGCGCCAGCGGCAGCGACAGCGCGGAAATATAGCTGCCGGTCTGGCGGATCACGGTCGGGATGCCCAGCCCGGTTTGCGCATACAGCAGCCCGCACACCAGGCCAATGATCAGCGGGTTGGTAACGATGCTACGCAGCAGCGACAGGTGGCTGATTTTCTTGCCCTGCCCGCCCTGCAGGCTGCGCGTGAGGGTGATGACCGACAGCACGTTGAACAGGATCACCGTCACCGTCAGGTACAGCGAGGCGAGCGCAATGCCTTCGCTGCCGTAGGCGGTCATGGCGTAGGCCAGGCCGACGATGGCGGTATTGGCGCGGAAACCGCCCTGCACGAACACCCCGCGCTCACGCGGTTCCTTCACCAGCCACTTGGCGGCCAGCTCCAAGAGCAGGAAGGTCGCCAGCGTGCCGACCGCGCCGAACAGCACCAGCGGCAGGTTGCCGAGCAGCTGCGGGTGGTTGGTGGCGATGCTGAAAAACAGCAGGCACGGCAGCGCCAGATTGAACACCAGGCGGGTCGCGCCGTCGACGAAGCGGTCATCCATCAGGCGCCAATGGCGCAGCAGGATCCCCAGCAGCATCATCAGCAGATTCGGCACGGTGACGTTAAATGCAAAACTCCAGTTTTCCCAGGACATGGTGTTCCTTCAGGCAGGCGAGGTAATCTTCAGATAATAAAACGATTTCGGGCCAATAAAAAAGGGCGCGGCATCACTGCCGCGCCCCTCATGAGCGATTACTTGCTCTTTTTCAGGTGGCTCATCAGGCGCTTGCGCTTACGCATCTGGGTCGGCGTCAGCAGGTTGCGTTTGCCGGCGAACGGGTTGTCACCCTCTTTGAACTGGATGCGGATCGGCGTCCCCATTACGTTCAGCGAGCGGCGGAAGTAGTTCATCAGGTAGCGCTTGTACGAATCAGCGAGATCGCTGACCTGGTTGCCGTGGATCACCACGATCGGCGGGTTGTAACCGCCGGCGTGAGCATATTTCAGCTTCACGCGGCGGCCGCGCACCAACGGCGGCTGGTGATCGTCAACCGCCATCTGCATGATTTTGGTCAGCATCGAGGTGTTTACGCGGCGGGTTGCGCACTCGTAGGCTTCCTGTACCGATTCGAACAGGTTGCCGACGCCGCTGCCGTGCAGCGCGGAAATGAAGTGCACGCGCGCGAAGTCGACAAAGCCCAGACGCAGGTCAAGCATCTCTTTCACGTGCTCGCGATCTTCTTCGCTCATGCCGTCCCACTTGTTGACCGCAATCACCAGTGAGCGCCCACTATTGAGAATAAAGCCGAGCAGCGAGAGATCCTGATCGGAGATGCCTTCACGCGCGTCGATCACCAGCAGCACCACGTTGGCGTCTTCAATCGCCTGCAGGGTCTTGATCACCGAGAACTTCTCGACGGTTTCGGTCACCTTGCCGCGTTTGCGCACCCCGGCGGTGTCGATCAGCACGTATTCGCGTTCGTCGCGCACCATCGGAATGTAGATGCTGTCGCGGGTGGTGCCCGGCATGTCGTACACCACCACACGCTCCTCGCCGAGGATGCGGTTAGTGAGCGTAGACTTACCAACGTTAGGACGACCGACGATCGCCAGTTTGATCGGCAGATCCTGCGGGTTGAACTCTTCTTCCGGCTCTTCGTCTTCTTCGCCTTCCAGCGTTTCACCGTTTTGCTCGGCCCAGTAAGCGGCGTTGGCCTCTTCCTCGGTCAGTTCGACGTCTTCCGGTTTTTCCGGCACGAACGGCACCAGCACGTGTTCGATCAGCTGGGTCACGCCACGGCCGTGGGAAGCGGCGATAGCGAACACTTCACCCAGGCCGAGCGAGTAGAAATCGGCGGTGGCGGTGTCCGGATCCAGGCCGTCGGTCTTGTTGGCCACCAGGAAGGTCGCCTTCTGGCGGCTGCGCAGGTGCTGGGCGATGCCCTGATCCGCCGGCATCAGGCCGGCGCGGGCGTCAACCATGAACAGCACGATGTCCGCCTCTTCGATCGCCAGCAGCGACTGACCGGCCATGCGCGTTTCGACGCCGTCTTCGGTGCCGTCGATACCGCCGGTATCGACGATGATGAACTCATTGCCTTCGATTTCAGCACGACCATACTTGCGGTCACGCGTCAGCCCCGGGAAATCCGCCACCAGCGCATCGCGCGTATGGGTTAAACGGTTGAACAAGGTGGATTTACCCACATTCGGGCGCCCGACCAGCGCGACGACAGGTATCATTGTTGAAGCCTCATTACTTAATAATCAATGCGTTACTACACTGTGGATAGACACCAGCGGTGCAGCTTATAAAATACGAAACGGCCCCTGAACATTCAGGAGCCGTTTTCCCCTTCATCTTTCGCGCCACAGCAGCGTTGTCTGCGCACCTTCGCCTCGGTCACTTAGCTCACTAAGCTCCCGAGGGCTCATGCGCTTGCCGCCTGGCTGCAACCCGAAATCTTTCGGGTGCAAGAAGGGTCACGACGAGCGGCGTTAGCGGGTGAAAGCGTAAACTTTCCCGCCGCGAGCCTGGATGATCAGCTTGTCGCCGGCCACCATCGGCGCAGACAGGAAGCCGGAGCTGTCCACTTCCTGCTGGGCGACAAAACGGCCATCGGTGGTGTTGATCCAGTGCAGATAGCCTTCGGCGTCACCGGTCACCAGATAACCATTATACATCACCGGCGGCGTCAGGTTGCGGTGCAGCAGATCGCTCTGCGTCCACACGGTCACGCCGCCTTCGGTGCTGAGTGCCACCACGCGATCGTTCTGGTCGATCAGATAGATACGGCCCGCGTCGACGATGAAATCGTTCACCGAACCCAGCTCGCGTTTCCAGATGATCTGGCCGGAACGCAGATCCAGCGCCGTCAGGTTGCCGTTGTAACCCAGTGCGTAGACTACGCCGTCAACGATCACCGGCGTCGTATCCACGTCGTTCAGGCGATCGATTTCGGTCGCGCCGCTCGGCTGAGAAATACGCTGTTGCCAGATCAGTTGGCCCTGCTGCATCAGCACGGCGCTGACGCGGCCGTTGTCACCGCCGACGATGGCGGCGCCAAAGGCGACAGCCGGCGCGGATTCACCGCGCAGCGACAGCGAAGGCATGTCCAGGTTAACCGTCCACTTCACCGCGCCGTCGGCTTCGTTCAGCGCCTGCAGCATGCCGTTGGAGGTGTGCACCAACACCATGCCGTCGCTGACAACCGGACGGGAGATCGCTTCGCCGGCCACTTTGGTCTGCCAGGCGATGGCGCCGTCGGCGGTGTTCAATGCGTAAACCACCGCTTTTTCGCTGCCGACGTAAACCTTGTCACCCGCGACCGTCAGGCCGCCCGACAGCAGCGCAGACAGGTTGCTGGAGAAGAAACCGGTCTTCTCGGAGAGATTGACCTTCCACTTCTCGTTGCCGCTGTCGGCGTCCATCGCTTTCACGATGCCGAAGCGATCGGCGGCGTAAATGGTGCTGTCCTGATAGGCCGGACGCAGGTGGGAGTAATATTCACCGATGCCGTCGCCTACCGAGGTGCTCCACGCCTTGCTCGGCGTAAACTGATTTTCAACTTTCGGCAACGGCGACATGGTAACCACGTCTTCTTCGCTGTTAAACAGCGAGCAACCACTCAGCAAGGCAGCGGAAACCAGTCCGACCAAGAGTGTTTTACGCAATTGCATGGGAATTCCCCTTAGCTGGACAAGTTATTCAATTTCATGCGCAGCAGAACCTGCAGCGCCTGAGAAGCGTTGGACTCAATGCCTTTGCTGTAAGCTTCGCGCGCGCCCTTGGCGTCACCCTTGGCCAGCAACACATCGCCGCGCACATCCTGCATCATCGCCGCCCAGCCTTCGCCTTTCACGCCATCCAGCGTTTTCAGCGCTTCATCCAGCTTTTTCTCCTGCAGCTGGACGCGCGCCAGACGCAGGTCGATCATCGCCAACAGGTTGTCGTCTTTGGTCTGGCCCTGCGCCAGCGCCAATTGCTGTTCCGCCTTGGCGAAATCATTCTGTTCGACAAAGTGCTTGGCCAACTGCAGCGCGGCCAATACGCCGTAGCTGTTGCCGTTAGCCTGGACAAATTTCTCCGCGGCAGCCACGTCATCCGGCTTGCCGGCCGCCAGACGATCGCTGGCTTCCTGATAGGATTGCGATGCCGCCATCATGTTGGAGTTTTCATGGCTCTGCCAGTAACGCCAGCCAACCAGGGCACCAATTCCGAGCACCACGCCCACCGCCAGCGCTTTGCCGTTCTCGGCAAAGAACCGACGCAGTGCGTCGACTTGTTCGTTTTCAGTGGTATAGACTTCCACGGTGTCCTTCTCCTTAACCTAACATCAAAGCCAGACGCGCAGCGACTTCGCTTTGCGCCAGCGTTTCTTGTTCACCACTGCGCAGGTCTTTCACCACCACCTGCTGCGCCGCCACTTCGCTCTCACCCAGGATCAGCGCGATGCGCGCGCCCCATTTGTCCGCACGGGTGATCTGCTTCTTGAAGTTGCCGCCGCCGTAATTGGTCATCAGCTTCAGCTGAGGCGCCGCATCGCGCACCTGTTCAGCCAACTGCATCGCCGCGCTCTGGGTGCCCGCGCCGGAAGAGATGACGTACACGTCGATAGCCGACGGCGCCTTGAATTCCGGGTTAACCGCCTGCACCAGCAACACCAGACGCTCGAGGCCCATGGCGAAACCGACCGCCGGGGTGGCACGGCCGCCCAATTGCTCGACCAGGCCGTCGTAACGGCCGCCCGCGCAGACGGTGCCCTGCGCGCCCAGGCTGGTGGTCACCCACTCAAACACGGTGCGGTTGTAGTAATCCAGACCGCGCACCAGGCGCTCGTTAACGGTATATGGGATACCTGCCTGCGCCAAAAGTTCACACAGACCGGCGAAGTGAGCACGGGATTCTTCATCCAGGTACTCGGACAGGCGCGGCGCGTCGTTCAGCAGCGCCTGCACCTCAGGATTCTTGGAGTCCAGCACGCGCAGCGGGTTGCTGTACATGCGGCGTTTGCAGTCTTCGTCCAGCACCTCGACGTGCTGCTCCAGGAACGCCACCAGCGCGTCGCGGTAGTTGGCACGCGCCTCCAGCGAACCGATGGAGTTCAGCTCCAGCTTGACGTGCTCGGCGATGCCCAGCGCTTTCCACCAGCGGGCCGTCAGCAGGATCAGCTCGGCGTCGATGTCCGGGCCTTGCAGGCCGAACACTTCCGCGCCCAGCTGATGGAACTGACGGTAGCGGCCCTTCTGCGGGCGCTCGTAGCGGAACATCGGGCCGATGTACCACAGACGCTGTTCCTGATTGTACAGCAGACCATGTTCGATGCCGGCGCGCACGCAGCCAGCCGTCCCTTCCGGACGCAGCGTCAGGCTTTCGCCGTTGCGGTCTTCGAAGGTATACATCTCTTTTTCCACGACGTCGGTCACTTCGCCGATCGCGCGTTTGAATAACGGGGTCTGCTCTACAATCGGCAACCGGATTTCGCTGTAACCGTAGCTGCCCAGCACCTGCTTGAGGGTGCCTTCAATACGCTGCCATAATGCCGTTTCTTCCGGCAGGTAGTCGTTCATGCCGCGAATGGCTTGAATGTTCTTTGCCACGTGAGTTCTCTGTCCGTTGTCTGTAAAAATGAACCTGATTATAGGGACTTTGCCGCCCGGTATTCAACGCGGATGCGGTTTTCTGCCCTTCAGGCTCATAAACAAGCGGGCCAACAGGCCCGCCATGTAGCAATAACGCTTATTTTTCCAGCAGGTTGACCGTGATGCGGTTGCTTTCATCCATCATCGCGGCCTTGGCGCGAATTTTCGCTTCCAGCTGGTCGATCATCTGTTCGTTGTCGAAACGCTCTTTCTGGCGCACGCCGTCTTCATAGAAGCCGCTCTTCTTGTGGCCGCCGGTCACGCCCATGGTGGACACCAGCGCTTCGCCCGGACCGTTCACCACGCAGCCGATGATCGAAACGTCCATCGGCGTGATGATATCTTCCAGACGCTGCTCCAGCGCGTTCACCGTGCCGATCACGTCGAACTCCTGACGCGAACAGGTCGGACAGGCGATAAAGTTGATACCGCGCGCGCGGATGCGCAGCGACTTCAGGATATCGAAACCGACCTTCACTTCTTCGACCGGATCCGCCGCCAGCGAGATGCGCAGGGTGTCGCCGATGCCTTCAGACAGCAACATGCCCAGGCCGATGGCCGATTTGACCGACCCGCTGCGCGCGCCGCCGGCTTCGGTGATGCCCAGATGCAGCGGCTGATCGATGCGCGACGCCAGCAGGCGGTAAGATTGCACCGCCAGAAACACGTCCGACGCCTTGACGCTGACCTTGAACTGGTCGAAGTTGAGGCGATCGAGGATGTCCACGTGGCGCATGGCGGATTCCAGCAGCGCTTCCGGCGTAGGTTCACCGTACTTTTCCTGCAGGTCTTTCTCCAGCGAGCCGCCGTTGACGCCGATGCGAATCGGGATGTTCTTATCGCGGGCGCAGTCCACCACCGAGCGAATGCGCGATTCGTTGCCGATGTTGCCCGGGTTGATGCGCAGGCAGTCTACGCCGTATTCGGCAACCTGCAGCGCGATGCGATAATCGAAGTGGATATCGGCGACCAGCGGCACGTTGACCTGCTGCTTGATCAGCTTGAACGCCTCTGCGGCGTCCATGGTAGGAACCGAAACGCGGACGATGTCGACGCCCACGCGCTCCAGCGCTTTAATCTGATTAACCGTTGCTTCAACATCGGTGGTACGGGTGTTGGTCATCGACTGCACAGCAATCGGCGCACCATCACCAATAGGCACCTTGCCGACGTAAATGCGTGTAGATTTTCGACGGTTGATGGGCGCTTGGTTATGCATTACTTACTCTCCATTGCTGCTCTGACATCACGACCAGCCGCGCGATTACTGCGCGGCGACGGTCAGGCGAGCAACACGGTTTGACTTAACGAACCGGCTTAAATCAACCGGCTTACCCTGATACTGGATCTGTACTGCCGCCGGCGCGCCGATGGTCAGTTTATACGGCGCAGTGCCGGCCAGGTTCAGCTTGCCACCCTGCTTCTGGGTGCCGCTGAACAGCGTCTTACCGCTCGCGTCGGTCACCTGCAGCCAGCAGTCGGCGGAGAAATCCATCACCAGCGCATTCGGATCGGCCACCGGCGCAGCCACGCCCGCATCGGCGGTCGGCAACGGCGCTTGTGCCGCCGGCGCGGTTTCCGGCAGGGTTGTCTGGCTTGGCGACACCACGGCAGGCTGCTGCTGAGCCGCACTCGGCGCCTGAGCGGTAGCCGCCGGCGCCTGAGCCGCAGCGCCGGCATCGGCCGGCGCTGCGCTGTTGTCGGTCAACGGCACGTTAGTGCCGGCGTCGGCGTTGCCGTCGGTCAGCGGCACGGACTGCCCTTCGTTATTCTGCGAAAGCTGCGCGGAAGACTGATCGGCCATGGTGGCGATCTCTTCCTGCTGGGCCTTGTGGTTTTGCCACCACCAGGCGCCGGTCAGGCCTATCACCACGAACACGATAAGCCAGGTGAAGCTCATCAGCCAGCCGTCGCGTTTCTTGCGGCGCTTGCCCAGCGAGAAGCTTTGCATCGGCGCCACTTTCGCCATCTTCAACGGCGCCTGCTTGGCCAACATCGGCAACAGTTCGTCTTCCGGCAAATGCACCAGCTTGGCGTAGGAACGGATGTAGCCGCGCACGAAGGTGGACGCGAGGTCAGCAGACACGCTGTCTTCCTCGATATCGCGCACGGTGGACATTTTGAGACACAGGCGTTCTGCAACGGTCTGTTGGCTCAGCCCGAGTTGCTCACGGGCCTGACGCAGGCGCTGGCCTGTCGTCATGGATTCGGTTTTATCTTGGGAGGCTTCAGTATTCATTAGCTAAGAACTGCTGGTACTGTTTGGATTGTGGAAAACTTCGCGCTAGCTGCTTGCCATAGCGTTGAACGCTATCCTGACGGCCGGCTAACGCGGCGAAACGAATCTGTAACCATAAGCTGCTGGCGCTGGCCGGCAGAACATGCTGATAAACATCCAATAAAAGTTGCGACTGGGCGCGCTTCCCTTCTCCAAATTGCTTTTCGGCCTCCGCCAACAGCGGAGTGCCTTTGTCCGGATCGACCTTCAGCGCGCGGCTCAACAGCGTGCGCGCCTCATCGTTTTGTCCGGCCTTGAGAAAACAGTAACCTGCGTTTTCCAGGCTGTCGGCGACCTGGCCATAATCGGGCGCCAGCGCCGCAGCGCTAAACTGCTGTTGCGCCGGTACATACTGCCCTAAACCGCAAAGAAACGCACCGTAATTATTCAACACGGTGCCATTGCCTGGCGCAAGTTTGAGCGCTTGCCGATAACGCTGTTCGGCTGCGGCATTTTCACCGATCCGCTGCGCGTAGAGCGCCATGCCCAACTGCGTGCGGTAATCCTGCGGGGCCGCATCCAGCGCCTTTTCCAGGTTCTGGCGCGCGGCGTCCATGTCGCCTTGCTGCAGGTACTCCAGGCCCAGCTGCAACCGCGTCTGGCCCGCCTCAGAGACTTGTGCTTCCTTTTCCGGCGCTGAACCGGAACACCCGGCCAACAACCCGGCCGCCAGCCACACACCCCACAGTTTCAGCTTCATGCCCGCATTCATTTCCTTATCGGCCGTCAGCTAACGCCCATCAGCGACACGCTTTCGCATAACAGGCTGTTAGATAACAAAAAATGGTGCTATAGGATTCAGACCGCCCGTACGTTGATAGGTTCCCCGGCCATTTTCTTCTTCAGGGTACGCTTGGTACGATCGATCACTTCACCCGCCAGTTGCCCGCAGGCGGCGTCGATATCGTCACCACGGGTTTTACGAACAATAGTCGTAAAGCCGTATTCCATCAACACCTTGGAGAAACGATCCACCCGGCTGTTGGAACTGCGGCCGTAAGGGGCGCCCGGGAACGGGTTCCATGGGATCAGGTTGATCTTGCACGGCGTGTCTTTCAGCACTTCCGCCAGCTGATGCGCATCGTCGGTGCTGTCGTTGATATGATCCAGCATCACGTACTCGACGGTCACGCGGCCCTGATTGGCGTTGGATTTCTCCAGATAGCGGCGCACCGCGGACAGGAAGGTCTCGATGTTGTACTTGCGGTTGATCGGCACGATCTCATCGCGGATGGTGTCGTTCGGCGCATGCAGCGAGATCGCCAGCGCCACGTCGATCATGTCGCCCAGCTTGTCCAGCGCCGGCACTACGCCGGAGGTAGACAGGGTCACGCGGCGTTTGGACAGGCCAAAGCCGAAGTCGTCCAGCATGATTTCCATCGCCGGCACCACGTTGTTCAGGTTGAGCAGCGGCTCGCCCATGCCCATCATCACCACGTTGGTGATCGGACGTTGGCCGGTCACTTTCAGCGCGCCGATGATTTTCGCCGCGCGCCACACCTGGCCGATGATTTCCGACACGCGCAGGTTGCGGTTGAAGCCCTGCTGCGCCGTCGAACAGAATTTGCACTCCAGCGCGCAGCCTACCTGCGAGGAGACGCACAGCGTCGCGCGGTCGGCTTCCGGGATGTACACGGTTTCGACCTGCTGATCGCCGACCTTAATCGCCCACTTGATGGTGCCGTCGGCCGAGCGCTGTTCTTCCGCCACTTCCGGCGCGCGAATTTCCGCCACGCGCTGCAGCTTGCCGCGCAGGACTTTGTTGATGTCGGTCATCTGCTCGAAATCGTCGCAGCAGTAGTGGTACATCCACTTCATCACCTGATCGGCGCGGAACGGTTTCTCGCCCATTTCGGCAAAGAATTCACGCATTTGCTGGCGGTTCAGGTCCAGCAGGTTGATTTTGGCCGCAGCCGGTTGCTCCACGTTAACGGAGGGGGTAGTCAGCGAATTATTTTCAGACACGGTGTGCTCGGACGTGATGGGTTCTAACATAATGATCTCTGGCCTCGTTATTACACGTTATGGCGCTAAAGAATGGACAGTAAGTTGTGCATTTCAGCCCGCATGATTCGGGTGGCGGCACTAAAAACGCGCCCCTGACAAGTCGTCTTATCAGGGGCGCGGCATTGTACAAATTTTAGTAGCGGGTGGCTACGGCTGAAAGGCATTCAGGGCATTTTTATTGTTTCAGCCGGTGAATGCCGGGCTATCAGCCAAGAAACGGCACGATTAACGTGCGCAGATTTCGCTTTCGTTGAAGAAGTAAGCGATTTCACGCTGTGCGGATTCAACGGAGTCGGAACCGTGAACGGCGTTAGCGGTGAAGCTGTCCGCGTAGTCGGCACGCAGGGTACCGGCCAGCGCGTTGTCCGGGTTGGTTGCGCCCATGATGTCGCGGTTGCGCTGCACGGCGTTTTCAGATTCCAGAACCTGCACCATGATTGGGCCAGAGGTCATGAACTCAACCAGACCGTCGAAGAATGGACGGCCTTTGTGCTCAGCGTAGAAGCCTTCAGCTTGCTCGCGAGTCAGGCGCAGCATTTTAGCGGCGATGATTTTGAAACCGGCACGCTCGAAACGCGCATAGATAGCGCCGATGTCGTTGTTGGCTACAGCGTTTGGTTTAACGATGGAAAAGGTACGTTCTACGGTCATGATGGCCTCTGTATAACATCCAAAACAGGCCGGTCTGCAATGTTGCCGGCCTTCTCAAGTGGCGCAGATTATATGTGCGCCGTTAACGCTTGCCTACGGGAAAATCAACATTTCATTAAAAAAATATGATCTTCATAGGCCATTTTCGACAACGTGGCGGCGCTACTGGGTCTTGTCGGTAGACGGGATCAAATTGCGCAGCCAGCTGCCCCAGCGGCGCTGATAAAACGGCTGCGTATGGGAGATCAGATAGTGGCTGATGCCGCGCTCATTCTCCGACACCAGGCAGAAATCCACCGGTTCGTCGTTCGGCGCCGTTTCGCTGGCGACGCTGCCGGCCTCGTTGATCAACGCCTCGATCTCCGCCGGCTCGGCGTCCACTTCCAGCCCGATCAGCAAATTCGGCTTCTCGTCCGCCGCCTGGTCGTGCATCAGCGCCAGAAACGCGCGGCGCACCGGCTTGCGCTGGCTGAACAGCGTGGTCAACGCGTCCACCATCGCCGACGGATACGCTTCGGGCTGCCCCAGCAGGATTTGGGTCTCTTTATCGACGTAATGCTCCACCGGTTTGACGACGCCGCCGGTCGCCAGCAGCATCGCCACCTCTTCCGGGTAGAACTCCTTGCCGTACTCCGCCTTCGGGTTGAGGAACAGATCCGCGCCCTGGGTGATTTCGAACAACACCCGCGCCGGCATGGCGATAAATGGCTGTTCGTCCTCAACGGCCTTCTGCAGCGCTTCCAGCGAGGTGAAGAACGGAATGATGCTGCCGCCGTCCTGCTTCTCCCAATGCTGGATATTGACCGGCGTATCCGCGTTCAGCGCGATGTCGCCGTCCTGCTGCACCTGCTCGCTGTCGCCGAGGATCAGCACCGTGGCGTCGAGCAGTTCACGGAAGAACGCCGGGCGATGGGCCGGCTCCGTCACCGCCAGCTTCAGCAGGCGTTCAAGTTCGTTCTCGCTCGGGGCGGCATCGTGATGATGGGCACTCATGGCAAACTCCAGGGATCAAATAGCGAGGCCCAGCATGCTGGGCCCCGAAGATAATGCGCATTCTAGCGCCCGACGCGGCGGGCGTTCAATTATTTGGCTTTGCTCAGCAGCAGGTTGGCCAGGGCGCGCACGCCCAGACCGGTCGCACCGGCCGACCACTGCTCCACCGCGCCTTTGCGGTAGGTGGCGGAACAGTCGATGTGCAGCCAGCCTTGCTGGTAGTTCTTGACGAAGTGCGACAGGAAGGCCGCCGCGGTGCTGGCGCCGGCGGTGTAGGCCGGGCCGGCCACGTTGTTCAGCTCGGCGAAGTTGGACGGCAGCTGGCTGCGGTGGAACTCGGCCAGCGGCAGACGCCAGAACGGCTCGTGCTCGGCGGCGGCACTGCTCAGCAGCTCCTGCGCCAGCGCATCGTCGAAGCTGAACAGCGCATGGTAGTCATTGCCGACCGCGGTTTTGGCCGCGCCGGTCAGGGTGGCGCAGTCGATAATCAGCTGCGGGTTCTGCTGAGAAGCGTCGATCAGGCCGTCGGCCAGCACCAGGCGCCCTTCCGCATCGGTGTTCATCACCTCAACGGTTTTGCCGTTGCGGTAGCGAATGATGTCGCCCAGTTTGAAAGCGTTGCCGCTGACCATGTTGTCGGCGCAGCACAGGTACAGCTTCACGCGCTGCTTCAGGCCGCGCGCCGCCGCCAGCGCCAGAGCGCCGGTGATGGTCGCCGCGCCGCCCATGTCAGCCTTCATCGAGTCCATAAAAGCGCTCTGTTTCAGGCTATAACCGCCGGTATCGAAGGTGATGCCCTTGCCGACCAGGCAGGCGAACACCGGCGCGTCCGGGTTACCGGTCGGGTTGAAGTCGAGCGCCAGCAGCACCGGTGGGCGCTCGGAGCCGCGGCCGACGGTGTGGATGCCGGCATAGTTCTGCTCGCGCAGATCTTCGCCCTTGGTGATGCGGTAGCTGACGGCATCGCAGCCGACGTCGCACATCAGATCGACGGCGCGGGTCGCCAGCTGCTCCGGCCCCAGCTCTTCCGCCGGCATATTGATGGTGTCACGCACCCAATCTACGATCTTCAGGCGCTTATCCAGCTCCTGACGTGCGGCTTCCGGCAGTTCGGCCCATTCGACGTTGCGTTGCCCTTTCGGCCCGCGGTAGCCCTGCCAAAACGCCCAGCTGTTTTCCAAGTCCCAACCGTCGCCGGCGAGTTTGACGTTTTTGATGCCCTGACCGTCAATTTTGCGACCCGCACGCTGGATCGCGCCCAGCTTGTCGGCGCCGGTCAGGTGGATGGTCATCCCTTCGCCGTTGGTGCTGAGCAGCGCTTTTTCGCCCCAACGGGCGTCGGCTGGTTGTTGCGACAGCGTGACCTGCATGAATTCTGTTGTCATAGCCTTCTTACTCCGGATGTTCCCTTTATTATTTCATTAGGGCTTTATTGCATACCCTATGGATTTCAAATTGCAGCTAGGCGCCCAGCGATCTCGTCCCCAGGAGCTTACTCAGGTAAGTGACTGGGGTGTGATCGTGCAGGTAACAACGCTGCGGTTTGAAAGACGACGGGTATGTCGGATACAAAATAAACGGGCCGCCCATGGCAGCCCGTTACGCTATTTACTCCGCTTCATCTAACCAGACCAGCAGGATCGCTTCCAGTATTTTTTCGTTGGAAGCCTGCGGATCGTCGTCGAACTCTTCCAGATCGCAGATCCACTGATGCATGTCGGTAAAACGCACGGTTTTCGGATCGGTGTCCGGGTATTGGTCGTACAGGGCTTCGCCGATTTCTCGGCTGTCGGTCCACTTCAGTCCCATTATGATCTCCGGGTTGGCGCTGCGGCTAACAATTAATGCTCACGCGCGTGGTTGACGGTGTAGCGCGGCATTTCGACCACCAGATCTTCGTCAGCGACCAGCGCCTGGCAGCTCAGACGGCTTTCCGGCTCCAGCCCCCACGCTTTGTCCAGCATGTCGTCTTCCAGCTCGCTGCTCTCTTCCAGCGAATCGAAGCCTTCACGCACGATGCAGTGGCAGGTGGTGCAGGCGCAGGATTTCTCGCAGGCGTGCTCGATTTCAATGCCGTTGCGCAGCGCAACGTTGAGGATCGACTCCCCTTTTTCAGCGTCCAGAACCGCCCCTTCCGGGCAAAGATCTTGATGGGGCAGGAAAACAATTTTAGGCATGGTTAAACCTCATCCACAGAATGGCCAGCCAGCGCGCGGCGAATGGAAGCGTCCATGCGGCGCGCGGCAAAATCTTGCGTTTGTGCATCTAATGTTTTGATGGCGTCTTCGATAGCGGCAGGATCTTCACCCTGCGCCGCCTGCTGCAACGCCTGGGTCGCGGCGGCGATCGCCTGGCTTTCCGCCTCGCTCAGCAGCGCGGCGTCGGTGGCCAGCGCGCCCTGCAGGCTTTCCAGCACCCGCGCAGCTTCCACGCGTTGCTCCGCCAGCTTGCGCGCGCCCACGTCGCTTTGCGCGTTGGCCATCGAATCCTTGATCATGCCGGCGATTTCGCTGTCCGACAGACCGTACGACGGCTTCACCTGGATCGAGGCTTCGACGCCGGTGGATTTCTCCATCGCGGTGACGCTCAGCAGACCGTCGGCATCCACCTGGAAGGTGACGCGAATGTGCGCCCCCCCGGCAGGCAATGGCGGCAGGCCGCGCAGCGTGAAGCGCGCCAGCGAACGGCAGTCCTGCACCAGCTCGCGCTCGCCCTGCAGCACGTGGATCATCATCGCGCTCTGGCCGTCTTTAAAGGTGGTGAATTCCTGCGCGCGCGCCACCGGGATGGTGGTGTTGCGCGGGATCACTTTCTCCACCAGACCGCCCATGGTTTCGAGGCCCAGCGACAGCGGGATCACGTCCAGCAGCAGCATGTCGCTGTCCGGCTTGTTGCCCACCAGAATGTCGGCCTGGATCGCGGCACCGATGGCGACCACTTTATCCGGATCGATCGACGTCAGCGGCGCACGGCCGAAGAAGGCCCCCACTTGCTCACGCACCAGTGGCACGCGGGTAGAACCACCGACCATCACCGCTTCCAGCACCTCGTCGGCGGCGACGCCGGCGTCTTTCAGCGCGCGGCGGCAGGCCATCAGCGTGCGTTTCACCAGCGGAGCGATCAGCGCTTCGAACTGGGCGCGGGTCACCTCGCCCTGCCAGCCGGCCACCTCGACGCGCACGCTGTCGGCATCGCTCAACGCGATTTTGGCGGCGATGGCGGCATCCAGCAGTTGGCGCTGCACGCCATGGTCGCTGCGATCGGCCACGCCGGCCTGCTCGCGCAACCAGTCGGCCAGCAGGTGATCGAAGTCGTCGCCGCCCAGCGCGGAATCGCCGCCGGTGGCCAGCACTTCGAACACGCCGCGGCTGAGGCGCAGAATGGAGATATCAAAGGTGCCGCCGCCCAGATCGTAAACCGCGATCACCCCTTCCTGGCCGGAATCCAGCCCGTAGGCGATCGCCGCCGCGGTCGGTTCGTTCAGCAGGCGCAGGACGTGCAGGCCGGCCAGACGCGCCGCGTCTTTGGTGCCCTGGCGCTGCGCGTCGTCGAAGTAGGCGGGAACGGTGATCACCACGCCGTCCAGCTCGCCTTCCAGCGCCGCTTGCGCGCGCGCGGACAGGGCCCGCAGGATATCGGCGGAGACGCCGACCGGGTTAACCGGGCCGGCGGCGGTGACGATCAGCGGCAGGCCGTTGTCGCTGGCCTGGAATTGATAAGGCAGGTTCGGGTAACGTTGCTGCACGTCCGCCAACGAGCGGCCCATCATGCGTTTGATGGAGCTGACGGTATTGGCCGGATCCTGCGCCGCCTGTTGGCGCGCCTCCCAGCCGACGCGCTGCGCGTTCGCCTGATAATGCACCACCGAAGGCAGCAAATGGCGGCCCTGTTCGTCGGCCAGCGTTTCCGCTTGCCCGCTGCGCACCGTGGCGACCAGCGAGTTGGTGGTGCCTAAGTCGATGCCGGCGGCCAGACGTCGCTGATGCGGCGCGGCGCTGAGGCCAGGCTCACTAATTTGTAATAAGGCCATGTTGAAGCTTCCACAATCAGAATCAGAAGGTGTTACTCAAAACCCAGCAGTTTTTCTTCGAGTTGTTCAACCTGTTGCTGGAGTTTGTCCAAAAAGCGCAGCTTGCGCACGGTGTCGGCGGCGTCCGCCCATTGCTCACCATCCAGCTGCTGCAGCATCAGAGCGCTGCGCTGTTTGATGGAGACGGCCAGCCGCGCGCCGAAATCGGCCAGTAGGCTTTCCGCCTCCGGCTTGCGCTCAATGGCGTCGAGCTCTTCGCGCAGTTCCAGCTGTTCCATCAGAAACGCGGTGTCGCGCATCGTATGCTGTTCGTTGCCCAGATCGAAGCCGTGCAAAGATAGCATATACTCCGCGCGTTTTAACGGGTGCTTCAGCGCCTGGTAGGCTTCGTTGATGGTCGCCGCCTGCTGCAACGCCATCAGGCGTTCGCGCTCCGGCTGGTTGGCGAAACGATCGGGGTGGAATTGGCGCTGCAGATCCTGGAAGCGGGACGCAAGCAGGCTGCCGTCCACGGTGTAGCGAACTGGCAGCCCGAATAAAGTAAAGTAATCCATAGCGTGCTCTGGGCGTTAGCGGATGAAGTTCCCCCGCCGAAACGGGGGAGCACGATGGACTGTCAGACGTTGAAACTCTCGCCGCAGCCGCATTCGCTTGAGACGTTCGGGTTGTTGAACTTGAAGCCTTCGTTCAGGCCTTCCTTAACGAAATCAAGCTCGGTGCCGTCAAGGTAGACCAGACTCTTGCCGTCGATGATCACCTTGATGCCTTTGTCTTCAAACACGATGTCGTCATCGTTGGCTTCGTCAACAAATTCCAGCACGTACGCCATCCCGGAGCAGCCGGAAGTTCGCACTCCCAGACGCAGGCCGAGACCTTTGCCGCGGTTCGTCAAAAACGCCTGAACACGCTGCGCAGCGCTGTCGCTCATGGTAATAGACATCACAACCTCACACTTCACATCAAAGCCCGGCGCGGCCGGGCCGACTCAGACAAATTACTTGGCGCTATGCTTGCTCTTATAGTCGGCAATCGCTGCTTTGATGGCGTCTTCAGCCAGGATCGAGCAGTGAATTTTGACCGGCGGCAATTCCAGCTCTTCAGCGATCTGGGTGTTTTTGATCGCTTCAGCCTGATCCAGCGACTTGCCTTTCATCCATTCGGTCACCAGCGAGCTGGAGGCGATGGCAGAACCGCAGCCGTAAGTTTTAAAGCGCGCGTCTTCGATGATGCCTTCATCGTTAACCTTGATCTGCAGCTTCATGACGTCGCCGCAGGCCGGTGCCCCTACCATGCCGCTGCCGACGGTAGGATCTTCGTTGTCGAAAGAACCCACGTTACGCGGGTTTTCATAATGATCGATTACTTTTTCGCTGTAAGCCATGACCTTGCTCCTGAAACCTGAGAATTAATGATGCGCCCATTCGATGCTGTTGATGTCCACGCCCTGCTTGAACATCTCCCACAGTGGGGACAGATCGCGCAGACGGCCAATGGATTTACGCACCAGTTGAATGGTGTAGTCGATCTCTTCTTCCGTGGTGAAACGCCCCAGGGAGAAACGGATCGAGCTGTGCGCCAATTCATCGCTCATGCCCAGCGCGCGCAGCACGTAGGACGGCTCGAGGCTGGCGGAGGTACAGGCTGAACCGGAGGAAACGGCCAGGTCTTTCAGCGCCATGATCAGCGACTCGCCTTCAACGTAGTTGAAGCTGACGTTCAGGATGTTCGGTGCGCCGTGCTCCAGATCGCCGTTCAGATACACTTCTTCCATATCTTTCACGCCGTTCCACAGACGATCGCGCAGGGTGCGCAGACGCGCCATCTCTTCGATCATCTCTTCTTTGGCGATGCGGTAAGCTTCGCCCATGCCGACGATCTGGTGGACAGGCAGAGTGCCGGAACGCATGCCGCGCTCGTGACCGCCGCCGTGTACCTGCGCTTCGATGCGGATGCGCGGCTTGCGGCGCACGTACAGCGCGCCGATGCCTTTCGGGCCATAGATTTTGTGGCCGGAGAACGACATCAGGTCGACTTTCAGCTTGCTCAGATCGATAGGCAGTTTGCCCACGCTCTGGGTGGCGTCAACGTGGTAGATGATACCGCGCGCACGGCACATTTCGCCGATCGCTTCGATATCCTGCACCACGCCGATTTCGTTATTGACGTGCATGATGGAGACCAGAATGGTGTCATCGCGCAGCGCCGCTTCGAGATCCTGCAGGCTGATGATGCCGTTGCTCTGTGGCGCCAGGTAGGTCACTTCAAACCCTTCGCGCTCCAGCTGACGGCAGGTGTCCAGCACGGCTTTGTGTTCGGTTTTGCTGGTGATGATGTGCTTGCCTTTTTTCTGGTAGAAATTGGCAGCGCCTTTGATCGCAAGGTTGTCGGATTCGGTCGCCCCGGAGGTGAAGACGATTTCGCGTGGGTCGGCGCCCACCAGTTCGGCAATTTGGTTACGGGCGATGTCTACCGCCTCTTCCGCCTGCCAACCGAAACGGTGGGAACGGGAAGCCGGGTTGCCAAAAGTGCCGTCCAGGGTCAAAAACTGCATCATCTTCTCAGCAACGCGCGGGTCGACCGGCGTCGTTGCTGAGTAATCCAGATAAATCGGTAATTTCATTGCTCTTGTGCTCCGTACATCACTTCCAAAAACTAAAAAAATTTCGCCAGCTGCTTATGCGCGCAGATTAACGTTGATAGTTTCTTGCGGACGACCGTTGGCCGTGCGGCGCGTATCGTTGTTTTGACGATCCGCCACCACCAGCACTTCCTGGTTGTTGACCAGTTCTGCCAGCGTAATGTTGTTCAGGAACCCGCTGATGCGCTCGCTCAGATCGCGCCACAGGGCGTGGGTCAAGCAGCGATCGCCGCCCTGACAGCCTTCTTTGCCCTGGCAACGGGTTGCATCTACCGATTCATCGACGGCAGTGATGACAGCGCCAACGGCGATCTCACCTGCGTCTTTACCCAGCAGATAACCACCGCCCGGGCCACGCACGCTGGCCACCAGACCATTCTTGCGCAGACGGGAGAATAATTGTTCCAGATAAGAGAGCGAAATACCCTGGCGTTCGGAAATGTCCGCCAGTGGTACCGGCCCTTCCTGGGAATGCAGCGCTACGTCGAGCATAGCGGTTACGGCATAACGGCCTTTGGATGTCAGTCTCATAGCTCAATGGTTACCTGTTGGTCAAATATGGCCGAAAGTCTGACATTCCTGAGTAAAACAGTCAACTATTTAACCTAGTAATTGACTCAAGTATTAGCACGTTTTGAACTTAGCAAGAACAAAGGTATATAAAATACATGTTATAACCTTTGGATAACTAATACTATTGTCGTCCACCGTTATGCCACATCAATTAATTACCTTGATGTTTATCCTGTTTCTCGATCGACGTCAGCATGCCGCGCAGGATATTCAGCTCCTGCCCTTCCGGGCGGGCGCGGGTGAACAGCCGACGCAGGCGGCTCATCACCTGGCCCGGATGGGACGGACGAATAAAGCCGGTGCGCTGCAGCGTCTGCTCCAGGTGCTGATAGAAACGCTCGAGGTCGTCCACCAGCGGATACGGCGTCTCTTCCAGCTGCGGCGCGCCCGCCTGTTGGCGATCGAGGTAAGCCACGCGCACTTCATACGCCAGGATCTGCACCGCCATCGCCAGATTCAGCGAGCTGTAGTCCGGGTTGGCCGGAATGGCGACGTGGTAGTGGCACTTCTGCAGTTCATCGTTGGTCAGCCCGACGCGTTCGCGGCCGAACACCAGCGCCACCGGCGCGTGTTCGCCTTCGTGCACCGCGCGCACGCCGCATTCACGCGGCTCCAGCATCGGCCACGGCAACGTGCGAGAACGTGCGCTGGTGCCCACCACCAGGCTACAGCCGGCGATGGCGTCATCGAGGGTATCGACGATAGTGGCGTTGCCGATCACGTCGCTGGCGCCGGCGGCCAGGGCGATGGCCTGAGAATCGGGTTTGATCAGCGGATTAACCAGATAAAGGTTGGTTAAACCCATGGTTTTCATGGCTCTGGCGGTCGAGCCCATGTTGCCGGTATGTGAAGTCTCAACCAGAACAATGCGGATATTGTGCAGCATACAAACTCTGAGCGTGGCGGAAAATCGCAGCATCTTAACACAGCCGTAGGCAATTTGCCGAACAGCTGCTATACTTCGCGCCGTTTCCTGTTCTTTAACATCCTAGTTGGAAGATACCCATGCATCCGATGCTGACTATCGCCGTGCGCGCTGCGCGCAAGGCCGGTAACCTGATTGCCAAAAACTACGAAACCCCGGACGCTGTAGAAGCGAGCCAGAAAGGGACCAATGACTTCGTCACCAACGTCGATCGCGATGCAGAGCATCTGATCATCGACGTCATCCGCAAGTCTTATCCGCAACACAGTATCGTGAGCGAAGAACGCGGTGAGCTGATCGGCGAAGATCGCGATGTGCAATGGGTGATCGATCCACTGGATGGCACTGCAAACTTCATCAAACGTTTCCCTCATTTCTCCGTTTCCATCGCCGTACGCATCAAAGGCCGTACCGAAGTGGCCGTGGTCTACGATCCGATGCGCAACGAACTGTTCACCGCCACTCGCGGCCAGGGCGCACAGCTCAACGGTTACCGCCTGCGCGGCACCAATGCCAAAGATCTGGATGGCACCATCCTGGCGACCGGCTTCCCGTTCAAGGTCAAACAACACGCAACGCCTTACATCAACATCGTCGGCAAGCTGTTCACCCAGTGCGCGGACTTCCGCCGCACCGGTTCCGCTGCGCTGGATCTGGCCTATGTGGCCGCCGGCCGCGTGGACGGTTTCTTCGAAATCGGCCTGAAGCCGTGGGACTTCGCCGCGGGCGAACTGCTGGTGCGTGAAGCCGGCGGCCTGGTCACCGACTTCGTCGGTGGCCACAACCACTTCAGCTCCGGCAACGTGGTTGCAGGCAACCCGCGCGTAGTGAAAGCCATGCTGGCCACCATGCGTGAAGAACTGAGCGAAGCGCTGAAGCGTTAATCGCCAGAAGCGAATCGAAAAAAAGCGCTGCCGATGCAGCGCTTTTTTTATGCCCGTTAACGGGAGAAGGGACGGATGCCGCCGCCGAATTCCGGCTGCGCGCTGACGTACAGCAGCAGCCCGGCAGCCAGCAGGATCAGACCGCCGGCCAGCGCCAACGCCCCCCAAGCCACTGCGCTCCAGGCGGCGGGCGCACGCGAACGGCTGAGGCGCACCGCCAGCCGGCGGCTGTAATGCACCAGCAGCGCCAGCATCGAGATGGTCAACGAGGTGCCGAACGCCATCGCCAGCGCGGAGATCACTCCCCAGCCGAACACGCCGATCACCTTGGAGAACAGCAGCACCAAAATCGCCCCCGAACAGGGGCGCATGCCCATCGCCAGCACGATGGCGGCCTGAGTGCGCCAATCGCTTCCCGCCTGCAGCTCGCTGTCGCTCGGCAGATGACGGTGGCCGCAGCCGCAATTGGCGCTGTGCACATGATCCGCCGCCAGCGGCGTCAGGCTATTGATGCGCAGCGCCGGCGCCGGGCGCATCGCCTTGATCGCCGCAAACAAACGCTTCAGCGCGCGCCAACTCAGCAGCACACCAAGCAGCATCACCAGGATAAAGCTGCCCTTCTCCAGCCAGAAGCTGCTTTGGTGCAGCTGGCGCGAAGAGAGCTGCAATACCACCAGCATCAGCGTGACCAGCGCGATCGCCACTCCGCCCTGCACCAGCGAGGCGGCGAAGGTCAGCTTCAGGCTGCTTTTCAGCCGCGCCGGATGGGTAGCCAGGTAGGTGGCGATCACCACTTTGCCGTGGCCGGGGCCAAGCGCATGCAAGACGCCATAGCCGAGGCTGAACAGCATCAGCGCCAGCCCGGCCTGCTGCGGCGCGGCCTTCACCTGCTGCAACAGCCCCGCCATCTGCTGGTGCAGCGCTTTTTGCCATACCACGCTCTGCATCAGCAGCTGCGGCCAATAGTGCCACGCCAGCAGCGCGGCGGCCGCCAGCGCCAGCGTGAACGGCAGCAGCGGCCACAGGCCGAAGGCCCAGTGGCGTTGGCTCGTCGTCGGTGGTGAGAAATTTAACGACATTGCAGCGTCACCCGCTGGGCGAACTGCTGCCCCAGCGCCAGGTCTTCGCCGGGCGAGTCGTTCTTGTCGAGCGACAGCGCATAGGCCTGCAGCGACGCATTCGGCTTCGGCGTCATCAGCTTGTAGCTGCACAGCTGCGCCATCTCCGGCGGCAGATGCAGCGCATTTTGGTCTTTATAGGTCATGTCCACGAAATAAGTCGGATCGTAAGTAGAAAGTTCGAACGGCTTGCCCGCCAGCGGCTGTGGCTCGGCCAACGGCAGCACGAACTCCAGCACCGCCTGATTGCCCTGGCGCGACAGGTGATATTCGCTGGGCAAGTTCAGGTATTTCACCGGCTTGCCGTCGCGGTAAAGATCGGTGAAATAGTGCTGCCCCAGCACGTTGGCCATCACTTCCGCCGCCAGCTTTTTCCACACCTCCGAATCGCTCTTGGCGTTTTTCGCATCGTAGAGCAGATCTGCCGAGGTGATTTCATCCATCACCCACACCATTTTCAGGCCGACCAGCCGCTGGTCCTTGGCGACGAAGGTGGTGTTCATGTCGATAAAGCTGTGCGGATGAGCGATCGCACCGGCGCTGAACACGGCGCCAAAGGCAGCCAAAAGACGACGTAACTTCATCATTATCCTGTCTTACCTGTATTTGTTATAACGTAACACAAACAAATGCCGAACGGCCCGCCTCTCCCGGCGATATTTGTGACGAAAGTTGTAAGCCGAAGTAAAAGCCGCACGGTAACCCTGCCGCCACAAAGCCTTTTGCTATGCTTAGGTATAATCGCAACCTTTTATGCCGGAAGGTGATAATGAGCCTGGACACCTCTCCCGTGCCCGAGCTCTCCGGACAACAACGGCGCTGCCATCTGCTGCTGATGCTGTACACGCCGGAGCCCGAGTTACAGCTGGAGACCCTGAGCCAAATCAACGGCGTCGCCCCCCCGATAACCCGGCAAGATATAGCCGAGGTGGCCAATGAAATCCAGCGTTTCCACCACCTGGAGATCGCCGTCGATCCCGATCGTGGCTACCAACTGCGGGGCAGCGCGCTCGACCAGCGCCTGTGCCTGATCCATTGGCTGCGGCGGGCCCTGCGCTGCAGCCCGCAGTTCGTCGAGGGCGATTTCGCCCCGCGCCTGCGGCACGTGCTGGCGGCCGATGCCGCCCCGGCGTCTGCGCTGGCAGAGGCGATCGATGCCTGTGAGCCACTGCTCAACCGCCGATTCGATGCGCGCGACCGCCAATTCCTGCAGCATTATCTGCTCTACTGCGCCTGGCAAAATCGCCTGCAGCGCCATCCGCATTTCGACGCCGTTCAACGCGACTGGCTGCGGCAAAAGCCGGAGCAGCAGGCCGCCGCCTGGCTGCATCAGGCCTGCAATCGGCTGTTTAACCAGCCGCCGCAGGCAGACGAGCGCGATTTTTTGGCGCTGACGTTTACCCTGTTGAAAAATCACAGCTACCACAGCAACGACTCCGCGCAAGAACAGCGGCTGATGGCAGCCATCGACAGCATGGTCGAGCGTTTCCAGCAGCTTTCCGGCATGGCCTTCAGCAGCAAGGCGGAGTTGGTCAGCCAGCTGTTCGCCCACCTGGCGCCGGCGCTGGAGCGCTGCCGTTTCGCCATCGGCATCGACAATATGCTGCTGGAAGAAGTGGTGCGCAAATACCCGCGGCTGATGCGCACCACGCAGGAAGCGCTGAAACCGCTGGAGCAGGAGTACGACGTGGATTTTTCCAACGAGGAGACGGGCCTGGTGGCCATCAGCTTCGGCGCCTGGCTGATGCAGGACAACGCGCTGCAGGAAAAACAGGTGCTGCTGCTGACGCTGGACAACCCTCAGCTGGAAGAGGAAGTGGAATATCAGATCCGCGAGCTCACGCTGCTGCCGCTGAACATCAAGTATCTGCCGCTGAGCGACTATCTGCGCGGCGGCGCGCCGCAGGGTGTCATGCTGGTGATCACCCCTTATGCGGCGGTGCACAGCGATCCGCACCCGCCGCTGATCTATACCGAACTGCCGCTGGAAACCCGGCAGCGCCAAGCCATCCGCACGCTGCTGGAAGCCCCTTAATCAACGGCTGACACTGACCGCCGGCGGCCGGATGAACAAGGCCGGCACCGCGACCGCCGCCATCACCCAGAATACCCCGCCCTGCCAATGTTCGAACAGGAACCCGGCAATGACCGTCATAACGGCGATACCGCCGCCCATCGCCAGCGCCGAATACACCGCCTGCAGCCGGATCACCTCTTGCCCCTGGCGCGCGGCAATAAAGCGCATCGCCGCCAGATGACAGACGGTGAAGGTGCCGCAGTGCAGGATCTGGATCAGCAGCAGCCAGCCCAGCTCGGTACTGTAGGCCATCAGGCTCCAGCGCAACACGCCGCAGCAGGCGGAGAGCAACAGCAGGTTGCGCGCATTCCAGCGGCGGAACAGCACGTTGCTGCTGGCGAAAATAATCACTTCCGCCACCACGCCGAGCGACCACAGATAGCCGATGGTCGAGGCCGAATAGCCCGCCTCCTGCCAGTAAATGGAGCCGAAGCTGTAGTAGCCGGCGTGCGCCCCCTGCAGCAGCGTGACGCACAGCAGGAAGCGCCAGACCGGCCCCTCTTTCAGCAGTGCCCACAGCGAGCGCTCGGCTTCGCTGTGCGAGCGCGCTTCGCCCTGCGGCATGACGCTCGGCTTCAGCAACATGCCCAGCAGCATCGCCAACACGCTGAAGATCAGGCTGTAGAGAATCGCGTTATGGCCCCACACCGCCACCAGCTGCCCGGTCAGCGCCGAGCCGATGACGAACGCCAGCGAGCCCCACAGCCGCACCCGGCCGTAGTCCATGCGGATCTGCTTTTGCCAGGTGGCGGCCAGCGCGTCGGTCAGCGGCACCAGCGGCGAGAAGAACAGGTTGAAACCCGCTATCACCAGCATCAGCCAGCCCCAACCGTTGCCGAAACAGAAACCGACCGCAAAGGCCAGGGTCAGCAGCGCCAGCAGGCGCAGGGCGGAGACTAAATGAGAGGGATCTTTAACGCGGGGAGCAATCAGTAAGCTGCCGAGGAAGCGGGCCACCAAGCCGGCGCCGAGCAATATGCCGATGGTTTCGGGCGCGATGCCCTCGCCTTTCAGCCACACGCCCCAGAACGGTAAGAAGATACCGTAGGAAAAGAAGTAGGTGAAATAACTGAGCGCGAGCCAACGCGTGGATTGCAGAACCATGATCCCTCCGGAGTGAGGGCAATACTTTGACAGAGCTCACACCGCCCCGCAATCTTCATTCCACTTCAATGCGTTAGAGTGCCAGACAGCTCACAGTTTGCCGCGAGCGGCCACAAAAAAACCCGCCGCAGCGGGTTTTGTCGGGCGAAAGCGGGATTATGCGTAAACCGGCAGGCGGGCGCAGATATCCAGCACTTTCTTCTTGGTGCGTTCAATGGTGGCTTCATCGTTGATGTTGTCCAGCACATCGCAGATCCAACCGGCCAGTTCGCGCACGTCGGCTTCTTTAAAGCCACGACGGGTGACGGCCGGGGTGCCGATACGCACGCCAGAGGTGACGAACGGGCTCTTAGGATCGTTCGGCACGCTGTTTTTGTTGACGGTGATGTTGGCGCGGCCCAGGGCGGCGTCCGCTTCTTTACCGGTCAGGTTTTTGTCGACCAGATCCAGCAGGAACAGGTGGTTATGGGTGCCGCCGGAGACCACTTTGTAGCCGCGCTGCAGGAACACGTCCACCATCGCCTTGGCGTTGACCGCCACTTGCTGCTGATAAACCTTGAACTCAGGCTCCATCGCTTCTTTCAGCGCCACCGCCTTGCCGGCGATCACGTGCATCAGCGGGCCGCCCTGGCCGCCAGGGAACACGGCGGAGTTCAGCTTCTTGTACAGCTCTTCGTCGCCGCCCTTCGCCAGGATCAGACCGCCGCGCGGACCCGCCAGGGTTTTGTGGGTGGTGGTGGTGACGATGTGCGCGTGCGGTACCGGGTTCGGGTACACGCCGGCGGCGATCAGGCCCGCTACGTGCGCCATGTCGACGAACAGGTAAGCGCCGATGCTGTCGGCGATTTCGCGCATTTTGACCCAATCAACCACGCCGGAGTAAGCGGAGAAGCCGCCGATGATCATTTTCGGCTTGTGGGTTTGCGCCTGCTTGGCCAGATCGTCATAGTCGATTTGACCTTTGTCGTCGATGCCGTAAGGCACCACGTTATACAGTTTGCCGGACAGGTTGACCGGGGAACCGTGGGTCAGGTGGCCGCCGTGCGCCAGGTTCATGCCCAGAATGGTGTCGCCCGGCTGCAGCAGCGCGGTGTACACGGCGAAGTTAGCCTGGGAGCCGGAGTGCGGCTGCACGTTGGCGTAATCGGCGCCGAACAATTCTTTGGCGCGATCGATAGCCAGCTGCTCAACGATATCCACGTATTCGCAGCCGCCGTAGTAACGCTTGCCCGGATAGCCTTCAGCGTATTTGTTGGTCAGCTGGGAACCCTGAGCCTGCATCACGCGCGGGCTGGTGTAGTTCTCAGACGCGATCAGCTCGATGTGCTCTTCCTGACGCACCACTTCCTGCTCCATGGCACGCCACAGTTCCGCATCGTAATCGGCAATGTTCATTTCACGCTTTAACATCCGGCATCTCCTGACTTAAATCAGCTAACTAAAAAATCACCAAATAACTACCCGTTTGGGTTCTGGGCCACAGTGTAAACCGTTTCGCCCCACCGAAGATAGGTCTTGACAGAGGTTTTTACGCAAACGATTGGCATAAGGTGGCGCAAGGCTTTGATCCGCGAAACACCGCCGTTTATCAACGGACATTTCCTCATGCGAACAATGCGCTTTTTTCATGTTCTGTGAGCGCGATCGACGCCCGAAGAACACCGCAACGAAAACAAGGGTATTTACAAGCGACGCGGAACCCAATAAGATGCATTTAAAATACATCATTAAAATTATCGTCAAGATCCCAACCCAAGGAGCGCTTCCATGCTGGATAGCCAAACCATCGCCACCGTGAAATCCACCATTCCCCTGCTGGCTGCGACCGGGCCGAAGCTGACCGCCCACTTTTACGATCGCATGTTCGCGCACAACCCGGAATTGAAAGACATTTTCAACATGAGCAACCAGCGCAACGGCGATCAGCGTCAGGCGCTGTTCGACGCCATCTGCGCCTATGCCGCCAACATCGAGAACCTGGCGGCGCTGCTGCCGGCGGTGGAGCGCATCGCGCAGAAGCATACCAGCTTCAATATCCAGCCGGAGCAGTACAACATCGTCGGCGGTCACCTGCTGGCGACGCTGGACGAAATGTTCAGCCCGGGTCAGGAAGTCCTGGACGCCTGGGGCAAGGCCTACGGCGTGCTGGCCAACGTATTTATCCAGCGTGAAGAGCAAATTTATCAGCAGAGCGAAACCGACAACGGCGGCTGGCGCGATCTGCGCGCGTTCCGCATCCTGAAGAAACAGCCGCAGAGCGACGTGATCTGCAGCTTCGTGCTGGCGCCGGTGGACGGCGGCCGGGTAGCGGACTTCAAACCGGGGCAATACCTGGCGGTCTACATCAAGCACGACAGCCTGGAACATCAGGAAATTCGCCAGTACTCGCTGACCACCTCGCCGAACGGCGAGTTCTACCGCATCGCGGTGAAGCGTGAAGATCAGGGGAAAGTGTCCAACTACCTGCACCAGCAGGCGCAGGAAGGCGACGTGATCTACATCGCCCCGCCGCACGGCGACTTCTTCCTCGACGTGGCGCCGACCACGCCGGTGGCGCTGATCTCCGCCGGCGTCGGCCAAACCCCGATGCTCGGCATGCTCAACACCCTGCACGACAACCAGCATCAGGCGCAGGTCCACTGGCTGCACGCGGCGGAAAACGGCAGCGTGCACGCCTTTGCCGATGAGGTGGCGGATATTGCCGGGCGCATGCCGAATCTGAGCCGCCATGTGTGGTACCGCGAGCCGGGTGCCGATGACGTGGAAGGCCGCGACTATCACAGCCGCGGATTGATGGATTTGAGCGCGCTGCAAAGCAGCCTGGCCGATCCGCAGATGCACTATTACTTCTGCGGCCCGGTGGCCTTCATGCAGTTCGTGGGCAAACAGCTGCTGGAAATGGGCGTAGAGGCCGAACGCATCCACTACGAATGCTTCGGCCCGCATAAGGTGCTGTAATGCTTGCGGAGCGCGGCCGTCAGACCGCGCTCCCCCTTCATTTCGCCTGCAGCTGACGCGCGTCCTGCACCTGCTGCACCGTCACCGGCGCCGCCTGGTTGCCCCAGCTTCCCCGCAGATAGCTCATCAGATCCGCCGCCTGTCGATCGTTCAACGCCCAGCCGTAAGCCGGCATGTCAAACGCCATCGCCTGCTGCGTGATCGGCGTATGCGCCCCCTCCAACACTACCCGCAGCGCGGTCAGCGGATTATCCGCCGTTACCGTGGCATTGCCCGCCAGCGCCGGTATGGCAAAGTCAGTGCCTTCGCCCTTGTTGCCGTGGCAAGTCGAGCAGTACATCGCGTAGGTCGCCTTGCCGCCCAGGTTATCTCCCTGCACGGCAGGCGCAGTGGCTTTGGCGGCGGTTTCCGGCGCCAGGCTGCGCAGGTACACCGCGATGGCGTTCAGATCGCCGTCGCTGAGATACTGCGTACTGTGGGTCACCACCTCGCTCATCGGCCCGGCGACCGCCGCATGGCGGCTGCGGCCGGTTTTCAGCAGCGCCGTCACCTCTTCCGGCGGCAGGCCGCGCAGATTGGAGGCGTACCAGCCGTCCAGCTCGGCGCCGCTCAGGAACACCGGCTCCTTACCGTCCAGCCCCTTCTCCTGCATCGCCCAGCCGCGCGGCGTGTGGCAACTGCCGCAATGGCCCGCGCCCTGCACCAGGTAGGCGCCGCGGTTCCACTCGGCGCTTTGCTGCGGATCTGCCTGATACGGCTGGTCGTCGTGGAACAGCTGGTTCCACACCGCCAGCGGCCAGCGCATCGACAATGGCCAGCTGATGTCGCTGTCACGGTTGGCGACGTTCTGCGCCGGCACCTCATTCATCAGATAGTTATACAGCGCGCGCATGTCTTCCGCGCTCATTTTGGCGTACGAGGTATACGGCATCGCCGGGTAGAGCCGGTGGCCGTCTTTGGCCACCCCCTGGCGCATGGCGCGATCGAACTCCTCGAACGAATAGGCGCCGATGCCGTGCAGCTTGTCCGGCGTGATGTTGGTGGCGTAGATAGCCCCGAGCGGCGTCGGGAACTTCATGCCTCCCGCCAGTTCAGCGCCGCCCGGCGCGGTGTGGCAGGCGGTGCAATCGCCGGCTTTGGCGACGTATTCCCCGGCCGACATCGCCTGGGCCGAGCCGCCGGCCGCCAGCAGGCTCAACAGGTACAGCGAACGCAGACTCATGCTCCCTCCTTGGCGGCAACCTTGCCGTAGGCCAGTTCGTTCACCGCACGCCACGCCTGATCGATCGCCGAGTTGGCGTACGGGCTCCAGTCAGAATCGGAGTTGGCGATAACGATCTTACCGATCGGCTGCCGCGCCGTTTCGATGATTTTCTTGGCTTCTTCTTCGTCGTCAAACAGCCCGTTAAGGAAGTAGGAATAACCGTGCGACCAGCGGTTGACGGTGATCGCCTGAATATCGCGCTGATGGTCGAAACCCGCCTCGCCCAGCATGCCCTGCAGCTGTTCGCGGATCATCTGCTCATGCACCTCGAACGGCGTGCCCAGCAGCAGCGCGCGCCCTTTACGCGACTGCTCGCGCGGGCTGAGGCCGCTGCCCGGCAGCGTCGGCACGTACACCATATGCAGACCGATTGGCCGATCCGGATCGCGCGGGTGCTGATAACCGCCCATGCTCACCGGGTAGTCCAGCTTCACGCGGCTGTACGGCGCGGCCGGCGAATAAATTTCGTGCACGCCCAGCTTGATGAACGGCTGCCAGTTGCGGATCACCACCTTGCTGTACACCAGCGGCGCCTTGACGTTCTGCTTCAGCGCCTCCTGCTGCTCGTGCGACATCTCCGGCACCAGGTACGGGATCATCATGTTGTAGCCGGCCATCACCACCTGCCCGGCGCGCACTTTGGTCATCTTCTCGCCGGTCATGTAGGTGACTTCCACCTTGTCGCCGACGTTGGCCGCGTGCAGCCCGGTGCTGTTCAAACGCAGCTTCACCGGCGACTCCGGCCGATCGAGCTGGCTGTAGTCGAATTTGGCCAGCACCACGTCGTTCATGTCTTTGCCGGCCGGCGCCACCGCCGGGATCAGCTTGCGCACCATCAGGCGCGTCAGCGTGGCGTTGCCGTCCGGGAAGTGGAACACGTAAGGATCGTCGAGATCCGCCTGCGACTCTTCATCCAGCGGCGGCAGATTCATGCCGCCGAGGCCCGGCAGATCGCAGATGCGCGCATCGCTGCACGACGTGCCGTCGATGCCCACCGCCTGGAAGTCGTTGGTGGTCTGCTGGAAATAACGGATCGCCAGCTCGCTCAGACCCACTTTTTCACGCAGGAACTGGGTGTAGCTGTGGGTATCGAGCCATTCGACCTTCTGCTCCAGCGTCATCTCCGGCAGATAATCTTTCTCCACCGTATGCAGCGCGATCAGCGCCTGGCGATCGCTTTCCGGCAGCGGGAAATCACCGATGAACGCTTCATAAGAGCGGCCGTTGAGACGATCGCGCGGAATATCGTCTGCCACCGTGCGGCCCGGATCGCCGCTCACCACCTTGTCGACGCCGAAGTTCTTGCGATCGAAGTAAACCCCGCGGCTCAGGTTCAGATCCGGGTAGAAGGTAGTGTCAAACGCCTGCTCCAGCCGATCGATATCGACGCCGAGCTTGCGCAGCAGCCCCATCGCCACCGGGCTGAAGTTGGAGCGCGGCGACTGCAGCGATTCGCTGCCGCCGTAGCCGAGCAGCATGCCGTCGTCGGTGTTGAATTCGTTGCGCTTGGCGTGGCCGCCGAAGTCGTCATGGTTGTCGATCAGCAAAATGCGCTGCTGCTCGCCTTTCAGCTGCTGCCAGAAACAGGCGGCCGCCAGCCCGCTGATGCCGGCGCCGACCACCACCAGATCGAACTCTTCAACGGCGGGCACGCTGCCGAAATCAAAGGTTTTACCGTCGCGCCCCAGTTGGTGCGCATGCTCGAACGAGCCCGGATGGTTGCCCCGCAGCCCGGTCAGCGCCGGCGGGTAGTACAGGGTTTGATTGGCGGTTTGCGGCGACGCGCGCAAGATTTGCAGCGGCGTCAACCCGGCGGCGATGGTGATCGCCACCCCGTTGAGAAAATCGCGTCGGGTGATACCCATATAGGCTTCCTTTTTTATTATCATCGGCCGGCCGGGGCCGGCCCGAAGGCCGCGCTATTGTGCGGATAATTATTGTAAAATCAATGTTTGAACATCACATGACGAATGGCGGTGTAATCCTCCAGCCCGTACATCGACATGTCCTTGCCGTAACCGGACAGTTTCTGGCCGCCGTGCGGCATTTCGCTCACCAACATGAAGTGGGTGTTCACCCAGGTGCAGCCGTATTGCAGGCGGGCGCTCAAGCGATGCGCGCGGCCCACGTCGCGGGTCCACACGGACGACGCCAGCCCGTAGTTGGATTCGTTCGCCCAGGCCAGCACCTGCTCTTCGTCGTCGAACGGCGTCACCGTCACCACCGGGCCGAACACCTCGCGCTGCACGATCTCATCCTCCTGGCGCGCGCCGGCCAGCAGCGTCGGCTGGAAGTAGTAACCCGGCCCCTTCACCTTCTCGCCGCCGGTCACCACCTGCACGTGCGGCAACGCTTTGGCGCGCTCGACAAAACCGGCGACCCGCTCCAGATGCTGGGCGGTAATCAATGGCCCCAGCTCGGTGCTCTCGTCGTCCGGCGCACCGACCTTCAGGCTGGCCACCGCCTCACCCAGCCGCTTCACCAGCTCGGGATAAATGCTTTTCTGCGCGTAGATGCGGCAGGCAGCGGTGCAATCCTGCCCGGCGTTGTAGAAACCGAAGCCGCGAATACCGTCCACCACCTGCTGCAGATCGGCATCGTCGAACACCAGCACCGGTGCCTTGCCGCCCAGCTCCATATGGGTGCGCTTAATGCCGGCGGCGGTGTGGGCGATGATGTGCTCGCCGGTGGCGATCGAGCCGGTCAGCGACACCATGCGCACCTTGTCATGCCCGGTCAGCCGATCGCCGACGCCGGCACCGCGGCCGAACAGCACGTTGAGTACCCCCGGCGGGAACAGCCCGGCGGCCAGTTCGGCCAGTTTAAAGGTGGTCAGCGGCGTCTGCTCCGACGGCTTGATCACCACGCAGTTGCCCGCCGCCAGCGCCGGCGCCAGTTTCCAGGCCGCCATCATCAGCGGGTAGTTCCACGGCGCGATCGAAGCCACCACGCCGAGCGGATCGCGGCGGATCATCGAGGTATGCCCGGCCAGATACTCGCCGGCCGCCATGCCGGTCAGGCAGCGGCTGGCCCCGGCGAAGAAGCGAAACACGTCGGCCACCGCCGGCAGTTCGTCGTTCAACACGCAATGATAAGGCTTGCCGCAGTTGAGCGATTCCAGCCTGGCGAAGGTCTCGGCATGCTCGTCGATCAGATCCGCCAGCTTGAGCAGATGCTCGGCACGCGCCTTCGGCGTGGTTTGCCCCCAGGCGGCGAACGCGGCGTCCGCCGCCAGCACCGCGCGATCGACCTGCTCCGGGCTGGCCTCCGCCACCTGCGCGATCACTTCGCCGGTCGCCGGGTTATACACCGGCTGGGTCGCGCCCTGGCCATTCACCAGGTGGCCATCAATCAACAGTTGGCTTTGCATAGGGTTATCCTTTTATCAGAGGTCGGGTAAGGAAATTATTTGCCGCTGCCGGCGACGCTTTCCCCACCTTTGGTCAGGTAGTAAGCGCCGAGGATCGGCAGCATGGTCAACAGCATCACCGACAGCGCCACCACGTTGGTGATCGGCACGTCGCGCGGGCGACCGAGCTGGTTCAGCAGCCACAGCGGCAGCGTGCGCTCGTGGCCGGCGGTAAAGGTAGTCACGATGATTTCATCGAACGACAGCGCGAACGCCAGCATGCCCCCGGCCAGCAGCGCCGAGCCGAGGTTCGGCAAGATCACGTAACGGAAGGTTTGCCAGCCGTCGGCGCCGAGATCCATCGACGCTTCGATCAGGCTGTACGAGGTGCGGCGGAACCGGGCGATGACGTTGTTGAACACGATCACCACGCAGAACGTCGCATGGCCGACGACGATAGTCAGGATGCCCGGCTCGATGTTCAGCGCCTTGAATGCCGCCAGCAGCGCCAGGCCGGTGACGATCCCCGGCAGCGCGATCGGCAGCAGCAACAGCAGCGAAATGCTATCCTTGCCGAAGAAATCGCGCCGATACAGCGCCGCCGCCGCCAGGGTGCCGAGCACCAGCGCGATGGCAGTCGCCAGGCAGGCGATCTGCGCCGACAGCAGCACCGCATCGAGGATATCCTGCCGCCCGGCGGCAACGTTGAACCAGTGCAGCGTGAAGCCCTTCGGCGGGAAGCTGAAGGCCGCGTCCTCGGTGTTGAAGGCGTAGATGGCGATGATCGCCAACGGGAAATGCAGGAAGATCAGTCCGCCCCAGGCGGCCAGCTTCAGCCCTAAGGGCGCGCGTTCAGAGTGCATCGAAAGCCCCCAGACGTTTGACGATGGAAAGGTAAATGGCGATCAGGACGATCGGCACCAGCGTAAAGGCCGCGGCCATCGGCATATTGCCGATCGCGCCCTGCTGGGCGTACACCATGCTGCCGATGAAATAGCCCGGCGGCCCCACCAGCTGCGGCACGATAAAGTCGCCCAGCGTCAGCGAGAAGGTGAAGATCGATCCGGCGGCGATGCCCGGTACCGCCAGCGGCAAAATGACGTGGCGGAAGGTCTGCGCCGGTCGCGCGCCCAGATCCGCCGAGGCATGCAGCAGCGAGGGCGGCAGGCGCTCCAGCGCCGCCTGGATCGGCAGGATCATGAACGGCAGCCAGATATAGACGAACACCAGAAAGCGCCCCAGCCCCGAGGTCGACAGCGTGTTGCCGCCGACGCCGGGCACCGTCAGCAGCGAAGCCAACAGCGGCTCCAGCCCCAGGTGCTGCAGGAACCACTGCGCCACGCCGTCTTTCGCCAGCAGCAGGGTCCAGGCGTAGGCTTTAACGATATAGCTGGCCCACATCGGCATCATCACCGCGATGTAAAAGAACGCCTTGACGCGGCCGCTGGTGTAGCGCGCCATGTAATAGGCGATCGGGAACGCCAGTACCGCGCTGGCCAGCGACACCAGCACCGCCATGGTCAGCGTGCGCAGGATGATGTCGTAGTTGGCCGGGTTGAACAGCGCCGCCAGGTTGGCGAAGGTCAGATCCGGCGTCACCGCCATGGTGAAATCGTCGAAGGTGTAAAACCCTTGCCACAGCAGCGTCAGCAGCGAACCGAGGTACACCGCGCCGAACCACAGCAGCGGCGGCACCAGCAGCAAAAGCAGATACAGCGTCGGCCGGCGATAAAGCCAGGTTGACAGCGCGCGCACGGTACCGCCGCGCGCCGAGGGGGAATCGATGCTCATGTCCATCTCACCTCTCCTCCAGCAGCGGCACCATCGCCGCGCGCGGCCAGCAGGCGACGATCGGCTGGCCGATCTGCCGCTGTTGCCCTTCGGCGAGCCACTGCGGATTGGCCTGGCTGACCAGCAGCTTCTCGCCGCCGTTCAGCGTGATTTCATATCGCGTGGCCGCGCCCTGGTAATGGATTTCCTGCAGCGTGCCCTGCACCTGGATCTCGTCCTGCGCCGCGCCGCCGTGCTCCAGCAGGCGGATATGTTCCGGCCGGATCGAGAAGGTTCGGCTTTCGCCGAGCAGGCGCTGCGCCAACTCGCTGCGCACCACGTTGGAGGTGCCGACGAACTCGGCGACGAACGGCGTTTTCGGCCGCATGTAAAGCTCACGCGGCGTATCCACCTGTTCGATGCGGCCGTTATTGAACACCGCCACCCGATCGGACATCGACAGCGCTTCGCTTTGATCGTGGGTGACGAAGATAAAGGTGATGCCCAGCTGGCGCTGCAGCTTCTTCAGCTCCCCCTGCATCTGCTCGCGCAGCTTGAGATCCAGCGCGCCGAGCGGTTCGTCCAGCAGCAGCACCCGCGGCCGATTGACCAGCGCGCGCGCCAACGCCACGCGCTGCCGCTGGCCGCCCGACAGGTGCGCCGGCTTGCGTTCGGCAACGAAACCGAGCGCCACGCTCTCCAGCGCCTCTTGCGCCCGCGCCAGCCGCTCGCGTTTGGCGACGCCCTTCACCATCAGGCCGTAGGCGACGTTTTCCAGCACCGACATGTGCGGGAACAGCGCGTAATCCTGAAACACGGTGTTCACATCGCGCTGATACGGCGGCAGGCTGGCGGCTTCCTGGCCGTGGATGCGAATCGAGCCGGAAGTGAGCTGTTCAAAGCCGGCGATCAGGCGCAAGCAAGTGGTTTTGCCCGAGCCGGACGGCCCGAGCATGGAGAAGAATTCCCCATCCTGAATGTCGATGGATACCCGATCCACGGCGCGAACATCGCCGAAAGTCCGCGAAACATCGATGAATTGCACGGCAATGGTCATTTTCTGTGCTCCATACTGATGTAGTTCGGGCGCAGCGGGCTGCGCCCTGCGGCTTAGCGGCCGCCCATGATGGCGATGTAATCCTGGGTCCAGCGGCTGTACGGCACGAACTTGCCGCCCTGCGCCTGCGGCGTTTTCCAGAAGGCGATTTTGTCGAACTGGTTGAAGCCGTTGGTTTCGCAGCCCTTCTCACCCAGCAGCGCGCTGGCCTTGCAGCCCGCCGGTGACGCCGGCACCGACCCGAACCAGGCCGCCACATCGCCCTGCACCTTCGGCTCCAGCGACCAGTTCATCCACTGGTAGGCACAGCTCGGGTGTTTGGCGTCGGCATGCAGCATGGTGGTGTCCGCCCAGCCGGTCACGCCCTCTTTCGGGAACACGGTGGCGATCGGCTGCCCCTCGCCCTTCAGGGCGTTGGCCTGATATGGCCAGGCGCTGGAGGCCACCACGCCTTCGTTTTTAAAGTCGCTCATCTGCACCGAGGTGTCGTGCCAGTAGCGGTGGATCAGCGCGTGCTGGCTGCGCAGCAGCTTCAGCGCCGCCTGATACTGCTCTTCGTTGAGCTGATAAGGATCGCTGATGCCAAGCTGCGGCTGGGTGGCCTTCAGGAACAGCGCCGCATCGGCGATGTAGATCGGGCCGTCGTAAGCCTGCACCCGGCCCTGATTGCTCTTGCCGTCCGGCAGATTCTGCTGCTGGAAGATCACCGCCCAGCTGTCCGGCGGCGTCGGGAAGGTTTTGGTGTTGTACATCAGCAGGTTCGGCCCCCACTGGTACGGCGTGCCATAGGTTTTGCCGTCCACGGTGTACCAGGCGCCGTTCAGCAGGCGCGGATCGATGTTCTTCCAGTTCGGGATCAGCGCGGTGTTGATCGGCTGCACCCGCTTGCCGAAGATAAGGCGCAGCGAGGCGTCGCCGGAAGCGGTCACCAGATCGTAGCCGCCCTTGGCCATCAGGCTGACCATTTCATCGGAGGTGGCGGCTGTCTTCACGTTCACCGCGCAGCCGGTTTGCTTTTCAAACTGGGTGACCCAGTCGTAGTTTTTGTCGGACTGGCCGCGTTCGATGTAGCCGGGCCAGGCGATGATATCCAGCCGGCCTTCGCCTTTGCCCAGCGACTGCGGCAGATCGGCCGCCTGGGCCAGGCCGCACAGCACGGTGAGACAGAGCGCGGAGACGGTGGTGGTGACTGCGGTAGTTTTTCTCATCGTAATTACCCCTGTGTTGCGTATCTGTGTGCGGCGGGGAACGGCTGCCGCCCGATTTTGCTTTATAGAACCGCTAGAAGCTGGCTTTGAACTTCGCCATTACGTGCCTGACAACGCTGTAATCCTGCAGCGAATCGCTGGACAGATCCTTGCCGTAGCCTGAGCGTTTCAGGCCGCCGTGCGGCATCTCGCTCGCCAAGGTGAAATGGGTGTTGATCCAGGTGCTGCCGTACTGCAGATGGGCAGCGATGTGTAGCGCCCGGTCGATATTTTGCGTCCACACCGACGAAGCCAGCCCGTATTCCGAATCGTTGGCCCACGCGACCGCCTGTTCCAGGTGCTCGAAGCGCGTGACGCTGACCACCGGGCCAAACACCTCGCGCTGCACGATTTCGTCGCTTTGCAGGCAGCCCGCCAGCAGGGTCGGCTGGTAATAGAACCCCGGCCCGGAGTGGGCCGCGGCGCCGGTGATCAATTCGATATGCGGTTGGCTGAGCGCCCGCTCGACGAAGCTGGCGACGCGATCGCGCTGACGGCTACTTATCAACGGGCCGATCTCGTTGTCCTGATCGCGCTTGCGGGCGAAGCGCAGGCTGGCGACCGCCTCGCCCAGCGCGTCCACCAGTTTGGGATAGATGCCCGCCTGCGCGTAGATGCGGCAGGCGGCGGTGCAATCCTGGCCGGCGTTGTAATAGCCGTAGGTGCGGATGCCGTTGACCACCTCGTCGAGATCGGCGTCGTCGCAGACGATCACCGGCGCCTTGCCCCCCAGTTCCAGGTGGGTACGCTTGACGCTTTTGGCCGCCGCCTGAAGAATTTTTTGCCCGGTGACGATATCGCCGGTGACCGACACCAGCCGCACCTGCGGATGCCCCACCAGCTGGCTGCCGACCCCTTCCCCGCCGCCGTAGACGATATTCAGCACGCCCGGCGGCAGGATATCCTGCAGCGCCGGCACCAGCGCCAGAATGGTCAGCGGCGTATGCTCGGAGGGTTTAAACACCACGGTATTGCCCGCCGCCAACGCCGGCGCAATCTTCCACGCCGCCATCATCAGCGGATAGTTCCAGGGGGCGATCGAGGCCACCACGCCGATCGGATCGCGGCGGATCATCGAGGTGTGACCCGGCACATACTCGCCGGCCAGCTGCCCTTGCTGCGTGCGCACCGCGCCGGCGAAGAAGCGGAACACGTCGACCGCCGCCGGCAGATCGTCATTGAGCGCCTGATGCAGCGGTTTGCCGCAGTTGAGGGCTTCCAGCTGCGCCAGCTGCGGCGCCTGCAGCTCGATGGCGTCGGCGATGCGCAGCAATAGAGCGGCGCGCTGGGCCGGCGTGGTGCGCGACCAGTGGCCGAACGCCTGCTGCGCGGCTTTCACCGCGCCGCCGACCTGCGCCGAAGAGGCTTCGGTCAGGGCGATCAGCGTCTCGCCGTTGGCCGGATTGACGATGCACTCCTGCTGGCCTTCGCCGTCGACCATCTGACCGTTAATGAACTGCTGACAGGACAAACCTGAGAGAACCTGCACATCTGCCATCGCCTGACGCCTCTAAGTGACAAAAACGTTAACCAAATGTGAATAAGTTAGTTTTAATCAGCCTAAGCGAGCCTCTGGCGGGCAACAAATTCTAAATACTGAACGCCGCGTTCGATTAAATCGAATGCTTAAGCCCGGCGGCGTGTTTGCTGCCGTTCTCGCGCGCGATGGTAAGGAACGGCGTCACCAGCTCCGGCCGCGCGCTGCCGCGCCGCCACGCCAGCCCGATATCCAGCGGCTCCAGCAGATCGTCCAGCTTGCGCGCCTCGATCATGTTTCCCTCCAGCGACCAGGCGCGGTACGCCATGTCCGGTTGGATGGAGACTCCCATTCCCGCCGCCACCAGGCTGCGCACCGCCTCGGTCGAGGCGGTCTTCATGGCGATCTCCGGCTTCAGCCCGGCACGCGACCAAATGCGCCGCGCGTGCACGTCCATTTCATCGGCGTTGAGCTGGATCAACGGCTGTTTGGCCACGTCCGCCAGGCTGATGCTCTCGTGATCCAGCAGCGGGTGCAGCGGCGGCAGCCACAGGCGATACGGCGAGTGCATCAGCACCTCGGTCTGCAGCGCGTCGCGGTCTTCGATGTTAGACAGGATCAGCACACCGATGTCGATCTCGCCGCTGACCAGCAGATGCTCGATATACGGGCGCTCGTCTTCAACCACCTGCACGGTGACGTTGGGATAGGCCGATTTAAAGCGCGTGAGCAGCTCCACCAGAAAGTAGCCGGCCACCAGGCTGGTGACGCCGATGGTCAGCTTGCCGGTCAGGCTTTCGGTGCCGATCTGCAGGCTGCGCTTGGCGTTGTCCACCGTCGCCAGGATCAGATACGACTGGCGCAGGAACTGATGCCCCTGATGGGTCAGCGTCATGCCCTTGGCGTGGCGATCGAACAGCCGTACGCCGATCTCGGTTTCCAACTGCTGGATCGCCAGCGTCAGCGAAGACTGGGAGACAAACACCGCCTGGGCGCCGGCGGAGATCGACCCGGTTTCCGCCACCGCGATGAAGTGGCGGATTTGGCGTAACGTCATCATCCCCATCGCCTTTCAAGCCGCTGCGTTGTTGTCTGCGTGCGCTTACCCCAGTCACTTACTTGAGTAAGCTCCTGGGGATGCACGCCCTTGCCGCCTAGCCGCAACTTGAAATTCATTGGGGATCACCTCAATCAAGATAGTTAGATTGATTGTAGATCCCGCGAGAAAAGCGATCGGGAAAAGTATCAAAAACGCGATAGCGTTCGCTTTTTTAGAATACCTACGGACAAAAAGGGGGAAACGGCGAGGCAAAGAAGTGCGATGTGCGGGGGACAGAAATGACAAGAGCGCAGCACGCTGCGCCCTGGATAGCCGATGATCCTGCGGAGGATCAGATCGCTTCTTCGTCCTGCTCGCCGGTACGGATTCGCACCACGCGCGCCACGTCGAAGACAAAGATTTTGCCGTCGCCGATCTTGCCGGTCTGCGCGGTCTGCATGATGGTTTCCACGCAGGTGTCGACGATATCGTCGGCAACCACGATCTCGATCTTCACCTTAGGCAGAAAGTCGACCATGTACTCGGCACCGCGGTACAGCTCGGTGTGGCCCTTTTGGCGGCCGAAGCCTTTCACTTCGGTGACCGTCATGCCGGTGATGCCCACTTCGGCCAGCGCTTCGCGGACGTCATCCAGTTTGAACGGCTTGATAATCGCGTCGATCTTTTTCATCTTCTTTCCTTTTACCAATTTTTGCGGCCAAAACCGGATGTGATGGGGTAGCGGCGGTCTTTGCCGAAGTTACGGGCGGTGATACGCGGCCCGACGGCGGCCTGACGCCGCTTGTATTCGTTGATGTCCACCAGGCGGATTACCTTGCGCACGATCGCTTCGTCGAAGCCTTCGGCCACCAGATCGGCAACCGACTTGTCGCGCTCAACGTAGCCTTCCAGGATCGCGTCCAGGATATCGTACGGCGGTAGGCTGTCCTGATCGACCTGATCCGGCGCCAGCTCGGCGGACGGCGGACGATCGATCACCCGCTGCGGGATCACGTAGGAGACGGTGTTACGGTATTCGGACAGCTTGAACACCAGCGTTTTCGGCACGTCCTTCAGCACGTCGAAACCGCCGGCCATATCGCCGTACAGCGTGGCGTAACCCACCGCCATTTCGCTCTTGTTGCCGGTGGTCAGCACGATGCTGCGGCGTTTGTTGGACAGCGCCATCAGCACCACCCCGCGGCAACGCGCCTGCAGGTTTTCTTCGGTAGTGTCGCGCTCGGTGCCAGCGAACATCGGCGACAGCTGGCCCATAAAGGCGTCGAACATCGGTTCGATGGAGACGATATCGAACTCCACGCCGAGGATTTCCGCCTCTTCCTTGGCGTCGGCGATGCTGATATCCGCGGTATAGCGGAACGGCATCATCAGCGCCTGCACCTTGTCTTTGCCCAGCGCATCCACGGCGATCGCCAGCGTCAGCGCCGAGTCGATGCCGCCGGACAGGCCCAGCACAGCGCCTTTAAAGCCGTTTTTGGTCACGTAGTCGCGCACCGCCAACACCAGCGCCTGGTACACCTGCGCCAGCTGCGGCAGCTCAGCGGCCGGATCGGCCATCGGCACCACGGCCAGCTCGTTGAATTCCAAACGAGTCACCTGCTCGTCGAAGGCCGCCAGACGGTGAGTCAGGGTGCCGGCGGCGTCGAATACCTTGGAGCAGCCGTCGAAGATCAGCTCATCCTGGCCGCCGACCTGATTGAGGTACACCAGCGGCAGCTGGGTGCGCTGGCAGTGGCCGGCCATCAGCGTTTTGCGGATATACGGCTTTTCGCGGTTATACGGCGAAGCATTGATCGACAGGATAATTTCCGCGCCCGCCGCCTTGGCGGCGTCGATCGGCTCAGGGAACCACAGATCTTCGCAAATCAGCAGACCCAGACGGTAGCCTTTCAGCTCCACCACGCAGGTGTCGTTGCCGGCGTGGAAATAGCGCTTCTCATCGAACACGCCGTAGTTCGGCAACTGCTGCTTGAAGTAGCGGGTCAGCAGGCGGCCTTCGGCAAACAGCGACAGCGCGTTATACAGCTTGCCGCCTTCGCGCCACGGGTGGCCGACCAGGATCGCCGTCTCGGCGGAGGCCTGCTGCAGGCGCAGCAGCTGCGCGTCGCAGCGCTGATAGAAGTCATTGCGATACAGCAGATCTTCCGGCGGGTAGCCGGACAGCGCCAGTTCGCTGAACATGACCAGATCGGCTCCCGCCTTCTGCTGCTCCTGCACGATTTGCAACATGCGTTCGGTGTTGCCTTCAATGTCGCCGACCAGCAGGTTCAGCTGGGCCAGGGCGATGGAAAGTGATCTGCTCATTTGTGTACGATCCCGCTTAATACGTTCCATGGTGCTCTACGCCGGGGCGCGCCGCGGCAAAGAGAACGGAGTGTAAATCATTCCGCCGGATTTGTTGAGAACCTGCGTGGCAGGCGCCGGCGGCAAACTGTCATTCTTTAAAATCGTTGGCGTCCAGCTCGTGGCGCGACAGCAATTTGTAAAACTCGGTGCGGTTGCGGCCCGCCATGCGCGCGGCCTGGGTCACGTTGCCCTTGGTGATCTGCAGCAGCTTGCGCAGGTAGTGCAACTCGAACTGGTTGCGCGCTTCGGCGAAGGTCGGCAGCGCGGTGTTTTCCCCTTCCAGCGCCTGCTCCACCAGCGCTTCGCCGATCACCGGCGCCGAGGTCAGCGCCACGCACTGCTCGATGACGTTGACCAGCTGACGCACGTTGCCCGGCCAGCTGGCGGTCATCAGCCGCTTCATGGCATCGGTCGAGAAGCTGCGCACGAACGGCTTGTGCCGCTGAGCCGCCTCGCGCAACAGGTGGTTGGCCAGCAGCGGGATATCTTCGGCGCGTTCGTTGAGCGCCGGGATCTTTAGGTTCACCACGTTGAGGCGATAGTAGAGATCCTCGCGGAACTCGTTCTTCGCCATCGCCTTTTGCAGATCGCGGTGGGTGGCGGAAATGATGCGCACGTCAATGTCCAGATCGCGGTTGCTGCCCAGCGGCCGCACCTTGCGCTCCTGCAACACGCGCAGCAACTTCACCTGCAGCGACAGCGGCATATCGCCGATCTCGTCGAGGAACAGCGTGCCGCCCGCCGCCGCCTGGAACAGCCCTTCGCGGCTGCTGACCGCGCCGGTAAAGGCGCCCTTGGCGTGGCCAAACAGTTCGGACTCCAGCAGCTGCTCCGGCAGCGCGCCGCAGTTGATGGCGATGAACGCCTTGCCGGCGCGCGGGCTGGCCGCGTGAATAGCCTGCGCCACCACCTCTTTACCGGTGCCGCTCTGACCGTTGATCAAGACGCTGACGTCGGACTGCGCCACCATTTTCACCTGCTCCAGCAGGCGCAGCATCAGCGGGCTGCGGGTGACGATGTCTTCGCGCCAGGCCTCGTCGCCGGCCGGGGTGGCCGACAGCGCGAGCGCCTCGTCGATGGCCTTGTACAGCGCATCGCGATCCACCGGCTTGGTCAGGAAGCTAAACACCCCCTGCTGGGTAGCGGCCACCGCATCGGGAATCGAACCGTGCGCGGTGAGAATGATTACCGGCATGCCCGGCTGATGTTTTTGGATCTCGGCGAACAGCGCCATGCCGTCCATCTCGTCCATACGCAGATCGCTGATCACCAGATCGATCTGTTCGCGCGCCAGCAGGCGCAGCGCTTCCTGGCCGCTTTCGGCGGTGGTGACGTGAAAACCTTCGCTGGTCAGACGCATGCCCAGCAGCTTCAGCAGGCTGGGATCATCGTCAACCAAAAGTAGATTGGCCGGTTTGCGTGCGGTCATTGCGCGTGGGACTCCTTATTGGCAGGGGGCGGCGTATAAGTGTCTTCCGGTTCAACCGGCAGCGCGGTGCCCTTTTCCGGTTCGTCCTGCGGCTCAGCCCCTTTGGCGGCCGCGCCGCTTTTACCGGCGGCTTCGCCCTTTTGCGAGCCTGCCCCGTTGTCCGGGATTTCCCCTTGCAGCTGCTTGCGCGAAGAGAGCTGGCGCTCGATGTCGGTCAGATTTTCCAGCTTGCGCGAGGTGTCCTGCAGCTGCGATTGCAAACGCGCCTGGCTCTGGCGCAGCGAATCGATCTGGCTGTCGCTGCTCTCCTGCAGATGCTGATAGCGCGCTTTCTCATCGAACAGCGTGATCTGCAGCATCTGCTGCTGGCGCCACAGCTGCGTCAGCGGACGCAGTGAACCCGGGAATTCCATCCGGTAGCTGTTGATCCTGTCGATGATCTGGCGGCGTTCGCCGGAGGTCGGCTGTGCGCTGCCCAGCAGGATGCTCTGTTTGAAAACGCCGGACCAGCTGTCGCCAGGCACCGTTTTCGCCAGCGCGCGCGCCTGGGTCGAGCCGATACGGTCGGCGCAGTCCATCGCGCGCAGCCAGTAGAGCGCGTTATCCACCGCGTCCTTGTCGTCCAACTGCCACAGGGTATCGCAAGCCGCGGTGCGGTAATCGATCACCTTGGTATCCGGGATCGCCTCTTGCTGCTGAGGGTTCAGGCCGCCGCTGACGGCGCGATCGACGCAGCCCGCCAGCAACAGCGGCATAAAGAAGACGGCGCCCAACCAGCTGATCGGGCGTTTGCCGAGCGGCGCTCTGTGCGTGGCACGCGGTGAACGTTCGGTCTGTGCAAGACGAAGGCGTTTAGACCATGTGTACATTATTTATTCATTCTCGGCGGTTAACGGCAGTTCAATGCGGAAGCAGACGTCTGCACCGGCGACCGTCGCCAGTTGCAGCTCACCGCGCATGCGACGGATACAGTCCTGAGCGATGCTCAACCCCAGTCCGCTTCCTTTTACCGCCCCTTTTCGCTGGTGACTACCCTGGAAAAAAGGCTCGAAAATCATGGCTCTTTCAGCCTCGGGGATCGGCGTGCCGGTATTGGCGACGTCGATTTGCACCCGTTGTCCAACCTGACGGCTGCGGATCCAAATGTTACCGGATTCCTTGCCGTAGTGCACCGCATTGGAGTAGAGATTATCCAGCACGCGCATTAATAGCGTAGGCTCTGCCCAGCAGATTTCCGCCTCCAGCGTAATTTCGGTGGAAATCATCTTCGCCCGCGCAGGCAAACTGTGTGCGGCGACCACCAAGTCGACCATTTCGCGCAGCTCGACGTTCTCGTGTTCCGCCGGGCCATCGGCCAGTTTGCGGTTGTAATCCAGCAGCTGTTCGATCAGCTGCTGCAGATGGCGGCTGCTGTTGTCGAGGATCGCCACCACCTCTTTCTGATCGGAGGTCAGCGGCCCCGCTACCTCGTCGGCCAGCAGTTCAGTGCCTTCACGCATGCTGGCCAGCGGCGTTTTCAGCTCGTGCGAAATATGGCGCAAGAATTCGTGGCGCTGCGACTCCAGCCACGCCAGCCGCTCACTCAGCCAGATGATGCGCTGCGCCAGCGAACGCAGCTCGCGCGGCCCTTTGAACGATGCGGTACTGCCCAGCGCGCGCCCTTCCCCCAGGCGGTTGATCATCCGCTCCACGGCCTTGACCGGCCCGATGATCATGCGGGTAAACAGCACCACCAGCAGCACGCTGACCAGGAACAGTAGCAGCGCCTGCCAGCCGAAGAACTGGCCCCGTTCGGCGATGGCCTGCTGCAGCTGCTGACCGCGCGAGAACACCACCGCGCGCGTGGCCTGCACCATTTCGGCATTGGAACGGGAGAACGACTCGAGCAAGGCGGAAGCCTCTTGGTCCGGCCCGCTGTTATGGCATTTGATCGCCGCCAGCTGGGTCAGCAACTGGCGCAGCGTTTGGTAGTAACGCTCGTCCGGAAGAATCGGCGCGTGGGCGTCCAGCATCTGCGAATACTGCTTGCGCTGGTTCTGATACAGCTTTTGCAGCGTGGGATCGACCAGCACGCAGTACTGACGATAGCTACGCTCCATTTCCAGCGCCACGCTGGTCATTGCCTCGCTGCGCCGCGCGTCCACCAGCGTGGTGCGGTTGATGTCCGCCGCCTGCGCGCTGAGGTGATCCAGACTCTGGTAGGCCTGATAGGCCAGCACCAACAGCGGCAACAGCACCAACAGGAAGGCCAGCAGCACCAATTGCCGCAGCGAACGGGGGAATAAACGCCATCTTTTCAACGAAATCATCTCATTCTCTCAGCTCTGTCACGATGCTAACTGACTCGCCGGAAAGAGAAAAGCCCGGCAAGGGAGAATCCTGAACGCGCAAGGAAAAAGCTACGGGATCGGTGAACCGCGCCCATAGGCCTGGCCTGTCGACCGCATACGGCCCCGGTAACATCAACCGGTGCGAAAATGAGAGTGTGGGGATAGCATCTGCGTTCGAGGGCATAGGCAACGAAACAGGGATAAGCGCAGCGTTGAGAAATGACATCGGGGCAAGAAACTTGCCCCAACGCAAGGAAAGTGTGGATGCCCTTGAACCTCGTCCCCAGGGAGATGTAGCGCAGCGGCTGGCATCGAACAGGACGAATAGCATCCGTAAGTATCCAGAATTGATGAACCCTTCATCACAGTTGGATACAGGCGGTGCCTCACTCCACGTGTCGCCCGATGCTTGATAAAGCCGCTTGCACGGTCTGTTATCGGTTTGGTTGGACGATAGGCACCATTTCTTTGGCATCATTCGGAGGCTTATGAGGCGATTTGCCGTCTAATTACGGCGCCGTCATAAAAAGGTGAATGAGCAGCCGCTGAGAATAATGCACGTTACGTGCCAACTTTGCAATATAAATCATAACATAATGATTTTATTTAAAAATAAAATCACACCAGCAACTTCCCTCGCCCATTACGCTCTGATGAGCGATGAAAAAAACGCCGCGCTGTCGCCAAATGCCGACAACTAAAGCCAAACCCATTTACTACCAATAAAATCAAACAGTTAAATGTCTCCATTTAGCGACATGAAAAATAGCGCCTGTCGCAAAATGCAGACACTGCTGCCAGACGGCGAACGTCGGCCATAAAAAAGGGCGCAATTGCTTGCGCCCTCTGCACGGTAGTGGCCGTTTTTAGCCCAGTTGCTTACGGGCGTTGCGGAACATGCGCATCCACGGGCTGTCCTCGCCCCACTCTTCCGGGTGCCAGGAGTTGCTGACCGTGCGGAACACGCGTTCCGGGTGCGGCATCATCACCGTGGCACGCCCGCTGGCGCTGGTCACGGCGGTAATGCCGTTCGGCGAACCGTTCGGGTTAGCCGGGTAAGCTTCCGTCACCTGACCGGCGTTGTTGACGAAACGCAGCGCCACCAAACCGTGGCTTTCCAGCGCCGCCAGGTGCGCCGCATCGCGCACTTCGACATGCCCCTCGCCGTGGGAAACGGCGATCGGCATACACGAACCGGTCATGCCCTGCATGAACAGCGACGGGCTGGCCGCCACTTCCACCAGGCTGAAGCGCGCCTCGAAACGATCCGACAGGTTGCGCACAAAGCGCGGCCAGTGTTCTGCGCCTGGGATCAGCTCGCGCAGGTTGGACATCATCTGACAGCCGTTGCACACGCCCAGCGCCAGCGTCTGCGGACGGTGGAAGAACGCTTCGAACTCGTCGCGTACCCGCTCGTTGAACAAGATAGACTTCGCCCAACCTTCGCCGGCGCCCAGGACGTCGCCGTAAGAGAAGCCGCCGCAGGCCACCAGCGTATGGAAGTCCTGCAGATCGCGGCGCCCCGCCAGCAGATCGCTCATGTGCACGTCCACCGCGTCAAAGCCGGCGCGGTGGAACGCCGCCGCCATTTCAACGTGGGAGTTCACCCCCTGCTCGCGCAGCACCGCCACTTTCGGGCGAGCGCCCTTGGCGATGTATGGCGCGGCGATGTCTTCCTCCGGTGCGAAGGTCAGCTTCACGTTCAGGCCGGGATCTTGTTCATCCTGCTTGGCCTGATGTTCCTGATCGGCGCACGCCGGGTTGTCGCGCAGGCGCTGCATCTGCCAGGTGGTTTCCGCCCACCAGGTGCGCAGCGTATTGCGGCTTTCGCTGTACAGCGCCTTGCCGTGTTGGGTGATGACGAAACGATCGCCGGCCTGCACGCTGCCGATGTGATGCACGTTGTCGGTCAGTCCGTGCTGAGCAAACGCCTGCTTCACGTCGTCAAGACGTTCGGCGCTCACCTGGATCACCGCGCCCAACTCTTCGTTGAACAGCACCGCCAGCGCGTCGTCGCCGAGGCCGTCGAGATTGACGTCCACACCGCAGTGACCAGCGAAGGCCATCTCCGCCAGCGTCACCAGCAGGCCGCCGTCGGCGCGGTCATGGTAAGCCAACAGCGCTTGATCAGCCACCAGCTGCTGCATGGCGTTGAAGAAGCCCGCCAGCTGCGCAACGTTGCGCACGTCGGCCGGTTTGTCGCCCAGTTGGCGGTAAACCTGCGCCAGCGCGGTGGCACCCAGCGCGTTATGGCCGTTGCCCAGGTCGATCAACAGCAGCGCGCTGTCGCCCTTATCGGTGCGCAGCTGCGGCGTCACGGTGTGGCGCACGTCCTCTACGCGGGCGAAGGCGGTGATGACCAGCGACAGCGGCGAGGTCATTTCGCGCTGTTCGTTGCCTTCCTGCCAGCGGGTTTTCATCGACATGGAGTCTTTGCCCACCGGGATGGTGATGCCCAGCGCCGGGCACAGCTCTTCGCCCACCGCTTTCACCGCTTCGTACAGGCCGGCGTCTTCGCCCGGGTGGCCGGCGGCGGCCATCCAGTTGGCGGACAGCTTCACGCGCTTCAGGCTGCCTATCTCGGTGGCGGCCAGGTTGGTCAGCGCTTCCCCGACCGCCAGGCGACCGGAAGCGGCGAAGTCCAGCAGCGCCACCGGCGCACGTTCGCCGAGCGACATCGCTTCGCCGTAGTAGCTGTCCAGGCTGGCGGTGGTGACCGCGCAGTCGGCAACCGGGATCTGCCACGGGCCGACCATTTGGTCACGCGCCACCATGCCGGTAACGGTGCGATCGCCGATGGTGATCAGGAAGGTTTTCTCCGCAACGGCCGGCAGGTGCAGCACGCGTTTCACCGCATCGGCCAGCGTGATGTTCTCGCGCTGCACCGCCTGGCCACTCGCCTGCAGACGGGTAACGTCGCGGGTCATCTTCGGCGTTTTGCCGAGCAGCACGTCCAGCGGCATGTCGATCGGCTGGTTGTCGAAGTGGCGGTCGTTCAGCGTCAGGTGCTGTTCTTCGGTCGCTTCGCCGATCACCGCGTAAGGCGCGCGCTCGCGGCGGCAGATCTCGTCGAACTGCGCCATCTGCGCCGGGGCGATCGCCATCACGTAACGTTCCTGCGATTCGTTGCACCACACTTCCAGCGGGCTCATGCCCGGCTCGTCGTTGAGGATGTCGCGCAGTTCAAAGCGGCCGCCGCGGCCGCCGTCACTCACCAGCTCCGGCATGGCGTTGGACAGCCCGCCGGCGCCGACGTCATGGATAAACAGGATCGGGTTCTGGTCGCCCAGCTGCCAACAGCGGTCGATCACTTCCTGACAGCGGCGCTCCATTTCCGGGTTGTCGCGCTGTACCGAAGCGAAGTCCAGATCGGCATCGGACTGGCCTGACGCCATCGACGAGGCCGCGCCGCCGCCCAGGCCGATATTCATCGCCGGGCCGCCCAGTACCACCAGCTTGGCGCCGACGGTGATTTCCCCTTTCTGCACGTGATCGGCGCGGATGTTGCCGATGCCGCCCGCCAGCATGATCGGTTTGTGGTAGCCGCGCAGCTCGACGCCGTTGTGGCTGTTGACGCGCTCTTCATAGGTACGGAAGTAGCCCAGCAGCGCCGGACGACCGAATTCGTTGTTGAACGCCGCGCCGCCCAGCGGGCCTTCGGTCATGATATCCAGCGCGGTGACGATGCGTTCCGGCTTGCCGAAATCCTGCTCCCACGGCTGTTCAAAACCGGGAATACGCAGGTTGGACACCGAGAAGCCCACCAGGCCGGCTTTCGGCTTGGCGCCGCGGCCGGTAGCCCCCTCGTCGCGGATCTCGCCGCCGGAGCCGGTCGCGGCGCCCGGCCACGGCGAGATCGCCGTCGGGTGGTTGTGGGTTTCTACCTTCATCAGGATATGCGCGTCTTCCTGATGGTAATCGTACTTGCCGTTTTCCGGCGCAGCGAAGAAGCGGCCGACCTGAGAGCCTTCCATCACCGCGGCGTTGTCTTTATACGCCGACAGCACATAGTCCGGCGTCTGCTCATAGGTGTTCTTGATCATTTTGAACAGCGATTTAGGCTGCTGTTCGCCGTCGATGATCCAATCGGCGTTGAAAATCTTGTGGCGGCAGTGCTCGGAGTTGGCCTGCGCGAACATATAAAGTTCGATATCCGTCGGGTTGCGCCCCAAATCGGTAAAGGCATTCAGCAGGTAGTCGATCTCGTCCTGCGCCAGCGCCAGGCCGAGCCGGACGTTAGCCTGCTCCAGCGCGGTGCGCCCTGCGCCCAACACATCGATCGACTGATACGGCGCCGGCTGATGGTGCGCGAACAGCTGTTCGGCCTGTTGCAGCTCGCTGAAGACGATTTCCATCATGCGATCGTGCAGCAGCGCGGCGAGCTGGCCCCACTGGGTTTCCGTCAGCTCGGGCGCCTTGACGTAGAACGCCAGGCCGCGTTCCAACCGCAGCACCTGTTGCAAACCGCAGTTGTGGGCGATGTCGGTGGCTTTGGAAGACCAGGGAGAAATGGTGCCCGGACGTGGCGTAACCAGCAGCAACCGGCCTTCGGGAGCGTGTTCGGCGAGAGAAGGACCGTACTTGAGCAGCCGTTGAAGTTTGGCGTGTTCTTCGGCACTGAGCGGTGCGCTAACATCGGCAAAGTGGACGTACTCGGCGTAGATATCACTGATGGGCAGGTGAGCGTCCTGGCAGCGGGACAGCAGTTTGGTAATGCGAAAAGCCGATAAAGCGGGCGAACCACGCAGAATTTCCATAATCAAAGTTCTCTCGTCTTCGAAGCGACGGATAAGACGCTTCATTGGGCGCAACAGGGGAAAACGCGCGTCATTATAGAGAATCCTCGCCGCCGACGAAACCGTTTGCGTAGGGATTATTGATAAAAGCGTGCCGCACCGTCGAATTGTCATAACGTGTCAATAAAGTTGCACACTGGCGTTTTGTTGCGCAAAATGCCCCCGCACTGGTGATTTAACCATGAGAAAATTCGCGGTTATTGTCGCCGGCGTACCTGTGCCACCACTGGATAACTATTTGAAACGTCTTAAAATAAACTACATCCTCATCGGCGTTGTCACCCTGCTTCTGGCTCTCGCCCTGTGGCCCAATATCACCTGGCGCAGCGGCCAGGGCGGGCAACTCCAGGAGATCATTTCCCGCGGCGAGTTGCGTATCAGCACGCTGAACTCCCCGCTGACCTATTTCAACACCAAGCAAGGGCCGGGTGGGCTCGACTACGAACTGGCCAAGCGCTTCGCCAACTACCTCGGGGTGAAGCTGGTGGTGATCCCCCATCAGAACATCAATGACCTGTTCGACGATCTGGACGACGACGACGCCGATCTGCTGGCGGCGGGCCTTATCTACAACCAGGAGCGCCTCAGCCGCGCGCGCACCGGCCCCGCCTACTACTCCGTTTCCCAACAGCTGGTGTACCGGCTGGGCACCCCGCGGCCAAAAGGCTTCGCCGACATTAAAGGCAAGCTGGCGGTCGCCTCCGGTTCCGCGCACGTCAGCACGCTAAAGCAGCTCAAACAGGATAAATACCCGGATCTCGCCTGGGAGTCCTCCAGCGATCTCACCTCCAAAGAGCTGCTGGAGCGGGTGGCCGACGGCAAGCTGGACTACACCCTCGGCGATTCGGTCACCATCGCGCTGCTGCAGCGCATCCATCCGCAGCTGGCGGTGGCGTTCGACGTCACCGACGAAGAACCGGTCACCTGGTATCTGAAACGCGACGGCGACGACAGCCTGTACGCGGCGATGCTGGACTTCTACAGCCAGATGGTGGACGACGGCACCCTGGCGCGGCTCGAAGAAAAATACCTCGGCCACGTCGGCAGCTTTGACTATGTGGACACCAAAACCTTCCTGTCGGCCATCGACTCGGTGCTGCCCAACTTCCGCCCACTGTTCGAGAAGCACGCCAACGAGATCGACTGGAAGCTGCTGGCGGCCATCGCCTATCAGGAATCGCACTGGAATCCGCAGGCCACCTCACCCACCGGCGTGCGCGGCCTGATGATGCTGACCCGCGCCACCGCCGACGGCCTGGGGGTCAACGACCGCCTCGATCCGGAAGAGAGCATTCAGGGCGGCGCGCTCTACCTGCAGCGGCTAATGGCCAAGGTGCCGGACAGCGTGCCGGAAGACGAGCGCATCTGGTTCTCGCTGGCGGCCTACAACATGGGCTGGGGCCACATGCTGGACGCGCGCAAGTTGACCAAAACGCAAAAAGGCAATCCGGACAGCTGGGTCGACGTCAAGCAGCGCCTGCCGATGCTCAGCCAGAAGCGCTACTACCCGCAGCTGACCTACGGCTATGCGCGCGGGCGTGAAGCCTACAACTATGTAGAAAACATCCGCCGCTACCAGGTCAGCCTGGTGGGCTATCTGCAGGAAAAAGAGAGAAAGGCGGCGCAAGCGGCCGCCGAGCAGGAGGCGTTGGGGAAAGGCTATCCGACGGTGATGCCGGAACTGGCGCTCAACCACTGATTATTCCGGCTTATCCACCGCCCGCTGCGCCAGCCTGAGCGCTTTTTTCTGTTCGCGGCGCAGGCGGAAGAAATTGCTCAAGGTGGCGGCGCATTCGTCCGCCAACACACCGGAGACGATCTCCACCTGATGGTTCATGCCCGGATGGCGCAAAATATCCACCAGCGAACCGGCCGCGCCGGTTTTCTCGTCGGCGGCGCCATACACCAACCGGCGGATACGGCTGTGCACCATCGCACCGGCGCACATCACGCAGGGCTCCAGCGTGACGTACAGCGTGGCGTTCAGCAGGCGGTAGTTTTGCAGCACCGCGCCGCCCTGGCGCAGCGCCATGATCTCGGCGTGTGCGGTAGGATCGTGTCGGCCGATCGGGCGGTTCCAGCCCTCGCCGATGACCTGATTGTCCAGCACCAGCAGCGCACCCACCGGCACCTCGCCCTCTTCCTGCGCGCGCAGGGCCAGCTGCAATGCCTGACGCATCCAGTACTCATCGTTATATTCAGTCATCGCATAATTCCTCGTGCGCTTTTGCGGCGGGCATTATACACACTAGCCTCCCTTTGTCGTAGCCGCCCGCCAATGGCTATACTGGCCGAATCAGCGTGTGATTCAGGGACAAGAAGCATGAAACTCAGTAAAAAGAACGCGGTCGTGGTGCGCAAGGCGCTGGACGGCTGGGTGGGGGAAGGCGCCTTGACGCCCGAACAACGGCAGCAACTGCTGCAGCATGTGGCCGTACAGCCTTTCGACTGGCGGCGGCTGGCGCGCTATGCGTTTCTCGCCGCGCTGGCCTCTCTGCTGATCGCCGTCACCAGCCTGTTCGCCGACAGCGAACTGCTTGCATGGCTCAGCGGACTGTTCCGCTTCGACGCGCCGGTACGCATGGCGATCGCCGGCGTACTGGCGGCGCTGGCCTACGTCTGGGCGCTGCGTCGCCGCCGGCGCCACCCGGAAAAACGCTACGGCAACGAAGCGGCGCTGTTTGTCGCCGTGTTGCTTACCGCCTGCGCCTTATGGCAGTTGGGGGTCTGGCTGGATAACGGCAGCGGCCGGGTTTCCGTGCTGCTGCTGTTCGCCGCGCTGCTGTACGGCGGGATCGGCTGGTTCAGCCGCTCCGGGCTGGTGTGGTGGTTCGCCCTGCTGTCGCTCGGCAACGCCTTCGGCGCCGAGACCGGCTACCTGTCCGGCTGGGGCGCCTACTGGCTCGGCATGAGCTACCCGATTCGCTTTATCGCCTTTGGCGCGGTGCTGATCGCCGCCGCGCTGCTGTTGCGGCCGCTGTTGGCGCAGCGCGGTCTGCAGCGGGTGTCGCTGGCGATGGGCCTGCTGTACCTGTTTATCGCCCTGTGGCTGCTGTCTATCTTCGGCAACTACGGCGATCTCGACAGCTGGTACAGCGCGCGCCAGATTGAGCTGTTCCACTGGAGCCTGCTGTTCGGGCTGGCCGCCCTCGCCGCCATTTGGCTGGGGTTGAAGCATGACGACGCCATGCTGCGCGGCTTCGGGTTGACCTTCCTCGGCATTAACCTGTATACCCGTCTGTTCGAGTTTTTCTGGGACAGCATGCCGAAGGCGGTTTTCTTCGTGCTGCTCGGCCTGAGCCTGTGGGCGTTGGGGCATTATGCGGAGAAGATTTGGCAGTTGGGGCGCAAGCCGCACGATGTGACCGACGACTGATCGCGGTACCGATAAAAACAATAAGGGCGGAATTCTCCGCCCTTGATTTATTCCAGCTGCTGCAGCTCGCCCTGCTTGCTTACCCGCCAACGGTGCTCGCAAAAGAACAGCAGCGGATTATCCTGCTTGCTGTCGCTGTAACCGCTGTACAGCTTCAGCGGCGCACCAAGTCGCTGCTCGAGCTGCACTACTTTCTGCGCCCCCAGGCAGCGCAAGGTCAAGACCCATCCGCCGCAGCGGCGCGTGATGCGGCTGCCAATCAACCGCACCCGCGGCAGAAATGCCGAATCGCGATACACCTGCTCCACCAGCCGTTCCGGCGAGCCGGTAATTAACCACACCTCGGCATCGTGCTCCTCCAGGTACTGCCGCAGCCGCATTTGCACCACCGGAAATGCGGTCACCTTCTGGCGGAAAGCCTCGATAAACTGCCGTTCCAGCACCTTCAGCGTCGCTTCGGCACGCCCGAAGGTAATTGCCCACAGCAGCAGGCTCATCGGCCAACGCGCGGCTCGCCCCAGCAGCAGTAACGCCAACCCGATCGGCAGCAGCAGCGGTATCACCAGCAGCAGGTTCAGCGGCAAACGGCGCAGCAGAAAACGCAAGAAACTGCCGAACATATCCTCCTGATGCAGGGTGCCGTCCAGATCGAAAAAGACCACGCGGCGCCCCTCTGCGGCCGGTTGTTGCTGCTTGTCGCTCAAACGCTACTCCTCGGGATCGTCGAACCCCATCATCCAGGTGAAGAGAAAACCGGCGATAATCGTAATCAGCATCCCCGCCAGATACAACATCACCTTACCTGAGACAATGGTCAACGCCAAAGGCAGCCCCGAAATGCCGAAGGTGATTACCGTCGCCACCTTCCAGTAGCTGATGAGCGCACCGCCGACCGCCCCGCCGAGGCAGGCGCCGATAAACGGCCGCCCCAGCGGCAGCGTAACCCCGAAGATCAGCGGCTCGCCGATGCCGAGAATGCCGACCGGCAACGCCCCTTTGATCACCTTCTTCAGCCGTGCGTTGCGGGTTTTCAACAGCACCGCCAGCGCCGCCCCCACCTGACCGACGCCGGCCATCGCCAGGATCGGCAGCAGCGGGTTGGAACCGTGCGCCTGCACCAGCTCGACGTGGATCGGCACCAGTCCCTGATGCAGGCCGGAGAGCACCAGCGGCAGGAACAGCCCCGAGAGCAGCGCTCCCACCAGCAGCCCGCCCTTGTCGATCGCCAGATTGGCACCGTGGGCGATGGCGTCGGAGATAATGCCGCCGATCGGCTGCAGAATCAGGATCGCCAGCGAGGCGGTGACCAGTGTGGTCAGCAGTGGATTGAGGATCAGTTCGACCGACTCCGGCAACAGCGTGCGCAGGCGTTTCTCCACCCAGCACATTAACGCCACCACCAGCAGCACGGCGATCACCCCGCCGCGCCCCGGCTGCAGCGCCTCGCCGAACAAGGTGATCTGCGCCAACGCCGGGCTGGAGAGAATGCCGGCCATGACGCCGCCCATCGCCTGAGAGCCGCCGAACACCCGTGCGGCGTTAACCCCGACCAAAATGTTCATGATGGCGAATACCGCGCTGCCGAAGATCGCCAACAGCCCCAGCACGTTCGGGTAGTCCACCGCCAGCTGGCCGGCGATGTCTGGCCGTTTCAGCAGGTTGATGATGCCAGTGATCAGGCCCGAGGCGATAAACGCCGGGATCAGCGGAATAAAGACATCGGCCAGCTTTTTCAGCGCGCCGCTCATCGGCGCAGCGTATTTTTGCTTGGCCTGCACCTTGGTGCGGGCCGCGTCACCGACGGCGACGACGGGCTGCGCGCTGCCGCCCAGCAATTCGCGCATGGCGTCCACCACCTTGGCGGCGGCGCCCGGGCCGACGATAAACTGATGCTGCTCACCCTGTTTGATATAGCCCTTCACGCCGGGCAGCTGCCTGAGGGCGGCCAGATCCAGGCGCTGCTCGTCGCTGACCTCGACGCGCACTCGCGTCATGCAGTTCTCCAGTTTGAGGATATTGCCCTCGCCCCCCACACCCGCCAGGATCTGTGTCGCCAATGCCGTTGTCTTGTCCATCGCCGCCCCCACAGTGAATTAACGCGCCAGCGCTGCGCGCAGATAGCCGTCGTGCCGCTGCAGCCGCTGCTGCGCCTCTTCGGCGTTGACGCCGGCTAAAATCATCAGGATCGCCGGTTTGACTTCGAAGCCGGTCTGCGCCAGCGCCGCCTCTGCCTGAGCGCGTTCGGCGCCGGTCGCCTCCACCACGATGCGGCAGGCGCGATCCACCAGTTTGACGTTGGTGGCCTTCACGTCCACCATCAGGTTCTGGTAAACCTTACCCAGCTTGACCATCGCACCGGTCGACAGCATGTTGAGCACCAGCTTCTGCGCAGTGCCGGATTTCAGGCGCGTCGAGCCGGTCAGGGCCTCTGGCCCCACCACCGGCGAAATCGCCACCTGCGCTTCGTGCGCGATCGGCGAATCCGGGTTGCAGGAGATGGCCGCCGTCGGGCAGCCCAGCCCGCGCGCATAGCGCAGTGCGCCAATCACATAAGGCGTGCGCCCGGAGGCCGCCAACCCCACCACCATATCGATGGCGCTGAGGTTCAGCGCCCGGAGATCGGCTTCGCCCAAAGCTTCGTCGTCTTCCGCCCCTTCCACCGCTTTGAGCAGCGCGCCCGGCCCGCCGGCGATCAGCCCCACTACCACGCCGTGCGGCACGCCGAAGGTCGGCGGGCACTCGGAGGCATCAAGCACGCCCAGGCGGCCGCTGGTGCCGGCGCCCAAATAAATCAGCCGCCCACCGGCCTTCAACGCCGCCGCAGCCAAATCGACCGCCAGCGCAATCGCCGGCAGCACCTTTTCAATCGCCTCCGGCACCTTGCGGTCTTCCTGGTTAAAGCAGCGGACCATCTCCAGCGTCGACATCTCATCCAGCCCCATGGTGGCCGGGTTGCGGGTTTCCGATACCAGTGCGCCTAAGTTCATCTGTTCACCTTTGAATTTTTAATTCACAAAATTAAATCAATATTTGAATATTTTATTCAACAAAGCGAGCGCTATTTGCTATTTTAACGACGAGCTCACAAAAATTTTCACCGCGCGTTTTCGCCCTCTGCGTGGCAAAATGGCCGCTGGTTTCCAGGGAAAGAACAATGAGTACCCTTCTGCGCATTCGCCAGATGTATCCGACACTGGCGCAAAACGACCGCAAGCTGGCGGATTTTTTGCTGAACAACGCCGAGCAGGCGCGCCATCTCAGCTCGCAAAAGCTGGCCCAGCTGGCCGGCATCAGCCAGTCGAGCGTGGTGAAGTTCGCCCAAAAGCTGGGCTATAAAGGTTTCCCGGCGTTGAAGCTGGCGCTGAGCGAGACGCTGGCCCAGCCGCAGGCCGAACCGGTAGTGACCGTTCACAACCACATCCTCAGCAGCGACACGCTGAAAACCGTTGGTGAAAAGCTATTGGCGGAAAAGCAGGCGGCGCTGCGCGCGACGCTGGACATCAACAGCGAAGAGCGGCTTCATCAGGCGCTGGACATGCTGCGCCAGGCGCGCCGGGTGATGCTGATCGGCATCGGCGCTTCCGGGCTGGTGGCCAAGGATTTTTCCTTCAAGCTGCTGAAGATCGGCGTGATGGCGGTGGCCGAAGCGGACATGCACGTTCAGCTGGCGGCGGTGCAGGCGCTGGACAAACGCGATCTGCTGCTGGCTATCTCCTTCAGCGGCGAACGGCGTGAAATCAATCTGGCGGCGGAAGAGGCGCGCCAGGCCGGCGCCAGGGTGTTGGCGCTGACCAGCTTCTCTCCCAACGGTCTGCAGCAACGCGCCGATCACTGCCTCTATACCATCGCCGAAGAGCCCCACACCCGCAGTGCGGCCATCTCCTCCAGCACGGCCCAGTTCGCCCTCACCGACTTGTTGTTTATGGCCCTGATCCAGCACGATCTCGATCATGCCCGCGATCGCATCAAACACAGCGAACAGTTAATGAAAAAGTTAGTTTGAGGCGTATAATGGCGGCCGATAAAACGCCGCCAGCTCAATTATTTCCCTTCTCTGCATTCGAAAAATAGTGTGCGAGCGGTGACTCGCTCAATTATCGATCAATAATTGAGCATGCATGGACAGCATTATTTAACGATACCATTATGAATACACACACTGTTATTTTAGATAAGTTACGGCACTCCGTGGCTCATCCGACCCTGCGCACTTTTTTATTTTATGTCATTATTGCTTTGATATTAATCAAAGCGATGGGATACAGCGGCGGAAAAGGCATTGATATTCTTTTTATTGCACTTACCTTGTTATTATTATCTATCCATTCACTTACCCGTTACGGCCTGATTATTCCGTTTATTCTGCTATGCGCGCTGTATGCGCCGGTCGGGGCCATATACGGTTCCCCATCAGCCGTCGTGGTGTCCGCCCTGCTGCAATCCAACCCGATAGAGGCAAGGGAGTTTTTGCAAACCCTCCCGGTCAGCTGTTATCTGTTACCTGTCGCCATTCTGGTTACGCCGGTCATTCTCGGTCGATTTATTTGGCGATACCCCCTGTCAAAGAAAACAATATTGACCGCATTGGCCCTGCTTACGGTGATTATTATCGCCAGAGCATTCAGCGGTGGGTTGAGTAATCTTCGATTGCCTGATTTCTTTTTATCCACTTATTCAGCTTACCATCAATACCAACAGCAGATTGATGAATTAAACACCGACGCTTCAGCACCAAACCGCTGGTCGCTTTCCGCCGGCGCACCAACGAATGAGAACTATGTCATTATCGTCGGCGAAAGTATGCGCAGGGATCATATGTCCTTATTTGGTTATCCGGTGTCCACTACACCGTTTCTGGATAATGCCAAGGGACGGTTTTACAGCAATTATATTTCCACCGCGCCGAATACGTTCGAATCGCTCCCCCGCACGCTGGCTTTAAGCAACGGCCACAACATTGCCCTCGGGGATAACCTTATCACCCTGGCAAAAGCCGCCGGCCTCAATACCCACTGGCTGTCCAATCAGGGCATGTTCGGGCAATTCGATACGCCGGTATCAAAAATCGCCATGTTCAGCGATAGCCATTACTTCCTGAAGAAAGGCGACTATCAATCGCGCAACACCGATGATGATGCACTGCTGCCGATATTTGACCAATTATTGAGCCGCCAGGGGCAAGGCAACCTGTATGTGCTGCATCTGATGGGCTCGCACGCCGACTTTTGCGAGCGGCTTAACGGCGAAACGCCGAGCGTCGAGTCGCCGAATAAGGAGCTGGCCTGCTACCTCTCTACCTATCGCAAGACTGACCGTTTTATCGAGCAGGTTTATCAAAGTCTGAAACAGACCGGCGCGCCGTTTAAACTGTTCTATTTCTCCGATCACGGCCTTTCCCACAAGGATATCGGCGGCACGCGTTCTCTGCGCCACAGCGGCGATACCCGGCAGAATTATCAGGTGCCGTTGCTGGTGCTGAGCGATCGCGACCAACAGCACCAAATCATTGATGATCCCATGAGCGCGTTCGATTTTATCGGGTTGTTTGCTCAAGAGGCGGGAATACGGGTTGCCCATCCGGAGGTGATGCCTACGATGCGTATGGCGGATACCGATAAGCGCTGGGTGTTTGACGGGCAGAGAAGAGTTGATTTCGATCAGTTGGCTGATGACCCACCTGAGTTACCCTAAGCGGTAAGATGACGAAAAAACGCCCGCCGCGCGGCGATTCTATGATAGATTGCGCGCCAGCCCGAGCACACCGATGGAAAGATAACTGACAATGGCACTGCTGATTACCAAGAAATGTATCAACTGCGACATGTGCGAGCCGGAATGCCCAAACCAGGCGATTTCGATGGGCGATGAGATTTATCAGATCGATACCGATCGCTGCACCGAGTGCATCGGCCATTACGATACGCCGACCTGCCAGCAGGTTTGCCCAATCGACAACACCATCATCACCGATCCGCAGCATCGCGAGACCAACGAACAGCTGTGGGACAAGTTTGTGGTGCTGCACCACGCCGATCGCATTTAATCCGCCGCAGGACTGACAAGGGCGCCACAGGCGCCCTTGCTATTTTCAGCTTTCTACGATCACCGTCGCGCAGGCATAGCGCCGTTCGTCGGCCAGCGAAACGTGGATCGCGGTGACCCCCATCTCCCCCGCCAGCTCGGCGGCGCGGCCGTGCAAACGAATATTCGGCTTGCCCAACGCATCGTTGAACACTTCGAACTGATTGAACGCCAGGCCGTTGCGAATGCCGGTGCCGAACGCCTTGGCGGCGGCCTCTTTCACCGCGAAGCGTTTGGCCAGAAAGCGAATCGGCTGCTGGTGCTGCTGATACAGCGCCCACTCGGCATCGCTCAGCACGCGGCGCGCCAGACGATCGCCGCTGCGCTCCACCACCGCTTCGATACGCGCCATCTCGACGATGTCGGTACCCAGCCCGAGCACCGCCATTACCGGCGCGCTTCCCGCATCAGTACTTTCATGTCGGCAACCGCGGCCGGCAGCCCGCTCATCACCGCCTGGCCGATAATCGCATGGCCGATGTTCAGCTCGTGCATTTCCGGCAGCGCGGCAATCGGCTGCACGTTGTGATAGGTCAGGCCGTGGCCGGCGTTGACCTTCAGCCCCTTCTCGGCCGCGTAGGCGGCGGCTACCGCGATGCGGCGCAGTTCGGCCTGTACCGCCAGCTCGCCCTGCGCTTCGGCGTAGGCGCCGGTGTGGATCTCGATATAGGGTGCGCCCACCGCCACCGCCGCGTCGATCTGGCGATGATCGGGATCGATGAACAGCGAGACCAGAATGCCCGCCTGCGCCAGGCGCTCAACCGCCACGCTCATTTTGTCCAGCTGGCCGGCGACGTCCAGGCCGCCTTCGGTGGTCACTTCTTCGCGCTTTTCCGGCACCAGGCAGCAGAAATGCGGCTTCAGCTCAATGGCGATATCCAGCATCTCGTCGGTCACCGCCATCTCCAGATTCATGCGCGTCTGGATGGTCTGGCGCAGCAGGCGCACGTCGCGGTCGGTGATGTGGCGGCGATCTTCGCGCAGATGCACGGTAATGCCGTCGGCCCCTGCCTGTTCGGCAATGAATGCCGCCTGAACCGGATCCGGGTATTGGGTTCCGCGCGCGTTACGTAACGTGGCGATGTGATCGATATTGACGCCCAGCAGCAAATCAGCCATGACAACCTCTAAATACGATTTTCAGTGCCAGCAGTTTACACGCGGGCGCAGGGCGGCAAAAGGGGAAAAGGTCAGGCGTCGTCGACCGGCGTATTCGGCTGTTTGCGCACGAACTGGCGGAACAGTTCGCGGCTCTTCAACGGCTTGCCGCCGAGGTAGGGTTTCAGCGCCATGCGGGTGAAACGCTTGGCGGCACGCAGCGTCTCGGCATCGGGAAACTGACGCTCTGCCAGCGCGCGCAGTTCGCGCCCGGTGAAGCTGTAGTGATCCACCACCAGGCTGGCGATAAAGCCTTTCTCTTCGCGGTAACGATAGGTCATGGCGTCATCCACCGGCAGGCCGCTGCCGGCGCAGTGCAGGAAATCGAGGCCGTAGCCCAGGTGGTGCAGCAAGGCCAGCTCGAACTGACGCAGCGCCTGTTCGGGCGAGCTGTCTTCCGCCGCCAGCGCCTGCAGGCATTGCAGATAGTCGAAGAACAGCACCGAGTAGTTGGTTTCCTGCTCGAGCACGCGCGCCAGCAGTTCGTTCACGTACAGCCCGCTGTAAAGCATCATGCCGCTGAGGGGTAAACCGAGGGAGACCGCTTCGGCATTGCGCAGCGTTTTCACTTCGCCGCGGCCGCCCCAGCGCACTAACAGGGGGGTAAAGGGCTGCAGGCAACCCTTCAGATTGGAGCGGCGGCTGCGCGCGCCTTTCGCCAGCAAGCGCACCCGCCCATGACCTTCGGTAAACAGATCCAGCATCAGACTGGTTTCACTGTACGGCCGCCCATGCAGGACGAAAGCGCGCTCCCAGCCGTCCACGGATCGTTACTTCAGATCGTCAACATAGCCCAGACTGCGCAGCGCACGTTCGTCGTCCGCCCAACCGGATTTCACTTTCACCCACAGCTCCAGATGCACTTTGGCGTCGAACATCTTTTCCATGTCCTGCCGCGCTTCGATGCCGATGGTTTTGATCTTGGCGCCTTTGTTGCCGATGACCATTTTCTTCTGGCCTTCGCGCTCGACCAGGATCAGGCCGTGCACATCGTAGCCGCCGCGATCGTTAGCCACGAACTGTTCGATTTCTACCGTCACCGAATAGGGCAGCTCTTCGCCCAGGAAACGCATCAGCTTCTCGCGGATGATCTCGGACGCCATAAAACGCTGGGAGCGATCGGTGATGTAGTCTTCCGGGAAGTGGTGTTCCGCTTCCGGCAGCAGCTTGCGCACGATGCCGGCGATGGTGTCGACGTTCATCCCTTTCTCGGCGGAGATAGGCACCACGTCGAGGAAATTCATCTGCTGGCTGAGGAACGCGATGTGCGGCAACAGCTTGGATTTGTCGGTGACGTTATCGACCTTGTTGATCGCCAGCAATACCGGGCAGCGCAGGCTGCGCAGCTTGTTGACCACCATTTCGTCGTCGGCGGTCCAGTTGGTGCCTTCGACCACGAAGATCACCAGTTCGACGTCGCCGATCGAGCTGCTGGCCGCGCGGTTCATCAAGCGGTTGATGGCGCGTTTTTCTTCGATGTGCAGCCCTGGGGTGTCGACGTAGATCGCCTGATAGGCGCCATCGGTGTCGATGCCCATGATACGGTGACGGGTCGTCTGCGGCTTACGCGACGTAATGGAAACCTTCTGCCCCAGCAGTTGGTTCAGCAACGTCGATTTGCCCACGTTCGGGCGGCCGACAATGGCGATAAACCCACAGTGTTGTTTTACTTCGCTCATTCAAGCTCCAGCTTTTTCAGCGCTTGTTCCGCTGCCGCCTGCTCGGCTTTACGGCGGCTCGAGCCGGTGCCCACTACGGGCTCGCTCAAACCACTCACCTGGCAGTGGATGGTAAACTCCTGGTCGTGCGCTTCTCCGCGAACCTGCACCACCAAATAAGAAGGCAACGGCAGATGACGCCCCTGCAAAAACTCCTGCAAACGGGTTTTCGGGTCTTTCTGCTTATCACCGGGGCTGATTTCGTCCAACCGGCTGCGATACCAGTCCAAAATCAGACGCTCGACGGTCTGGATGTCGCTGTCCAGGAACACGCCGCCGATCAATGCCTCCACCGTATCCGCCAGGATTGACTCGCGGCGGAACCCACCACTTTTCAATTCGCCCGGCCCAAGCCGCAGACATTCGCCCAGATCAAACTCGCGCGCCATCTCCGCCAACGTATTGCCGCGCACCAGCGTGGCGCGCATGCGGCTCATGTCGCCCTCGTCTACGCGAGGAAAGCGGTGATAGAGCGCATTGGCGATGACAAAGCTCAGAATCGAGTCACCCAGAAACTCAAGACGTTCATTGTGTTTACTGCTGGCACTGCGGTGAGTCAAAGCCTGCAGTAAAAGCTCCTGCTGTTGAAAAGTGTAGCCCAGCTTCCGCTGCAGCCTGTTTATTACGATGGGGTTCATGAGTTACCAATAGATCAAGAATGCGTCAAAAACTTGCAGCATACGGAACAGGCCTGCTTCGCCGAAAGCCGATCCAAAGCTGTTTCGTTTGCAGTGGCTCCCAGCAGGGGCCAACTTTTTATCGCTCGAGAAAGTATTCTACAACGAGTGGAAACATAATGCTGTGTTTATATCCCCTTAATCTTTCACGCCGCAGTAGGCTGCGGCGTGAAATTAACAGGGAATCAGTCAGCGATTAATGAATACCGCCGATCCGGCTGAAACGCACGCCGGTAGGCCACTCACCTTCCTGCTTTTCAAAGCTCATCCAGATGGCCGTGGCTTTACCCACCAGATTCTTCTCCGGCACAAAGCCCCAGTAACGGCTGTCCGCACTGTTGTCGCGGTTGTCGCCCATCATGAAGTAATGCCCAGCCGGCACCACCCACTCCGCCAGCGGTTTGCCCGGCTGTTGGTAGTAAGCGCCCACCCGATCCTGCGCGTCCGGCACGGTCAGGATGCGATGCGTGACGTTGCCGAGGCTTTCCTGGCGCTCACGCATGCGAATGCCGCCGGGCGGCACGTTATCGCTCAGCGGGATTTGGTAGAAGCCGTTGCTGGCCTCGCCCATGCCGCTGCGGCTGAACAACTGCACGAAGTCGCTCGGCTGCGCGTCGGCGTAAGTCACGGCCAGTGCGGTATCGCAGGACTGACCGCTGTTGCAGGACGGCTGCACCGTAACGCGCTTATTCACCGGATCGTAAGTAATACGGTCGCCCGGCAGGCCAATCACGCGCTTGATATAATCCAGTTTCGGATCCAGCGGATATTTAAATACCGCAATATCGCCGCGCTTCGGATGACCGGTTTCAATGAGCGTGGTCTGGGTAATCGGATCTTTAATGCCGTAGGCATATTTCTCCACCAGAATGAAATCGCCAATCAACAGCGTCGGCATCATTGAGCCGGACGGGATCTGGAACGGTTCATAAATAAACGAACGCACCACAAAGACCAGCAACAGCACCGGGAACACCGATGCGCCAGTCTCTACCCAACCAGGCTGCTTCGCCACTTTCGCCAGCGTTTTATCGTCTACGGCGCCCGCGGTCTGCTCGTTGACCGCCGCGATCTTCGCGCGGCGGGCCGGCGCCCATTTAAAGCGCTCGAAGCACCAGATGATCCCGGTGACCAGGGTGGCCAACGCCAGGATCAGGGCAAACATATTCGCCATGCAAACTCCCTCGTTTCGCGAACTCGTCGCGGTTACTTGCCGTCTTTACCGACGTGCAGAATGGCCAGGAACGCTTCCTGCGGCAGCTCGACGTTGCCGACCTGCTTCATGCGTTTCTTACCGTCTTTCTGTTTCTGCAGCAGCTTTTTCTTACGGCTGACGTCACCGCCGTAGCATTTCGCCAGCACGTTTTTACGCAACTGCTTCACGGTGGAACGCGCGATGATGTGCGTGCCGATCGCCGCCTGAATCGCGATGTCGAACTGCTGACGCGGGATCAGCTCTTTCATCTTCTCCACCAATTCACGGCCTCGGTACTGCGAGTTGTCGCGGTGGGTGATCAGCGCCAGCGCATCCACGCGCTCGTTGTTGATCAGTACGTCCACGCGCACCATGTCGGAGGCCTGGAAGCGCTTGAAGTTGTAATCCAGCGACGCATAACCGCGCGACGTGGACTTCAGACGGTCGAAGAAGTCGAGCACCACTTCCGCCATCGGGATTTCATAGGTCAACGCCACCTGGTTGCCGTGGTAAACCATGTTGGTCTGCACGCCGCGCTTCTCAACGCACAGGGTGATGACGTTACCCAGGTATTCCTGCGGCATCAGCATGTGACATTCGGCGATCGGCTCGCGCAGTTCCTGGATGTTGTTCAACGGCGGTAGCTTGGACGGGCTGTCGACGTAGATCACTTCTTTGCCGGTGGTTTCCACTTCGTAGACTACCGTCGGCGCAGTGGTGATCAGATCCAGATCGTATTCACGCTCCAGACGCTCCTGAATGATCTCCATGTGCAGCAGGCCGAGGAAGCCGCAGCGGAAACCAAAGCCCAACGCGGTGGAGCTTTCCGGCTCGTAGAACAGGGAGGCGTCGTTGAGGCTCAGTTTGCCCAGCGCATCGCGGAAGGATTCATAGTCGTCGGAGCTGATCGGGAACAGACCGGCGTACACCTGCGGCTTCACTTTCTTGAAGCCCGGCAGCGCTTTATCCGCAGGCTGACGCGCCTGGGTCAGGGTATCGCCCACCGGCGCGCCGAGGATGTCTTTGATCGCACAGACCAACCAGCCCACTTCGCCGCAGTTCAGCACGTCGCGATCGACCTGCTTCGGCGTGAAGATGCCCAAACGATCGGCGTTGTATACCTGGCCGGTGCTCATGACCTTGATCTTGTCGCCCTTGCGCAGCGTCCCGTTCTTGACGCGCACCAGAGACACGACGCCCAGGTAGTTATCGAACCAGGAGTCGATGATCAGCGCCTGCAGCGGCGCATCCGGATCGCCCTGCGGCGGCGGGATGTCGCGCACCAGGCGCTCCAGCACCTCGGGCACGCCGACGCCGGTTTTGGCCGAGCAGCGCACCGCATCGGTAGCGTCGATGCCGACGATGTCTTCGATTTCCTGCGCGGCGCGATCCGGATCGGCGGCCGGCAGGTCAATCTTGTTCAGTACCGGCACCACTTCCAGATCCATTTCGATCGCGGTGTAGCAGTTGGCCAGCGTCTGGGCTTCTACGCCCTGACCGGCATCCACCACCAGCAGCGCGCCTTCGCAGGCCGCCAGCGAGCGGGAAACTTCATAGGAGAAGTCAACGTGGCCGGGGGTGTCGATAAAGTTGAGCTGATAGGTCTGCCCATCCAGCGCTTTATAATCCAGCGTCACGCTCTGCGCTTTGATGGTGATGCCGCGCTCGCGCTCCAGATCCATGGAATCGAGCACCTGCGCGGCCATTTCACGGTCGGACAAGCCACCGCAGATTTGGATAATGCGGTCAGACAGCGTCGACTTACCGTGGTCAATATGGGCAATAATGGAGAAATTTCGTATATGCTTCATTATAAAAGTTTTTCTGCCTTGGTATTTCTGAATTACTCGCCTATAGAAACCCGCATGGACCTAAAGCGACAGTGAATGGGTGAGGCCGTCTTGCACCTGAATCGCTGCATTCTACATGCCACACCACTGAAAACCTAGCGATCGGTGCAGTGAAGGCATTCTATTATGCGCCGCTAAATGTTACAGGGCACCCCGGCGGGTGAAAACAGATGTTAACACGGGAGATACGGCCTGAACCCAAGGCTTGCAGGCGCTCCGTGGCCATGAAACTCCGGCGCTAATACATAACCGACCGCCGCGCAATAAACCCCTTCTGAAATTATAGAAAAAGAATATTTGGATCAATCTCTTAGAATTCAATTTTGCCTCACTCCCTTTAGGAAAAACCCCATATACGCCACCACCGCCCCTCGGATAGAAAGGGCATGAACTCCGCGACAAAACATTATTCCGGGCACTACATCGGCAGCCCACCGGGGTTCGGCAGCATATCTGCGTACGTTGATTGGAAGGTGCATATGATCGATAAAGGGCAAATGCTGAGCCGGCACGATTTTTCAAAGGTCAACTGGGGCATTCTGGCGGCGGCGGCGCTGCTGTTTAGCGTGGGGGCGGCGCTGTTGGTTCTGCCGCTGCTGAGCAGCATTGACGAGAGCGAGGTCATCACGCTGTTGCAGGCCGGCGCGGGCACGGTTTTACTCGGCTGTACGCTGCTGGCGCTACGGCATTATCTGCGTCCGACGCTGACCTATCGCCTGTACGAGCACGGCGTGCGAGTCTTTGACGGCCACCATCACAAAGAGCGCTTCATCCCGTTTGAGAAGATCGGCGACATCTATCGCTTTCGCGGCGGCAAGGCTTTTGGCGGGCTGTTTGACGTCACGGCATTCCGCGCCGGCGCGGATCAGCCCTGGTGCACGGTTTTCAGCAATATAGCCCATTCGTGGCGGCTGGCGGACGTGATCGTCGACCAACAGCTGCAGCAGCGCGGGCCGCTGGCGTTGAATGCGCTCTATCAAGGGGAGACGGTGTCGTTTCACACCGTTGAGGGCGACGCGCGCTGGCTATGGCAGCTGCTGCTGGGCAAGCGGCAAGGCACACCGACCGAAACGCTGCGGCTGAGCGCCACCTTGCTGACCACGGAACGGGGAAACGTGCCGATCGAGCAGATCCGCGCGTTGGAAAACCATCCGCAACGCGGCATCCGTTTGCTCGACGGCCAGGGAAATGTACTGTTCGCGATTAACTACGATTCGCTGCTCAGCGCCGATCTGTTCATCGCGCTGCTGGAGCATATGATCCACAACCGCATCCCCGCCTATCACAACCCGGCGATGACGCGGCCGTCGGTTTAAATCAGCGGGGAGTTTTCCGCCTGCATGCGCATCGCGGTAGGCGGCAACCCAATCTGCAGCACCACCGGCTGGTAATCGGCCTGCTCGCCCAGGCGCCGGGCCAACCGGCGCGCCAGCATAAAGGCCGCCCCGCCGCCCAGTACGGCACCGACTGCCGCCGAGGCGTCGCTGCCGAAACAATATTGCAGCAACGTGCCGCCCAGCATCATGCCCAGCAGTGGCGTCAGGTAAACCAACATGGCGGAGCGCAGCAGGCTGCCTTCCGCAATGCCGACTTCAACGCGCTGCCCCGGTTCGAGCGGCTGATCGATATGCACCTGCAGCTGATGCTCGGTTTCCGGCACCAGCTCGTTCAGCGCACGCGCGCCGCAACCGGAGCGCGCAGTGCAGCTGCCGCAGCCGGCCTTGGGTTCACAGCGCAGCAGCGCTACGCCCTGTTGCCACGAAACCACCGTGGCCCACTCTTTCATCATTACGGCGATACCTTGAAAGAAATGCTGTCGGCGATGCGCTTGGCCGTAGCCGGCGGCAATTCGCCCACGATAGTGATTTCGTTGCCCGCTCGCACTTCGGTCTGAATGGTGCGGCGCCCCTGACGATAATACTGCTGCCCGGCTCCGCTGCCCGCCGGGCTGACGTTGACCGAGAAGCTGAACAGGCCGTCACTGTAGAGCCGGGATTCAACCGGCACGGCGACGTTCGGCAATTTGCGGCGATTGCGCGCCACCTCGTCCACCCCGGCCGGCAACCAGCCGGTGCTCCAGCTGAGCTGGACGTTTTCTACCGCCGGCAGCGACAGCAGCGGCGGCAGGTTGGCTTTGAGCAGCCCCTGCATCGCGCCCTGCACGTCGGCGCCGACCGCGAAGGAGATCACCCGATATTGCTCCAGCGTTTCGCCGTCGCGATCGAGCAGATCCACCCGCAGCGGCAGCTTGGTGTCCTCGTCCATCCAGACGATGTAGCTGTAGCGGGAACCGTCGCGCGCCACCACGCGCAGCACTTCACACGGCCGATCGGCGATGCGGGTGCTGCCCACGGAGATAAAGTCGTAGTACTTGGCCAGGCGGGTGAAATCGGCATAGACGATCGCCGGCAGCGCATCGACGATGTGATCGCCGGTGAGCGTGAACGGCTCCAGGCCAGGTTCGAAGTAGCTGATCCCGCCGCCGCGCTGCAACACTTCGCGGCGCGGGCCGTCCATATGCAACAGCTGGCCGAGCAGCACGTTGCCGATCACCGCATGGCGATAGCGCAACGACTCGATTCCCTGCTTGCTGATGCTGATGTAGGCGAGCTCGTAATTGAGAGAACGGCTGGCGCTGCTCATCTGTTGCAATAACGCCCCGGACGCAGTTGGCTGCGCCGGGGCGATGCTGGAATAGAGCAGGCTGCCCGTCAATAAACAAACGGAGAACCAGATTTGCTTCATTACTGCTGTTGCGTTCCTAAAGACTGAGTTCCGGGAACCTGAATGGCAGCCTGTTGTGGGTTGCCTTGCTCAAGCTGCAGCTGATCCGAATGCAGGCGACGTTGCAGTTCATAGTCCTGCAGCATGGCGTTGATACGCTTGCGCTGTTCCTGCACCTGCTGCTGTTGGCCGCTGCCGGTAGAGAAACTGTCGGCAGGCACGCCCAGGCTGACCGGCGAGGCCTGGCCCATGATCGGCAGCGTGGTGAAGGCCGGCGATTCGGACGCGTTCGATGGCATAGCAGGCTGGTTATAGTGCTGTACGCCGACGATCACCGCCAGAGACACGCAGGCAGCCATACCGATTTGCGTAATCTGGCTCGCCCAAGGACGCACTTTGTCCCAGAACGGCATTTTCTGCCAGGTGTGAGGCTGCGGCTGAGATTCCTGAACGGCGGAAGGCACCAGCCGGGCGGGTTCTTTCTCAAGTGCAGCGGCTACGCGATCGGCGATGTCGAGATGCATCACTTGCCCGACATCACCTCGCAGTGTGTCACGTATCAGGTGATAGCTCTGCCAGCTTTGTTGAAGCGTTCGATCTTGCGACAGAGAACTCAACAGCTCGCTGTCGAACGATTCACCATCCATCAGAGCGGAAAGCTTTTCTTTCTGCATGCCTAAGTACCCTTCCTGTGCCCGCCATTGCTAACGCTGGATCAGCGGTTGAACTTTATTATCGATAGCTTCCCGGGCGCGGAAAATACGCGAACGTACGGTTCCGACCGGGCAATCCATGATGGCGGCTATCTCTTCGTAGCTTAGACCATCCAACTCCCGCAGGGTAATCGCCATGCGAAGATCCTCAGGGAGAGACTCAATGGTACGGAAAACTATCTGTCTCAACTCTTCTGACAACATTAAGTTCTCAGGGTTCGAAATTTCTTTCAGTGCGCCCGCACTTTCGTAATTTTCCGCATCGTTGGCGTCCACATCACTGGATGGCGGACGGCGCCCCTGAGCAACCAGATAATTCTTTGCCGTGTTCACGGCGATTCGATACAACCAGGTATAAAAAGCGCTGTCGCCACGGAACGATTCCAGTGCGCGATAGGCCTTGATAAACGACTCCTGCACCACATCGGGCACATCGCCCTGCGGCACATAGCGGGAAACGAGACTCGCCACCTTATGCTGATAGCGCACTACCAGTAGGTTAAACGATTTCTGATCGCCCTTTTGGACCCGCTCGACCAGAACTTGATCCGTTAACTGCTCGCTCATCCGAGGTAAACTCTCCCCAAATCCGTCTCCACGCGTAAAATTGTACTGCCAGCCATACATTATTTTCCTGAGCAAGCACTCGCTTGGAGTTCATATAGAACACGAAGTTCCATATCGCCATTGTTTTTTCTGTTGATGTCGCCCTATCCGTGGCTTTTGCCCGGACAGTTAGGCTAACATGAAATTCACTCTTCTTCTGCACACATCATACGTTATGCAACCATCATCTGAACATGTTAGCGATGTACTGATCGTCGGCAGCGGCGCTGCGGGCCTGTCACTGGCGCTGCGCCTGGCGCAGCATTGCAAGGTTACCGTTCTCAGCAAGGGGCCGCTCAGCGAGGGCGCCACCTTTTACGCCCAGGGCGGGATCGCCGCGGTGTTCGATGAGACGGACAGCATTGCCTCACACGTTGATGACACTTTGATTGCCGGCGCCGGCCTGTGCGACAAAGAGGCCGTTGAATTCATCGCCGGCAACGCGCGCCACTGCGTGCAGTGGCTGATCGATCAGGGCGTGCTGTTCGACACCGAGGTCAACGCGCAGGGCGAGGAGCATTACCACCTCACGCGCGAAGGCGGCCACAGCCATCGCCGCATCCTGCACGCCGCGGACGCTACCGGTAAGGAAGTAGAGACCACGCTGGTGGGGAAAGCAAGCGCTCACCCCAATATTTGCGTGATGGAGCGCCGCAACGCGGTTGACCTTATTACCTCGAACAAAATCGGCCTGCCGGGCACCCGCCGAGTGGTGGGCGCTTACGTCTGGAACCGCGAGCTGGAGCGGGTGGAAACCTATCGCGCCAAAACGGTGGTGCTGGCGACCGGCGGCGCGGCCAAGGTATACCAATACACCACCAACCCGGACATCTCCTCCGGCGACGGCATCGCCATGGCCTGGCGCGCCGGCTGCCGGGTCGCCAACCTGGAGTTCAACCAGTTCCACCCGACCTGCCTGTTCCATCTGCAGGCGCGCAACTTCCTGCTGACCGAAGCGCTGCGCGGTGAAGGGGCATACCTGAAACGCCCGGACGGCAGCCGCTTTATGCCCGATTTTGACCCGCGCGGCGAATTGGCTCCGCGCGATATCGTTGCCCGCGCCATCGACCATGAAATGAAGCGCCTGGGCGCCGACTGCATGTACCTGGACATCAGCCACAAGCCGGCGGAGTTCATTACCCAGCACTTCCCGATGATCCACGAGAAGCTGCTGACGCTGGGCTTCGATCTGACCCGGCAGCCGATCCCCATCGTCCCGGCGGCGCACTACACCTGCGGCGGCGTGATGGTCGATCAGCACGGCCGGACCGATCTCGACGGGCTGTACGCCATCGGCGAGGTCAGCTATACCGGCCTGCACGGCGCCAACCGCATGGCGTCGAATTCGCTGCTGGAGTGCCTGGTGTACGGTTGGTCAGCGGCGGAAGACATTCTGCAGCGCCTGCCGTTCATTCAGCAGGCCAAACAGGTGCCGCACTGGGATGAAAGCCGGGTGGACGATGCGGACGAACGGGTGGTGATCCAGCACAACTGGCACGAGCTGCGGCTGTTCATGTGGGATTACGTCGGCATCGTGCGCACCACCAAGCGGTTGGAACGCGCCCTGCGCCGCATCAACACCCTGCAGGTGGAAATCGACGAGTACTACGCTCACTTCCGCATCTCCAACAACCTGCTGGAGCTGCGCAATCTGGTGCAGGTGGCCGAGCTTATCGTGCGCAGCGCCATGGCGCGTAAAGAGAGCCGCGGCCTGCATTACACGCTGGACTATCCGGATCTGCTGCCGGAAGCGCTGCCGACCATTTTGCAGCCTTAAACTCTGCGACAGGGCGCCTAATCGGCGCCCTTTTCTTTTCAGTAGAACAGGTAGAAGTCGGTGATCAACCGGCGGAAATCGGCGGTGTAGCTGCCATCAGCCTGTTTGATCACCAACGCCTGCTCCTGCAGAGGCATTTCCCGCCGCGTCAGCGCCAGCAGCACCCGGTGCAGCGGCGTATCGGCCCGATCGCTGACGTTCACTTTCACCGCCGTGTGCCAGCCGCTTTGCTGTGCCAGACGTTCGAATTCGGCGCCGATGTCGTGCGGCAGCACCACGCAGAACGTCCCCTGCGCCGCCAGCAGCTGTGCCGCACAGGCCAACAGCGCATCGTGTGTCAGGGTTTCGGTATAACGCGCGTTGTGGCGCGCCTGGTCGCGGCAAGCCACCGCCGGCTCGAAATAAGGCGGATTACTGACGATCAGATCATACTCAGCGGCATGCCGCTGCGCATAATGGTGAATATCCTGCGCATGCACGCGGATCCGCTGCGGCCACGGCGATTCCGCCGCGTTTTCGCGCGCCTGGCCGGCGGCGGCTTCATCCAGCTCCACCGCGTCAATGGTCACTTCGTCGCCGCTGCGCTGCGCCAGCATCAGCGCGATCAGCCCGCTGCCGCTGCCGATGTCCAGCACCCGACGCGCCTGCCCCAGCGGCGCCCAGGCGCCGAGCAGCACCCCGTCGGTGCCCACTTTCATGGCACAACGATCGTGGGCGACAAAGAATTGTTTAAAGGTAAAACCCCCGCGGCGCGGGGTAAAATCGGCTTTCGATCGCTTGCTCACACTCACCACCTGGCTATAAAACTGGCGTAGCATAAGGCAATCTGATCGGCGGGAAAAGAGCGGCTTTCCGCTTAAATAGGTGAAGATCGCGGCCAACCCGTCTATAATCGGCGCCCCAAGTAGAGGTAGACCATGACAGCAACCACTTTTTCCGAACTCGAACTCGATGACCGCCTGATCGACGCGCTGCGCGACAAAGGCTACGATCGCCCCACCGCCATTCAGGCCGCTGCGATCCCGCCGGCGATGGACGGGCGCGACGTCTTAGGTTCGGCTCCGACCGGCACCGGCAAAACCGCCGCCTTCCTGCTGCCCGTGTTGCAGCACCTGCTGGACTTTCCACGCAAAAAATCCGGCCCGCCGCGCGTACTGATCCTGACGCCAACGCGTGAACTGGCGATGCAGGTCGCCGATCAGGCGCGTGAATTGGCTGCTCATACCTCGCTGGATATCGCCACCATCACCGGCGGCGTCGCTTACATGAACCACGCGGAAGTGTTCAGCGAAAACCAGGACGTGGTGGTCGCCACCACCGGCCGTTTGCTGCAATACATTAAAGAAGAGAACTTCGACTGCCGCGCGGTGGAAACCCTGATCCTCGACGAAGCCGACCGCATGCTCGATATGGGCTTCGCGCAGGACATCGAAACCATCTCCGCCGAAACCCGCTGGCGCAACCAGACGCTGCTGTTCTCCGCCACGCTGGAAGGCGAAGCGATCCGCGAATTCGCCGAGCGCATCCTGAAAGAACCGGTGGAAGTGGAAGCCGATCCGTCGCGCCGCGAACGCAAAAAAATCCTGCAGTGGTATTACCGCGCCGATGACGTGCAGCACAAAACCGCGCTGCTGATCCACCTGCTGCAACAACCGGACGTGCAGAAATCGGTGATCTTCGTGCGCAAACGCGAGCGCGTGCACGAGCTGGCCACCTGGCTGCGCGAAGCGGGCATCAACACCTGCTATCTCGAAGGCGAAATGGTGCAGGCCAAACGCAACGAAGCGGTCAAACGCATGATGGATGGCCGGGTTAACGTGCTGGTCGCCACCGACGTTGCCGCACGCGGTCTGGATATCCTCGATATCACCCACGTGTTCAACTTCGACATGCCGCGCACGGCGGATACTTACCTGCACCGCATTGGCCGTACCGGCCGCGCCGGGCGCAAAGGCACCGCCATTTCGCTGGTGGAAGCGCACGACCATCTGCTGCTGGGCAAAGTGGGCCGTTACCTGAACGAGCCGCTGAAAGCGCGCGTGATCGACGAACTGCGGCCGAAAACCAAGGTGCCGAACGAGAAGAGCAACGGCAAGCCATCGAAGAAAGTACTGGCCAAACGCGCGGAAGATAAAGCGAAGAACAAAGAAAAGGCCAAGGTGAAAGTGCGCCACCGCGACGCCAAAAACGTCGGCAAACGCCGTCAGGCGAAGGCCAAACCGGCCGGCGACGCGGAATAACCCCCGCTGCCTAAGAAAAAACCGCCTTTACAGGCGGTTTTTTTATGGGCGTTTACGGCTGCCCGTAGTGCGTGGCCAGGCGGTGCCCCTGCAGCCATTTATCCAGTTCGCGGAACTGCGCCTTCAGCTCGTCATTCTGCAAATGCGCCGGCGTTTGCGAGAAATAAAACTGGAACGCGACGCCCTGCTGGTTGCGCGCCCGGGCATCGGCCCCGGCCTGCAACAGCAGCAGCGCCAGGTGCGGCGCGTTGATCTTCGCCGCCAGATGCAGCGGGGTATCCCCCAGCCGATCGCTCAAGGTGGTGTCCGCCCCGGCCGCCAGCAACAGCCGCAGTTGCTCCTCACGCCCGGCCAGCACCGCCGCCGCAAGCGGCGTGGCGCCGGTAACGGCATTGCGCACGTTCACCTGCGCCCCTTTGGCCAGCAACAACCGCAGGTACTGCGCGTCTTGCAGCATCGCCGCGGTGTGCAGCGCGCTGTTGCCGTCCAGCCCCGCCGCCGCCGGGTCGGCGCCGAGATCCAGCAACGCCTGCACGCTATCCGGCTGCTGCGAAAGCACCGCCCACTGCAACAGCGTGACCTGCCGTTCGCCCCGCTCGCGCAAGCGATCCTGCGTGGCCTGCGCATGGATACCCTGCGTATCGCCGCGCGCCACCGCCTGAGCCAGCGCCAGATTGCTGTGGCCGTCAAACGGCGAAATCTCCTGCCCCATCTGTTGCCCCTTAGCCATCATCAGTAAACCGGTCACTGCGACCAGCGCCAGTAAGGCTATCGCCAGCGCCCGCCGCAAGCGACGCCCTTCAGGCATTGGCCTTCGCCTCCCACGGCTTTTGTTCCGCCATCGAACTTATCACCTTGTCGATACCGTGCGCCGTCAGGCTGCGATCCAGATGCTTGCTCGGCCGCCAGTCATCGATGCCGGTCAGGGTATCGTTGTTGGCCAGGGTGATGTTGTGGCCAATGGCGTCCGGGATCAGCGAAGTCGATTCCTGGGTGCTGGTCAGCATGTCATATTGCTCGCTGTAGCGGCGAATGCCGCCGGCTTCGGCATCTTTCTTCGCCGCCGCCGGATCGATACCCAGGCGATTCAGGGTGTAATCCGACACTCCGGCCGCGTTGAAGGTGACCGCGACGGTGCCGGTCGCCAGCGCGGCGGTGGCCGCCAGACCACCGCCGAGCGAATGGCCGGCGATCACCAGCGCATCGCCGAAGGCCGCCTTGGCGCTTTTGGCAGCGGCAACCGCCTGATTGTACTGCACATCGTCATAGCCCGTCGCCTGCCGCACGTTGCTCAGCCAGTCGCGCCAGTCGTTGGTGCCGGCGAACGCCAACACATACTGCTTGTCGTTGCTGTAAATCCCGGCCTGGAAACCGCTGCCCGCGTCGTGCAGGCTGGCGGGATCGATGCCGAAACCGAGCAGCGCGCTGTCGCTCAGGCGGTTGAACCCGGCGGTGCCTTGACCGTTCAGTGAATAAACGTCCTTGGCCAACAGCGCCAACGCATAATCCCCCTCCTGCGATTGCTGCCCCCGGGTCACGCCCGGAGCTGCCGCCGCCGCCGTCGGCGCCGCCGCGGAGATATCGCCGACCAGCGTATTCAACAGAGCCTGCGCATTGAGCGTGTTCTGAGAGGGAGAGGCCACCGGCGCCGGATTTGCCGGCGCTGCCGCGGGCTGCGCCGCCGTCGCCGTCTCGGCAGCGGCGCGAGGCGTAGGGATCGCGGCCACCGGGGATACTGCAGAGGTAAAACTTAAAGGCATACTCATGCCGACTCCTTGTCGATAGACTTTTTATTGAGCACCTGAATAGGTGCTGATTTAGCTATCGGCAGGTCGGATGAGTTCTGTATCAGGAATGCTTATCTTTGTGCAGAATGTGATCCGCGTTCGGTTTTCGGCCGCCAAACGCCAGAAAGGGAGCCGAAGCTCCCTGATTGACTGCGCCGCAAATTACAGGCTTTCGGTAAAGGTGCGGGCGATAACGTCGCGCTGCTGTTCCGGCGTCAGGGAGTTGAAGCGCACCGCATAGCCGGACACGCGGATGGTCAGCTGCGGGTATTTTTCCGGGTGCTTGACCGCGTCTTCCAGGGTTTCGCGACGCAGCACGTTGACGTTCAGGTGCTGACCGCCTTCCACGCGCACGGTCGGCTGCAGTTCCAGCGGCACTTCACGGTATTCGATCTGACCCAGGTCGCTGACTGCGACAACCTGATCTTCCGCGTAGTTGGCCTTGGCGCACACGCAGCGAGCTTCCGCTTTTTCATCGTCCAGCAGCCAGAAAGAATTCACCAGCGCCTGGTCGTTCGCTTTGGTAATTTGAATACCGGTAATCATTATGTTGCCTCCGTACAAGGGCGTAAAAATTCACGTCGTGAGAAAACCCAATTCTGGTTTCGGCCATTTGGTAAAACCATTGTTGTCTTGTTGTTCTGTATACCAGCCTGACCGGGCCAGTTCCTTGATTAAAGTCAATTTTTACCGGGTGAGCACAGGGCGTGAAGGGGCAAATTTATGTTTTATATCAATTTTCCCACTGCGGCAAAAACCAATTATTTTTGTAAATTTTCAAAAATAATTGCATAAGGCTCGGCGGCGAGAAATGAAAAGCGGGTTTCGCTGCGCGTGCCGAAACGGTAAGCTATAGCCCATGAATTGCTAAAGAAAACAAAGGAGAGCGTTTATGGCCACCTCCCTCACCTGGCATGACGTGATCGGCAAAGAGAAAGAGCAGCCCTATTTTGTTGAAACGCTCGCCTTTGTTGCCGCTGAACGCCAGGCCGGTAAGACCATTTATCCACCGCAGAAGGACGTGTTCAACGCTTTCCGCTATACCGAGCTGGCGGACGTCAAGGTCGTCATCCTCGGCCAGGATCCGTATCACGGCCCCAATCAGGCGCACGGCCTCTCTTTCTCGGTGCGCCCCGGCGTGCCGGCGCCGCCGTCGCTGGTAAACATGTATAAAGAGTTGGCGACCGACATTCCCGGCTTCGAACGCCCGGATCACGGCTACCTGCAAAGCTGGGCCGAACAGGGGGTGCTGCTGCTCAACACCGTGCTGACGGTGGAAGGCGGCCGCGCGCACTCGCACGCCAACCTGGGCTGGGAAACCTTTACCGACAAAGTGATCGCCGCCCTGAACGAGAACCGTGAAGGCGTGGTGTTCCTGCTGTGGGGCTCGCACGCGCAGAAGAAAGGCAACTTTATCGACCGCAACCGCCACCATGTGCTGAAGGCGCCGCACCCGTCGCCGCTCTCCGCCCACCGCGGTTTCCTCGGCTGCCGTCACTTCTCGCAGGCCAATCAGCTGCTGGAGCAGCAAGGGCTCACGCCGATCGATTGGATGCCGCGCCTGCCGCAGGCGTAGTACAGAGACAAAAAAGGCACCCTCGGGTGCCTTTCTTTATGCCGTTGCCGGGGCGATTACGCCTTGGCTTTGGAGACTGCAACCATCGCCGGACGCAGCAGGCGGCCGTTCAGCGTATAGCCTTTCTGCATCACCATCATCACGTGATTCGGTTGGTGATCGGCGGATTCCATCATGCTCATCGCCTGATGCACTTCCGGGTTGAACGGCACGTTGACGTCGCCGACGATTTCGATGCCGTACTTGCGCACCACGTCCAGCAGCGATTTCAGCGTCAGCTCGATGCCTTCGATCATTGCGGCCAGTTCCGGATTGTTTTTATCCGCCAGATCCAGCGCGCGCTCCAGGTTGTCGATCACCGGCAGCAGATCGCCGGAGAATTTCTCCAGGGCGAACTTGTGCGCTTTCTCGACGTCCAGTTCAGCGCGGCGGCGGATGTTTTCCGCTTCCGCTTTGGCGCGCAGCAGGCTGTCGCGCTCGTGCTGCTGAGCTTCCGCCAGTTGGGCTTCCAGTTCGGCGATACGCGCATCGCGCAGATCGACGCCTTCCGCCGCTTCCGGCAGCGTATCATCGTGATGAGCGTGTTGTTCCATTTCTTCCGAGACTTGCTCGTTTGGCGTCTTCTGTTCTTTACTACTCATGAATATCTCCGCGTTTTAGCATTAATCTCGCAACTTGGCTTATTATGGGGATCAAAACTGGGGTTTCAAGTCAACCGGTCACAATGTGGGGCATAAACGGGTCCCGGTGAGGAAAATCACAACAAATGAATAAAAAATTCGCCTGTATTGGCATTGTTGGCCACCCGCGTCACCCTTCAGCGCTGGCAACCCACGAGATGCTGTTCCACTGGCTGGTCGCCCGCGGCTATTCGGTGATGGTCGAACGCCAGATCGCCCATGATTTGGGGCTGAAAGACGCCGTGACCGGCGGCCTGGCGGATATCGGCCAGCGCGCCGATCTGGCGGTGGTGGTCGGCGGCGACGGCAACATGCTCGGCGCCGCGCGCGTGCTGGCGCGTTACGACATCAAGGTGATCGGGGTCAACCGCGGCAACCTCGGCTTCCTCACCGATCTCGATCCCGACAACGCCCTGCAGCAGTTGGCGGACGTGTTGGAAGGCGAGTATATCGACGAACAGCGTTTCCTGCTGGAAACCATCGTGCATAAAGAGCACCAGCAGTGCCGCATCAGCACCGCCATCAACGAAGTGGTGCTGCACCCCGGCAAAGTGGCGCACATGATCGAATTCGAGGTGTACATCGACGATCGCTTCGCCTTCTCGCAGCGCTCCGATGGCCTGATCATCGCCACGCCGACCGGCTCCACCGCCTACTCGCTCTCCGCCGGCGGGCCGATCCTCACCCCGTCGCTGGAGGCGATCGCGCTGGTGCCGATGTTCCCGCACACCCTCTCCGCCCGGCCGCTGGTGATCAACGGCGACAGCACCATCCGTCTGAAGTTTTCGCAGATCGGCAGCGATCTGGAGATCAGTTGCGACAGCCAGATCGCGCTGCCGATCCAGGAAGGCGAAGAAGTGCTGATCCGCCGCAGCGATTTCCACCTGAATCTGATTCACCCGAAGGACTACAGCTATTTCAACACGTTAAGCACCAAGCTGGGCTGGTCGAAAAAATTGTTCTAAAATCTTCGCCGGCCACTTTACTGTATATAAAACCAGTTTATACTGTATGAAACTACAGTTATGTGTTTATACACAGGAAGGTTCCCATGCTGGCGCAATTAACCATCAGCAACTTTGCTATCGTTCGTGAGTTGGAAATCGATTTTCAACCGGGTATGACGGCGATCACCGGTGAAACCGGCGCCGGCAAATCCATCGCCATCGATGCGCTGGGGCTGTGCCTCGGCAACCGCGCCGACGGCAACGTGGTGCGCCAGGGAGCCGCCCGCGCCGACATCTGCGCCCGCTTCTCGCTGGCGGACACCCCGTCTGCGCGCGAGTGGCTGGAACAGAACCAGCTGGACGACAGCAACGAATGCCTGCTGCGCCGGGTGATCAACGCCGACGGCCGTTCGCGCGGCTTTATCAACGGCACAGCCGTGCCGCTGTCGCAGCTGCGCGAGCTGGGGCAACGCCTGATCCAAATCCACGGCCAACACGCCCATCAGCTGCTGCTCAAACCGGAGCACCAAAAAGCGCTGCTCGACGCCTACGCCGACGAACCCGCCCTGCTGGCGGCGATGGGCCAGGCCTACCAACGCTGGCACCAGAGCTGCCGCGAGCTGGCGCACCATCAGCAGCAGTCCATCGAGCGCGAAGCGCGCAAGCAGCTGCTGCAATACCAATTGAAAGAGCTGAACGAATTCGCGCCGCAGGCTGGCGAGTTCGAGCAGACCGACGCCGAGTACAAGCGCCTGGCCAACAGCGGCCAGCTGCTGACCCTCAGCCAGCAGACGCTGCAGCTGCTGGCCGACAGCGACGAGAACAACATGCTCAGCCAGCTCTACAGCGCCAAGCACCTGCTGCTCGAGCTGGCCGGGCTGGACGATAAGCTCAGCGGCCTGCTGGACATGCTGGAAGAGGCTTCTATCCAGATCAGCGAAGCCAGCGACGAGCTGCGCCACTACGCCGATCGCATGGATCTCGATCCCAATCGTCTGCACGAGCTGGAACAGCGCCTGTCGCGCCAAATCAGCCTGGCGCGCAAACACCAGGTTGCACCGGAAGAGCTGCCGCAGCTGCATCAGCAGTTGCTGGATGAACAACAGCTGCTTTCGCAGCAGGAAAGCGACCATGAGCACCTGAACGAGGCGGTCACCCTACATCACCACCAGGCGCTGGCGCTGGCGGAGCAGCTGCATCAGAAACGCCTACATTACGCCGCCGAGCTGACCACGCTCATCACCGACAGCATGCAGGCGCTCTCCATGCCGCACGGCAAGTTCAACATCGATGTGCGTTTCGAGCCGCAGCATCTGAGCGCCGAAGGGGCCAGCCGCACCGAGTTCTGCGTCTCCACCAACCCGGGGCAACCGCTGCAGCCGCTGGCGAAGGTCGCCTCCGGCGGTGAGCTGTCGCGCATCGCGCTGGCCATTCAGGTGATCACCGCCCGCAAGATGGAAACCCCGGCGCTGATCTTCGATGAGGTGGACGTGGGCATCAGCGGCCCGACCGCCGCCATCGTCGGCCGCCTGCTGCGCCAGCTCGGCGAATCCACCCAGGTGATGTGCGTGACTCACCTGCCGCAGGTGGCCGGATGCGGGCATCAGCACCTGTTCGTCAGCAAGCAGACCGACGGCACGGTCACCGAAACCCAGATGGCGCCGCTGGATAAACGCGCCCGGCTGCAGGAGCTGGCGCGCCTGCTCGGCGGCAGCGAAGTCACCCGCAATACGCTGGCGAACGCCAAAGAACTGCTGGCGGCATAAAAAAGCTCAACTTTTTCACTTTCCTGCGGTCTGACAGTGACGCTGTTGACCCGAAAGATATCTAAAGTGCGGCGCGGCGGCGATTCGAAGCCTCCTCAACGGCCTGAAACAGGCCAAGCGCTTGAGGTGCTGAAAGAAAGCCAACGCGTCGCAACTTGAAAGATGAAGGGTATAAAGGTTTCCAACTGCCGCAAGGTCTATTATCATCGGCATCCTATGCCCTAAAGGAATGTGATTACTATGCGCTGTAAAACGCTGACTGCCGCCGCTGTAGTTCTTGTGATGCTGACTGCAGGCTGTTCTACTTTTGAAAAGGTGGTTTATCGTCCTGACATCAATCAGGGGAACTACCTGACGTCGACCGACGTGGCGAAAATTCAGAAAGGGATGACCCAGCAACAGGTCGCTTACACATTGGGCACCCCAATGCTGCAAGACCCGTTCGGGACTCAGACGTGGTTCTATGTGTTCCGTCAGCAGCCTGGCCATGAAGACATCACCCAGCAGACGCTGACGCTGACCTTCGACAGCGCAGGCGTGTTGACCGATATCCAAAACAAACCGGCGCTGACCAAGTAATCGGCGCCGCCCGCTCTTTCGGCCCATGAGGGGGCATGATGTTCCTCATGACAGTCGCAGGCTGCAACGCGGAAGAGAAAATCCGTTTCAGATAAAAAATAAGGCGCTATAAGCGCCTTATTTTTTTGCCTTTTCTGCCCGTTGCCGGCGCAACTCTTTCGGATCGGCGAGCAAGGGCCGGTAGATCTCCACCCGGTCGCCGTCGCTCAGCGTATCGCCCAGCTTGGCCGGGCGGCTATAGATGCCGATTTTGTTGCTTTTGAGATCGATATCCTGGCGCAGCTCCAGCAGGCCCGAAGCCGCAATCGCCTGCTCAACGCTGCTGCCCTCGGCCAGCTTCACCTTGCGCAGGTACTGGCGCTCCGGCAAGGCGTACACCACCTCGACCTGGATGTCAGACACTGTAGACCTCTTTCGCCCGCTGGGTGAATGCCTGCACCATGTTGCCCGCCAGCTCTTTGAACACCTTGCCGAACGCCAGCTCAATCAGTTTATTGGTGAACTCGAAGTCCAGGTGCAGCTCCACCTTGCAGGCCTCTTCGCTCAGCGGCGTGAATTGCCAGCCGCCCATCAGCTTGCGGAACGGGCCATCGACCAGTTGCATATTGATGCTCTGGTTATCCAACAGCGTATTGCGCGTGGTAAAAGTTTTGCTGATACCGGCCTTGGCGACGTCCACCGCGGCGGTCATTTCATTGTTGGTAGCATTAAGCACCCGGCTGCCGGTGCAGCCTGGCAGAAAATCGGGATAAGAATGAACATCGTTAACCAACTGATACATCTGCTCGGCGCTGAACGGCACTAACGCAGACCGACTGATCTGGGGCATATCATTTCCTGTGAGACATAAAACGTACAGATAATACCATTTATCTGGCGGCAAACAAAAAATCTGCTAAGGGCTGAGGGCGCCAAAAATGCGAAAAATTGCGCAGGTGCTGAACGGGAAAGGATTTCTTTCGCTGAAGCATCCAGTATAATGAACGCACTATGACAAAGAAAAAAGCACACAAACCCGGTTCCGCCACCATTGCTCAAAACAAGCGCGCGCGTTTCGAATACTTCATTGAAGAAGAGTTCGAGGCGGGCCTGTCGCTGCAAGGGTGGGAAGTTAAATCGCTGCGTGCAGGCAAAGCCAACCTCAGCGACAGCTACGTGACGTTCCGTGACGGTGAAGCCTATCTGTTTGGCGCCACCATCACCCCGCTCAACGTGGCTTCGTCGCATGTGGTGTGCGATCCGACGCGTACCCGTAAACTGCTGCTGAAACGACGCGAGCTGGATACCCTGCTCGGCCGCGTCAACCGCGATGGCTACACCGTGGTGGCCTTGTCCCTGTATTGGAAAAATGCCTGGAGCAAGATCAAGATCGGCGTAGCCAAAGGCAAGAAAGAGCACGACAAACGCGATGACATCAAAGATCGCGAATGGCAGACGGCGAAAGCCCGTATCATGAAGCACGCCAATCGTTAAGCCGCTGGCTTATCGAAGTAAACTTCTGGTATACTGCACAAAGTTACTTGGGGCTGATTCTGGATTCGACGGGATTTGCGAAGCCCTAGGAGCATGCCGAGGGGCGGTTGGCCTCGTAAAAAGCCGCAAAAAAATAGTCGCAAACGACGAAAACTACGCTTTAGCAGCTTAATACCCTGCTTAGAGCCCTCTCTCCCTAGCCTCCGCTCTTAGGACGGGGATCAAGAGAGGTCAAACCCAAAAGAGATCGCGTGGACGTCCTGCCTGGGGCTGAAGCGTTAAACTCAATCAGGCTAGTCTGTCAGTAGCGTGTCCATCCGCAGCTGGCCGGCGAATGTAAAGATTGGACTAAGCATGTAGTGCCGACGGTGTAGTAATTTCGGACGGGGGTTCAAATCCCCCCAGCTCCACCAAATACGTCGCCAGTGAACCAGATAGACCCGGCGATAATAGCGAAAAAGCCCACAACTTCGGTTGCGGGCTTTTTTGTTTTTGTATTTGTCCGAGAATACCTAATTAAATCCGGAGAAAGAGTGTCCGCTCGAACCAGTGTGGGATGGGGCCAATGATTAAGAGTATGATGAGCAGCCTGCCTAATCGGCCCCC